>JABABK010000017.1:50237-58579 GCA_014238285.1 Hellea sp.
CGAAGGCCCTGCCCAAAACAAAGTCACAGAATTCGTCTGGAACCTAGAAGGGCCCATCCATCCCATCCTATCCAAAAACGATGAACCCGAGCGCTTCATCATAGAGCGCACCGTGACCATCAACACAACAGCCGCAGGCGGCAATGCGACTTTATTGGCGTTATAGACCCTAGTTCGCCGTTTTAAATTGCCCAGCTGCGCGGTCTTTGACCACTGTCACCGGATCAAACACGCGGCCGTTCATGGCAAGATAGGTGCCAGTCGGTAAAAGCTGGAGAGCCGCCATGGCAAAACCGATATTAAACACGGCGTCCGTCGCCCGGTGCGTGGCCGGTAGCATGGCGCCCGTCAGCACAATGGTTTTACCTTCAATGCCTGAAATATGCCGCGCCGTCTGGGCCATTGTATCCGTGCCGTGAGTAATCAAGATGTGACCTAGCGGACAGGCCTTTACAGCCGCGCGGACTAGATCGCGATCATCATCAGAGACCTCAAGACTGTCTTTTTTCATCAGCGGCGCAATTTCGTAATCATAGGCAATATTCGCTTCTGAGAGCATATTGCCAACGCCGCTATCACCGACTTGAAATTCCGACAACGCATCAAAATAGACTTTATCGATGGTTCCGCCCGTTGTGAAAATTTGAATAGGCTTCATGATTTAAGTCCTTATAGCGCTTAAAAGTATTTGCAGGGATGTCGGGGTTTTTATTGACACTGTCAAGCCAATGACAACGATGGTTTCCCCTCTCCCTCACCCAATTGTTAAGAATACAAACAAGCCAAGAAGAGCCTCCGACAAGATAAGCATGGGCGTTAGCCATCTTGAAAATACGCTAGTATAAAGCCCGCCATATCTATGGCATAGTGCTTAAGTCTTTATTTCTTATTCTTGGATCGTAAACTTGATGCAGGGGTCTCTTATCCTAAGGCGCAATTCCTTCGCATCAATCAATGAAGGGACGCCAAAATGCGACTTACAACTATTCTTCTAATATCTGCTTTTTCACTAACCCCATCTCTTGCCCATGCAAGGGGCGGTACAGACCTTAGTATAATGCTGCTCGGGCCGGATAATGTGGATATCTCGGACACCATTTCCGTGCAGATGATCGCCGCCACAGACAAACGCGCAAGAAACGTCACAGTTCAGCTCCTCTATCCTGCATCGGTTACAGCGTCTCAATATTCAAGTGAGTGCTGGCCGATCTCGGGAGGACTTGAGTGCGATATCGGCAATATGAGACGAAACTCGCAATATACATTAACGGCCGATCTCCTAGCACCGTCAAGTGCCGGGAGTATTTCGGTGGTTGCGACGGCCTCCATGTCACGCAATGATAGCAATCAAAGTAATAATACGAGCACCAAAGTCATCAATGTTATTGACCCGGCTCCGCCCGCTTTTCCGGTGAACTTGATTTTACCGCAAGATATGGATTTCACAGCCTGCTGGACAAGCCCATATGATGGCAAGCCTGCCTCTTTTGATGACTGTGAAGCACCGCCCACTACGGCGGACGTCACCCTAAACCCAAACGGGAGCGTCACAACGCTCGACCCCAATGTGAATGTCACATGGAGCCAATCAGCGGACTTAAAATCCCTAACCATAGAGGCCCGTGATTTACAGGGTAACCTCGGTGCCAGCTTTACCGGCCCTGGCGTTTCGTCAACTTGTTTTGAAGGCCCCGCAGAATATTATACGGCAATTGCCGAAGCCGCATGGAGACTCTGCGTAAAATAATTCAAACTGACTACGGAGCGCCCACTGAGCATCGGATCTATCCGGTGCTCTTTTTTTATGAAGATACGGTCAAATCCTTATTGATGTATTTAAAAATTTTAGCACTCAACCACATTAACCGCGAGGCCGCCTTGAGAAGTCTCTTTATATTTTGAGGACATATCAAGACCCGTCTGACGCATGGTTTCTATGACTTGATCGAGGCTGACTTTCATTTGCGACGGGGCGTGTAGCGCAAGACGCGCCGCATTCGCAGCTTTGACGGCTCCAATGGCATTGCGCTCGATACAGGGAATTTGGACGAGGCCACCAACCGGATCACAGGTCAGGCCAAGATTATGCTCCATGCCAATTTCTGCGGCGCTGGCGACCTGTTCTGGCGTACCGCCCCAGACCGCGGCAAGGCCCCCGCCGGCCATTGAGCAGGCCACGCCGACCTCACCCTGACAGCCCATTTCGGCGCCAGAGATCGAGGCGCGCTGTTTATACAATATGCCAATGCCGCCAGCGGTTAAGAGGAACTTTCGGATATTGGCCGCGTTCTCGCGGTCACCGCAACAATAATGCTTAAGAACAGATGGCAAAATCCCCGCTGCGCCATTGGTCGGCGCCGTTACGATTTGGCCTCCGTTAGCGTTTTCTTCGTTGACCGCCATGGCGTAAACATTGAGCCAATCAAAAAGCTGCTCTCTTTCATTGGACAAGGGAGAGCCGTGGAGTTTTTGCCATATACCCGGCGCGCGGCGTTTGACTTTTAGGCCGCCCGGAAGCACGCCTTCGGTGTTAAGGCCGCGCTTGATACAGGCCATCATAACCTCGGCGATCCGGTCTAGCGCCGCGTCCGTCTCGGCCCTTGGCCGCATGGAGTCTTCATTTTCGTATATAACTTGATGGATTTCTTTGTCTTCAACACGGCAAAATTCAAGAAGCTCTGCCGCTGACGTAAACGGGAACGGAACTTTGCCGCCAATTTGGACAATGTCGTCTTCAAGCGGTTTTTCAAGTTGTTCTTGAGAGGCAATAAACCCGCCGCCGGTTGAGAAATAAATCTGCCACCTAAGAACTTTGCCGCCTTGGTCAAAGGCTTGCAAAAACATTTCATTAGGATGAAGCGTGGTCTCCGTCTCGTAGTCAAATAATAAATCTGTTTCTGGATCAAAACGAATGGTCTTATGCCCGCCTAGCTCTAAAACCTTATCTGAATAGACGCGGTCAGACGATGCGTCAGCGGTATCTGGATTTAAGGTTTCAGGTTCCATGCCCATTAACCCAAAAAGAGTCGCCTTTGGCGTAGCATGCCCAATACCCGTAAAGGCAAGAGATCCGCGCAGCTGTACTTCGATACGTGTGGTTTGATCAAACAGGTTTTCACGGATCAAGCTATCGACAAAGCGTTTACCGATGCGAATAGGCCCAACCGTATGGGAGCTTGACGGACCAATACCAATGCGAAACAAATCTAAAACAGATAGCATGCCACAACCTCAAAATAACAAAACCGGCCTTGGCACCTATTTGGCATAGGGTCAAAACCGGCGTCAAATTTAATGTTACACTATATGCCTTTTTGAATAGTTTCCAAGCCTGTTTTTAATATAGACACCCCACCCTAACCCTCCCCATCAAGGGGAGGGAGATAAAGCGTAACCCGACTATCAGATCGTCAAGCTAGCCCTCTTATATATGAATTTCGTTAGGTCATAATCTAATTCCCTCCGCCGAATGGGGAGGGTTAGGGTGAGGGATGACTCGCTCCAAACTGAGCTAGACTAACTTTAAGATCGACCGGATTGTCCAGTAAATACTCTAATGCCCCATGGCCTTATCCACCGCCGCGAGACCATCAGTTTCCGGATGATCGCCGCGTATTTCGGCTTCTTTTTGCGCCCAAAGGCGCTTTTGATAACGGCTCGAAATCACATCGGTTATGACCAGCACACCAATGACCAGATAGAAGGTCGGTTTCGACATGGCCTGAATTTCAAATCCAAATAGCTTCAAATGAGCCAGATGCGCCCCTTCGGTCACCAGCAAAACGCCGACGAGGAACAGAATAAACAAACCCATGATTTGATACATGCGGTTTTTCTTCAAAAACTCGGTCACAAAGTCAGCTAATAATATCATGGCAACGCCCGATAAAATAATCGCAATGGCCATTAAAGGCACTTGATAGGTCGGCGCGGCGCCGTCCACGCCCGGCACGCTGGCAATCGCCATAGCGGATAAAATTGAGTCAAATGAGAATACTAGGTTCATCAAAACGATAAAGGCAATGGCCCGGCCAACAGAGTGTTTTCCGCTGCCTTCTGAATGCTCAATATGCTCGACCGCGAGCATGTGCGTGATTTCTTTCATGGCCGTATAGATAATAAACGCGCCGCCAAACAATGTGACTAAGGCCTGCATGGTGAAGTGGCCTTCAATAAAGCCTTTCCAGCCCAAATGGAATAAAGGCTCCGCCAATACCCCGAATAGTTTCACGATCAAGACCAACAGGATGATCCGCAATAGCACGGCAATGGCAATCCCCCATGTCCGGACCTTTTTGGCATCTTTAGGATCGCCGACTTTATTACTTTCGATGGCGATATAGAGCAGGTTATCAAACCCAAGAACCGCTTGCAGCAATATCAGCATCAGCAGAGTGAACATGCTCTCGAGCGTGAAAAACCCTTCCATCGTGAAAAATTCGGCCATTTAGCCCTCCTAAAAATTGTGTTGATTTTGCTTAAGCTGATTTGCCCTGAAAAGAAAAGGGGTTTGAAAAGGGATGTTAGCAAACCAAAAAAGTCCGTTCACCCTCGACTTGATCCAGGGTCTTTTTTGGCCCCTATTACGGTAAGAGATGCTGGATCTAGTCCAGCATGAGCGGTTTGGGGGTAGCAGGCGAATGGCTCCGCAGGCAAAAGACTACGGCCCGTAGCCATTGACCTACTCTCTCTAAAGCTTTAATCCGCGCGTCTGAATTAAAATGAGACATGTCATGACCGACACACCAAATTACATGAAAGCCAAAGCCTGGCCCTTCGAACTGGCCCGTCAGGTCATGCACCGCCTAGATATCGAAAAAAAACGCGGCATTGAGCGCGGCGATCGGCCTGTGATTTTTGAAACCGGTTATGGCCCCTCTGGCCTGCCGCATATCGGAACATTTGGCGAAGTTGTTCGCACAACCATGGTTATGGAAGCCTTTCGCGCGATGACCGATAATAAAATCCCCATGCGCCTGATCTGCGTCTCAGATGATCTTGACGGCATGCGTAAAGTGCCGGGCAATATGCCCAATCAAGAACTGCTAACGGCCAACCTTGGCAAGCCTTTGACCGTCGTGCCCGATCCATTTGAATGCCATGATAGTTTTGGCGCTCATAACAATGCCAAACTAAATAGCTTTCTCGACGGGTTTGGGTTTGACTATGAGTTTAAATCAGCATCCGAGCTTTATAAGTCCGGCGCTTATGATGATATGCTTTTAAAGGCGCTGGCCAATTTTGATAAAATCATGGACGTCATGCTCCCGACTTTGGGCGAAGAAAGACGGGCGACCTATAGTCCGTTTTTGCCAATATCACCCACATCTGGCCGCGTGCTTTACGTGCCTATGAAATCCGTCGACGCAGAAGCCGGCACGATCACATTTGATGATGAAGACGGCAGCGAGATTACCATGAAAGTCACGGGCGGAAACGCCAAGCTCCAGTGGAAGCCCGATTTTGGCATGCGCTGGGCGGCGCTCGGCGTGGACTTTGAAATGTTCGGCAAAGACCACCAAGCCAATAGCATTGTCTATTCGCGGATTTGTAAAATCCTCGGCGCGCAGCCCCCTGTGCAATATGTCTATGAGCTATTCCTTGATGATAAAGGCGAGAAAATTTCCAAGTCCAAAGGCAATGGCATTTCCATCGAAGACTGGCTGAAATACGCCACGCCGGAAAGCCTGTCGCTCTACATGTTCACCAAGCCGCGCACGGCCAAGCGTCTGTTTTTTGATGTCATTCCCAAAGCCGTTGATGAGTATTTTCAGCACTTAAATGCCTATCAAGGCCAAGACGCAGATCAGAAGCTGAGCAATCCCGTTTGGCATATTCACAAGGGCACGCCGCCGCAAAGCGGAACACCTGTGAGCTTTGCACTGCTCATGAACCTAGTGTCGGCCAGTAACGCCTCGTCCAAAGATATTCTTTGGGGCTTTATCGAACGTTATGAACCCGGCGCAAACCCAGAAGATTTCCCCGCCCTTGATAATCTCGCTGATTATGCCGTGCGTTATTATCAGGATTTTGTGAAACCTGAAAAGACCTACCGCGCGCCAAGCGAGCAAGAAGGCGCCGCTTTGATGGATTTATCTAAGCGCTTTCGCGCCGTTTCTGGCGACGATGCAACGGACGGCGAAGCACTTCAAACATTGATCTTCTCCGTCGGCAAGGACCACGAATTTGAAAACCTACGTAACTGGTTCAAGGCGATATACGAGGTTTGTCTTGGCCAAAGTCAGGGGCCAAGGTTTGGGTCGTTTGTGGCAATTTACGGCCCTGAAGAAACCGCTGATTTGATTGACGAAGCTCTCGCTGGGACGTTTTTGACAAGCTAGTTATTTGCGTCCCATGCTTAGCAATAGGACGATGGTAACGGGAATGCCCACGAGCAATCCCGACATCAAATAGGTTAGGCCCAAAGCGTTGGCCCCGCCCCAAAAAGCAAGGGGAGCGAGGATTAAGACGTCTATACCGCGCGGCACAAACCATAGGACCAAAAGAGATAGGGCGATCACGCCTGTCCATATCATCCAGGGCTGAACACTTTCGGGAAATGTTATGAGAGCCTGCACCCCAAATCCACCGCCAACCACGCCAATAATGGCCGCCAGCACATAGGCTAAAACCAAAATGAGTCCGAGTGATTTTCCAAATCGATATTTAAAACTTGTTGCCATGGTATTCCCTAGTAAAATCGGCTTCTCATCGCAAGTTCATAGATTTTTAACTATAGCCTAAAAGGGAAAATCAACCAATTTTACCTATATGTGACCCACAAATTCTGGTGGAGACGATGATGAGCATGCTAACGGACTGGACGGACGCGCATAGTCAAACATTTCAAAAAGAGGTCATGACATTCGGACATGATCTTGAAAGCACGGGCCTGTTTAGCGATGAAGCTTTAATCGAGCTTTTAGAGAAACACCCGTCCAATGAACTTGATGTTTGCTCAATGGATGAAAACCCGGATCCGCGATATCCGAACCAATTTTTAACCGGGGATTTTCGCGGTACATCCGGCGAGGTTTTATTGGCCGCCGCCAAGGCTGGACGTGTCTGGATCAATCTACGCCGCGCCATGAACATCCACCCGGAATATAAGGCCGTGCTCGATCAAATGTATGGCGAACTGGCCGAAAAAACCGGCAACAAGGCTTATACGGCAAAAGGCGGAATTTTAATCTCTTCACCCATATCGCAAACGCCTTATCATTTCGACAAAACCGAAACTTTGCTGTGGCATGTCAGAGGCCAGAAGCGGGTTTACATTTATCCTCTAGCCGACAAATTTATCTCGGATGAGAGTTATGAAGCCATCATCACAAATGACCTGCTCGATGATCTGCCCTATGAAGCCGACTTTGACAAAGAAGCGGTGATTGTTGATTTACAGCCCGGTCAGGCGGCGTGCTGGCGACTTAACGCGCCGCACCGCGTCGATAATCAAAGCTATTGCGTTTCAGTAACAACGGAATATTCAACCCGTGAAAGCGGTATTAAAAATGCCAATATGATCGCTAACGCCGCCCTTCGCAGTAAATTTGGCATGACGCCGAATTATCTAAACGACGGAACCGTTAAACGCTTCGTCAAATCAGGTATGGGCGTGTCCTTACGCAAGCTTGGTTTTATCAGCAAGGCTGACAAACCAGATATGGTCACGTTCAAAATCGACCCTAAAACCAAAGGCTTTGTTGTTAAAACTCAGCCTTATGAACGCGATTTTTAGAGCGTTTAAGTATGTTCTTCCAAATTTTCGTGTTGGCACGATTGTTATGCCTAGGCCTAAAGGTCTGCCAATTTAAAGGATTAAGAAGGAACATTCAAAACCGATAGCAAGTCCTCATTTAATCCCCTTGTTTTGGGTAAAATAATGCCTATCCTGTTTCGCAACGGTGGGGGATTACATGGGCAGAAACATAAGCAAAGTCTTTTCAGTTTTGTGGATGCTGTTATTCTGCTCCCAAACCGCTCTTACGCAATCTCAGCCTTCAGCTAAAGATTTCTTACAGCAACCTTATGAATATGGCGCGCAATTATCACTTGATGGTCGCTATGTTGCATTTCATCAAAGAAAACGAGACGATTATTGCTATGACGCAGACAGCAAAATTGTAAAAGCAGATGAACCTGCCTGCAAAGATAAAGAGATAAAATCCCAGATAACTCGGTTACTTTTAATTCTGGATATAGATACCGGACAAGTGAAGCGCTCAATGCAAATCCCGTCCAGTTATAGTGTTTCTTGGATTAAATTCGTCAATAAAGAACGCTTGCTTATCTCAATAAAACAACCTTCTTTTTTCTTTGGACAATTTACTGTTATTGGCAAT
>JABABK010000018.1 GCA_014238285.1 Hellea sp.
AACCCAGTCCTATAGGCTCCCCCACCGTGTCTTTTACGACAAATCGATGCTCTTCATGCATTTCCAATTTGCCCGATGCATCACAAGGCACAACTCTGTTCAGATATCCTTCGGTCATGATCTGTTGATCAAGCGCGCGGACACGCTGATACCGATCACCCTCGAAAATATCTGTAATAGGTTTACCTTGCAGCTGACATTTATCTCGCCCCATATTTTCAGCGAAATGCGGATTTACATAGGTATAATTGGACGCGCTGTCTTTGAACCAAAAATCAAATTTAGCATATTCATCAATAGCTCGAAACCATGCCTCATATTGCGCGAGTTGTGCCCGCAGCAATCGCATTTCCTGCACATTTGTTTCGTCTGAATTATTCATAGATTGAATGACTTAACCAACAAATCTATTGTCGCTGGTCACAATCCTTTTAAGAACCCGAATTAAGGCCTACAAATATCCAATAAAAGTTTATAAATAATTGTATTGCTTTAAGCCCTTCCTTAACCTTAACAAATCCTTACATTTTTACTGAGTTTTTCCCAGCCTAACTAAATCATGCAAAACGGTAATGCCCGAAAACTTATTGATGTCAGTTAAACTTTCCCCTAGCCCTGCGGCTCAAGGTGAAATAGGTAGTCCAATCAAATTCGGATAAGACTTATGCTCCTCGTCATCGACAATTATGACAGCTTTACTTTTAACCTCGTCCATTATGCCGAGGAGATGGGCGCGAAGACCCATGTTATTCGTAATGACGATATGAGCGTGAATGAGATACTCGCCATGGGGCCTAAGGCTGTATTGCTATCGCCCGGCCCTAAAACGCCCAAAGAAGCCGGTGTGTGCGTGCCGTTATTACAGCAAGCCCCCAAAAACTTACCCATCCTTGGTATCTGTCTGGGCATGCAGTCTATGGGCGACGCTTTTGGCGGTAAGGTCATTCGAGCCAAAGAAATCATGCACGGCAAGACCTCGCCCATTGAACATGATGATACGGGCATATTTGAAGGCCTGCCCTCACCGTTTACGGCCACCCGCTATCACAGTCTGGCGGTTGAGAAAAAAAGCCTGCCGGATTGTCTTCACGTCAATGCATGGACCGATGACGGCGAGATCATGGGTTTCTATCACAAAGAGCAGCCTATTCACGGGCTTCAGTTTCATCCGGAGAGCATCGCTTCTGAACATGGGCATGCGCTAATCGGGGCATTTCTCGGCCTTGCCGGCATGAAGCTATAAAGCGAAGCCATGAGCTTTAATCAATCCATCCTGAAGACTCTTACCTCTGGCGAGCGCCCAAGCGGCGAGGCTCTCGAAGCAGCGCTGATTTCAATTTTGAACGGGCAAGCCGAGAAGAACGATATAAAAATTTTCCTCCAAGGACTCGAAGACATTGGCCTGACGACACAAGAAGTCTCTGTCGGTACAAAAGTCATGCGCGAGAATATGGTGCCAGTAAATGTCGAGCATGATGTGATTGATATTGTTGGTACGGGCGGCACTGGACTCCACACTCTTTCGATATCTACCGCCACAGCCATTATCTGCGCGGGCGCAGGCGCCAAAGTTGCGAAGCACGGCAACAAGGCAGCAAGCAGCCTAACTGGCACAGCGGACACGTTATCCACTCTCGGCGTCAATCTGGCCATGAGCCCAGAAAAGGCCGCAGAATGTATCGACAAAGCTGGCATCGGCTTTCTATTTGCGCCGAACCACCATCCTGCCATGCGCCATGTTGGGCCTGCTCGTAAAGAACTTGGGATCAAAACCATATTCAACTTGCTTGGCCCTCTGAGTAATCCAGCAGGCGCGCGGCGTATGCTGCTCGGCGTCGCCGAAGATCGCTGGAGACGCCCTATGGCCGAGGCCATACAAAATATCGGCTGTGACCATATTTGGGTAGTCCACGGCGAGGACGGGCTTGATGAGATTTCCCTGACGGGCAAAACATTTGTCTCTGAAGTCAAAGACGGAACCTACCGTGAATTTGAAATAATACCACAAGATTACGGCTTTCAGCTCTGCACCATGGATAAGTTACGCGGCGGCGAACCCGCGGAAAACGCAGATCGATTGAAAAAACTTCTGCTCGGTCAGGTCGATGAATATCGCGATATTGTGCTCTTAAATGCGGGCGCAGCACTGATGATCGCTGGCGTAACCGAAACCATGGAAGACGGCATTCAGCAAGCTATCTGGTCGCTTGAAGACCACCGCGCTTATGCCGCTCTTGGGAAGTTAGTGGAGGTGTCTAATGGGTGATCCATTTTTCACTACCGCTCATTCCGGCGAAAGCCGGAAACCAGTCGGAACTTCCGGTACCGTGGGATCAACACTGGAATACTGGATCCCGTTTTTCAACGGGATGAGCGGAGTGTTTTGTATATTTGAGGACCAAGTTTGATGACCTCCACTCCCAACGTCCTCAAAAAAATTGCGGCCTACAAAGCTATCGAAGTCACGCAGCTTAAAAAGACTATCAGCCCTGCTGACCTCAAAGCCAAAGCGCTCGCGACACCCAAACCGCGCGGGTTCAAAGTCGCGCTTGATAATGTCGCTAAAACGGGCCCTGCTCTGATCGCCGAAGTCAAAAAAGCCTCTCCGTCCAAAGGTATCATCCGCGAAGACTTTGATCCTGTAGCCATCGCCAAGGCCTATACAGATGGCGGCGCGGCCTGTCTTTCCGTCCTAACAGATGCGCCAAGCTTTCAAGGCTCTATGGATATCTTCCGGGATGTCCGCGCGGCAACCAACCTGCCGCTGCTACGCAAGGACTTCATGCTGGACCCTATTCAGGTCTATGAAGCCCGCGAAGCCGGCGCTGACGCTATCCTGATTATCTTGGCCATGGTCGATGATAAAGTCGCTAGAAAGCTCATGAAAGCCGCCAAAGAGATGGGACTTGATGCACTAGTCGAAACCCATGATGAAAAAGAACTTTTCCGCGCTATAGCTCTCGGCGCTGATCTCATTGGGATCAATAACCGAGACCTTAGAACCTTCGACACGACGCTTGATACATTTACGCGGCTAGCCTCCAATGCACCTACAAACGCGACACTCGTCGCAGAGAGTGGTATCTTCACACCTGACCATATTCTTCGACTCGCAGGCGATGGGGCAAAGGCCTATTTAGTCGGTGAGAGCTTGATGCGGCAGGATGATGTGAAACGGGCGACTGAGATATTATTAGGCAACCTTTAGAGCCAAAAATTTCATATGAAATCGTCAAAATTTCTCATAATACTGCGTGAAATGCCTGTTTATTTCTCATAATACTGGGCTCATAGAATTATCTCAGGCTCGGTAGCCTCGAAAATATGCCCCTTGACACCGTAAAGAACAATGATAGAACAAATATAAATGTTGCCACTTTGTTCATGCCAATTTTAAGGGAGTGATTCTATGCTGACAGAAAAACAACGGGACCTGCTCCTGCTGATTGATAAGCGTATTAAAGGTGACGGGGTTCCGCCTTCTTATGACGAAATGAAAGATCATTTGGGGCTGGCATCTAAAGCCGGCATTCACCGCTTGATCACGGCCTTAGAAGAGCGCGGTTTTATTCGCCGCCTCCCTAATAAAGCGCGGGCTCTTGAGGTTTTAAAAATGCCTACAGACGGCGCAGACCTCTCGCATCTCCCTGTGGCCGCCAATGATAGCGTACAAATCCCTATGGTTGGTAAAATCGCCGCGGGTGTCCCCATTTCAGCCATCCAGCAAGACGGCAATATGTTCACTGTCCCAGATGGCATGATTGGACGCGGCGATCATTTTGCCCTCGAAATCGAAGGCGAATCCATGATTGAAGCCGGTATCCTCGACGGTGATGTCGTGATTATCAAAAAAGCCAATACGGCCCGCAATAATGAAATTGTTGTGGCTCTGGTTGATCAGGAAGAAGCGACGCTTAAGCGGATTTATAAATCCAATGGCCAGATTGAACTAATTGCGGAAAACAAAGACTTCCCAACCCGCACATTCGGACCTGATCGCGTTGAAGTTCAAGGTATTTTGGTTGGACTGGTGAGACGTTATAATTAACACCCCAGCATGGGGAAGTTTGTCGCCGCTTGAGACAGGACTAAGGATCGTTATATCCATTATGCCAAGGCCGTTTAGCTAGTCTCTGACGTGCTGTTCTCGTTCTAACACTTCCGCCTTCTATAAAGAGGCTGTGAGCCCCAAGCTTATTTAAATCACCGGCATCAATGACCTTTGTTTTACAAAGACGTTTTGCCCTTGCTCCAAGCTTGCGTTTGGGCATGATGACCAGATCAACATTCTGACAATCATCAATGATTTCAGTTGGATCAGCGATGATATTAATTTTTATACCGTGAAACTTCATCCGGCATCCTAGAGCGTCGCATTGCGCAAGACTGTCCTTATAGTTTTTCGTTTCCACCGCTTCAACGCCCATAGCTTCAAGGAATTCTCGTCGGCCGTAACGATCTGTATTTTTTCGATCAACATAAAGGACAGGGCTTTCGCCATCTTGCCAAAACGCCACTGACCCGTTCTCGCCTATACGAATATCCGGATGAGGCTGAACAAACACAAATATCCAACAAACAACCATCGCTGCTAAGGACGCCCATTTAACGCGGATTCGCCCCAGACATAGCCCAATAAAAGCCAGCCCAAACACGCCCATAATCCATGACGGGCCCGACGGTAAATATTTTATAGCGCTCGGCAGATTTTGCACCCAGTTTGATATGAATAGGATCAGTTCAATCCCTTTACCCATGAGCCAAAGAGGCCCCTCTTCCAACCCAAATGGTAAAGCCAGATAAACCACTATAGCCATCGGCATAACCCAAAATGTAAAAATCGGCATCGCCAACAGGTTACCTAGAAGTCCGAACGTGGCGACACGATTAAAGTGCAGGACCCCGAATCCAGCAGTTGCTCCACCTGCGACGACGCTAGTGACTGTTAGGCCTTTGAAGTTATCAACCAAACGACGTGCCCAATTTTTCCGTCCTGTATAGATGCGGCGCTTGTCCCATTCACGGTAAACCACGACCAGAGCTATCACCGCAGCAAAGGACATCTGGAAACCCGGTGATATCAATGCCTCAGGATGAATATACAGCGTGATGAAGGCTGCAACCGCAACTGAGCGAATGGATATAGCCTGCCGATCCAGTATAATGGCCAGAAAAACAATAACAGTCATAATGAAGGCACGCTGCGTCGCCACACTCGCGCCCGAAACCATTAGGTAGATACAGGCTGTTATGATCCCGACAACCGCCGCTATCTTACGCACATCCATACGGCGCGCGAGTTTCGATATGCGAACCAGAAAAGTGATCACAAGCGCGTAAATGCTACCGGCTACCAATCCCATATGCAGCCCGGAAATGGCAAGAATATGGGCAAGACCACCTGCCCTTAAGGCGTCTGTGTGTTGTTCCGGCACCCAAGTCCGTATACCTGTCAGCAAAGCAACTTGCAGTCCTGCCGTCGCTTCAGGTGCGCTCTCCCTGATCCTATCAGCTAAACCATATCGAAACCGGGTAACCCGTTTGGCAATTCGATCCGTTTGGATACTTGCAGCGTTCTCAACGCTCTGGGGTTTAGACACCATAAACCCATACCCGCCGACTTTTTGGAAATAAGCCCGAAAGGAAGGATTATAGCCGCCCGGAATAACAGGACCAGGCGGAGAAGAAAGCTCCGCCCGAAATTGCACATAATCGGTTACGCCAAAGCTGCGATCAAAGGTCGTCACTCTGATCATGTCAGGAGTTTCGAGAGGCTCAATGCCTTGGATTTCATCAACGGCGATAACCCAGCGCTGACGTGGCCCAGATTTTTCAATCGCTTTAATCCAGCCTTCGACTTGATAGCTGCGCTCATAATCAGGGAGCTTTGGTCGTTGGGCAGCGTCGCTATGCCAAGCGGCTCTCCCTAAACCTAAAACTCCCAATAAAATCAGCATAATAGGCATGGCGAATTTGGGTCTTTTGACAACCAGAAAAAAGCAAACCCCGACAAGAACCAATGCCAGTATCCCTATCAACACGAGGCTTGGTTCAAACGGTAAGGCAAAATAAGTCCCGATACCAATGCCAAGAGCGATGACAAAAGTCTCGAACTGTCTTTGAAGCCAGCTAAGCGAATTTTCTAGAAAATCTATTCTAAAACCCCACACATTTGAACAAGGGTACGGCAATTATACCTGAAAATCCTTGTTATTTAGCCAATCTCCCCATAAGAGAAGCTCAAATTACCTTACAGGCCAATTACCCTTATGACCACGGCTAAAGTCGTCACACGTTTCGCGCCCTCTCCTACGGGCTATCTGCACATTGGCGGTGCGCGCACTGCCTTGTTCTGCTTTCTATTCGCTAAAAAGATGGGCGGCAAGTTTCTCTTGCGCGTCGAAGACACTGATCGTGAACGCTCAACGGCAGAAGCCACCCAAGCTATATTGGACGGGATGGCATGGCTCGGCCTGCAACATGACGGCGAAATTGTCTATCAAAGCCGCAATATAGATGCCCATGTGGCGGCGGCTCAAGCTCTGCTTGATATCGGACACGCCTATCGTTGTTATTGCACGCCTGAAGAGCTTGACGAAATTCGGGCTAAATCACGCGAGACAGGCATTGCACTACGCTCTCCTTGGAGAGATGGTGAACAAGCTGAACCTGCTGGCGTGCCCTTCACAATCAGGTTTAAAGTGCCAGCAGGCGCAACCAAAATCACTGACAGTGTTCAGGGCGACATTAACTGGGACAACAAGAACTTTGATGATCTAGTCCTCCTACGCGCTGATGGCTCGCCGACCTATATGTTAGCGGTTGTTGTTGACGACCATAATATGGGCATCACCCATGTCATTCGCGGCGATGACCATTTGATCAATGCAGGGCGTCAGAGCCAAATCTACCAAGCTCTTGGTTGGGATGTTCCTGATTGGGCGCACATACCGCTCATCCACGGTCCTGATGGTAAAAAACTATCGAAACGCCACGGCGCTCAAGCCGTCACGGATTTCCGCGATATGGGTTATATACCCGTGGGTCTTCGTAATTACTTACTCAAGCTGGGTTGGTCTGTCGATGATCAGGAAATATATACAGATGACGAGGCCACATCGGCATTCACCCTAAACGGAATAAACAGCGCGCCTGCCCGTCTCGACTTTGATAAGATGGACCACATCAATGGTGAACATGTCAAAATAGCCGATAATGACTATCTTCTCAAAGGTCTTAAGCCATTTTTAGATGCCGATATTTCGGATGCAACGACATCCCGACTTGTGGGGGCAATGGATAATTTAAAGACCCGATCTAAGAACTACAAAGAGATGGCAAAGCAGTCTGCTTATCTATTGCTCGAAAGACCTCTAGAGATCACCGGTAAGGCCGCAAAACCGCTTCGCAAAGATGATGCGAAAAATCACCTTGGCGCGCTTATGGAAAAGTTTGAAACATTAAACGACTGGAGTAGCGGGACTATTCACCAGGTATTAGTCGATTATGCTCAAATTAATGAAATCGGATTTGGTAAATTTGGACAACCCCTAAGAGCAGCCCTCACAGCCGGCAACCCTTCGCCAGATCTCGCTGATGTTTTGACCTATTTAGGCAAAACTGAGACGATTGGGCGCTTGCAAGATGCCCTAGAGACGTCCTACAACGCCTCATAATAATAACAAGAAGATCAGATAATACTGGAGCCCCCGATGGAAAACAAAATCAAAAACACTGGAACTGCAAAAATTACCATTGGTAGCGAAAGCTATGATCTTCCTATTTTTGAAGGCAGCATGGGCGCACCGGGTATTGATGTTAGATCGCTATACAAGCAATCCGGTCACTTCACCTTTGATCCAGGCTATACATCGACCTGTTCCACCGAATCTCAAATTACCTTTATTGATGGTGGCAAGGGTCAGCTGCTTTATCGCGGCTATCCGATTGAGCAACTTGCGGAACAATCAACCTTCCTTGAAGTCGCCTATCTACTTGTAAACGGCGAATTGCCTAAACGTGACGAATATCAGGTATTTTCTGACTCTATCACAAAGCACACCATGCTCCATGATCAAGTGGAAAGCTTTTTCCATGGTTACCGACGTGACGCCCACCCAATGGCTATGGTATGCGGGACCGTCGGCGCCCTTTCAGGTTTTTACCATGATGATGCCCACACAACTGAAAATGAAGCCCGCGATATTGCTGTTCACCGCTTAATTGCGAAAATGCCGACGATTGCAGCGCGCGCTTATAAATACTCTATCGGGCAACCGACTGTCTATCCTCAGAACCACCTCTCTTATTCAGAAAACTTTCTGAATATGTGTTTCTCTGTTCCCGCTGAAAAATATATTGTCAGCCCGACCATTGCCCGCGCCATGGATAAAATTTTTATTTTGCATGCGGATCACGAGCAAAATGCGTCTACATCAACTGTCCGACTCGCCGGTTCATCGGGAGCTAATCCTTATGCTTGTATCGCGGCGGGTGTTGCTTGTCTTTGGGGACCTTCTCACGGCGGGGCTAATGAAGCCGCCCTTAATATGTTACGCGAGATTGGAACCGTAGACCGTATTCCAGAATATATCGCTCGCGCGAAAGACAAATCAGATCCGTTCCGTCTTATGGGTTTTGGTCACCGAGTTTACAAAAACTTTGATCCACGGTCGCGCGTCATGCAGAAAGTCGCTCACGAAGTTCTTGAAGAGCTTGATCTTAAAAACCCAATTCTAGACGTTGCTAAAGAACTAGAAAAAATCGCGCTCGAAGATGAGTATTTCATTTCGAAAAAACTTTATCCAAATGTCGATTTCTATTCCGGTATCGTTTTAAGCGCTCTAGGTTTCCCTACCTCAATGTTCACGGTCTTGTTTGCTATGGCACGGACTGTTGGTTGGATTTCCCAGTGGAATGAAATGCTCGAAGATCCTAGCCAACGCATCGGGCGCCCAAGACAGTTATATTCTGGTGAAATATCGCGGGATTATCTCGACGTTGATGCGCGTTAGTTCTTTACAGTCTAAAGCATTTTAAGAATAGCCGAGGCGGCGCGCTGAGAAGCAGGACCGCCTTTGCCTTTCATAATAGCCGCTTGTCTTTGTAAGGCCTTCGACATTTCCTGCCTATGAGCATCATCCAGGATATACGGCGTTATAGCTTCCGCTAAATTATCCGCAGTACAGTCTCCCTGAACGAATTCAGGCATCAGGGCTTCACTTGCAGATATATTGATCAAAGAAATGTAGCTTGGCTTAAACAAACGTCTGGCGACAAAGAAAGTCATTGGACTTAACTTATAAGCCACCACTGCTGGTACGCCCATAATAGCAAGCTGCGTTGTTACCGTTCCTGAGCATGCCAGCGCCATATCGGCCACTGTAAAGAGTTCATATTTTTCCGCCTCTGGCAATAATATTACGCCTTTTAATCGTTCATCATTCTGGGCTTTTGTTCTGACGAATTCCGAAACGCCGTCAGAAAGAGGACTGAATACCTTCAAATTAGCATATTCGGTCGTCAACTTAGCGAGAGCATCGGCAAAGGGGTCATAGAGCCGTTCTATTTCAGACGGTCGGCTTCCAAATAAAACGGCGCATATCTTATGTTGATGGGTGAGGCCATTTTTTGATCGAAACTCGGTCGGCCCATCTGGTATAAAATTATCATCAAACATTGGATTGCCAACAAATGTCACAGGCAATCCATGCTGCTCAAAATACGGCGCATCAAAACTATGTATGCTCAAAAGATGATCGACGGCCCCGGCTAATACTTTTGCCCGGCCTTCACGCATGGCCCAAACTTGAGGCGCAACATATTTCACGATTTGTCCTTGAAATCCGGTGCGCTTTAATCCCTGCGCAACTCTGATCATGAACCCCCAGCTATCAATCAATATGACGATTTTGGGATTGATTTCTAAAATCATACTCACCGCTTCTTTGACTTTTTTCAGGATGATCGGATACGCTTTTATCGCTTCCGTAAATCCCAAAATAGCTAGCGGTGAAATATCAAAATCACTAACAACACCAGCGCTTTTCATAGCGGGTCCACCAATACCATGAAGGCTGGCCTTGGGATTAGCATCGCGCAATTCGGTAGCTAAGCCTGCCCCTAATTGATCGCCAGACGGTTCCGCCGCTACAAGAAAAATACTGTTAAGTGAGCTGCTCATGCCTCGGAAGGTGGTAATCCGACCACAAACATTTTGGCTGCATCGGCCGCTGAGACGACGGCTTCTTTATCCAGAACAAAAGCATTTCCAGACTCAACGATTATACCCGCAAGCCCCGCTTCGGCTGCAAGTTTTATTGTTTCAGGTCCAATGGTTGGTAAATCAACGCGCTCTTCCTGACACGGCTTGAGCATTTTAGCTAACACACCGGCTCGACTATCAGAGCTTCCCCTAATATCTAGAGGTAAGTCAGCGACGCGGCGCAACATGGCGTCCGTCCCTTCTTGCGCTTCCACAGCCAAAACTAATCCCCGGCAAATAATAGCCCCTTGCCCGATATCAAGCTCGCCGATTGCCATAGCTGTTTTCATAGCCTTTTCAGCATCATCGCGATGACCTTTCGTCAGGCTGTGCGCCCCTAGAGCCCCATCAGGCATAAGTAATGATGAACATAAGTCTTGGGGTGCAATAACCGCAAACCCATCATCCTCGAACGTCTGGACAACATATTTCAAGAGTGCATCATCACCATCTTTGGCAGCTTTAATTGCACCCGGTAATTTTGTAAGCGTTTTGAAGTCTGGCCTTAGCTTTTTAAAATCCGGCCGCGCTACGTTTCCAGCAAAACAAACATGGGTAACATTAGTTTTTTTGAAAGCTTTGGTGATTTTCCCAAATTCGCCTAGTGAAAAGTTTGCGCCTTCCACGTCCATATCTATGACTTTGCCCAAATGCGCTACAAATATATCATATCCATCTTGCCGAGCCGCTGTAATAACAGCCTTTGGCAAATCACCATCTCCGGCAAGAAGGCCAATCTTCATGGTCTATGTAGCCTTAAGCGGCATGCAGATATTGCGTTTGTCTTTACTTCGAATGAACTCCACAATTTCCATGACGATTGAATGATCATGATAGAGGCGAGCCGTATCGTTGAGACGCTCGGCAAACGTGCCTTCATGAGCGAACAAAAGACGATAAGCAGAACGTAAATCTTGAATAGTCTTTTTGTCAAATCCACGACGTTTTAACCCGATTACATTTAGTCCTGCGAGATAAGCCGTATTCCCAACAACGGAACCATAAGGTATAATATCCGTTGTGACCGTCGCCATCCCGCCGATAAAGGCATGATCACCAATTCTAGTGAACTGATGGATGGCGCAGAGGCCGCCAAGGATAGCGTGATCGCCAATGGACACACAGCCTCCTATTTGGACGCCGTTAGAAACCACGACATTATTGCCCATTTGACCTTCATGGGCGAGATGAGAGCCTACCATCATATAACAATCATCACCGATGGTAGTATCTCTACGTCCAGCATCAGATCCTGGATGAACGTTGACGAGTTCGCGAAACACATTGCGCTTACCGATAATCAGCCGAACATCGCCGCCTTTATGCTTGAAATCTTGAGGGGGATGGCCGAGCGAAACAAACGGGTAAAGCTCGCATCCCTCACCGACCTCTGTATTGCCATCAATATTGACCTGACTGACGAGTTTCACATTTTTATGGAGCCTGACATTAGGTCCCACAACGCATAAAGGTCCAACAGATACACCTTCGTCCAATTCCGCTTTGGGATCGACAAATGAGCTGGGATGTACAAAAATAGCCATGTTATCCTGATATTACATATCGAATGACATATGGGCAGCTGAAAAATCAACTAACGCCACAAGCGTGCCATTCACTGTTACTCTTCCGGAGAATTTATAGAAAGGTATTCGTTTACGAACAATTTCCAAATCTACAATCATTGTTTCACCGGGATACACAGGTTTTTTAAATTTTGCGCTATCAATGCCAGAAAAACCCATAAACAAACCCTCAGGCAGTCCATGGGAAAGTTTCACCAATAACGCGCCGGCTTGCGCGACGGTCTCTACGATTAGGACGCCCGGTTGAATAGGCATGCCAGGGAAATGACCTTTCAAATAGTCAGCGTCTTTTTTGATTTTAGAAACAATTTGAATAGTATTTTCAGTTAACGATAAAACTTCATCCACAAATAACATTGGCGCCCTATGTGGGAGATACTCCATGATTTGGGCCTGTTGCATAGGCAAATTCACATCAGTCATGTTTTTTCTTCTGTATCAATTTGCGCGTCGCACTAATCATTCGCATATGGTCTCTGATCGGTTGCGCCGGAACTCCGCTCCAAATTTCGCCCGCGGGGACATTATGCATAACCCCTGCTGCTGCGGCCAACTGAGCGCCATCGCCGACGTTAATATGGTCAGCCAGCCCAACGGCGCCGCCCATGCGGACATTTTTTCCCACGATGCAGCTGCCTGAGATTCCAGAATGCGCTGCTATCATCGTTCCTGTACCGATATGACAATTATGAGCAACTTGAACCAAGTTATCAATTTTTACATCATCTTCAATCACTGTATCACCCAAAAACCCTCTATCGATACAACTATGAGTTCCTATGCGGACCCGGTCTCCTATGATGACACGACCAATATGCGGTAAGTTCACGATACCGGTTTCGTCACCGTCCATGCCAAAGCCTTCACCGCCAAGCTGCGCGCCAAACTTAATCAAGCTATGCTCACCTATTTCAGCGCATTCCACATTCACATGGCTCTCAAGAACTGAGTTTTTGCCGACCGTCACACCAGGTCCAATAACAGCATAAGGGCCAATGGTGACGCCGTCAGAGATTACAGCACCGGCTCCTACAATAGCTGTGCTGTGGATTTTTGCCGAAGCCGCAATTTTTGGCGCAGCCCCGTCGACATCCAATGTTTTTTTATGAACCAAGCGAGAAACGACACGTGCAAAATGTGCTCGCGGGCTATTTGAAATAATAGGAATTATATGCTGCTCTGCGAGCAGAGGTGCGAGTTTTTCGTTGGTAAAGCACGCCGTAGCTTTGGCGCCATCAATAGAAGTTTTATGTTTCGCGCTAGAGAGAAAGCTTATAGCGCCCTTTTTTGCAATCGATAATTCAGATGGCCTGGAAATACTCTCATCTAAGAATTTTTCATTGAGGACTTCTCCGACATCCAAGTCGGATATGAGAGTCCCCAAAGAAAAAGGTCCAGCAAGGTCATAAAATCGGCTATCAATCATAGGGCGTTCTTACGACAGGCCAGACCTGAATAAAAGTAATCTATTTTTTATTTACGCGGAATACGCTCACGGGAAACAGAAACTGTTTTAAGCTGACTGTTCAGACGGCTCATGACAACATCAGTCACATCAGCAGGCTGACCATAAATAACCAGTGAGCGATCCAAAACCACATCAGCATTACGTTCAGTCACAACTTGCTGTAGGATGGCTTTCAGTTTCTCATTGACC
The DNA here is from genome assembly GCA_014238285.1 of Hellea sp. GTDB lineage: Bacteria > Pseudomonadota > Alphaproteobacteria > Caulobacterales > Maricaulaceae > JACOMS01. Next base: position 13,508 of record JABABK010000018.1, read on the forward strand.
TTTTGGTAGGCTTTGGCTTCGGTAATTTGGAGTTCTTTTTGCTTGTATTTCGCTTCAAGTTGCTGCTTTTGAGATTTTTGCATCAGGCTTGAAAAACGGCTTTTAAGATCAGGACGAGTAGATAAATCAGTTTTTCCTAAGGCTTTCATTTCTGCTTCTAGGGTTGCTCCTTCAGATTTCAAAGGCGACGTTGACGCGTCAAGCTCGCTTTTCATCGTTTTAGCGATGCTATCTAGTTGGCGTTCAATATGTTTGCCGACCTCGGATTGGCGCATCAATTTATTTTGATCAACGACCAAAATTGTACTTTGAGCAAAAGCAGCCCCGCTAACCATTAGCGCCGCCACAAGCACAATGCTGGCACGGAATATTTTAGATGTGAATGTCATGGATTAGAACCTTGTACGTGTTGTAAATTGGAACGACTTGCGTTCGTCATAATCATATTGCTGAATAGGCTTCGTAAAATCAAAGCGGATAGGGCCAAACGGTGATTCCCAGAAAATACTGGCGCCAACGACCGACCTGATAGATAAATCATCCACAATAAATTGTCCTAGCTCTTCATTATCAATTGAAGCAACAGTATCGCCTAAAAACTCTTCATCAAGAAGACCGACCGTACCTGCTTCAGCAAACAAACTACCCAAAAGGCCACCAACTCCAAGCGGAAAACTCACCTCAGCTGCAGCTATGCCGTAAGCGTTACCACCAAGTGAACGGCCTCGGATAATTTTACTCCCAACTCGCTGAATACCATCACCACCAGCTGCAAGAGACGCCGTATTAGCCGATTCGAGTTGAGCAAGTGTACTATAAAATGCTCCATCAGAGCCCACGGCGCTCCGCTGGACAATCCTTGGGCCAATACCGGCATTGTCGAATCCACGGAAATCATAATTACCTTTGAAAAAACGATCATTAATCTGAATTGGTTCGCCGCCCCAACCCGTAACATATCCACCAGAAACGCGTAAGCTTGCGATGACATCTTTACGAATACCCCGATAGGCATTCGCCGTCATATCAGTTTTAAGGTATTGGACATCTCCGCCAACGCCAGCAAAGTCTTGCGAGAATCGCATGTCAAAACCGCGTGTGGGTGTTATGGGGTCATTCCTTCGATCCCAGCCAAATGTATAGCCAACGGCAGATGAAAGCCTGTCACCATAGGGCTGCCCTGTAACGGGGTCACACAAACTGCTGGTTGTGAAATCTGTAGTATTACAAGTCCCAAACGGCACTTCCACACTTTCTTTTCTCAACGCGTAACGCGTCGACATGCTGGTATTTTCTGTCACAGGGAAAGCGAATGTTAACTGGCCACCCGTTCTACTTTGACGAAAACCCGCTTCACTTAAGAAATCCAGTGTAACATCAAAAAGTTCGACACCTGCCGCCAAATTACGACCCAAAAAACGCGGTTCTGTGAATCGAAGATCTATTTCGCGGCGATTAGCACTGGTCCTGATGACAAATTTCAATAATTGCCCCCGACCGCGAAGGTTTCTTTGCGTGATTGAAAAGTCGACTAAAAAAGCATCAGCAGATGAGAAACCAGCACTAAAAGCAAGCTCTCCCGTTGGCTGTTCTTTGAGGCTAACTTTAACAATAGCACGATCTGGTGCACTACCTTGGGTTTCTTCGATCTCGACTTCTTCAAAGAAGCGTAATGACCGAATTTTATTTCTAGAACGATCAAGGAGGACGCGATTAAAAGCATCTCCTTCTGCAAGCTCTAATTCTCGCCGAATAACATAATCAAGTGTTGTCGTATTGCCGACAATATCAATCCGCTCAATATAAACACGGGGACCTTCAACCAAATTGAATACCAAATCGACGGTCTTTGTGTCTCTATTACGCTTAATCTCTGGCTGGATGTCAACAAAAGCGTAACCAGCCGTACCAGCGGCGAAGGTCAAGCCCTCGATAGCAGACTCAACTTCACTAGCCTTGTAAATATCGCCCTGTTTAATACGAACAATGCGTTTAAGGAAATCTTTATCGAGCTCTTCAAGTTCTGTCTCAACATCGACATCACCCCAGCGATATTCTTCACCTTCATCCAGTGTGAAAGTAATATAAAAATCTTCCTGATCCGGTGTAAGCTCTGCAACGGCAGAAACTACACGAAAATCGGCGAAACCACGATCCGTATAAAACTTGCGGAGTTGCTCACGGTCATATTCAAGGCGGCCAGGATCATAATTATCATTTGAAGAAAAGAACTTCCACCATGTTGACTGCGCCGTGACGATTTCACCGCGCAAACGTTTGTCAGAGAATTCATTGTTTCCAATAAAATTGATTCGCTTGACGCCCGTAACGGGGCCCTCGGTAATTTCAAAAATCAAGTCAACACGGTTCTGAGGCTGTTGAACCACCTTTGGCTCGACACTCGCGGCAAAACGGCCTGATTGACGGTACAATTCAATAATGCGCTGCACATCACCTTGGACACTTGAGCGCGTAAAAATGGCCCGAGGCTCGGCTTCCACCTCGTCGGTTATTTTATCTGTCTTAAGTGATTTATTGCCCTCAAAGATCACACGGTTGATGATTGGGTTTTCAACAACCCGGATCAGAACATTGCCATCACCGGGCTCAATTAAAACATCTGCAAACAATCCCGTCGCATAAAGCGTCTTGACCGACATATCGATGCGGTCTTCGCTGTAAGGATCTCCTGGCGCAAACAAAAGGTATGACGCCACAGTATTAGCCTCAACACGTTGATTGCCCTGTACCTGAATAGTTTTGATGATGGTAGGCGCCTGCGAAACCGGTGCTGGAGCTTCGTCTTGAGCCACAGCTGGCACACTCGTACAAATTGCTGCAAACCCTATAAACAGAGCAACCACAAAGCTTTTCATTTTGCGAATAGTCACATTAATTCCCATAGTTCCTTGATTCAAGATGTCATACTGCGGACATAGCCAAAGTCATTGATTGTCAAATAGATAAGCAATGTCAGTATAAGGGCAAATCCAATCCTAAATCCGTACTCCTGTTTTCGTTCGCTTAACGGACGTCCCGCGATTGCTTCATACCCATAGTACAGCAAATGTCCACCATCCAAAGCTGGAATCGGCATTAAATTTGCGACACCTAGTCCAATGGAAATTGCCGCTGCAAGGCTAAACAAACTCGCATAAAGTGCAATAAGCTTTTGTTTCCACCCTACGTCAGCGCCAACAATATCGACAGCTGTTTTACCGGTAATTGTCGCTATTCGTACAGGCCCCCCAAATGCGCGACCATTTTCTTTGCCCTTAAATATCCGCCCAATATAGGTTGCCGTCGTAGAAATCGTACCCGTAAACCGCTCAGTTCCCTTTTTGACCGCAGCTATGGGTCCGTATTTTACGCTTCGAACATTCTCTTCACCACCGATCGTTACGCCTAATGTTCCCACATCCATATTTCCACCAATAAAGTCTTTTCGGGATTGCCTAGTGGGCGTGACGACTAGCGAAATAACTTTGCCGGCTCTTTTGAGTGTCGCATTCATTTCCACGCCGCTCCGAACAACAACATATGGGATTAATTGCTCCGACTTAGATACATTTGCACCATTGAGTGTCAGAATATGATCTCCGATCTCTATCCCAGCAGCTTCAGCAGCTAGTCCTGGCGCAACGCTGATAACGACAGAATCCGTTTCATACTCCGATACGGTCATCGCAAGGATTGAAAAAATAACAATCGCGAGTAAAAAATTGGCGATCGGCCCAGCAAAAACGACCAAAGCCCTCTGCCAAAGAGGTTTAAAGTGAAAACAATCTTGCAAAAGATCTGCGTTCCCATCTTCAGTTAGGCCAGTTTTTATTTCTTCTAATCTTTCAGCATCCGGATTACTGGCCGCTCCGGCATCCCCTAAAAATTTCACATAACCGCCTAGCGGTATCCGGCTCACAACCCATTCTGTCCCCGACTTGGCCTTCCACTTTGCAATCGGCTTCCCAAAACCAATAGAAAACCGCTCCACAGCAACGCCGAAAAATCTCGCAACAGAATAGTGGCCTAACTCATGAAAGAACACGAGAAAGGACAAAATTACAATAAAGCTGGTAATGAACACCAGAGCTGTAAACAATAATGACAGCATAAAATCCCTATAATCAGAATAGTCTTTTGGAGTATTTTTTCGCCTAGCTCAAGCGCTTGATCAGATCAGTTGCAGTTCGGCGAGCTTCTGCGTCTATAGCAAGAATATTATCCAAAGATTGCGGTCCATCACTGCTTTTCGCCATGATTGACAAAGTTTGTTCCACAAGTCCCGGAATATCCATGAAATGGACCTTCTGCTCGAGAAACGCAGCCACAGCGGTCTCATTCGCAGCATTTAATATATTCGGCGCAGCTCCCCCCGTCTCAAGTGCTTCGCGAGCCAATCGCAAAGCTGGAAACCGCTCTAAATCTGGTTCGAAAAACGTCAAGCCCGACATTTTTGTTAAATCGAGTCTTTCAACTGGTGCTTCCATACGGTCCGGCCAAGCCATAGCATAGGCAATAGGGGTTTTCATATCCGGACTTCCCATCTGCGCCAAAACCGACCCATCTATATACTCAACCATAGAGTGGACAATAGATTGAGGGTGAATAACCACATCAATTTCGCTACTTGGGCGATCAAATAAATAGCTCGCCTCGATAAGTTCCAGTCCCTTATTCATCATGCTAGCAGAATCAATCGTGATCTTTGCGCCCATACTCCAAATTGGATGTTTTAACGCATCCTCTCGTTTAATCCCCATCATATTATCAAGCGGCCTATTGAGGAAAGGTCCGCCGCTAGCTGTCAGAATTAAACGGCGCACACCCTTGGGCTTATCCGCCTCTAAGACTTGGAAAATCGCATTATGTTCGGAATCTACGGGTAGTAATTTCGCGCCAGATATTTTGATGGCTGCCATGACCAAATCACCGGCGCAAACAAGGCATTCTTTATTGGCAAGGCCGATATGTGTCCCTTGTTGTATAGCTTGTAATGTTGGCTCTAGGCCCGCAGCTCCTATGATCGCAGCCATAATAAAATCCGCAGCGCGGCGACCTGCTTCAATTAAAGCATCAGCCCCGATGCCGATTTCTACATCATATCCGCTTAAAAGCGCTTCCAGATCTTTAGAGTTTTCTTCGCTGCCAAGCGCTACAAATTCGGCGTTATATTTGATGGCTTGCGCCGCCAAAAGTTTAGCATTTTGATTAGCGGTTAACGCAACGATTTTGAATTCATCAACGCCGGCGCTATCAATAAGATCAAGCATGTTACAGCCAATCGATCCGGTAGATCCAAGTATACTTATGCGCCGAGCCGTCATCTAGATCAGGCCGTTAAGTACCGGGGTGTGGACGAGTATCATAGTGAAGAGCACTACCAAGACCAATGAATCCAACCGATCTAACAACCCGCCATGACCTGGCAATATATCGCTGGCATCTTTGACATCCATTCTTCTTTTTATAGCGCTTTCTAAGAAGTCCCCAAAAACAGATATTATAACAATGGGAATAGCGATTAAAGCCGCGGTAGGAGGCCCCATGTTTAAACCATAACTCAAAACTGTGGCCATTATAGCACCAGAAATCACGCCAGAAAAAAGACCAGACCAAGTTTTCTTAGGACTTAATTTTGGAGCTATTTTCGGGCCTTGGAAATAGCTTCCGCCAAAATAGGCTCCAACATCAGCCGCAATCACGATCATGATGATAAAGCCAAGCAATTTAAAACCATGATCTGCCAGGCCTATGCCGTCACCTCTTAAAGCAATCATCGCAACACAAGGAAGCACAAGATAAACCACGCCAAATGGGGCCCATAGTTTTTCGCCTTCGCGGCGTTGCCGTTCAATTAAGGCCAGAATAGCTGCCACGCAAATTGTTGGTAAAACCCACGGCATGTGACCGGAATATTGATAGGTTATCGCGACGATCAATGCGATCAGAGGTATAGCAAGAGCTGGCCAACCTGATGTTTCATCGGTCATTTTCACCCATTCCCATAACAAACGAGCTCCCAAAATTACAACAAAGATCGTCCAAGCAGCGCCGCCAAAATAGAACGGTACGAAACAAACCAACGCAAATATAACAGCAGTCACAAATCTGGCACCCAGATTTTTCCACGTTTTGGTTTTCGGTGTTTCAGACATTGGATCTACGCCACTTCAGCTTCAATAACTCGGCCAAATCGACGATCACGGCTTTGAAAGTTAGCAATAGCAGCTATCAAATCTTCTTTTGAAAAATCAGGCCACAGAACGTCTGTGAAAACAAATTCCGAATAAGCCGATTGCCATAATAGGAAATTACTGGTGCGGTGTTCACCGCTTGTCCGAATGATCAGCTCAGGTTCAGGCACATCACAAGTATCTAAATACTTAGCAATCACATCTTCGGTCAAGACGGACATATCTTCACCCGCTTGGTTAGCTCTTTTAACAGCCCTTAGGATTTCATCTCGGCCACCATAATTAAAAGCGATGTTCAATCCAAATGCATCATTATCACGGGTCACAAGTTCAACATGTTCCACGATTTTCAAAATGTCAGCCGGAAGTCCTGCCCGTGAACCCAAAATTCTGATACGGACATCATTGCTATGCAGTCTCTCCAAATCAGAGTCGACATATTGTTTCAAAAGGCCGAACAAAGCCGAGACTTCAGCTTTTGGGCGGTTCCAATTTTCTGTCGAAAAACTATAAAGCGTCAGATATTTGATGCCAATATCAGCCGCATCTTCGACAATCTGCCGAACGGTTTTTACGCCCGCTTGATGGCCAAACACTCTCGGCCTATGTCTGGCTTTGGCCCAGCGGCCATTGCCATCCATGATAATCCCGACATGTTGCGGGATGTCAGATCCGTATTCAGGTGCATATAAAGACGGGCTGGACAAGTGTTAGACCTGCATAATTTCTGCAGACTTATCCTCATAGGCTTTGTCAATATTGGCAATAACGTCGTCTGTCGCTTTTTGAACATCAGAACTATAAGCTTTTTGCTCATCCTCACCCATACCGCCGTCTTTTTCTAAAGATTTAAGCGTATCCATAGCATCGCGTCTCACATTACGAACAGCGATTTTTGCTTGTTCGGAATAACCACCAGCCACTTTCACAAGTTCCTTACGGCGCTCTTCGGTTAGGGGCGGTAGAGGAATACGCATAGTCATTCCGTCAACAATAGGGTTCAAGCCTAAACGAGATTCACGCAAGGCGCGCTCAACAGCTGAAACTTGCGATTTATCCCAGACTGTCACGCTCAGCATTCGGGGTTCCGGCACACTGACGCCCGCGACCTGATTCAGCGGCATTTCAGAGCCGTAAGCCTTCACGGTCAAGCCGTCCAGCAAAGCCGTACTCGCCCTGTCCTAAGCCCTGAAAATTCAGTTTTCAAAGATGTAACGGCTCCGTCCATACGGCGCCTATATTCGTTTAAGTCAAAATCATTAGACATATGACCTCCTTCTTTTCCAAAGCCTTACAACTATGGCACTATTAAGACCCAATAATGGTACAATCGCCTATTCCGCGCAATACGCCGTCAAAGCCACCTTTTTCTTGAATCGAGAATACAATTATGGGGATTGAATTGTCCCGCATCAAGGTCACAGCCGCTGCATCCATAACTCTTAGGTCGTCTGCCAATACTTTTTGATAGGATAAATTGTCAAATCTTACCGCGTGCGGATTAGTTTTTGGATCTGCATTATAAACACCGTCGACTTGTGTGCCTTTAAGAAGCGCGTCACATTCCATTTCAGCCGCCCGTAGAGCCGCAGCCGTATCTGTTGTGAAATAGGGATTACCAGTACCCGCCGCAAAAATGACGATTCGGCCCTTTTCCATGTGCCGAACAGCCCGGCGACGAATATAAGGCTCGCATACTGTGGTCATAGGAATGGCCGACATAACCCGTGTCTGAATGCCTTGTTTTTCAAGAGCACTTTGCATGGCAAGGGCGTTCATAACCGTGGCGAGCATACCCATATAATCAGCGGTGGAGCGCTCAATACCGGCTTGGGACGCGGATAATCCCCGGAAAATATTACCGCCGCCAATCACAAGGCCGATTTCTATACCTTGATCGTGAACAGCTTTTACTTCTTCAGCGATGCGCTGTGTGACTGAAACATCAATTCCGTAGCCCTGGTCGCCCATAAGAGCTTCACCGGATACTTTCAGCAAAACCCTGCCATAGCGGTAATCTTTTGCCATAAATGCTTCCTCTTGACCGAGCCTGTGCGACTCGCCCCCTATTATTTATATAGCCTTATAACGTAGAAAGCCCCGCACGCCAGTCTAATGGCGAACGGGGCTTTAAATTTTACAGTCTGTGCATTTCGCGTTTGCTTGATTTTGGGGAGTCTCCATAAAATGGGCGAATAAAGCCCAATTTATGAAGCCATTCTAACGCGAATTGCACTTTATGACTTAGGAACCAGCGACAGCCGCTGCAACTTCCGCTGCGAAATCTTCTTCTTTTTTCTCAATACCTTCGCCGAGCTCCATACGGGAGTAACCGGCTAGAGTAACATCAGTGCCAAGAGCAGCTGCTTCGTCAGCAACGACCTGAGCAATAGAGCGCTCCCCGTCCATAACAAAAATTTGCGTCGATAGAACAGATTCTTTGAAAAACTTTGTCATACGGCCTTCAACCATTTTTTCGATAATGGCTTCCGGCTTACCAGATTCGCGGGCTTCTGCTGCGAGCATTTCGCGCTCTTTCGTAACAACCGCTACGTCCAAATCATCAACATTAAGCGCAAGCGGGTTTGTCGCAGCGATATGCATAGCGATCTTTTTGCCAAGCTCTTCAAGCTTGTCAGCGGGACCGTCAGACTCAAGCGCCACAAGAACGCCGATTTTGCCCATATTAGCGGTAACAGAGTTATGGATATATCCTGCAACGATACCACTTGAGACAGACTGTGCCTGAACGCGGCGTAAAGACATATTCTCACCGATTTTAGCGACAAGAGCCGTCAGATAATCGCCAACAGATGAACCAGCAGCTGTTGTCGCAGCTTTGAGGCTATCAAAATCAGTATTGTCGATGGCTAGGCCAGCGATTTCAGCAACCGCGCCCTGGAACTCGTCATTACGAGCGACAAAGTCAGTTTCTGAGTTCACTTCAACCAAAGCACCTTTAGTACCAGATAAGTTTACAGCAACCAAGCCTTCAGCGGCAACGCGGCCAGCTTTTTTGTCAGCTTTTGCAATGCCTTTTTTACGAAGCCAATCAATGGCTGCGTCTAGGTTACCATCATTTTCAGTCAGGGCTTTTTTACAGTCCATCATGCCGGCGGAAGTTTTGTCACGCAGCTCTTTAACGAGCGCAGCGGTAATAGTCGCCATTTTCATATCTCCTATAGAGTGGTTTGATTGGCGCCCATATAGGCACCAATATTAGAATTTCAACTAGCCTGAGCTTAAGCTTTGGCAGCAGCAGCCTGATCGACCTTTGCGCGCGGTGGTTTGCCAGCTAGCATTTCTTTAGCTTGCTCAACCCATTCGCCGGAAACGATCTTGCCTTTTAGGTCAAGTTCTGCGTCCAGCTTTTCGATTGCCGCGGCATCAAATTCAGCGATTTGCTTAAGTGATGTAATGCCAGCGCCTTCAAGCTTTTGCTTATAAGTCGGACCAACACCATCAATCAGAGAAACATCATCAGCGATTTCAGCGGGTGCTTCTGCGGCGACTGGTGCAGCTGCAACAGGAGCTGCTTCGACGACCGGTGCTGCTGCAACAGGTGCGGCAGCTACGGGTGCAGGAGCCGGCGTTTGGATAGCCATTTCAACGGGGTTAACAGCTGCGCCAAGATCAACACCAACAGCCGCTTGCGCTTCTGTCATACCGTCAAGAACCGCGTCAGCGATCAGATCACAGTAAAGCTGAATGGCGCGAGCCGCATCATCATTACCTGGAATTGGGAAGTCAGCAGATTCTGGATCACAATTCGTATCAAGGATAGCGACGACAGGAATACCAAGACGACGCGCTTCTTTAATCGCGATGCCTTCTTTATTTGTATCTATTACAAACATTAGGTCAGGCTTGCCGCCCATATCTTTGATACCGCCGAGAGCTTTTTCAAGCTTATCGCGTTCGCGTGTTAGCTTAAGACCTTCTTTTTTGGTCATGCCAGTCGCGCCTTCACTCAAGAGAGCTTCAAGTTCGCGTAGACGCTTAATGGATTTTGAAATCGTTGACCAGTTCGTCAGCATGCCGCCTAACCAGCGGTGATTAACGTAATACTGAGCACAGCGCTTAGCCGCAACTGCAACAGGCTCGGAAGCCGCACGTTTCGTGCCAACAAAAAGGATACGGCCGCCTTTAGCCGCAACTTCGCGTGTTTTCACAAGCGCTTGGTGCATCAAAGGAACCGTCTGTGACAGGTCCATAATATGAATGTGTGAGCGGGCACCAAAGATGTACGGTGCCATTTTAGGGTTCCAGCGATGTGTCTGGTGACCAAAGTGTACGCCTGCCTCAAGCAGTTGACGCATAGAAAATTCAGGTAAAGCCATTGGAATATCTCCTTGTTCCGGTTGACCATACACGGGCTGTGAAGACTTATGTCTCACCGGAATCGATTATGCCCTATATGGACAAAACCGTCACCCATGTGCGATTTAAAGGCGGGCATATAGCAGGATTTATGAGAGATGCAAGGGGGAAATGGCTATTTACCAAGCTATATGCCATAGTGCTACTTTTAACATACTCAACACAAAAAACCTAAAATGCTTAGAGTAATGACTATTGTAATTGCATCACTACTACTGACTACACCAGTCAGTGCTCAAACGACCTCTACAAACGACCTCGAAGCAATCTTACAAAATTCAAGTTTTTCCCATATGTCGGAGATCGAAAAACAAGAGGCAAAATCTACTGCGATTTGGACGAACAATGGAACATTGGGCGCATTTTGTTATTCTTTGTCATGCTTTCTCATAAAAGACTTTGGGGCCGACCAAAAAATAATTGATATAAGCGGGACCGTAGCTGGAAATTTAGGGTATTTTGGCTCGGAAGCCCAATACGACCGAATTGAAAACAAACCTTTGCTTATATCACATAACGAAACTGAAATTGTAGCGATATGGTCTAACAATATCCGCGCGTTACAAGGCGCAGATCAACTAGATAGTTACGGCGTATATATTAGGACACGAATTTGGAAAGATGGCCAACGATATACAAAATCGGAACCATTGATTCTAAAAAATGACATGCCAATAGGAAGGTAATATCTCTCTAACGATAATTTCAGTAATCGTATCAATACCCTTAGTAAAAATTCGCTCACCCCGCTGCAAAGCGGGGTCCACGCCCAAATCAATGTGCTTCAAATTTCCAATTACTCTTATAATTAATATAGCTTGGTTCCCGGCCTTCGCCGGGATGAGTGGGAGTGGAGGGAAAAATTAAGCCGCAATCTCAGTAATCGTCTCGATGATTTTCGTTGACTTCAGCGCCTTCTGTATCGTCTTCTCCAGCCCTATTTTACCAGGCAGTCGCCATTGCGCTTCTCGTCCCGGACCTATCGGCACGATAATTTCCACATACCCCATTGTTTTTGAGGGTACATTTCGGATTTCTTCTAGTGTTTTTTCGAGCGTATCTAGGGCTTCTGGTGTGGCGCTGCGTAGTCTGACCGTTAGGCCTTTGACCGCCAGGCTTTCGGCCTGCACATTGAGAGAACTGACAGAATTAGTGAAGAGCCGGATATCGCCGTCACGGCGGTCGGCCTTGACAATCACCTCAACCAACATGCCTGCTACCAGAACGTCTCGATGCTCTGTCAGAACGTCTTCACCGACGAAAATTTCATAATCGCCCGACATGTCGGAGAGGTTCACATAGGCAAAACGCTTATTACGTTTAGATAGGCGCTCTTGACGTTTACGAACAACGCCCGCGAGACGAATAGCGTATTTGCCTTGATTATAGGCGGTTTCAATATCGGAAGCCCGGATCACTCCGCGCTTTTCTAGCGCCTCTTCATAACTATCCAGTGGATGACCCGAAAGGTAAAACCCGACAGCTTTGAGCTCATTATCCAGCAGCTCTAAATTATCCCAAGGCGCTGTTTCCGGTAGATCAGGTTCCGCCATATCAATTTCGACTTCGCCGAATAGACTGTTCTGCGCTGATGCTCGTTCTTGTGATGCCCGCGACCCAATGGATTGCAGCACAGAGGCAGATGCCAAAGCTTTGGCCCGGTTAGGCTCAAGACAATCAAACCCGCCGCAACGGGCGAGGTTCTCAATCGCGCGTTTATTGACAATGCGGGTATCTACCCTGCGAGCAAAGTCAAATAAATCTCTGAAAGGTCCATTTTTTTCTCTGATTTCGACCAAATGATGCATGGCTTCTATGCCGACATTTTTGATCGCCCCTAACGCATAAAGAACCTTACCGTCCTGCACATCAAAATCAGCCATAGTTGTATTCACACAAGGCGGCAGGATTTCCATATCCATACGTTTGGCTTCCTGCTGGAATTGCGCCAGTTTTTCGACATTATTGATATCAAGGCTCATAATCGCCGCGATAAATTCCGTCGGATAGATCGCCTTGAGCCAGGCGGTTTGAAACGAAATCATGGCATAAGCGGCAGCGTGCGACTTGTTAAAGCCGTAGCCGGCAAATTCATTGACCAATTCAAAAATATGATCGGCCTGCCCCGCGTCTACCCCGCGCTCTACGGCGCCTTCGACAAAACGGGACTTTTGCTGGCGCATAACCTCTTTGTCTTTTTTACCCATAGCCCGGCGCAAGATATCCGCTTCGCCAAGGGAATAGCCTGATAAGACCTGAGCGATCTGCATGACCTGTTCCTGGTAAATGATAATCCCGTAAGTCTCTTTGAGAATACCCTCAAGCTCAGGATGAGGGTATTCGATCTCTATCCGGCCAAATTTACGGTCAATATAAGTGTCGATGTTTTTCATCGGACCGGGGCGATAAAGCGAGATCAGAGCGGTTAATTCTTCGATAGAGTCTGGCGCCATTTTACGAAGCGTATCGCGCATGCCTGAGCTCTCCAGCTGAAACACGCCAGCGGACAGACCTTCAGCGAGATTAACATAGGCTTCCGGCGTATCAGTCGAGACTTTCGAGAGGTCAATCTTGGCGCCGGTTTTTTCGGCATATTTAATGGCGCGGTAGATAACGGTCAGGGTTTTCAGGCCCAAAAAGTCAAACTTCACCAAACCCGCGCTTTCAGCCCATTTCATGGTGAATTGAGTGGCCGGGATTTCGGAACGCGGGTCAAGATAAAGCGGCACAAGCTCCGTTAGAGGCCGATCCCCGATCACAACACCCGCTGCGTGGGTCGAGGCGTTGCGGTACAGGCCTTCTAACTGCAAAGCTATCTCGAGTAGGTTTTTGATGGCAGGTTCGCTGTCACGGGCCTCACGCAGCCCCTGCTCCATACCAATAGCTTCTTCGAGGGTCACAGGATTGGCAGGGTTAGAGGGTATCAATTTAGCCAGACGGTCCACCTGCCCCAGCGGCACTTGCAAAACCCGCCCAACATCACGCACTACGGCGCGGGCCTGAAGCGTACCAAAGGTAATAATATGGGCGACCTGAGCGTCGCCATACTTCTCTTGAACATAGCGAATAACCTCGCCGCGGCGTTCCTGACAGAAATCGACGTCGAAATCGGGCATGGATATACGTTCAGGGTTGAGGAAGCGCTCAAACAGAAGGCCATATCGCAGCGGGTCTAAATCCGTAATCAATAAGGCCCAAGCCACCACGGAACCCGCTCCAGAACCCCGACCCGGTCCTACTGGGATGTCTTGAATTTTGGCCCATTTAATAAAATCCGAAACGATCAGAAAATATCCCGGAAAACCCATTTTCGCTATAACGCTAAGCTCTAAATCAAGACGGTCAAAATATTCTTTTTCTGTGGCCGCAGGCTCAATAGATGCTAACCGGGCCCGTAGCCCCTCTTCCGCTTCTTTTCGAAGGATATCCCCCTCACTCAGAGAGCCATCACCAAAGTTTGGTAGGATCGGATCGCGCTTCTCAGATTTGTATGAACAGCGCTGGGCGATGATCATTGTGTTCTCTAACGCTTCCGGGATGTCTTTGAACAGTTTGAGCATTTGCTCTTCGGTTTTAAAATAATGATGCTCCGAGACCTTTCGGCGATCTTTCTCAAGAACATAACTGCCTTCAGAAATAGCCAGCAGAGCATCATGAGCCCGATGCATTTCTGGGTCCATGAAATATGGCTCATTGGTGGCTACAATCGGTAGCTCCCTAGCATAAGCCCATTCCAAAAGCGTTTTCTCCGCTTCAATTTCATGAGATACGCCGTGACGCTGTAGCTCCACATATAACCGGTTCGGGAATTTGGCTGCCAGATCATCGAGCCAAACCTCAGCTTCTGCAAGCCGCCCCTGACAAATAAACTTGTTGAGGACACTATCTGGCCCTCCGGTCAGAGCAATTATGCCGTCTGTATGTTCAAATAATTTAGTGCGCTTCGTGTGGGGATAATCGGTGGGCTCGATATCGAGAAAAGCGGAGCTCGATAACACCATCAAATTACCATATCCGGTCTCATCTTGAGCCAGCAGCGCAATCGTGCCTTCAGGTTCGTGATGAATTTGACCGGGTTGCATATCCAGCTCAAGATCAATGGTGAGGGTCAGACCGATAATCGGCTGAACGCCCGCTTTGTACATCGCCTCGGAAAATTCCAAAGCCCCGCACATATTATTGGTGTCGGTTAAAGCCAGTGCCGGCATGCGCCATTTAGCACAGCGCTCAGCAGTCTTCTTAATTTTAAGGGCGCCTTCGAGGATTGAGTATGGGGAACGGCTTCTTAGATGGACGAATTTAGGCCCAAATCTGTCCCCGGAACCGGCCATGTATTCCCCTGATCTTTATTTAGCCGCTGATAACCATCATCCAAATGGTCATCATCGACACGAATCCTGCCAATACCATACCTGAGCACACATCCATCGCAACTTGTCTCATATCGATTCTCCTGAATAACTAATGCTAAATACATCAATGTTCTTGTTTTGTTCTATTCACATTTTAACACAGAGTCAAGTCACCCCTAGACATTTGCGTAAATCCCATAGAAACGGCTTTATGAAATTCTATTCTCCCCGCACAGCCACCGCCGTTATTATCGCCAATATGGTAGGATCAGGCGTGTTCGTCAGCCTTGGCTATCAGCTCGTTGATATCCAATCGACCTTCCCGATCTTATTCTTATGGCTCTTAGGTGGTATTGCTGCCCTCACCGGCGCCATGTCTTATGCTGAACTTGGGGCGGCTATGCCGCGCTCCGGCGGCGAGTATAACTTCCTTACCCGTGTCTATCATCCTGCCGCCGGGTTTATCTCAGGCTGGGTCTCCGCCACGATTGGCTTTGCCGCGCCCATCGCCGCCGTTGCCATAGCGTTTGGTGAATACACTACCCGTATCTTTCCCACGGGAGAGTATAACCTGGTCAAGCCACTCGCCATGTTATTGGTATTTGTGGCGATGTGGTTCCACACAAGAAGCCGAGAACAAAGCAGTTGGTTCCAAACCAGTTTCACGGCCTTGAAAATCGTCATTATCCTGATCTTCTGTGTCTCGGCCCTGCTCCTTGTCCCAGAGCCTCAACAACTGAAACTCACGCCCAGTGCTGAAGATTTAAAAACCATCGGGAGCCCCGCCTTTGCTGTCGCCCTGATTTATGTGGCCTTTAGTTATACAGGCTGGAACGCCGCCACTTATATTTTGGGCGAAATGGAGAACCCGCAGAAAGATCTGCCTCGGGTTCTCATCACCGGTACGGCCTTAGTAACATTCCTCTATGTGTTCCTAAACTTTGTATTTCTGAAAGTCGCGCCTGTTGAAGCTATGCAAGGCCAAACAGAGATCGCTTTCATCGCGGCTCAATATGCCTTTGGCGATTGGGGCGGACGCGCAGTTGGTCTGATGATGGCTCTGCTCCTGATTTCATCTGTTGGAGCTATGACACTCGCAGGACCACGCGCTATCCAAGCCATTGGCGAAGATTACAAATTATTTTCTTATCTAGGCCAAGTCGAAGAAAATGGCCTACCCATGCGCGCCATCGCCATCCAGTCTATGATGGCTCTGACCCTCATCATGACATCGAGCTTTAAAACTATTCTAGTCTTTGCCGGCGGTATGCTCGCCTTTAACAGCCTGCTGGCTGTGCTAGGCGTGATCATATTACGTATAAGAGAGCCAGAGATGGAGCGACCTTATAATGTACCGTTCTATCCTATTGTTCCGCTGATCTTTCTGTTGATCACAGGATTCACACTCATCTACGTCATTATAGATAATCCGCGCACGGCATTGTTTGGAGCCGGAGTGATTGCTTTGGGTTTAGTGGCATATGTGTTTTGCCGCAGATATGAAGAGCGGCACAAAGATTAAGCCCTACCGTCTAAGCGGAACTATCAATCCATCCTTAACTGTCAAAACCCGATCCATATGACGCGTTAGCTCCATATTGTGCGTGGCGATCAGTGCGGCGACATTTTCCTGACGAACCAAGTTCATCAAAGACTGAAAAACGGAGGCAGACGTCGCTGGATCCAAATTCCCTGTCGGCTCATCAGCTAAGAGGATTTGCGGATTATTGGCAATAGCTCTGGCGATAGCCACGCGTTGTTGCTCACCACCGGACATTTGTGACGGCCTGTGGGTCATACGTTCTGCTAGGCCCATCTGGGTCAGAAGCCTTGTGGCTTCGATCTCGGCCTTACGACGAGGACGGCCCGCGATTAGCTGCGGAATAATAACATTATCCAGCGCCGTAAATTCTTTAAGCAGGTGATGGAACTGATAGACCATACCAATAGAGCGGCGACGAATAGACGTTCGCTCATCATCGGGTAATTTCAGGCTTTCCTTGCCATTGATAAAAACACTGCCCGCATTAGGCTTTTCAAGCAAACCCGCAGCATGCAATAGAGTTGACTTACCGGAACCAGACGGCCCGATCAGGCCTACCATTTCACCGGGGAAAATATCGATATCTGCGCCGTTTAGGACCTTTAGGACACCGCCGCCAGATTTATAGCTACGGTGCAGGTTCCGTACGGAGAGAATGGGGCGTTTTGTTTTAGTCATAGCGCAACGCATCCACCGGATCGGTCTTTGATGCCCCCAAAGCTGGGAAGAATGTTGCAATCGCTGATATCCCAAACCCACAAAGCGCAACAGCTAGAACTTCGCCCCACACGATTTTGACCGGAATACCACCCGTTATGCCGTAAACTTCCGGCGGGAATAATTTTTGCCCCGTGACACCTTCAATAATGCCCTGCACAATATCAATATTAACGCAGAACAGAATACCAGCGATCAACCCCATAATGGTACCGATCACACCAATCATACTCCCTGCGATAAAGAAAATACGCAGGATTGAGCCCTTCGTCGCTCCAATGGTCCTCAATATAGCAATGTCTTTGCCCTTATTTTTCACCAGCATCAGCATGGCCGACAGAACCGGGAACGTCGCAATGATCACAACGATTACAAAGATAAACCGCATGGCTATTTGTTCCGTGCGAAGTGCGAGGGCCTGAGAGCTAAATCGATCTCGCCAAGTTTCGATAATAACGGGCTGGCCCATGGCCTCTCGAATTGGCTCTGTCAGAGCATCAATCTTGTCTGGATTACTAAGCCTGATCTGAATTTCCCCGCTCTTACGACCATTAGAAAACAAGAGCTGGGACTGATCTAAGCCCATATAAACCGTCGTTGTATCCGTTTGATAAAGCCCGGTTTCAAACAAAGCACCAATGGTATAAATTTTGGTAATCGGCATAGGACCAGAGACTGTATTTCGGCTTCGGGCTGTTAGAATCCTCACGCGGTCACCCGCGTTCAGCCCAAGGCTGCCGGCAAGGTCATCGCCCATAATGATTTGATGCGCGGAACCTTTGCCTTGGCCAAAGCCCTGCAGCGATCCGTATTGAACATTATCCGATACGATCTTGAAATCTAACAAGTTTTCCGGCGTCACGCCGATAACGCGGCCCGGCATTAATTGACCATTGGCCATGAAACCCGCGGCGTTTTGTGAGAACTCAATCGCGGTATCGACTTCGGGCAAAGCTGCTAGTTTGATCTCTAAAGCCTTGATTTGATCTGGCGGAACATCAGCCGACCAAAGACCAACATACATGTGCCCTTCTGTGCCAAGCGTTAGCTCTAAAACCTTCTCTCGAAAGCCATTCATAATCGACATGATGGTGATCATGGCCCAAATAGCGAGCATGATACAGACGAAGGATATCCACGCGATAACGGCTACGCCGCCTTCCGTCTTACTGGCACCCAAATAACGCCGAGCGATCTTGCGCTCTACCGCCCCAAAGGGCACGTTCTGACCATTTGCGGCAGCGGATATAGGCGTCGCGTCAGTCATTAAATGTTTTCAAATTCCGAAATAATAAAGTTGATAGCGGCCTCAGGTGACAAGCTTTGACGCTCACCCGTAGCTCTTGTCTTAACTTCGACAATGCCCTCTTTGAGGCCCCGTGGTCCGACTGTGATTTGATAGGGTAGACCAATAAGGTCCATACGGGAGAACTTAACCCCGCCGCGATCGTTTTTATCGTCATAGAGCGGATCAATGCCAGCGGCAGTCAATTTGGCATAGATGTCTTCACTGACCTGATCAGCTTCTTCACCGCCTACCTTGAGATTGATAATACCGGCTCCAAATGGTGTCACGGACTTTGGCCAAATAATGCCATCTTCATCATGGCTGGCTTCGATAATACCGCCTACAAGACGAGACACGCCAACACCGTAAGAGCCCATATGAACGACAACTTCTTTGCCTTCCGAGCTCATGACTTTGGCCTTCATCGGCGCTGAATATTTTTCACCAAAATAGAAAATGTGACCGACTTCGATACCACGGGCTGATAATTGCTTATCTTTTGGCAATTTTGCGAATTCATCAGCATCATGCATTTCATCAGTTGCCGCATAAAGCGCCAGCCGTTCATCCACTTGCGGCTGAAGATCACTGTCAAAATCTATCACACCGGGCGGCGGCATGTTGACAAGATCAGCATGGCAGAAGACTTCGCTTTCGCCGGTTTCGGCCAGAATAATAAACTCATGAGATAAATCCCCGCCAATAGGTCCTGTATCAGCCTTCATAGCTACAGCCTTAAGCCCCATTCGGGCGTAAGTGTTCAGATAGGCCAGAAACATCTTGTTATAAGACTTACGAGCGTCTTCAGCCGATAAATCAAAAGAATAGGCATCTTTCATTAGAAATTCACGGCCGCGCATAATACCGAACCTAGGGCGCACTTCATCGCGGAACTTCCACTGAATATGATAGAGGCATTTCGGTAGATCTTTGTAAGAGCGCACAGATGAGCGGAAAATGTCCGTAATCATATCTTCATTGGTCGGGCCATAGAGCATGTCTCGACCGTGACGGTCAGTAATGCGCAGCATTTCAGGGCCATAAGCATCATAACGGCCTGTTTCGCGCCATAGATCGGCCGATTGAATAGTCGGCATGAGCATTTCAATCGCCCCGGCTCTATCTTGTTCTTCGCGAACGATTTGTTCGATCTTTTTGAGAACTTTAAAGCCCATAGGCAGCCAGCTATAAATACCGGCGCTATTTTGCTTCATCATGCCAGCCCGCAACATATATTTGTGAGACGCAATCGTGGCGTCAGCGGGTGTCTCTTTGAGAAGCGGGAGAAAATATCGCGATAAGCGCATAATGCTCTTTCTTTTAGTGCTTGGCCTTATGGTTAAAACGGCAAATCAGTTGATTGCGGTGCTACGCCAAGTGGATAGGATATTCAATAGAGCAATGGTTAACAGGTGATAATGTTGATGCCATCCAACCAAGCCTCATTCTGAGGCATGGGACTATAAGTCGTTATATCCCGATAATTCCTTAATGCTGATCACTCCTGATTTCACAACGGCAAAGAAAACCACCCAGAGAAGAAGCGATATTACCGTCGTGATGATAACCTTCTTCTTCATGTCTGGTTTGACGGGCGCACCAGGGTCACTGCCCGGTACGATTTCGCCGTCTTCGGCTTGGCCGCGAACACCAAGGGGCAAGACTGCAAATAAGGTCACCCACCAAAAGAGAATATAGATTAAAAAGGCATTAACCGGATTCATATTAGTGCTCCTCTTTAGGTGTTTCCATGAGTTCAATCAGGACGCCGCCCGCATCGCCGGGATGAAGGAATACCACAAGCGTCCCATGAGCGCCAATGCGAGGTTCATTGAGGACGCGCATACCACGCTCTGCCATAATAAGACTAGCCTTGTGAATATCATCGACTTCAAAGCATATATGATGCTGACCGCCTTTAGGGTTGCGCTCTAAATATTTGTTTATAGGTGATTTTTCGCCGTAAGGCTGAATAAGCTCCACTTGTCCGCTTGGCAAATTGACGAAAGCGTAAGTCACGCCCTGAAGCGGTAAATCTTTTGGTTCTGTGATATCTGTTGCACCCAATACATCGCGATAAAAAGCTATAGCCTTATAGATATTCGGGACAGCAATACCCACATGATTAAGAGGACCGATCATGACTTTTCCTTTCAGACTCTGTGAGCTGTTACTTCGACGATCGCCCGTTTATTAGTCCGGTCGCGCACAAGTTTTTTCACCTTAGACCTTATACGTTCTTCGACGGTATCTTCGTCTTGGCGGGCCTTGGTGGAAATTTTGCGAAATGCAAATTCAGCTTCATCAGCGACAGCGTCCAAAAGCTCATCCAGATAGACGCCGTTCTTCCCTTCAGGAAATCCGCTAATACGCGGTTCTGGACCGGAGATTATTTTGCCTTTGGCGTTATAAACCAGGCTCACGGATATATGGCCAGCATAGGCTAGCTTGCGGCGCAGACGGATACCTTCATCACTGGCACTGACTATTCTGTTGCCATCTTCGTGCAAGCGTCCATTCGGCACAAGATCGATAATCTCTGCGCCCTTTTTGGATAGTTTGATCATGTCGCCATTATGTGGGTGCATGGAATGCTTCACGCCCCATTTTTTGGCGAGCGCGGCATGGGTGATAAGATGACGCCGTTCACCGTGAACAGGTACCGATATATGGGGCTTAATCCATTCATACATTTGTTTAAGCTCATCCTGATAAGGGTGGCCGGAAACGTGGATGGCGCGGTCTTTTTCTGTAACAATCTCGACCCCTTCATCTGCAAGGGTATTTTGTAGCCGGAAGATGGTTTTTTCATTCCCTGGAATGACCTTGGAGGAAAATATAACCACGTCGTCCTTGTGAAACTTGACGCTTCTGCGTTCTCCGTTCGCGATCTTGGACAAAGCTGCTCGACCCTCGCCTTGGCTTCCCGTACAAAGGTAAAGCACATGACCTTTTGGCATGTTTTGGGCCTCATCTTCTCCAATAGTGGCAGGAACCTTAGACAAAAGCCCCACAGAACGCGCTGCACCGACCATACGGTGCATAGACCGCCCCACCAGACAAACGGATCGCTCATTTTCTTTGGCAGCCATCATAACGCTTTCAAGGCGGGCTACATTAGACGCAAAAGACGCAACAGCAACGCCGCGGCCTTCATATTCCCCGACCAGTTTGATAAGCTCTTTACGGACATCGCCTTCTGACCCTGCTCGTCCCGGTGACATGCAATTGGTTGAATCGCAGATCATGGCCAAAACGCCCTCTTCCCGAATTCGGGCTAAAGCCCCTTCATCAATCGGCTCACCCAGTTGCGGGTTTTGGTCTATCTTCCAAT
Organism: Hellea sp.; assembly: GCA_014238285.1. Lineage (GTDB taxonomy): Bacteria > Pseudomonadota > Alphaproteobacteria > Caulobacterales > Maricaulaceae > JACOMS01. Next base: position 35,316 of record JABABK010000018.1, read on the forward strand.
CACCCGTATGCATAATTAGGCCAGCTGGCGTTCGTATGGCCAGACCATTGGGTTCCGGGATTGAGTGAGTGAGCGTCACGAATTCCAGATCAAACGGGCCTAGCTGAAAACGGCTCTTTAGCGGCATTTCATGAAGCTCGACCTGATCTAGCAATCCAACTTCGGAAAGCCTATCTTTGACCAAATACATCGTAAACGGCGTTGCATAGACCGGACATTCCAAACGCGGCCATAAACGGGCTAAGGCCCCCATATGGTCTTCGTGAGCATGTGTCAGGACTATACCTAATAGGTTATCTTTATGGCCTTCAATAAACTGCGTATCCGGCATGATGATTTCGACGCCAGGTGTCGCGAGATCACCAAAGGTGACTCCAAGATCAACAATGATCCATTTGCGATCATGTTCAGGCCCAAACCCAAACAGATTCAAGTTCATTCCTATTTCCCCGCTACCGCCCAGCGGTAGAAAGACTAATTCGTCAGCATTTTTTGCCATTATTTATTCAATTTCCAGATTTCCAAAAGGCCGTTAATAGTGAGATTTGCATCATAATGATCAATCGTCTCAGAAGCCCCTTCGAATAATGAGGCGACGCCGCCCGTGCCAATCACGGTAAAATCTCGTCCGTCCTCTTGTTTGATTTTTCGAACCAGCCCGTCAATGAGCCCAATATAGCCCCAAAATATTCCAGACTGCATGGCCGTCACGGTATTTTTACCAATAACGGAGTCAGGTTTTATTATAGCGATACGTGGTAGCTTCGCCGCAGCTTCATGTTGGGCCTTAACAGATAAATTGATACCCGGAGCAATGATACCCCCCTCAAAATGTTCATCAGCAGAGACGATATCAAATGTGGTCGCCGTTCCGCTATCAATAATAATCAGCGGCCCATCAAAGGCCTTTACAGCGCCCAGTGAGGTCACCAAGCGGTCGGCTCCAATTTCTTTGGGATTATCGACCCGGACACCAATGCCGACATTAACGCCTTCATCCCCGATAATAATAGGATCGATATTCAAATGCCGCTTAGCAAGATTGCGCATATTAAACAAAGACTGCGGGACAACCGTCGAGATCACGCAATCAGTGATATCTTTAAAACTAAGCCCCTGCATGGATAAAAGCTGATAAAACCACACAGCATATTCATCGGCCGTCCGAGATGCTTCCGTTGCAATGCGCCATTCCACAGCCCAACCCTTGCCATCATGAATGGCAAAGAGCGTATTGGTGTTTCCACTATCAATTGCTAGCAGCATATTTCATCCTAAATAGACATCGCCCGCATGGACTTCACGTATGGTGCCATTTGCAAGGCGAACCTGCAACGCTCCATTATGCCCCATATCAATGGCTGTACCCTCAAACTCTTCATCGGGCAGTTTGACGGTAACCGGGCCCGGTATATTCACAGCAGCCTCGCACCAAGCTTTTCGGATTGGCTCAAAGCCTTCGCGTTCAAATTTGGACTTCCAAACCTTGAACCGCCCGCTTAATATTTGCAACACTACTTTAGGCTTAAGAGCCCCATCCACGTCCGTGTCCATATGCGCTGCTAGGCTTGTCGCAGGGTAAGGCGTATCTTCGGGATGAGAGACTAGATTTACCCCTATCCCAACAATGATCCAAGATTGATGATGGGTTTTACCTGTTTCTAGTAACAGTCCCGATATCTTTGCCCCGCCGAGCAAGGTGTCATTCGGCCATTTTATACCGAAATCACCAATGGGATGAATTTTCAATAACGCTTCATAAGCTGCCAAAGCAGCTACAAAACTATATTGCCCTAACCTGCCTATTGGAAGGTCGGTCGCGAACAATGCGGAACAATAGAGATTGCCTTTTGGCGAGACCCAATCTCGGCCTCGGCGACCACGTCCGTATGTTTGCTGATTAGCCCGTATCCAGACAGGGCCGAAATCGGCATTTTGAGCTAACCGCCGGGCCTCATCATTGGTGGACTCGGTAGTATCTAACTCAATAAGCCTCAAACTAGGATAGGCTCGAGGCGGCTATAGCGATCCAGTTTTGGCCGGATTTTGCGATAAATGGAACAAGAACCAAGCCGATCAGCAAGAAGGCGGAAATAGCTGAAGTTAAGCTAAGAGCTCTAACTGGCACAATAAACTCATGTTCGCTTTCATCAAACCACATGGTCTTGATAATCCGCAGATAATAAAATGCACCGATGACGCTGGCAATCAAGGCCAAAACCACTAACCAGATCAAATCAGCTTGAACCGCCGGCAAGAACGCAAACAGTTTCCCAAAGAAACCAAGGAGCGGCGGAATGCCCATAAGCGATAGCATAAAGATCGTCATGGCAATCGCCATACCGCGATTGGTTTTCGCGATACCGGATAGATCACCAATTTTTTCGACCATGCCGTCACGAATCCGCATTTGCAGGATACAAGCAAAGATGCCGATCACAGTAATAATATAGATTGTCATGAACACTAACATGCCGCGAATACCCGCAACCGTTCCAGCGGCTAAAGGCACTAGCGCAAAACCCATATTGGCTATCGAGGAGTAAGCCATCAAGCGTTTAATATTAGTCTGACGTAATGCGCCGATTGCGCCTATGAACATAGACATAGCCGCGAGCACGATAATGACTTGTTGCCATTGATCTGTGATATCGCCAAATGGGCCCATAACCAAGCGCGCGATCAAGGCAATCGCCGCGAATTTAGGTGCCGCTGCAAAAAATCCCGTAACAGGCGTTGGCGAGCCTTCATACACATCAGGTGTCCACATATGAAACGGTGCGGCAGAGATTTTGAAAGCCAGTCCACAGAGAAGGAACACAAGTCCGCCGACAACGCCTAATGTCAGGCCTGTTTCATTAATCGAAATCGCGATCTGCTCGAAGTTGAGTGTCCCTGTAAATCCGTAGATCAAGGAGATACCGTAAAGTAGTAGGCCAGACGATAACGCGCCCAATACAAAGTACTTAAGACCCGCTTCTGATGCCCGCAAACTATCGCGGTTAAAGGCGGCCATGATATACAGTGCCAAAGACTGCATTTCCACACCAATATAGAGCGAAAGCAGGTTATTGGATGCCACCATGATGCTCATGCCTAGGACAGCATAAAGGGTTAGGACGCTAAACTCATAGTGATCTAGCTTTTCGCGCTCGAGGTAATTTCCAGCAAGTAAGAGCCCTGCGGCAGCGGCTACGCCAATAAAGAACTTTATATAGCGCGCGAAACTATCAGCGACTAAAGCGCCTTTAAAGGCCTCGCCGTCTTGAGAGCCAAGAGCATAGCCCAAAACGGCATAAACGAGTAGAATAACAATCGCCGCGAGACGCACGATTGGCGCACGGTTTTTCGTTTTCGAAACACCAAACCCTAAAAGCAGTGATGCACTGACAGCTAATAATATTTCAGGAATGACGAGATGAAGGTTCAGCATAATTATGACCCCTGCCCAGATACAATATCAAGAGTAGCAGCATTAAAATTGGAAATTAGATTCTCAACCGAAGCCGCAGTGACATCTGTCACAAGCGATGGATAGACACCTAAAATGATAACAAATAAAGCCAGCGGCGCTAGCACCATAATCTCTGTTTTATTCATATCTTCAATATTATCGAGCTTCTCATTAGTCGGTTCACCAAAGATGACTTCACGATAAAGGTGAAGCGCGTAGACAGCCGATAGGATCATGCCAAGCGCAGCACCTGCCGCCACCCAAGGGTTGACTTTATAGACGCCAACCATAGTCAGAATTTCGCCGACAAAGCCAGAAGTCCCCGGCAGACCTACATTGGCCATAGTGAAGAGCATCATGAAGACGGCATAGACTGGCATACGTTTTACCAGGCCACCATAAAAGTCGATCTCGCGTGTATGCATACGATCATAAATTACGCCGACCCCAAAGAAGAGCGCGCCGGAGATAAGACCGTGGCTGAGCATTTGGAAGATAGCGCCCTGAAGCCCCTGCATATTAACAGCGAAGATACCCATGGTCACAAAACCCATATGAGCCACTGAAGAATAAGCAATCAGCTTTTTGATATCCTTTTGGCGATAAGCCACAAGCGACGTGTAGATAATCGCGATAACACTTAAGCCAAATATTAGAGGCGTGTACTTAATACTCGCATCCGGGAACATTGGAAGTGAGAACCGAAGGAAGCCGTAACCACCCATCTTAAGGAGGATACCCGCCAGAATAACGGAACCTGCTGTCGGCGCCTGAACGTGAGCATCGGGAAGCCAAGTGTGGACAGGCCACATCGGCATCTTAACCGCGAATGACGCGAAGAAGGCAAGCCATAGCCAAGTCTGGGCACTTGCAGGAATATCCAGATCATGCAGACGCGTTATGTCTGTGGTGGCTGCGCCGAGTTCTTGGCCGCTATAGAAATATATCCAAAGTATCGCGGCGAGCATCAATACTGACCCCAACAATGTGTAGAGGAAGAATTTGTAAGACGCATAAACCCGGTCTTTACCGCCCCAAATACCAATGATTAGGAACATGGGTATCAAGACCGCCTCAAAGAATAAGTAGAACAGGATCAGATCAAGCGAACAAAATACCCCGATCATGAGCGTTTCGAGAACCAAAAATGCCACCATATAATCGAGCATATTCTTCTTGATCGACTTCTGACTCGCGAGAATACAAAGCGGAGTCAGGAAAGCGGTCAAAAGGACGAAGAGAACGGAAATACCGTCAACCCCGAGGTGATATTCAATACCGCCGCCAAGCCAGTCGACACGTTCTTCAAACTGGAAAGCTGCTGAAGATGGATCGAATTGCCAGACGAGAAGAGCTGATAATAAAAGAACGACACAAGAAACGATCAAGGCAACCATTGGCGCATTTTTATTAAGTTGCTCGCGCGCATCGCCTTTGGAAATACGCGAAATTAACATCAAACCCAGCGCAACAATAAGCGGCAAGAAAGTGATCATAGATAAGATAGGAACGTTATTAAACATGCTAACCTCCTACCGTGCGCATGACGAGGCCGATAATGGCGGCCACACCGATAAGCATAACAAAGGCATAGTGATAGAGATATCCACTTTGAAGTTTTGAAAGACGTTTAGCACCTGCCATAGCCGCTGCGGCAACACCGTTTGGACCAAAGCGGTCAATGATGCCGATATCGCCAACTTTCCAGAAAATGTCGCCAAGCCAGCGCGTAAAACGAACAATCGTCACATCATAAAGCTCATCAATATACCACTTATTCAGTAGGAAGTTATAAAGCGGTCCGCCTTTACCATTGATGCGTTTCACGACACCGTCTTTATACATGTATGTAAACCAGGCTATAATAAATCCAGATACGGAAACGATGAACGGTGCCCATAATACCCATTTAGGATAAACATGATGTCCGCCGCTATGATCTGCATCAGAGGCCGTGGTTTCAGCGGCGGCGTATAGATTATCAGCGGCTAGCTGAGCATGTTCGCCGCCCATCGGAAGGGCATGTCCCCAGAAGTCGTTTACGCCGTATGCAAAGCTCTTATAAAACACGAAACCAGCCAGCAGTGCACCCGTCGCTAAGACGCCTAACGGAATGAGCATGGTGAGCGGGCTCTCATGAGCGTGATCAAGAACCTTTTTCTCGCCGCGATGTTTACCATGGAAGGTCATAAAGATCAGACGCCAGCTATAAAAAGATGTCATCAGCGCTGCGATTATACCCGCCCAGAATGCAAAGGCGCCAGATGCCATGCCGCTTTGGGCCGCGTCATAAGCGCTTTCAATGATCAGGTCTTTGGAAGCAAAGCCGGCAAAGCCGAAATTGCCTGTGCCCGGAATACCAACGCCAGTTATAGCGAGGGTACCGATAATCATAACAATCCAGGTCACAGGAACCATTTTCCAGATACCGCCCATTTTGCGCATATCTTGTTCGTGATGAAGCGCGTGAATAACGGAGCCAGCCCCTAAGAATAACAGGGCCTTGAAGAAAGCATGTGTGAACAGGTGGAACATGGCCGCATTATAAGCGCCTAGACCGGCGGCGAAGAACATATAACCGAGCTGTGAACAGGTTGAATAAGCGATGACCCGCTTAATATCATTTTGGACGAGGCCGACTGTGGCGGCGAAAAACGCCGTGAACGCGCCCATTACGGTGATAAAACCGGAGGTCACAGGCGCTTCTTGGAAAATTGGATGAGCGCGGCAAACCAAAAACACACCGGCCGTTACCATAGTCGCGGCGTGGATCAGAGCTGACACAGGTGTAGGCCCTTCCATGGCATCAGGTAGCCAGACGTGAAGGACAAACTGGGCAGACTTACCCATTGCGCCAAGGAATAGCAAAGCCGCAATGAGTTCTATCGCGTTAAACTCCATGCCAAGGAATGGTAAGACAAGGTCCTGTTTATCGTGAATTGCGCTAAAGACTGTATCGAAATTGACGGATCCAAAGACGAAGAAAATCGTCATAACGCCAAGGGCAAGGCCAACATCGCCTACTCTGTTGACGACAAAGGCTTTGATCGCCGCAGCATTGGCAGAAGGCTTCTTATACCAAAAACCGATCAGGAGGTAAGATGCAAGGCCAACCCCTTCCCAGCCAAAGAACATTTGGATGAAGTTATTGGCCGTCACCAACATCAACATGGCAAAGGTAAAAAACGATAAATAGGCAAAGAAGCGAGGCTTGCCAGGATCATCCGACATATAACCCCATGAATAAAGATGAACGAGTGCTGAAACTGTATTGACCACGACCAGCATCACGGCAGTTAAACTATCAATTTTTAAGGCCCAATTGGCTTTAAAGCCGCCGACATCCATCCAGCGAAAAAGCTCGACAGTGGTGTTGTGATGGTTTTGAGTAACGCTGACAAACGCAACCCATGACAGGATAGCCGACAAGAATAACAGCCCTGTCGTTATGGTCATAGAGGGCTTTTCCCCGAGCTTTCGCCCAAAGAGCCCGACAATCAGCGCACCAAGCAGCGGTGCAAAGACGATTATTTGGTAGAGCATCCGGCCTACCCTTTCATCAAATCAATGTCTTCCACGGCAATGTTGCCGCGGTTACGAAAGTAAACGACCAGAATGGCCAAACCGACAGCTGCCTCAGCAGCCGCAACAGTCAAAACGAATAATGCGAAAATTTGTCCGTCAATATTTCCCATATGTGTGGAGAAAGCCACGAAATTGATATTCACGGCAAGCAAGATAAGCTCAACACACATCAAAATAACGATGACGTTTTTCCGGTTCACGAAGATACCAAATACGCCGATCACAAATAGGATCGCCGCAACGATCAGGTAATGGGATAATCCAATAGCGCCTAACATTAGCCCACTCCTTCGCCTGATGGGAGATCAACCATTTCGATAGCCTCATCTCGTGTCCGGCTGATTTGTGTATGGGCGTCTTGTTTACGGACACCTTCACGGGTGCGTAGTGTCAGGACAACGGCACCAATCAAGGCGATAAGTAGCACAAGGCCCGCAGCTTCAAAGAAAAAAGCGTAATCCGTGTAAAGAACCTCACCGATACGTTCGAGATTTGATTTCTCATCGTTATAAATTGCTAATTTTTCAGACTCTCCGAAAAAGTAAGCGGCGCCAACCATAACCATTTCGGCCAGTAAGATCACCGCAAGGACAAATCCAAAGGGTAGATATTGTAAAAAGCCCTGTTTGAGTTCCACAAAATCAACATCGAGCATCATGACCACGAATAAGAATAGCACGGCAACCGCGCCCACATAAACCATGACCAGAAGCAGCGCGAGAAACTCTGCGCCCATGAGAAGGAACAACCCAGCAGCTGAGAAGAAGGTGACGATCAGAAACATAACCGAGTGAACTGGGTTACGGGACATGACAACCATCAACGCCGAAGAAATGGCGACGAATGCCAATAGATAGAATGATAGGGTGACAAGCACTTTAAATATCTCCTGTGTCGCTACCGGTACGGCGCGTCGGTTTCCAAGTTTTTGGCAATTTCACGCTCCCAGCGATCTCCATTCGCGAGCAGCTTATCTTTGTCATAATAAAGCTCTTCGCGTGTTTCGGTCGCAAATTCAAAATTTGGCCCTTCGACGATAGCGTCAACAGGACAGGCTTCTTGGCAGAAACCACAATAAATACATTTGACCATATCGATGTCGTAGCGCGTCGTGCGGCGTGAGCCATCCTCACGCGGTTCGGCTTCGATTGTAATGGCTTGAGCCGGGCAGATCGCTTCGCAAAGCTTACAGGCAATGCAGCGCTCTTCACCTGATGGATAACGACGCAGCGCATGCTCACCGCGAAAGCGGGGTGATAGCGGGCCTTTTTCAAATGGATAATTAACAGTCACTTTGGGCCGAAAGAAATATTTCATGGCAAGCCAGAAAGCCCCTAGAAAATCCAGGAACAGTGCGCCGCGAATAAACTGTTTAACTCGGGTCATTATGTTGCTCCGTTTCCGAAGAATGTCACAAAGGTCGCGACAATCATCACGGCTGCCAGAGCCGTTGGCAGGAAAACTTTCCACCCAAGACGCATGAGCTGGTCATAGCGGTAACGCGGGACAATTGCCTTCACCATAGCAAAGAGGAAGAACAAGAACGCACATTTTGCAAAGAACCAGAAAAATGGCGGTAAGAACTGGAAACCCACATCAATAGGTGCATACCAACCGCCTAGGAATAGGATCGTCATCATGGCGCAAAGCAGCATGATGTTCACATATTCAGCAAAGAAATACATCAGAAACGGCGTGGATGAATATTCCACTTGATAACCCGCCACGAGTTCAGATTCAGCTTCCGGAAGGTCAAATGGCGGGCGATTTGTTTCAGCGAGTGCCGAAATAAAGAACAAAACGCCCATATAAAACATAACCGGGAATAATAAGAGATGGATTGGGTTACTGAAGTTCAGATAGAACATGTGCCAATTCCAGAAACCGCCCTCTTGAGCCTGCACGAGTTCTGTGAGGTTCATGGTACCTGTTAGCATGATCACGGTCAGAATGATAAAGCCGATAGAAACTTCATAAGAAATCATCTGCGCGGCGGATCTAAGCGCGCCCATAAAGGGATATTTCGAGTTAGAGGCCCAGCCGCCAATGATTATGCCGTACACCCCAAGGGATGAAATTGCGAGGACGTAAAGAACACCAATATTGATATCGGATAAAACCCAACCCTCCGCGACAGGAATAACGGCCCAAGCCACAAACGCCATAACAAGCGCAATCACAGGCGCAAGGATAAACAAAAACTTATCTGAACCTGCAGGAATGATCAGCTCTTTAAAGAAGAATTTCAGCGCGTCAGCTATCGTTTGTAAAAGGCCAAAAGCCCCAACGACGTTAGGACCACGGCGCATTTGAGCGGCTGCCCAAATCTTACGGTCTGCTAGAACTAACGCAGCAACTAACAGCGCCAACGGTAGCACAAAACAAAGAGTCTGTAAAAGCTTCCAGCCAAACCAAGCTAAAGGCGAAAGATCAGACCAGAATTGAATGAGTTCAAACATTACTCAGCTGCCTCTCGTAGTTTTGTGTCACTGACTACCTCAGAACATTCAGCCATAACCTTAGACGCCCGAGCAATCGGGTTGGTCATATAGAAATCTTCGATAGGTGATTGGAACGCTGCTTTGAGGACTTTACCGCTTTCACCGAGTTTTGCCGGTTCGAACATGGTATCCGCTGCGGTTTCAGCAATATAATCGATGCCTTCAAAAACAGGATTGTCAGCCAGAAGCTTTTCACGTAGCTGCTCGAGATTATCATATGGCAGCTCCCGGTTCATATGGCCTGATAGCGCGCGAATAATCGCCCAATCTGGCTTGCCCTCACCTTTTGGCGATACGGCGGCAAAGCCCATTTGAACCCGGCCTTCCATATTGGTGTAAAGACCGTCTTTTTCTGTATAGGCGGCGCCTGGCAAGATAACATCAGCGACATGCGCGCCGTTATCGCCGTGGCTACCCTGATAAATGACAAAGGCTTTTTCTAGCTTAGGCGTGGCGATTTCATCCGCGCCAAGTAAATAAACCGTTTCGATCTCGCCGGAGGCTGCGCCGTCGATAATGCCGTCTAGATCACGGCCGTTTTCGCCCGGGACAAACCCCATATCAAGACCCGCAACGCGAGATGCTGCGCCGTGAAGTATGTTCCAGCCGGATTGACCAATGCCGAATTTCTGAGCCAGCTCACCACAAGCTCGCAGAATTTTCGCGCCGTCTTTACGGGCCATAGCGCCAGACCCGATAATAATGATAGGATTTTTGGCTGATTTGAATTTACGAGCAAATCCTTTGGTAGACTTTGTGAATGCGGCGATATCTTCTGGGGATGTCCCGATATGATCATAGTCATAGGTCAGATCAACAGCTTCGCCGATCATTCCAATATTAAGACCACCAGCTACCCATGTTTTACGGATGCGTGTATTGACCAAAGGCGCTTCAAGACGCGGATTAGTCCCAACTAAGAGAATGGCATCAGCGTCTTCTAGGCCAGCGATTGTTGTATTAAATAGATAACCTTCGCGATTGCTCGCATCAATCTTCGCGCCGTCCTGACGGCAATCAAGGCTCTTAACCCCTAGACCATCCATCAAATCTTTAAGCGCTTTCATACTTTCAGCGTCGCAGAGATCGCCCGCAATTGCCGCGATTTTTTCCGGGTCGCCTGAAAGTTTTTCAGCTACGAGAGCCAGAGCTTCGTCCCAGCCTGCTGGAACGAGTTTTCCATTTTTGCGAATGTAAGGCTGATCAAGACGCTGGCGTGACAGACCATCCCAAACAAAACGTGTCTTATCGGATATCCACTCTTCATTAATGTCTTCATTGATAACTGGAAGGATGCGCAGAACGCGGCCCGTCCGGCTATCAATGCGGATATTGGCACCAATAGCGTCCATCACGTCAACGCTTTCAACACTGTCCAGTTCCCAAGGCCGCGCGTTAAACGCGTATGGCTTGGAGGTCAGCGCGCCAACTGGGCAAAGATCGATGACATTACCGGATAGTTCCGACGTCAAAGACTGCTCTAGGTAAGTCGTGATCTCAGCGTCTTCACCGCGCGAGGCAAGGCCAATTTCTTGGACGCCAGCAACTTCGGTGATGAAGCGCACACAGCGCGTACACTGAATGCAGCGGGTCATGACCGTATTGACGAGCGGTCCCATAAATTTGTCATCAACGGCGCGTTTATTCTCTTCAAAACGAGAACTATCGCGGCCATAGGCCATGGCTTGGTCTTGGAGGTCGCACTCACCACCTTGGTCACAAATTGGACAATCAAGTGGGTGGTTGATCAGGAGGAATTCCATCACGCCTTCACGGGCTTTTTTGACCGTTTCAGAGTCTGTGCGAATATTCGCAGGTGTACCGTCACGGTTCGGGCGCATGTCTTTGACCTGCAAAGCGCAAGACGCTTGCGGCTTTGGCGCGCCTACCCATTCGACCAGGCACATACGGCAATTACCAGCAATCGATAGCCGTTCATGATAACAGAAGCGCGGAATTTCTGCGCCAGCCTCTTCGCAGGCTTGCATGACGGTATATTCGCCTGGCATCTCGAATTCGGTGCCGTCTATATTGATTTTGCGTAGATCAGACATGTCTTACTCCGCCGCTTCTACAAAATTTTGCGGCACAAACACAGGTTTGCCCGCTCTATAATTATCAATGCGATCTTCGATTTCGTGACGGAAGTGACGGATCAAGCCCTGGATAGGCCAAGCCGCTGCATCTCCGAGGGCGCAAATGGTATGGCCTTCGACTTGTTTGGTCACATTTAGGAGCATATCAATTTCAGATGTTTCGGCTTCGCCGCGCACCATGCGTTCCATAACGCGCCACATCCAGCCCGTACCTTCACGACAAGGTGTACACTGACCACAGCTCTCATGCTTATAAAAGTAAGCGAGGCGCGCGATTGCTTTGACTACATCCGTACTCTTATCCATGACGATCACAGCCGCCGTTCCGAGGCCGGATTGATGTTCACGCAGCGCATCAAAATCCATCAAAACAGTATCGCAAATCTCTTTTGGCAATAGCGGAACGGATGATCCGCCCGGAATAACACATTTCAGATTATCCCAGCCGCCACGAACGCCGCCAGCATATTCATCAATCAGGGTTTTCATGGGAATGGATAAAGCTTCTTCGACGTTACACGGCTTATTGACGTGGCCCGAGATAGAGAAAACTTTTGTGCCTTTATTATTATCACGGCCAAATGATGTGAACCATTCCGCGCCGCGCCGTAGGATGGTCGGAACAACAGCTATAGATTCCACATTATTCACCGTTGTCGGACACCCATAAAGACCAGCATTGGCCGGAAATGGCGGCTTAAGACGTGGCTGTCCCTTCTTGCCTTCGAGGCTTTCCAGTAGCGCAGTTTCTTCACCGCAGATATAAGCACCAGCACCATGGTGGACATAGACATCAAAGTCCCATCCCGAACCGCAAGCATTTTTACCCACAAGACCCGCCGCATAAGCTTCGTCAATGGCGGCCTGCAAACGATGACGCTCTAAAATATATTCACCGCGTAAATAGATGTAAGCGGCGTGAGCTCGCATAGCAAAAGACGCGACCAGACAGCCTTCAATTAAGAGATGCGGATCATGGCGCATCATTTCCCGGTCTTTACAAGTCCCCGGCTCGGATTCATCCGCGTTCACAACCAAGTAATGCGGGCGCTTGCCGACTTCTTTAGGCATGAAGGACCATTTGAGGCCTGTCGGGAAGCCCGCACCGCCGCGCCCACGAAGACCTGAGGCTTTAGTTTGATTGACAACCCAATCATGACCTTGCTCGATCATCTCTTTCGTGCCAAGCCATGCGCCGCGTTTTTTGGCAGCCTCAAGGCGCCAATCCTGCAATCCATATAGATTGGTAAAAATCCGGTCTTTATCTTCAAGAAGCTGAACCATAACTATGCTTTCGCCCCCGAAGTCTTTTTAGACAGAGTTTTAGCTTGTTTGACCCATTCGTCGCGTTTGATGCGCCCGGGAATAGAATCAATAAGCGCTTCAACCATTTTGACATCAGCCGCTTTCCAAGCCCCGATTTGGCGGAAGTAATAAATACCTTTACCGTTCAAATCGCCTTCAAACTTCGGGCCTATGCCTTTGATTTTCTTAAGATCATCAGGTTTTCCGTCCGTTGGACCGTCTGTGTAAATAACTTTAGGCTTCGAAGCTTTAGCCGCTGGTTTAACCTTGGCAACAGACTTCTTAACTGCCGGTTTACGCTTCGCCTTTGGAGCGCCGCCGTGAACAGACATCTTAATCTTCTTCTCGGTATTCGGTAGATAAACCAGCTTATCTTCCACATAGGGCCCCTCGCCCTTAAGGGTCAGATTACCGCCCTCAGGTTCAGAGGTATGGCGTGTGTTTTGCGGGCCAGAATAGACTGACTTACCAGAGACGAGATTATCGAGCATGGCTTCAAAATTTTCGGCCGTTAGGTCTTCATAATAGCTATCGCCAGTATCGTTTGAAATCTGAGCCATCGGCGCATTGGCACAAGCCCCTAAGCACTCGACCTCAACCCATGATAATTTACCGTCATCAGAGACAGAACCGCGCGGACCAACCCGGCGCTCTAGGACGGCGATCAGATCATCAGATCCTCTGAGCCAACACGGCGTTGTGCCGCAAAGCTGAATATGATGCTCTCCCACAGGCTCCATGTTAAACATGGTATAGAATGTGACGACTTCGTAAACGCGGATATAGGCCATGCCGAGCATGTCGCCCAGCTCGCGAAGAGCTGCTTCTGGAATCCAGCCACCAGCATCTTTTTGGGCAATCCAAAGGGCCGGAATAAGCGCGGAGCGCTGACGGTCTTTGGGGTATTTTTTAACCCATGTGGCAATTTTCTTTTTCGCGGATGCACTGAGCTTAAAATTCTCAGGCTGCGATATAGCAAGACGGCGCATGCTCATCGGTCAATCTCCCCGAACACGATATCGAGCGACCCAAGGATCGCCGACACATCAGCCAGCATATGGCCTTTATTCAGATAATGCATAGCAGCGAGGTGCGGAAATCCCGGCGCGCGTATTTTACAGCGATATGGCTTATTCGAGCCATCCGAGACCAGATAAACACCGAATTCACCTTTTGGCGCTTCAACACAGGTATAGACTTCGCCTGCTGGTACATGAAAGCCTTCAGTATAGAGCTTAAAGTGATGGATAAGCGCTTCCATGGAAGTCTTCATTTCACCGCGGCTTGGCGGTACATATTTATTGTCCATAGAAGATACTGGGCCTTCAGGCATCATGGCAATACACTGCTTCATGATCTTGGCGCTCTCATACATTTCTTCAACGCGGCAAAGGTAACGATCATAACAATCGCCGTTTTTGCCCAGCGGAATTATAAATTCCAGCTCATCATAGATTTCATAAGGCTGCGAGCGACGTAAATCCCAAGGAATACCGGAACCGCGCACGAGGACGCCGGAAAATCCCCAATCATAGGCATCTTGCTTGGTCACGACACCAATATCCACATTACGCTGTTTGAAAATACGGTTGTCAGTCAGCAGCGTTTCGATGTCTTTGAGCTTTTGCGGGAATTGATCACACCAAGCATCAAGATCTTCAAGGAGCTGCTGCGGCAAGTCTTGATGAACGCCTCCAGGACGGAAATAGGCTGCGTGCATGCGAGAGCCAGAGGCCCGCTCATAAAACACCATTAACTTTTCACGCTCTTCAAAACCCCAAACAGGCGGCGTTAACGCGCCAACATCCATGGCTTGTGTTGTGATATTGAGCATATGGCTGAGAATTCGGCCGATTTCGGAATAAAGCACACGAATAAATTGCGCGCGGCGCGGCACTTCAATGCCCGCTAGTTTTTCAATGGCTAAGCAATAAGCATGCTCTTGGTTCATCGGCGCCACATAGTCGAGACGATCAAAATATGGCAGGGCTTGTAAATAGGTTTTATGCTCGATTAGCTTTTCTGTCCCGCGGTGCAATAGACCAATATGCGGATCAACACGTTCAACAATCTCGCCGTCAAGTTCAAGCACAAGACGTAAAACGCCGTGGGCCGCAGGGTGTTGTGGTCCGAAATTGATCGTGAAATTGCGATCATTACCTTCGAGTATGGCTTCAGTGGTCATAACTAGGCCTCCTCACCTTTCTCATCACCGGGTAGGACGTATTTTGCGCCTTCCCATGGGGACATGAAATCAAAGCTGCGATATTCTTGCGGCAAGTTCACTGGCTCATAGACAACTGCTTTACGCTCTTCGTCATAACGCACTTCAACATAGCCAGATAGCGGGAAGTCTTTGCGAAGCGGATAACCCTCAAAACCGTAATCCGTCAAAAGACGGCGCAGATCAGGATGCTGATCAAATATAATGCCGTACATGTCAAAAGCTTCGCGCTCATACCAATCGGCATTTGGGAAAATTTCGGCAATAGACCGGACAGGCTCTGTCTCATCCGTGGTGATTTTGACGCGAATACGGTGATTATGCGCCATAGAGAGCATGTGATAAACCACGTCAAAACGGCGTTCACGGGCTGGATAATCCGCCCCGCAAAGGTCAATCAGGCCTTCAAATTTACACATAGAGTCATTTTTTAGAAATGTAATGACGTCTTTGAGAGCCGCGCGGCGCGCATTCACAGTCATTTCCCCAAAGACAATATCAATGGAGTTGACCGCGTCGCCTAGCTGGGCTTCGATATGATCTTTCAAATCTTGCACGCTTTATCTCTCTATATTGCCTTCGCGGCGAATTTTCTTTTGCAGCTGCAAAATACCATAAACGAGGGCTTCAGCCGTTGGAGGGCAGCCTGGCACGTAAATATCGACAGGAACAATCCGGTCACAACCGCGAACAACCGCGTAGGAATAATGGTAGTAACCGCCGCCATTAGCGCAGGACCCCATAGAAATCACATAGCGTGGTGCTGGCATTTGGTCATAAACCTTGCGAAGAGCCGGAGCCATTTTATTGGTCAGCGTACCCGCCACGATCATAACATCACTTTGACGAGGGGAAGCCCGCGGCGCGAAACCAAAGCGCTCAACATCATAACGCGGCATAGATGCCTGCATCATTTCGACCGCGCAGCAAGCCAGACCAAAGGTCATCCACATCAGAGAACCCGTACGAGCCCATGTTACAAGATCATCAGAGGCCGCGACTATGAAGCCTTTATCAGCCAACTTGTCTGACAGGCCATCGAAAAACGGGTCATGCTTCTTTGGATCATAGGCCGGAATACCGAGATCCCGCGAACCTTGACCTGCTTTGAGCATTTCGTCTGACATAAAGACTCCTTAAGTCCGCCCTAGTCCTAGTTACCTAGTTCCAATCGAGGGCGCCTTTTTTCCACGCGTAAACAAGGCCTGCTAATAGCTCCATCAGGAACAGCATGACAACAACCCATCCATAAGTCCCCACTTCGCCAATTGAGACGGCATAGGGAAACAAGAATGCGACTTCGAGATCAAAGATAATAAACAGAATAGCCACGAGATAGAACTGAACGTCAAACTTCATCCTAGAATCGTCAAAGGCGTTAAACCCGCATTCATAGGTTGATAATTTCTCACTATCAGGCTGGCTCGGCGCAATAACGGCTGGAATGAGTAAAAATAATAAGCTCAGCGCAAGCGCAATGGCGAAGAGAATGATAACCGGCAAATACCCAAGCAAAAAATCAGTCATATATACGCTTTTATTTTTGGCACAAAAAAGACTCACGCCCCCTCAGGGCCCGTTTCGCGCGGAACCTATTAAAACTACCCCGTTTTTGCAATGGATAAATGGGAGAAAAACGCAACAAATATGCTGGTAACTTACCACATTGTTGATTGAGAATTGATTCTCACCTATCTGACAAATTATTATCCCTGCGTACCTACCTGATCACGCGGCATATATCCGCTTCCTAAAGTGACGAAAACGCCAAATTAAATTTAAGAGCAGCGAGCGCGCCAAGTATAACCGCTAAAGCAAAGACCGTATGATGCATCTTCCGCCAAATGGACCAACCGGTCTTCCGCCAGCACCAATAAAGGCTAATCAACAGCGGTATCGCCAGTACGACGACGACCGAATACATAAATCGCACGAGCTGTGCTGAAAAGAACGGCCAAGTCGGAAAACGATCTGCGCCAGCGTTGGCGGTGTCGCTGACAAAGTAAATAAGTGACGCTAGTGCGCTAAAAATAAGAACAGCACTTAGAAAATCAAATATACCAAGTCGTCGTCCGCTCTTTGTCTGTACGACTTGACGCCCCTGCTGCCGCCAAGCCCCAATGACCGTCGTAAGCGAAAACCACGTCATCAAAGCAAACGCTAAATATATGAAGTTAGATTGATCAAAGAAACCAACTCTTTCACTCGATTGATTATAAGTGCCTGCATAACTACGAACAACTCCGTCGTCATCGCGAGTGAAGAGTATCCGTTCTCCATTGCGGGCAAGAAACAAGTCAGAGGTGCCGGGAACAGGACGATAACGGCGTGACTTTCCATTGGCAGTAATTGTTAACAAACCATCTTTTGTCGAAACCTTGCTCTCAGTGCCTATACGACCAGCAGCCACAAGGGTAGACCAGTTACGGCGATTGCTAAGATAGGTGCCAGTATAGGCAGAAAGATCCGCATTCTTATCGACCTCAGGCAACACGGCAACTTCATGGCCTTTAGCATGGTCAATCACATTATGGACAAGATCGCTGACTAAGGATCGATTCGGCGCCGAGTTTATCGAGATATAAATTCCAATATCCAGTTCAGGGATAAGATTCATAGAAGAGCGAAAATTATCGATGGCCCCTCCATGTCCATACATCTTAACACCGCGATACTCATCTTCCATAAAACCATGCAACATACCCGGAGCGCTGGCCCGATCAGGATAGGCCCTTTCTCGCATTTTTGCATGTCCTGCTTTGGTCATGAGTTTCAAACCATCCAATTCTCCGCCGCCGAGATGAACCAGCATCCATTGCGCCATATCAGCTGAAGTGGATGTCATGAAACCGATTGGCGAATACGGATTTCCTTGCATGTAGCTATCAGTCTTGGAACCGTTAAAAGATTTGGAAAAATTAAGGCGATCAGGCAATTTCCCGGGTGCAACCAGAAATGTGTCATTCATATCTAGAGGGTCCAATATGCGCGTGCGCACAAACTCTTGATAAGGCACACCAGAAACGTCTTCAACGATTTTCGATGCAAGGATTGATCCATAATTGGAGTAAGAACCGCGCTGCCCTGGTGGCTGAACCCGCAAAGGCATATCACGTTTGAGATTTTTCAAATTCAAAATTGGATCATCGTCCGTACCCGTAAATAGTCGAAAACTGTCTTCGAAACCTGTTCGATGTGACACTAAATCGCGTACAGTAATCGGCGTGTCGAAGGCTTCAGGAATTTGCAAATCTTTCAGGTAAGTGTTGATATCGGCGTCTAAATCAACCTTTTCCCCATCCACCAGCATCATCAATGCTGTCCAAGAAAATGTTTTGGAGACTGATCCCATGCGAAACAAAGTATCCTTTGTAACCGGGCTGTTGTCTTCGTCATACCGGCCATAACCGCCTGTATAAAGCACGTTCCCGCCGCGTACGATCGAAAGCGAGACGCCGGGAACATCATGTTCACGCATGTAAGAAATCACAACGCCTTCAATAAAAGGCATCAAAGTGTCATTTTGAGGTATAGCTTCGATTTCCTGAGCAGGTTTAAGGTCGGACACGTCCTGTGCCGATGCTGCAAAATTTACCCACAAGATTAGGCTAATCACTGCCAATAAGACTTTTAATTGTTTCATATCGATACCCCTACGGTAAAAACCAGCCCATCAATAGAGTTGTTTTTACCTTGATTTTGCGCCTGCCATATTAGCGGATGAACCCTGCCTTCTCCTCGCAATGCCAGCATGTTTCGTATTGTGCCATATTGCTTCCATGGGCGCTGCCTATAGGCCCGCCCGGTGGCAACCGTTTTTCATTCGTAATTGCCGCGCTTTCTTTGGCTGGCCTTTCAAGAAAACGTTTAATCTCAGCCCGCATATAAATGGCCGTCGCCCCGTTCCTTCTAGAAAAGTCGCCAGACAGAGAATCTAAAACCTTATAAGCCTGCGCTTTGACAACGGGTGTTGCGCTGTTTGAGCCTGCTAATTCCATAAGATTATAGGCAAAACGGCGCTGAACAGCATCCGCAATTTCGGACTGCCGACCTCCACCGCGCACGGTCATAACCCGCTGGCGCGTTGTCATTAATAGTTCTTCAAACCCTAAATTCCGGGCGTTTCGGCGTTTAAACTCCGTCAATCGAGCCGCCCGAACCGGATTTAACAAGACATCAAATGTCAGTCCCGCCGATGTATCCGCTGCAGATATCAGATCAAAAGCCGGATAAGCTGTCTTTTTGAAAAGCTCGCGATCACTATCGACAAAGGAATAACTGACCAATGAAGGCGTAAAAAGTTCAAGAACGCTATCTCGTAAATCAAGTTCAGCTGGATCAAGGGTTTTAAGTACAGCGTCTAGAGCCTCACGCTGCCGCGCCGGGCTGACAATCTCTGTCGTAGGTGAACCATCGCCGTTCACGGCATAATTAAACGTCATACCGCCAATGACTTTGCCTGCTGCTGCCGCCTGATAACGATGATAAAGATAGATCGGGACAATGACCTTACTCAAATCTGCTACAGGCTGCCCTTTTTGAATGCGAGACTTGTCAAAATTAGAAAGCGCCATACGGCGAACTTTCATGACTTCATTCAGACTAGCAACCGCGTCTTCACCATTATCCCATGTCGCGCCTTTAGGATGGCCGGTCCCGACGCCGCGTCCGTCACTGTCGGCGACATAGAGCAATCCATCTTCAGCGGCCTTGGCATAAGCAGCCTCCGCACCTTCTTCAGCTGTGTCTCCATAAATCATCTGGGCCGCAAATTCATCCCACGGGCCGATTCCTACGCCGTAAGTGTTCGAAAAATCTAGTTCACCATCCGTAACACGCACATCTGGCGCCGGATAATCCATCACGGAGCCTTTACCATATGTACTCGCCGCGAAATTATGCGCAAACCCTAGGGAATGCCCAACTTCATGCGCTGCAAGCTGACGAATGCGGTCAAGAGCTAGCTCAATCGGATCATCATCTGTGCCTGTTCCCGTTTTAGCAGTGCCAGCTAGGCCTTCAAATATCATGCGATCTTGCCTAACCCGAAGCGAGCCTAAATTCACATGGCCTTTGATAAATTCGCCTGTGCGAGGATCGATAACACCGCCGCCATAGGACCAACCGCGAGTTTGCCGATGAACCCACTGGACGACATTGTAACGTACATCGAGCGGATTTACGTCTGCTGGCAATAATCGAACTTCGTAACCATCCGGAAAGCCGGCGGCCGCAAATGCGTCTTTCCACCAGTTCGCGCCGTCTACCAAAGCGCTACGCACGGGTTCAGGCGCGCCGCTATCAATATAAAATACGATAGGCTCAATGATTTTACCGGCCTCATCTTTTTGCAAGCGATGTCTAAGCGCCAGACGTTTTTCAATCTGGCCTGACAAAGCCGTGCTGTAATCGGCATAAACGGTTTCCATCGCGCCCATGCGTGGGTCAGCGAAACGCGGCTCGTACCCATCATCTGGCAGGCGAACAAATGAGTGGTGCTGAACCAAAGTCGCGTCCTGACCATTCGCCGCTGTCGTCGCCACTTCTCGGCCCGCATCACTGGTCGATAGAGTCAAATATGCGTCGATTTCGACATTATCCGGAAAGGCAAAACTATTCTTCGTATCGACAAAGCTACGGTCTTTAGCCACGCTGAAACTCCCCTGATCGCTATCACTTAAATGCTGCACAAGACCAAGCCCGTCGCGCGTTAGAAAATCTGTCAGATCAACAAGAACGCCGCCGCCCGGCCCTTCCGCAATAACCTCAAGGCTTGCGAGAAAGCTATCGGCAAAACTCTCATCCACGGCTAATGCTTCAAGCGGATTATCTGGATTAGCGCGATAGGTCAGATTCTCTTGTTCAATAATGACTTTATCGCCAAAACGCCGGAACGCGATAATAGCCCCATCAGAGCCCCATCCGCGGTCAAGACCAACCGGATTTGATCCTAAACCCGCGCGCAGACGCATGGTATAAATCGACCTTAACAGAACATCATCGCTCGCATCAAAAAATGGCAATAAGCCCATAATTTTATTAGATTTATTATTAACAAAAATGTCTATAAAGCCGGTTCGTTTATCTAAGTCTTTGGTGCTCTCAACAAAGCTCGCGGCAAATGCAGATGGTATGCTTAATACCATCCCAAGAAACACTGTGAAAACCAATTTCGTCCAATAGCGCATAACGTCCCTTTTTTTAGGCAAACTAGCGACCCAACAAGTCAATGTCGAGAACAAGTATTAACTCTTGATAATGTTATTAAATAACGTATAATTTGATGTATGAAAATTCGCACATTAGCATTGATGATAGGTGTAATCATTATCCTTCGCATTGCATTCAACTTTGGAAATTCTACCAACCCAAACCCTCCAAACACAGCTAATCCTCCGTGCCATCCCATCACCTCTGATACATTGTACTTAACGGGTCAGGTTGACCGAGCCATGAGAGATTGCGCATTGGCTCTATTGGCCCCTGAAGTCAAAAATGTGATTGTCAATTCAGAAGGTGGAGACGTATTTCTTGCACATGAAATAGGCTACAGAATTGGGCAAACAGATCGGCACGTCATTGTTGAAAAATATTGTCTCTCATCGTGTGCCAACTACTTTATCCCAGCAGCTAAATCAGTAGAATTAAAAGCCGGTGCAGTCATTGGACTACACGGTACACCAGATCCTCAAATGCTTGATAATACCGAACTCCAAACCCTGTTATCCTCTCTCGAAAAAAGCGAAAGTGAAACGACATTAAGTGCGAGTCGATTAATGATCAAACGCACCGACATGGCAAACAGATTGATATCTGCTGAAAAACAATATGCGGCTCATTTTAATATTCCGCTTGGTTGGCGGCTTTATCGCACATCACAAGACACTTCGGATGGATGGAGAAAGTACTTCATAAATGGAACGGGGACTAATGTCATTCCCGACAAATTCATGATCGTAGAAAACATTATGCTTAACTCTTGCTTGCCTAATGTAGAAACCAATGATTTTCAGAACACATTGGAAAATAGCGTATTTAGAAATACTGAAATCTGGGCTGATCTAAAATTAGATATTGGCGCTTATCGCAGCTATGATTTGGCATGCATCTAATCCAGGTGTGTCCTAGATACCTGAATAGGAATGCTAAAAGCATTCCTATCAAACTCACCACTTCTAGAACAGGCTTCCCTAATTTTCTGTACTTGCAGAAGGGACATTTTTTTCAGCCGTTTTCACATCAGCAGCTTTAGGTTTTTTACGGCTGCGCGCTAGGTTAGCCCTTTTAGGCGCCGCTGTTTCAGCTTTTTTTGTTACCGAAACACCAAGTCGCCCCAATGCAGCCTGACCTGTTGGCGTCTGAGCGAACGCTTCAATCATACCGGCGAGTTGCGTGCCGCCTTGAGGTGAAAACATCTGCATTGCACTCGTGGTACCAGCTACAA
>JABABK010000019.1:0-14721 GCA_014238285.1 Hellea sp.
CAAACACCTTAGTTAAACATGCTGAAAAAGATAGCAAAATAGTTGGCATAACAGCAGCAATGCCATCTGGCACAGGAATGGATATTTTTGGTGAAAAATTTCCAAAAAGAATGTTTGATGTTGGTATTGCCGAGCAGCATGCTGTGACGTTTGCGGCAGGTCTTGCAGCTGATGGATTTAAGCCATTTGCGGCGATTTACTCGACATTTTTACAGCGCGGCTATGACCAAGTCGTTCATGATGTGGCGATCCAAAACCTGCCTGTTCGTTTTGCGCTTGATCGCGCCGGATTAGTCGGCGCCGATGGCCCGACCCATGCGGGCACCTTTGATATTGCTTACCTTGGCTGTCTGCCAAATTTTGTCCTTATGGCGGCGGCGGATGAAGCCGAGCTAGCACGCATGGTTGTCACGGCAGCGCAGCATGATACCGGCCCAATAGCGTTTCGATATCCGCGCGGGGAAGCCACCGGTATTGAAATCCCTGAAAATCCACAAGCCCTTGAAATCGGCAAAGGCCGCGTTCTGCGTGAAGGTAGCCGTATTGCGCTATTGTCTTATGGCACGCGCCTCGGCGAAGCCATGCAGGCAGCAGACCAACTCGAAGCGCTTGGGCTATCAACAACAGTTGCTGACGCGCGTTTTGCCAAGCCTTTAGATACGCAACTTGTGGCCCGTCTGGCTGATGAGCATGAAGTCCTGATCACGCTAGAAGAAGGCTCTATGGGCGGCTTCGGGGCATATGTGCTTCAAGAACTTGCACAGAGCGGGCGTTTGGACCACGGCCTTAAAATCCGTAATATGACGCTGCCAGATATTTTTATCGATCACGCAGCACCTGCCAAGATGTATGAGCAGGCCAATTTACACGCAGACGGCATTGTCAAAGAAGTTTTCAAAGTCCTTGGGCAAGAGTTTCACCAACAAAGCGTTCTCGCTTAATCGGCCTGACCGATCGTGGCTAAAACACGTCTTGATAATTACTTAGTCGATAACGGCCATTACGAGACTCGGTCTCGGGCCGTCTCAGCCATAAAAGCCGGCAAAGTCACGATTGATGGCAAGGTCGAGACCAAGGCGGCTCGAAAAATATCTCCTTGGAGCAAGATCGAAGCGGCCGCAGAGCACCCTTGGGTCTCTCGCAGCGGGATGAAGTTAGCCCACGCTTTAGAAGTTTTCGATGTTGATGCTAGCGGGCGTATCTGTCTGGATGTAGGGGCGTCTACGGGCGGCTTCACTGAAGTTCTTATATCGCAGGGCGCATCCAAAATTTACGCGGTGGATGTGGGCCGTGAACAACTCCACGAACGGCTTCAAAACCATTCCAAAGTGATCTCCATGGAATCTACCGATGCTAGGGATCTAACAGCTGAAATGCTGGATCCGCTCCCCAGTTTTATCGTGTGCGATGCCAGTTTTATCTCAGCTATGAAAGTCTTAGGCGTCTCATTATCTCTTTGCCAAGCAGGGACAGATCTTGTCAGCCTCGTCAAACCACAGTTTGAGGTTGGCCGAGTTAACATCGGTAGAGGTGGTCTGGTAAAGGACGACGCTATGGCAAGGTGGGCTTTGGTCGTCGTTTGTGCATGGGCAGAAGGTGAGGGATGGGAGATTCTGAAAACGGCGGATTCGCCGATCCATGGTGGCGATGGGAATAGGGAATTCCTGCTCCACGCCCGAAAAAGGTAAATTTGGCAAAAGAAAACCCGGGGCAAAGCCCGGGTTGGAACTTTAAATCTTAGGCCCGTCTAATGGCGACAGCCGTGATTGTGCACATGTCTGTGACGATTACGGTTGCGGTTGCGGTAATAATTGTTGTGGCCGCCATAATACCCGCCATTTCCGAAACTTATACTGATGCCTGATCTTGGGCGGCTGTAATAGTTTGAGCCGTAATTATGCCCGCCAGTGCGGTAATAACCAGGAGGAGATGTATAACGCGGTGTCGAGTAATAACGCGGCGTTGAATAATAGGTAGTGTGACCATAGCTGGGTTGGCTATAATAACCCTGATTATAATTACCTTGGTTATAGTAACCATTATTGCCAGTGTTGTAATATCCGCCATTATTGTAATAGTTGTTATTATGGCCAGTATTGTAACCGTTGTTATAGTGGCTGGTTCGGCGATGACCGTTATGATTATTGCCGCCGCCTGCAATGGCATAGCCTGCCGCGCCGCCAAGGACTGCGCCAAGCGCTGTACCTTCATCTTGCACGCCGCTGCCTGCTAGGTTGGAGCCTAAAACGCCGCCAGCGATAGCGCCGAGCGCTGTGCCTAAAACACGGTTGCCGCTGTTATTGTTTTGATGTCGATGGTTGTAGCCATTGTCGTGAGCTGATGCTGTGATCGGCGCGATTACCATAGTCGCAGCCGCCCCTAATACGAAGGCAAGTTTGAACTTCATGTGTTTCTCCTCGAAACTTAGTTAGTGACAGCGTGCGTCCCGGCTCCCTGTAACGTCCCTCCAGAGCAATTTGCATTAATGTGGTTCAGGAATTGGGTTATATTTGCCCTGTTCTGAAACTTCGAAATGCAGTTATGCAAAATGCTTAAGTTAACTATGCCTTAATGTTTTGGAAAAATCAAAGACAAGACTCACATGAAAAAGACCCCCCCAAATATATTGGGAGGTCCGTAATGTTGGAGTAAACTTCCGCTCATCAAGGGCTTCGACCCAGAATATTGGCACATTTGGAACGAGATACTGGCGTGCGCCAGTATGAGCGAGTTAGTTATTTAGCTCTAATTACAGCCGATTTTTTTGCCATAAGTGTCATAACGGACTGAACTACCAGCATAGCAAAGAACATCACCAACAGGTTGTCTGATCGTGTGATCTACCATTTCAGTGTAGCTTTGCTGAACTGTAACGGGCTTCATGACAGTTTCATCCCGCATGACGGTTTCTGATCTCATGACAGTTTCACTCTTATATTCAGTATGCGGCTGCATTTCAGTGTGCGGCTGCATATCCGTGTAAGTTTCGTGATCTGTATAGTTTTCGTAATCCGTATAGTTTTCGTAATCCGTATAAGTTTGAGTTTCTGTATGCGGCTGCATTTCGGTAACTTCTTTCATCACGGTGACCGGTTTCATCACAGTCACAGGCTTCATAACCGTGACTTGCTTAGTCTTGGTGATTGGGCGAGATTTTGTGACAGGGCGAGACTTTGTAACTTCACGGGATTTAGTGACTTCTTTCATGGTCGTCACTGGCTTCATAACAGTTACAGCGCGCTGAACCGTATGAGGCTTTTGAACTGTGTGAGCTCGGCTGACCGTATGTGGCTGCATTTCAGTGACATTGCGTGTCCGTGTGACAGGGCGCTGAACCGTGACGTTACGGTATTGCGGCTGAACCGCGTAAGTGTGGGTCAAATACTGACCCGTGTGGATAGGTTGAGGCGCAGGCATAATAGGCGCCGCATATGAATAACCCGTCGATCCGCTATAATAGCCAGAGCCGCCGCCGCTATAAGCATAGCCAGAACCGCTGCCGTAACGGCTAGAGCCATAACGGGAAGATCCGCCGTAACTACCACCGCCGTAATGTCCGCCGCCATAACTACCACCATTATAGTGACCTGAACCATAACGGGATGACCCGCCATAATTTCCGCCGCCATAATGACCTGTGCCATATTGGGACGACCCGTGACGTGAATGGGAGCGATTTCTATTATTATAGCGATTAGCCAGGCCATAGCCTGCTAGTCCGCCAATAGCAGCGCCGATAGCTGTGCCTTCTTGGCGTGTATTATCTGCGGCCAGGTTAGACCCGATAGCGCCGCCAATGCCTGCGCCAATGGCTGTTCCGAGGGTCTCATTGGTATCGAGACCGAAAATTTGTGCATTCGCCGTGACCGGTAAGGCCAGTATAGCCGCAGACGCGACTCCTAATAATAAACGTTTCATGTTTTGCTCCAACATTACCTAATTCGTGCTGTGTTATGCAATCCATGCGCCAATTATTGTTGTCTATTGGTCCCCAGCACTAGAGCTATCATGGCGGGTCAAAAGAAAACTGTAAACGTGTAATGGCAGTTTTTCATATGAAAAAGCCCGGCAATGCCGGGCTCATTCGTGTCTTAAGGGAAGGGTCTAGTTACGAGTCTTGTAATAATAGTCGTTGCGACCACGATCCCGTGAATAGTCTTTGACGTAGCGTTTCTTGTCTTTCAAGCGGCCAATTTCATTGCCGATTTCTCGCATACGTTGCCCGATACGGTAATCATAAGAGACATACCGTTGCTGGCGCTCTAGATATTCACGTTCACGGCGCAATTCGTCAATCTGCCAGTTGATATGCTCTAGCTTGGTCTCACGGTTGCTACAGACGTGGTTGCGAGACTGATAGGGTGTGTATTGACGTCTTTGATTGTTATAGCCGTGATTGTGACCGCGACTGCGCGAATTTCCGTAGGAACTATAGCCTTGATAGCCGTATGAGTTTCCATAAGAATTGCCATAAGACGATGGGTAGTGGGTGTTATAGGCTCTACCGTAACTGTTTGAGCCATAATTGTGGCTGGCCGGGTAGTTACGGCTTGTTGGGTAATTGCGGTTCGTTGAGTAATTATTCGATGTGCTGTATGGGCGAATGCCTGCGCGTTTCTTACAATCTTTATTCGCAAGGGCGATACCAGCGGCTGCGCCTGCGGCCGCGCCAATAGCTGTGCCTTCATTGCGATCACCGCGTCCTGCGATTTCTGATCCGGCGACACCGCCTAGGACTGCGCCTAATACGCCGCCAATAATTTGGCTCTCAGTGTCCGATTTTTTGCACTCTTCATAACGATAATTCGATGTTGAGGCGTGACCCGCTTGTGCCATAGTTGGTAACCCAACGCTTGCCGCGGCCAAGATGACGGCGGCCATAGTATTTTTGCGAGAGAATGTTTTCATGATATGCTCCTAGTCTCTCGGATCGGCCATTCCAATCCGTTAGCTGTTAGATAGCTACGAGTCGCTGAACCCGTTCTGAGGCCGAAATTCATTTTCAGTTCAGGTACATTACAGGGATACTTAAGAAGAATTGCGAGATGGAATTATCGCGATGTCGGTTTTACTCTCTACCCAACAAACACTTTTGCAAAACCTAAACCATGTTTTGAGTTAATCTACGTAAAGCTTGCTCTGTAATAATTTCTAGTATAGATTTTAATCGTTGAAAAAAGATTCGAAAGTAATCTGATCAATTTTTAAAGCGAAGCCAATGGTTTCGACGGGAGCGCAAATTATGTCTTTTGATCCGGTAACGCGGCTGTCTGCTGCTGAAGTAAGACTTCTAGAACATATAAATGAACATTACACACGGGAAGAAACGCTAAGCCAATTAAAGAGCTTATTGCAAACAGCTGTTGAAATTGAATTAGCGACTATTCCTATTTATCTTTATACTTATTACTCGATTGATCGCACCGTTCATACGGGCGAAAATATGACTCAAAGCGATATTTTCGCTAATAAAGCAGGGGCCATGATTATGAGCGTCGCTGTCGAGGAGATGCTGCATATGTCACTCTCTTCCAATATATTATTTTCCTTGGGGCAAATGCCAGTGATGTATCAAAAGGCGCCGCTAAGTTACCCCGCTAACCTTCCAGGCCATCGTCCCAAAGCACAAGGGCCGAATGGTGTGCCGCATTATGGCCCTGATGGCAGTGATAGCGCCCTGATACCTTTATCCAAGCTGACCTATGAACAATTATGGAAGTTTTTGGTTATTGAATATCCTGAAAATGTTGAGGCCGTACCTCAGGATGGAACTCATGGGGGATGGGACACAATCGGTCAGGTTTATTCCTATATCCGATGTTTGATTGCCTCTAGGCATATTCATGATGAGGATTTTAAAAATGGTTCAAAAGACCATCAGATGCAGTCCTATAATTACGCACCTAATAATACGGATACGGTGCATGTATCAAAACGTTATGATTCATGGAAGACGCCGACAGATAAAGACCCAAAGGCAAAATGCCCTAGCGCCGCGGCTGTGGCGGTCTTTAACAATTCTGATGATAGCCATTCCGGCGAAAAAGATATGCCAAGCGAAAAGGTGGAATTGATCTCTATCACCCGAAAAGAAGATGCTTTTATTGCGATTGATACAATTTGCGATCAAGGTGAAGGTTACGCCCAGCCCGCGAGACCTTATGGAGATCACGGCGGAGAAATCGAGACACAGCCAACCGATGATCCATCAAAATCTGAATTGTCGCACTATTATAAATTCTTGACGCTGCAGGCGCAATTTGAAGAGTATAGTCAATATTCCGAAAGCCTGCCGCCATTCCCCGCGCCGCCTCCTGAGGTTATTACACCATCTGTAAATGTTGCAGGACTTATGCAGGACGGCGTTTTGTTTAATTATCCTGACAATCCAAAAACAGCAGATTATCCCGAAGAGCTGCAAGACATTTCGCACTTCTGCAATGGCGTTTTTCAATATATGCTGATCTTGACAGAGACAATTTACAAAGTCGATCCAACTCATCAGAGAGTATTTTTCAATGAAGGCATGCACAGATCTATGATCTGGGTGCTGGATAAATTCATTCAGACAATGCGAAAAATCAAGATCGAATCCGGTCCCTATAAAGGGTGTCGTATGGCACCAACTTTTGAAAATATTGATCTGGGTGACCGCGCGACTTCATTTGAGGCGTTAAAAGCGCTTGGCGTAAAAGCCAATATTGGCGCAGAAGGCTTAATACAGCAGGCGATTGCTATGTCGCCAAATGTTGATGGTGATTATCGTTCGAGCCTTAAAAGCGCTGCGCAAAATATCCAATACTATGTTGCCGGGGCAATATCGACCGAGGATGCGGACGGCAAGTCCATGCATTTGCCAAATGTTGCGCCTTATTGGGCATCACACTAACGGAAATTTAAAGGAGATTGTGACATGTCAAAAAATCGTCAAGGCCGTAAA
This sequence comes from Hellea sp., assembly GCA_014238285.1. Classification (GTDB taxonomy): domain Bacteria; phylum Pseudomonadota; class Alphaproteobacteria; order Caulobacterales; family Maricaulaceae; genus JACOMS01. The sequence goes on from JABABK010000019.1 coordinate 6,941, forward strand.
TTGCTAAAACAGGCTCCAAGTTCAGCGCCCGGTGAACCATTGCCAGAGCCATATCCATTTGCTTCTGCGCCGCCATTTCCGAAAAATATCGGAACCCAGCCAGATGGATTACCGAGGCATGCCTGTATGGGCCTGAATAGTTGTAAGGGTGCTGATAGATTCGGTACTGAGGGCCATTTCGATGCCGAGACACAATCGTTTAAAGCAAATGATTGTGCCGGGCAGGGCTATTGCTCGACAAGTTTTGATCATACCTGTCATGTACAAAATAGCTGTAAGAACCAAGGCGGATGCGGATTATATGGCGACCCTAAAGAGCTAGAAAATCCAGGGTATAATGATTGCCGTTCGCTTGGGTCGTGCGCGACGCCGATTAATGCAGAGCGTTTTAGCACGACAGGTCCAAACCAACGAAAAAGCGTCTGGAAACGGGCGCGTAAAGTGTTTGAAGATACGGTCTGGCCACAAACTCGAGCTGAGTTGATTTCGCAACAAGCCAGCGGGGAACTACCCGCAGATCTTGCTCTACCTGAAAATCCCGGTCCCGCGCCTAAAGAGTTTGGTGATAACGGACCTTCTTATCTTTGGGTGTCTGACAATAATATTGATCGCAGTAACATGACGGCTTGCGGCGCTAGCGGGACGAGCGGCGCAGGTGGTTGCAGCTAGTCAGTTATTTTTGCTATCAATCGAGGCAGTATGAACTTAGCAAAAGTGAACGCAGCGCGTGAGGCTTTACCTCATCTTGGATTAGGGCTTGGCCTTCGTAATGTTCACTTTGAGCATATTCTAAATCACAATCCAAAGCTCGACTGGTTTGAAGCCATTTCAGAAAATTTTATGGATTCGGGCGGGCGTCCGATTTATGTTCTCGACCAAATCGCGGAGCGCTATCCGATTGTGCTGCACGGTGTGTCTATGTCGATCGGAAGCACAGACCCGCTTAACCGGATATATCTTGAAAAGTTAGAAGCCCTAGCAAAACGGGTTAAAGCTAAGTGGATTAGCGATCATCTTTGTTGGACCGGTATCATGGGCGGGAACTCTCACGACTTATTGCCCTTGCCCCTGACCGAAGAAAGTCTCGCCCATGTAATTAAGCGTGTGAGAGTTGTACAAGATATTTTGGAGCGCCCATTGGTTTTGGAAAATCCGTCCACCTATTTTGAGTTTACCCATTCAACCATTTCAGAACCAGAGTTTTTAAGGGTATTATCTGATGCAACGGGATGCGGTTTTCTGCTGGATGTGAACAATGTGTTTGTCAGTTGTTATAATGGGGATGCCGACCCTTATGCCTATTTGGAGGCGTTTCCGTTAGATCGCGTCGTGCAAATTCATCTCGCAGGCCACGAAGACCTTGGAACCCATATTATAGATACCCATGACCGTCCGGTCCCCCAGGAAGTTTGGGACTTATATCGCAAAGCTATCCAAGTGAGGCCGCAAGCTTCTACCTTGCTAGAATGGGATGGAAATATTCCCGATTTTGAAACGTGCCAGGAGGAACTCTTCAAAGCTAAAGAATTATCTGCCCTTAATCATAGGGAAGAGGTATCTTCGTCAAAATCCCTGTCAACTCAGGAGGGATTATCAACACCTGTCGATTTTCTTTGCCCCGAAGTTATGGCTTCGACCGAAATGGTTGAACCAAGATGAAGCCTGATACAGACACTATCCCTCTCATTGATTTGCAAAAATGGATGCAGGGGGCATTATTCACGCCGGGATTAATTGCCAAGGGTTCAGCAGGTTTACGTGTTAAACCTTCCTCACGGCTTAGCGCAGCACAACGTCTCGCTATATATCAAAGAAGTTTCATAGAGCGCCTTAGGGTCTGTATGGGTGAACAATTTCCGGCCCTTAAATATGCCATAGGGGAAGACGTTTTTGATGATCTCGCATGCCAATATATCCGAGATTGTCCGCCGCAAAGCTACACGCTTTATGACCTTGGAAAACGGTTTGCGAGCTACCTGGCGGAAACTCGTCCTGACAAAGACTTGCCGAATATGCAAAAGGAAAGCTGGATCGACTTCATGATCGATCTTGTGACGTTCGAAAGACAAATATTTGAAATGTTTGATGCGCCTGGTTATGAAGAATGCGAGATGGCGATAACAGATACGCCTGATGAACAGCTGACTTTACAACCATGTCTGACTTTGGGGGCTTATCAGTTTAGCGTGGCGCGGTATTACCACGATGTCAAACACAAGCTTGAGCCACCATTACCGGCGGCTGAGGCAACTTTTGTTGCGCTTGTTCGAAAAGATTTCATCACACAGACGCTCAATCTCTCACCCGGCCAATATAGGTGCCTACAATTAATGCAGGGAGGTTTAAACCTACCCAAAGCTTTGGCAGTAATTTGCGATGAAACGACGACCGCGATGGATGAGGTTATGGATATTTGGAGCGCCGCAAATGGGCCGCGTCAAAATTGGATTGAGGCTGGCGTATTTGCGGCGAGGCCAACAAACCTTACTTAATACCCAATATTCGTTTGAAGGTGCGCCGTTCACAGGCCACGAAACCTGGACGAGCGGCAATCAGAGTAAACATAACTGTTAGGGCAGGGATGAGGGTTAAAAGCTCTATTATTTTTGCGTTTTGCAGACCGAGTTTGGTTAGCCAATCAGGTCCTGCAATGAGCCACGCTGCGGCAAGTAGTGAAATTCCGAGGGTCTTATATATATAGCTTCTTTTATAGGTCTTTTTCATTATTGTCTCCATCTTGAAAAATTTCTTCGATTGTGAGCCCGAATAAACGAGCGATTTTAAAGGCCAGCGGCAGTGAGGGATCATAGCGCCCGGTCTCTAAGGCATTGACGGTTTGGCGTGATACATCCAGTTTTTCGCCCAGGCCCGCTTGTGATAAGTCCCGCTCAGCCCGTAAAACTTTTAGGCGGTTCTTCACGAACAAGATCCTTCACGTTTCATAAGGACCGAGTGGGTTATGCCGTAAATCAGGTAAAACCCTGGCACGACATAGAAGATCGGAATTCGAACAATGTCCGTCATCTCTTCCATCAGTCCCCACACCGTGGCAAATGCCATAACGCCTGCCATCCCGATCAAGACGGCTCGAACCTGCAGCCCGCGCAAATATTCGTCAAGCTCAGTGATGTAGCGCATATGCCCCCAAATCCAGATGAGCATGGCTATGGCAGGAATAATGGCTAGCCCGTAAAATACTGGGTCAGGAAAAATTTCATGCCTTTTGGCCAAGCTGATGCCGAGAATGCTCACGACATAAAATAGCATTGCAGGAACGAAAAGGCGCATATAACGCTGATATGCGGTTTTTTGTGTCATGTCTTATCTCCATAATAGTAAAGTAAGCTTTACATAGCATGGAAAAACATAATGTCAAGGATACTTTCCATATTGTCTGGTATACTTGACTTAGTTGGGTTATTTGACGGATCGTATGATGGTATCGTCTCAGATTATTTCTGGGTGTCGCAAGAAACTCTCAAACATCTTCTCCGCGTTGATAGCGATCAAGTTCATCTGGATCAAATCCCTCATCATTATCAATCAGAGGGTCCCGTAAAAAATCGTCTTTTGGATCGACATGGGTCGCTCGGTTGACCATTTTACGGCAAATTTTATCGACTAAGGTTTTATTGCGTGACGATCGCCCGGCTATCCAAACCATCATTGCGGCTGAGCGTTCACGTTTTTTCTGGGCTTTTTCCTTGGCGCTCACTTCGCCGTCCTCTCCGTTTTGTTGATCCGGCAAGGCACGCCTTTGAGGTGCGGGATGCCCTGTTCACGATCCAGGTAATCCTCGTCATCTCGGCAAAGCTGTGCATCCGCATATTTGAGCGCGCCGGATAGATGACCTGCGCCTTGCTTCATTTCCGGTTTCCACCAACCATGAGGTATACGGATTAGGCCATTCGGCATGGCTTCTTTGATGGCGACTTTGATCGATATTGATCCCAATTCGTTTTCAACCTCAACCCATTCGTCCTCTTTAAGATCATATAGTTTTGCCGTGCCTGGGCTAACAAATACGAGAGGTTCGGGATGGCGTTTTCGCATTTCCGGAATATGCCTCCCGCCGGTTTGGAAAAACCCGTCCTCGCGAACGCCTGTGAATAATTTAAGCGGATAGTTGGGATCAACAGGCGGGTCTTCGCGGAAATAGGGCAAGGGATCAAAACCGAGGTCTCCCAAAATGGATGACTTTAGTTCGACCTTGCCGCTTGGAGTAGCAAAGCCCGTCTTACGGTATTTACGATATTCGGCTTTAGCAAAATGTACATCGGTTGAGGCGACAAATTCATCCCACGTTTTGCCGGTTGGTTCTAACCGGTAGTCGTAAAAACTCTCTAGGGTTTCCCAGGGCACAAGCTCAGGACGATCTAGGGCTCCCGCCAAATGCTTCCAAAATTCAAAAGTTGTCCGAGCTTCACCGGGGGGCTCCATGGATTTTTCTGACGGTCTGACCATAGACGTCCAGCCAAATGTATCCATCAGCCAAGGCCGTTCGAGCCAACTGTCAGCCGGTAGTATATAATCGGCGAGCTGAGCCGACGGGGTCATGAACTGTTCATGGGCGACGATCAGGTCTTGGTTCATCATGGCTTCTATAATGAGCGGCATATTGGCGTAACTCATAACCGGGTTATTGCCCAAAAAGAAGAAGGCTTTGACGGGGTAAGGGCCCTTGCCTGCCATGGCATTGAACAAGGATGATGGCGGAGTCATATAGCAGCCCATAACCAGATTGGCATATTCTTGGCCCCATACGCGTTTGGTTGGTTCTCTGAACCGTTCCTGCGCGCGGTAAGTAAAGGCCGGGTGTTTATCTGAACCCAGCTGTTTGGCTTTCTGCGCGTCTGATAAGACTTCATGCATTTCAATCGTAGACTCGTTGACAATGTCGGGATTGAATCCTTGTAAAAGCTCTCCGCCGGGAACATCAACATTGCCCGTAATGGCGCGGAGTATAGACTGTAACCGAATAGCGGAAGTCGAATTTCGCTGCATATCGGTGATCGGTGTCCAAGGTATGACGGCCGGGCCTGACGTTGCGTACATACGCGCCGCCTTGGCAATCATTTCAGGATCACATCCTGTCAGCTTAGCGACGCGTTCAAGGGGATACTCATCGACGCGGGATTTGAGTTCCTCAAACCCTGTCGTCCAATTTTCGACAAAGTCTTTATCGTAAAGTTCTTCGTCAATTATGACCTTTAGCCAGCCAAACATCATGGCGGCATCACTTCCGACCTTGAGTGGCAACCAAATATCAGCTCGTTCTGCGCTGGAACTTTTGCGGGGATCTGTCACGATTAGCTTAGCACCGCGTGCCTGAGCTTGCCGGATCCAGTTATACATCGGCGTCCAGCTATGACGGCGCGGGTTGTGTCCCATGAGCACGATGCATTCTGTATTGTTAAAATCGCCAAACGGGAACCAGCCATAGGTCATACGGTTAATAGCGGCCGTATTCCCAGCACACAAAGCAACTCCGCTTGTCCAGTTCGGAGAGCCAATATGGTTCATAATGCGGCGGCCTATTCCGTGATCGGTTGCGGTGTTCCACTGACTGGTTGAGACACTCCACGCTTCCGGTCCATGTTCTTTGATTATTGTCTTAAGCCGCTCGCCAATATCAGCAAAAGCATCGTCCCAGCTCACTTGTTCCCATTCGCCTGACCCTCGTTCACCCACCCGTTTCAAAGGATGGAGAATCCGGTTCGGATGAGCAAAGCCCTTGGGCGCGATAATTGCCTTCATGCAAATATTATCTCGAAAGATCGGATTGTCTGAGGAGCGGACTTTAACTACGCGGCCCTTTTTGATCTCTGTAACCACGCTGCAAGCGATATCGCAGCTTTGGCAAATCGTGCGTTTTGTCGTGACTCCGGGTTTTAGAGGCCGTTCTGTGTAAACGGCATTTTGAATGGCTTCGGGGTCAAAGGGCGCGGCTGCTGGCATGAATACTTCCTCGTATTAGGGCTATATTGTGCGCTGAATCACGACGTAGGTCTTGCGATTGAAGGTAGCTTTCCTCGGCGCGTCCCGTCACCAACGCGTAGTATCGGCGCATCATTGGCAATCATAATATCTTCAATATCCATAAATAACTGACGATAACGGTAAAATGGAACGCGTGGAAATAGGTGATGGATAGAGTGGTAGTTTTGAAATAGCCACAGCCGGGAAATTAGCGGGTCGACTACTTTCGGGAATATAATCGTTGCTGTATCGTGGTAACGCCCCGTCTCAGTATAAGGCCTGTGAACCAGCCAAGCAAAAAGTAAAAGTGTCAGTGCCACGCCCATAAGTCCACCGATTATGAGTATGAAAAGCCCTGCTTTCCAGAAAGTTATCAGAAAAGCAATGCGCCAGGCAATCGCAACGGCGTATTCAGCGATAAATATTGATCGTTCCCGTTGAGGGGCCTTCTTCCAGTGATGCTGAATATAATATTTCGGCTGCGCTGGTAACGCCAAAAAAATACCTTTGACGAAACTGGAGAATCGTCCATCAGGAATGAACAAATCCGGATCCAGGTCCGGTTTGTTCGTGTTGCGATGATGCGCCAGATGTTCCTTACGGTGTGCCGTAAATGAGGCTCCCATAATTTGGGCGCCTATAAAACCCAAAGATTGATTGAGCCATTTCAGCGACTTATTCTTCCCATGAATTGAACCATGAACAGCGTCATGAAGCACTGTGTAACAGCCATAGACCACGATAGTCGTTAGACCTGCTGCTGCCCATAAATTTAGTTTACCGCTCGCCGTCGCAATCAAAATAGCAACGTATCCGGTAATCACGCCGGCTGCGAGGATAATCGTTGGCCAGCCCGTTTCTCCCATATAACTCTGGGCGACTTTATTGGCCCTAATTTCCATTTGTTTAAGTGTTTCAGTCATGGTTTTTACCCTTGAAATATTGCAAACATCAGTTAATTAGGGTGAATACCCTAATTTGTCAATGAGCTAATTTTTTGAGAATTATTTTCGCCCTTTTCGGATTTTTAAATTAAGAGATAAATATGCGAAGTAAAACAAAACAGCGAATCGTCGATACAGCGCGGTATCTATTTAATACGCGTCGCTATGGACGTGTAACGACCGCCATTTTAGCTGAGGCCCTTGAGATGCGCGAAGGGAACCTTTGGTATCATTACAAAACCAAAAGAGATTTGCTCGATGCGATTCAGCAGGATTTTATCATCCGGACGCAGCGCAGACAGGCCATATTTGCTGAAGATTTGGAGCCCCTGAATTTATACATTTCCTATCTATTAATCTGGAAGGAAGATATAACTGATTTTCAGTTTATGTATCGCGACCAAGCTGATTATGGGGACCATAGTCCAGAATTACGGCAAAAATTGCCCGAAATTTATGAGGAAGTTCAATCGGAATTTCGTACAATCTATCTTGGGCTCAGGGAGGCCGGTGAGTTGCAGGTTGCGGATGAAGACATGGATAGTCTTATCCTAAACGCCATACTTATCATTCGATACTACCTCGAACTTATGGGTGAAATTTTGCCGATCGAAAAAATTGCTGAGCTTGATGTGGCAGATGGTTTTTTACAACATTTATCGCTTTTCAAAGATAAGATGTCAGCTTCGACTATTCAAAAAATAAAGTCCTCTCTTGAGCTTAATCAATAACTCTCACAATCGCTAATTCAAAACCGGAAACTAAATCTTCGCGGCCAGCCTAACGCCTTGATCAATCGCGCGCTTAGCGTCTAGCTCAGCGGCTAGGTCTGCGCCGCCGACGAGATGAAAAGGTTTG
>JABABK010000019.1:14731-54817 GCA_014238285.1 Hellea sp.
CTTCCGTGATGGCGCGGTTGGGGAGCTGTCCAGCACAAATAACGACATTTTCAACATCTAGAATACGCGGCTTGTCATTAATGGTAATGTGCAGGCCTTCGTCATCAATTTGGAGATATTGGCAGCCTGGGATCATATGGACGCCTTTATGTTTGAGGCCAGCGCGGTGAATCCAGCCGGTTGTTTTACCAAGTCCGCCACCAATTTTACTGGTTTTGCGCTGCATGAGATAGACTTCGCGCGGTGAGGGCGGCACTTGCGCTTCAACGCCTTCAATACCCGCGCGCGCTTCTAGACTCATATCGACGCCCCATTCTTTCATAAAGGCTTCTATGTCTTGGCTCGTAGACGCGCCTGAGTGGGTGAGATATTCAGCCGTATCAAAACCAATGCCGCCTGCGCCGATTATGGCCACGGATTTTCCGACAGGTTTTTTGTCCCGTAATACGTCAAGATAACTCAACACCTTATCATGTTCGATACCGGGAATAGGAGGCATACGCGGCGTAATGCCAGTTGCGATAATGACTTCATCAAATTCGCTATCATTTAAATCAGCGGCAGAGACTCTCTGGCTCAGCTTTAAATCAACGCCGTGGATTTCAATCATGCGGTTATAATATCGAAGGGTTTCGTAGAACTCTTCTTTGCCGGGGATTTGTTTAGCGATGTTGAACTGGCCGCCAATTTCATCAGCCGCGTCAAACAATGTGACTTTATGGCCGCGTTCTGCCGCAGAGACTGCAAAGGCTAGTCCGGCTGGGCCAGCGCCAATAACGGCTAGAGCTTTTGGACTATCGGTTGGAACTAAGTTCAGTTCAGTTTCGTGGCAGGCGCGAGGATTGACCAGACAGCTTGTCATTCTTCCGCCAAAGACATGATCAAGGCAGGCTTGGTTGCAGCCAATGCAAGTGTTTATTTCATCGGCTTTTCCTGCGGCGGCTTTATTGACGAAATCTGAGTCGGCCAAAAATGGCCGCGCCATAGAAATCATATCAGCATCGCCGCGTTCTAAGACCTCTTCAGCCACTTCGGGCGTATTGATCCGGTTCGATGTAATGACCGGAACAGATAGTTCTTTTTTGAAGCGAGCGGTGACCCATGTGAAGGCCGCGCGGGGGACTTTGGTGGCGATGGTTGGGATGCGAGCTTCGTGCCAGCCAATACCTGTGTTTATGATTGTTGCGCCGGCTTTCTCGATAGCCTTGCCGAGCATAATAATTTCGTCTGTATTGCTGCCGCCTTCGACCAGGTCGAGCATGGAGAGGCGATAAATGATGATAAAGTCTTCACCAACAGCTTCGCAGACGCGGCGAACGACTTCTACGGGCAGGCGCATGCGGTTTTCATAGGAGCCACCCCAGTCATCGTCACGGTGATTGGTCCGCGCGGCGAGGAATTGATTGAGGAAGTAACCTTCAGAGCCCATAATCTCTACGCCGTCATAGCCGGATTTTTGCGACAAAACTGATAATTTGACGAAGTCTGCAATTTGCTGCTCGATCTCGTCTTCGGTTGCGGCTTGAGGCTTAAACGGATTGATGGGAGCTTGCACGGCTGAAGGCGCGATCGGGTTTGGGTTAAAGGCGTAACGGCCTGTATGCAGAATCTGAAGGCAAATTTTTCCGCCTTCGGCGTGGACTGCATCTGTTATGATTTTGTGATCTGCACAATCCGCTTCGGACCACAGCATTTTTGTGTGTTCATGGGTGGCAGCGCGTTTATTGGGGCCAAAGCCGCCGGTGACGATAAGACCAACGCCGCCGCGCGCGCGTTCAGCAAAGAAGGTTGCCATGCGCTCATGTCCGTTTTCGACCTCTTCAAGGCCTGTATGCATAGAGCCCATCAAGACTCGGTTTTTAAGGGTGGTAAAGCCAAGATCGAGTGGTTCCATTAGAAGAGGGTAGTGAGACATAATTATTCCAAAGCTGTATTAACTTAATGGCGTCAAGATGATCTATTATTTTGACAGTGTCAAGATTGAATGCTAGATGGACTTATGGCCAAAACGTCAAGCTCGAAGAAGAAGTATCATCACGGCGATTTGAAACTTGCCCTGTTGGATGAGGGCGCGAAAATTTTACAAAACGAAGGCGAAGTTGGCCTATCCATGCGTAAATTGGCGACGGATTTGGGGGTTTCGCGTACGGCGCTTTATCACCATTTCCGAGATAAAGACGATCTACTTTGCGCGATAGCTGAAGAGGGTTTTCGACGGTTCACGGCGCGGGTTACGCCGGATGGAATGTCTTCGAGTGAAAGAAGTCGGGACTTGGGTTTTGATAAAATTATTTCAAACTATCTCAGCTTTGCCACTGATAATGCTCACTACTATGATCTTATGTTTAGCGGGCGGTTATGGAAGTCCCAAATTTTGACCATGTCTCTAAAGGAGGCAGCCTATGCATCGTTTAAAACCTTTGTTGAATTGGTCGAAGTTTGGCAATCCGTTGGCAATGGCCGCAAAGATATTGAAGCGCTTCGGCTAGCGCAGGTCGCGTGGAGTACGCTTCATGGATTAAGCCGTCTCTTGATTGACGGGATCTATGTGGACCAGTCGTCGGTTGACGTCATTTCTAAGAATATCTTGCATATTTACGGGGCCGACAAATAGTTGTTCACCATGAGCTTTAGCAGTAAAGAGATTTCTATGCGTTTTCGCCATTCACTAAATCCATCTTTCAGAACGTTTTGTCTCGGTGTCACGGGTTTAATATATCTGTTGTCCTGTTCTCCCCAAGAAGATACACTGCCGAATAAGTGGGTGGAGATCACAAAGAACGACCTCCTAGCGGCTCACCAAATGATGCTCGAAAGCCATCCAGGCCCCGTAGATGTAGAAATGCCGGACTTTCTTGAAAAGGCAGATATCTCGTTCAAAGACGCGCTCATGATAGCTGATCAAGCAAAAAATATAGGCGGCTATTCTGCGGCATTATTGGCTTATACGGCTGGATTCCGCGACGGTCACTTCGTCGTTTTTCCTAAAGAAAACGATGAACTAAATAACCTGTATGAGTGGCCAGGCATGATCCCGGCTTGGCGCGCGGATAAAGTCACAATTGTTCACACTGAGCCAGAAGAGAGTGACCTATTAGGCGCAGAATTGATATCTTGCGATGGTCGGTCTCCCGATGATCTTATATTAGAACATGTTTTTGGGTTTGACCCTGCTAAGCCTGATCAAATAGCCTATTGGGCCAGACAAGCGCCAGGGCTGTTTCTATATTCGAATAATCCGGCGATAGAGAAAATCAAAACTTGCGAATTTCGTTCGTCTGACGACCAGGTATTTAATTATGATTTAAATTGGCGCCCTAAAACAGACGATTATTGGAAACATCGCCGCAAAGCGAGGTTTGGAAAAACACCCGATATTTCTTTTCGCGAAATAAAACCCAGTGTGTATTGGATTAACATGCCTGATTTTTCACCCGATGAAGACGATGTAAAATCAATACGCGCCGTTTTTGATCAAATGGCGGCTCGTCGCGATGAACTTCTAAATGCCAAGGCGATTGTTATTGACGTCAGAGGTAATGAAGGTGGTTCAAGCGCTTGGGGGCAGGAGTTTATCAAAACGCTTTGGGGGGAAAACTATCAGGCGAGTCGCGAGCGATACAGCCCGACTTACGCAGAGTGGCGGCTCAGCCAGGACAATGTTGATCACTTGGATTGGATCGTTAAATACGTAAAAGAAAATGGCCATGACGAAATAGCCGCGTCTTTCGACAAGACTAGGATAGGTGCTAGGGCCGCATTTGAAAAAGGTGAAGATTTATATAGGGAGCCGGATGATGACGAGTCGCAATCGGCGCCTCAAAGCGCTGATATTCCTAATCCAGTAAAGGCATGGGTCTATTTCTTAACTCATGGCGAATGTGCCAGCTCATGCCTTGATTTTGCCGATGCACTATTTGAACTCGAAGGCATTACCCATATTGGCTATCCAACATCATCGGATACCAATTACCTTGAAATCAGAATGCAGGACTTACCATCTGATCTAGGCATGATGGCTATCCCGACAAAAGTATGGCGCGGTCGGCTTCGTAAATCCGGTGAATATTATCAGCCCGTCCATCAATATGACAGTACGGATTGGTCTGATGCAGCGATGGAAGCGTGGGTGGATAGCTTAATCCAAGCCGAAGCGGATTAACCCGCCACACCCTGTTTTTTCAAAAATGCCGCAATTTCATCCAGCGCTTGGTGGGCTTCCGGCAGCATTTCGTCAAAGATATGCCAGACGTGGCACATATTGGACCAACTTTGCAGGGTCGCGTCGCCGCCTTGTGCTTGTGCTTTGGCGACATATCGCGCGCTATCATCATAGAGAATTTCAGCGGAGCTAGCGTGCAGCAGAGTTGACGGCAGTCCAGCAAGGTTGCCTCTAAGCGGGGAAACAAGCGGGTTAGCAGGCCGGATTTTGAGCTGTTTCCAGGACGCCCACGCTAAAACTGGACGTGGTATTTTCAGAAGCGGGCCAGCGAGGGGTTTGAGCATTAAATCAGTGTCCATATTGCGCCTTAAAGAAGGACTTTCAAATGTACTGTCAGTGGCTGGCGAGATGCCGACTATGGCGTCGGCCGCACGGACTTTATTGTCTCTGGCCCATTGGGCCATGACGAGGGTCAGATTCCCGCCTGCTGAATCGCCAATAACCGCTAATTTGTCAGTTTTACCTGCGCCTTTAGGACCGTTAATTAAAATCCAGCGATAAGCGACCCGGCAATCCTTGATGCTAGCGATGCGGTCATTTTCCGGCATGAGGCGATAATTGGGCGCAAAGACGGCGCATCCGGTTTTAAGAGATAGGTTTGTGGTAATGGCGCGGTGACTGATAGCGCTGCCAACAGTGAAAGCGCCGCCATGGAGATACAAAATACGTTTGTCTGGGTTTGCGCCTTTGGCCATCGTCCATTCGCCGGTTACTTTTTGGCCGCCAAATTCGGCGATATCATCGTGAAAAGTGGCATCAAATTTACGGTTAAGGCCGTTTGATTCAAATCGGGCGCGTTTTGCGGATAATTTGTTCATCGTGCTATCACCTGTTGCGGCAGGTTTGATGAAGTTCTCAATCAAATAATCTTTAACGGCTTTTGCGCCTTTGGAATTGGGGTCAGTTTCAAATGTGGCGGGCCAGTCACGGTCATATTTGGATTGGCTTTTGCCCATAAGGGCGAATTTTGTGAATAACATAATCTATCTTCCGGTTTGGCCGCGGTGACGCAATTTGTGATCGGCAAGGACGCAAGCGAGCATGGCTTCTGCGACGGGGACAGCCCGTATGCCGACACAGGGATCGTGACGGCCTTTTGTGCGAACGTCAATCTCGTCACCGCTTTTGGTAATGGATCTGACAGCGGTTAGTATGGATGAAGTGGGCTTAATCGCCATGCGCGCGACAATCGTATCGCCATTGGAAATACCGCCTAATATACCGCCAGAGTGATTGGATAGGAATTGCGGTTGGCCGTCATTACCTAGGCGAATTTCATCAGCGTTTTCCACGCCCGTGTAAGACGCGGCAGCAAAACCTGATCCGATTTCTGCGCCTTTGGCGGCGTTGATGGACATAAGCCCGCTAGCGATATCGCTATCCAGCTTGCCATAAATAGGTGCGCCCCATCCTGCGGGAACGCCTTGTGCCTGAACTTCGACAATCGCGCCGATGGAGTTCCCATCTTTGCGAACACTATCAAGATAAGTCTCCCAGTCTTTGGCAGCTTTAGCATCCGGGCACCAAAATGGATTTTTGGGAACTTCATTCCAATCCCAATTTTCACCGTCGACTATATGGGTGCCGATTTGGGTGACGCAGCCTCGGATATTAATGTCAGCGCCTAATATTTTACGAGCGATCGCGCCTGCTGCGACGCGATTGGCTGTTTCGCGGGCGCTGGATCGTCCGCCGCCGCGATAATCTCTGATGCCATATTTGGCATCATAGGTCAGATCCGCATGACCGGGGCGATAACGCTCTTTAATCTCGGAATAATCTTTGCTGCGCTGATCTTTATTTTCAATCAAAAGACTGATCGGCGTACCGGTTGTCTGGCCTTCAAAAACGCCCGAAAGAATTTTGATCTGGTCGGGTTCTTGGCGCTGGGTGACAAAGCGGCTTGTGCCGGGGCGGCGCGCATCTAAAAAAGGCTGAATATCGGCTTCGGATAATTTAATACCCGGAGGGCACCCATCAACAACACAGCCAATGGCTGGCCCGTGGCTCTCGCCCCAAGTGGTAAATCTAAATAAGTGACCGAATGTATTATGTGACATGGGGCGACTTTTAGCGGTCCGCTGTCTGATAGGCTAGTATAAAATTGGCGGCATAAGAGCCGCCAATGTTAAGGCAGTTATTGAGTTACTCAGTCCGTTCAATACGAACCTGAATAACCGGATTATCGAACTTGTGTTGGCCGTTAAGGGCGGAGGTTACTAATCCGTCCTCTGTGGTGACGACACCGGGATGCATAGTGACGGCATCCATACGGTCATCACGATCAGCGTTAAAGCCTTCACCGCCGCCGGCTGGACCGGGGATATGTCCGGCGAGCTCCGTATTGGCTTCTGTACCAGCGTCATAGGCGACGCCGCGCATGGTCACGATATCGCCAATGGCCATGTCAGCGAGGGAAACACCGTTCACGCCAGTAATCGCGTCATTGGTATTCACGAGCATGGTGCTGACGCTCAGGAGGGCATTTGCTAGATCAGATTCAAAAAATGCGAAAGAGATAGCTTCGTTGCCGCCGGGCGGAATTGGGCCTACGCCAGATGCTGTTGCAAATACATTTGCGTCTAGATTGGCCTCAGCAATTAGGTTGTTATTGGCGCCGCCTTCTGCGAGATTTTCTAATCCCACCGTGGCTGGAGCGCCGATAGTGAAAACCGAATACCCTGTTTGATGCACGATAATTGCGGTAGGCGAGAAGGGCTGTCCATTGGTGAGGTCACTGACCGTCGCCTGAAAAGCAACCGTGGTTGGCGGCGGTGGCGGCGGAGCGGGCGGCTCAACAACAGGTGAAACGCTATCGCTATTGCTACAGGCGCTTAAGAGTAACGCCCCTAAAATGCCTAGGGCAGCATGTTTATGGGTTTGTAAATTTTTCATCATTCCACCCACTAGTTGACAGTTATAGTGACGCGAACAACCGGGTTTAACCAGCGGTGAACACGGTTGTCGACATCGCTGATCCCGCCGTTAACATCCGTATCGCCAATATTGCCGCGGTGAATGTGAACGGATGTGTTGAGGTCAGTCGTGGCTGCGCCGGTTCCGCCCGTGCCGCCACCGCCGCTTGGATTACCGGGAATGCCTGGCGCGCCCGGCGCGCCGCCGCCATTGATAATTTCGTCATTGGCTTCTGTGCCAGCATCATAGGCGTTGACACTATATCTATAGGTTCCGGCCTCTGTTGGAATTGCGATGGCGTTTAGTCCGGCAAAGCCATCATTTGTCGGCAACAGCATAGCGACGATGGATAGGCGATCATTAGATGTTCCGTCTGTATTCATATTAAAGGTCGTGGATGAGGCTGGCCCTAAAAGACCGCCGGCTGGATTAGCAACTGTGGTTGCGCTGAGAAGGTCCATATCAGCGACGAGGCCGCTTATATCGCCGCCTTCTGCCATGGCTTGTAGGCTTGTCGAAGCGGCTTGGCCGGTTGTGAATAGGTTGTTACCGGCGGGATGCGCGGTTGCGATAAATGGCGTGAACGTAATGCCATGTGTTAGGTTTGTGATTGTGACGTCAAAATCCGTCGCGTGAGCCGTCGTGCCGGCGGCCATAGATATTAAGGCTGTTAGGCCTAGCAAATGTTTTTTCATGATTGTCTCCCATTATAAATCGAATGATTTGCGAGACTGTTGTGAGAATTATTTTGGCAATGATCAAAACACAGCTGCTGACGTTTACGTGTGTCAAACACACTAAAACTTCACGGAAGTGTGAGAGAGAGTTACTTGATTTTTTGTTAAATTGTTTCGCCCAAAATTGCATGGTGCTGAAGGCCAAGTTTCTTTCGAATGGAACGTGCCGCGAAGAAAATGCTAGTGATTATTATAGGCGCGGTAAGTCCTGTCAGGATTTCTGGTTTGACGTTTACACCCAACTCATGGACGAGGTTTGCAAAGACTGAAAATACGCCGATTGCGTAATAGCTAATGGCGAAAATGGATAATGTCTCAACCGTTTGCTGAAGTTTGATTTGTGTGATGGAGCGCTTGTTCATTGAGTCTAGTAATAAGCAATTTTGCTGTTGGACTTCGACGTCAATTTTTGTCCGCATTAAGCTAGCAGTGCGGGTAATGCGGCGCTCAAGTTTTTCAAGTCGAACCGAGGTAGCGACGCAAGTGTTCATAGCTGGTATAAATCGTCGCCTCAAAAAGTTAGATAATCGTTGAGCGCCTTGAATGCGTTGTTCGTTAAGTTCGTCCAATCGCTTATACACAATCTGAGCATAGGCTTTGGTCGCATCATATCGATTACAGTCTTTGGTCACTAGGTTTTCAATTTTGGACGCAAGTTTCAATAGGGCATTCAGCGCGTCTTGGTCTTGAATATTGTCCGTTTCAATCGCTTGGGCATTGATGATCTCTAATAGCTCTGCTTCGAACTCCGCGATTTTCTCATTTGTGTGATGGGTTGTACGAAACCCGAATAGAGCTAAAATTCGGTAGGTTTCCAAGTCAATCAAACGTTGAGCCAGGCGTCCAAGTCTAAAAGGTCCTAGCCCGCTATCTTGGATAATAATACGCGAGAAACCATCCTGATATAAACGAAAATCAGACCAAATAGCAGCATGATGGTCACAGACGCTGCCACCTGCTACAGGCGATATATCAAAACCCATCGGGCAAACGGGGTTATCTAAAATGCGTTTATTTACAGGATCTATTTTTATATGCAAGGAAACGATCAGCGCTTTTTCAATTTCATTAAGCCAACTCTGTGGGAGTGTTCTGAGCGCATTTATTTCAAAATTTTGTGAGCGGTTTGGAACGTAAAACGTAAATGACTGAAATTCCGTATGTCTTTCCCATTTAAAGGACAGGTCTTCTGTCTGACTTTGGAATTCTCGTTCGGACGATAGCTGGCATGGAATTTCTAACCCAACGCATAAGGCTTTCAGAAAGTTTTGAGCTTTGCCGAGTTCATGTTCGCCTGTGAATAAAACCATGTGGGTGCAAATATCGCCAGGGTTTAGCGGAACAGGCGAATGCTGAAATAGCTCTTCATAAACGCCTTGTTTAGCCAGACGTTGCGTTGACATAAGTTGGGGCACATTTACACCAAAATAACTGGACCTATTAATCCGTATTATTGGGAGTGCCAACTTTGGCAAAGTCATCTTCAGGGTCTTCGAAGCTTTCATTTTGAAGCTGAACTTTACGCTCAATATCGGTCTTCACGGATTGGAAAAATGCCGAGATTGTTTCTGGCGTCTCTCTAACCATTAGGTTTTGCAATTCACTGACAATGACAGAAATGCTTTGTTCCGAAAATAAATGTTTGTGGCGCTGGAGATAAACAGGTTCCGAGCAAGCTCGCAAAATCCAATCGTAAAGAGCCTCATGTTTTTCAGGCTTTCGGACGGCGTTAGAAGTCATGATGATTCTCCGAATGACTAATCGTATAGCTAGACTCTAGACTGAAGACGGTAATAGTAAACTATTAAGTGCAGCTTTAATTTGGTTAAAGGTGGTTTTTTAAAACGCGCGCGACCCAGCTTGAATGCGATAAGCTTGCGGGGCAGGCGGAATGAGAGTCTCATAGGCATTTTTGGCCTGCATAAAGGCTCGGACATCTCCGTAAGGGCTGTCGGGATGGAAGAATTTGGCTTTTTTGCGCCATGCCGCGCGAATATCGGCTTCGCGGGCGGTCATGTTGAGGCCTAAAGCCATTAGCGCGTCGTGACGTGTCACTGATTTCTCCCTTTAGGCTTTCACTTAACGTCAAACGCCTCTAGCATTTACTTGAAGCCTATCAAAGTTAACAACCTACTGATGAATATGGTTAACGACGTATTTAAGGACAAAAATGAGTAAATCTGTTATTCCGCCATCGCCAAATCGCGCTGATTACACACAGGACAAGCTGTATAAAATTCAGGCTGAGAAAAATGCAGAGCCAATGTTTGATAGAGATGATCCATTTGCTTTATTTGGCGAGTGGATGGCCGAGGCTCGTCATTTAGAGATGAATGATAGTAATGCTATGTCATTGGCAACAATCGATGCATCAGGTAATCCCGATGTGCGAATTGTCCTGTTAAAGAGCTTTGATGCCAATGGTTTCGTGTTTTACTCCAACTGTGAAAGTGCCAAAGGCCAGCAGCTTAGTCAAAATCCAGTCGCGGCTCTGTGTTTCCATTGGAAGTCTTTGCGCCGTCAAGTGCGGGTCAGAGGCGATATTGAGAAGGTCAGCGAAGCAGAGGCTGATGCTTATTTTGCCAGCAGAGCGAGGGGATCACAAATCGGGGCTTGGGCCTCAGACCAATCTCGGCCACTAGAATCCAGAGCAGCCTTTGAAACACGACTTGAAGCCACAGAGCAAAAATATAAATCGAATGCGAAACTTCCAAGACCTCCCCATTGGGGCGGTTGGCGCGTAAGGCCAAACTCTATCGAATTTTGGCGAGACCGCCCGTTTAGGCTGCATGATCGTTTGGTGTTTCGTGGGAAAGCAGGTAAGTGGACGACGGAAAGACTTTTTCCGTGATTAAGACCAGGTAGGATAGGCCATGGAAATCTTCATATTTTTCTTTTTTATGGTGATAGTATTCAATGCTATTTCATCCATTGGGAAACAAAATAAGAAGAAAGCTAAAACGCGCTCGCCATGGAATCCTGGCGGTGCAGTTAATGATGGATCGGGGAGCGGCAGCGCGCATTCACAATCGGCCAAGCAGGATCATGCCAAGGCACAATCGGCGCGCCGAGCCCGCCAAAAAGTACGAAACCGCATTAGAAATCGAAATAGCGTGCGCAGGGATATTGCGGATAATAATAAAAGCCGATCTTATAATTGGGGCGAACGGGCCGGCCCCGGATTTTTGACTATGAAAAATATATTGGTTTTAATGGCACTTGTTTTTGTTGTACTTTATGGACTGTCGCAAATGCCCGCTGACTTATTGAGGTAATCATGAATAATGCTCTGACAACACGCCCCGATTTGATTAAGACCAAGCGTCATAAATTTAGAAAATTAATTTTAAAGGCGGGACTTGCTTTTGCAATTCTAGCGCCGCTTGCTTTTATCATTCCGGCTCTTGGATATAAAATGGGGATCATGGATTTAGGATTTAGTATTGTCACGATGTCGCAGAAAGTAGGGCCTTTGCTGTTAGTCCTAACTTTACTATTGGGCGTGGTCAGCCTCCTTTTAGGGTTCTTTATAAAGCCACGAAAAGGGTTGCTATTGGCGGCTCTGATTACGCTCATTCCGCTCGCTGGATTGGGCAAATTGAACGGGGTAAAAAACAAAATTGCATCTCTTCCTTTTATTCATGACATTACAACAGATACGCAGGCACCTCCGGTTTTTACGAAGGCAATTATAGATGCACGTGCATCAACGAATGCGTCTAATACTTTGAATTATGTTGGAAAAAAAGATCGAAAAAATGCTAAAGGGAAGTTAGTGTCTGTTCTCCAAACACAGGCCGATGCCTATAAAGATATTCGCCCAGTTCTACGCTCTGAAGAAACGGATGTGATTTTTGGTGAAGCTTTGTCTTTAGTTAAACAGCAAGGTTGGGACATCGTTACCGAAGATGTCGAGGCGGGTATCATTGAAGCCACAGACACAACTTTTTGGTATGGTTTTAAGGACGACGTCATCCTTCGTATTCGCCCCGCAGAAGGGGGCGGAACAATCGTTGACATGCGTTCCATCAGCCGCGTTGGCGGTTCTGATCTCGGCAAGAATGCCGAGCGGTTGAGAGTATTGATTGAGGGCTTGAAGGAGTAGAGGCTTACGTCTTCCGTCCCGGCATAGTCCCCATCATTTTACAAACAACGCCGAGCATGACTTCATCAGCGCCGCCGCCAATAGACGCGAGTCGCCCGTCGCGATAACGGCGTGAAATTAACGTCTCATCCATATAGCCCATTCCGCCCCAATATTGCAGACAGGTATCAGTGACTTCGCGCATTAAGCGGCCGGACTTCACTTTCAGCATAGATACGAGCTTTGTGATATTTTCGCCTTCTGCATGTTGGCGAACGCATTTTTCCATCAAGGCGCGGTAAAGTTCTATTTCGATTTGCAGTTCTGCGAGGCGAAAATGGACGACCTGATTGTCCAAAATGGGCTTGCCGAAGACATGGCGCTGGCGGGTATATTCTATGGTTTCATCAACACAGGCTTGAAGGCCGCTGACCGTGCTGACCACAGCCCAAAGGCGTTCTTCTTCAAATTGCTGCATTTGATACATAAAGCCAGCGCCTTCTTGGCCGATTAAATTACCCTGAGGGACACGTACATCTTCAAAGAATATCTGGCCTGTATCTGACGAATGATTACCCATTTTTTCAAGCTTTTTCGCGCGAACCACGCCCGGACTATCCATAGGAATAACGATCAGGCTTTTGTTTGAATGGCGCGGATCATCTGACGTATTGCAAAGGGCGACCATAAAATCAGCTTGAAACGAATTGGTGATCCACATTTTGCCGCCGTTAATGATGTAATCACCGCCTTCTTTAACGGCCTTTGTTTTGATATTGGCCACGTCAGAGCCAGCATGAGGCTCGGAAACACCAATACAGGCCACCATGTCGCCATTAATAGCGGGACGTAAATATTGTTCGCAAAGCTCTGCCGTGCCGTAACGAGCCAGAGCTGGCGTTGCCATGTCCGTCTGAACGCCAATGGCCATTGGAATGCCGGCGCAGTTAATGCTGCCAAGGGCTTCAACGGCGGCGACCTGATAAGTGTAATCCAGCCCCATACCGCCATATTTTTCCGGCTTTTGAATGCCTAGCAGACCAGCATCGCCGAGCTTTTTGAAAACTTCATGGGCCGGGAAGATACGTTCACGCTCCCAATCATCGACATAGGGATTGATATCTTTTTCGATAATCTTGCGCATTGTGCGCTGAATTTCGTGGTGCGTGTCCGTATAAATGTCCATGAAAGTCTCCTTGGCCTGCATATATGCAATTTTTTGCACTGGGGTAAATAGAATTTTCGATGATGCATTGCGAAACGGACACTATGTCCTAAATAGAGAGTAGGAGAACTCTATTGGCTAAAGACCCTTATAAACTACTTGGCATATCCAAGGGCGCGACTGACGCGGAAATTCGCAAAGCCTATCGCGGGCTGGCGAAAAAACTGCACCCGGATGTGAATCCGGGTAATAAAGCGGCCGAGACCAAATTCAAGGAAGTTACGGCGGCTTATACGCTTCTAAGCGATAAAGATTTAAGAGCGCGCTTTGATAGCGGGCAAGTTGACGCCTCTGGCCAACAGCAAAATCCATTTGGAGGCGGCTTTGGCCAAGGCGGATTTCAACGTCCCGGAGGCGGTCCTGGCGGAATGGATGATATGTCCGATCTGTTTTCCAGCCTATTTGGCATGAATATGGGGGCCAGAAACCCAAATCGCGGTGGATTTTCTGGGGCCAGGCCTCAAAAAGGCGCTGATATTCGTTATAAGCTCAAGCTTAGCTTTATGGACGCATTAACTGGCGGGACCAAGAAAGTCCGAATGGGCAATGGGCAAAGCCTAAGTGTGAAAATTCCAGTTGGCGTGGATGATAACGCGACGTTACGGCTTCGAGGCAAAGGTCAAACTGGCGTCAATGGCGGGCCTGCGGGCGATGCTAAGGTGGATATATCTGTCGGAACACACAAATATTTTACGCGCGATGGTAAAAACCTACGTCTGACGCTACCGATTTCTTTGCAAGAAGCGATTCTTGGCGGAAAAATAAAAGTACCCATGCCAGGGGGATCTGTTCAGTTAACCCTCCCAGCGGGGACTAATTCAGGTAAAAAGCTGCGTCTCAAAGGTAAAGGCATTAAAGGCGGTGACTTACTAGTGACAACCCAAATTGTCTTAAATGATCCTAAAAACAAAGGGTTACAAGATTGGGCGTCTAGTGTTGAAGGCGGTGAAGTTGAAAACCCAAGAGAAAATTTACTCTAAACCTTGCTAACTGAATTCTGAACCCCATATTCAGATTGTGTTCAGGGGTGTACCATTAAATATCAAACAATGATGAAATCGTTTAGACATATCACTGTGTTAGGCATCGCCGCTTTGGCGACTATCGCCATGGCTGTGCCAGCTTCTGCTAAGCCTGGACAAGGCAATGGCAAAGGGATGCCTTATAAATTTGAGCAGCCTATGATGGCGCCAAGTTTTTTACCGTCTGAACGCACGCAATTGCCTAGGTGGGCGCAGCAGCGCATATCCTATAGCCAAGCAAAATCAATCGCTAGGTCTCGCTATCCAGGCGCTGAAGTGGTCGATATTGCCTTAGACGGCAATACTTATCGTGTCCGCTTGGTCCTACAAAACCGTAAAATTGTAGATGTTTTGATTGACGCGACCTCCGGTCGTATCCGATAAATACCCTCTATATAAGAATCGACATTTAAGAATCGGGGTTTTCCATGCGTATATTAGTTGTTGAAGATGATGCGGACTTACGCCGTCAATTGGGTGAAGCGCTCAAGGATTCAGGTTATGCCGTTGATCTAGCCGATAACGGCGAAGATGGGCATTTTTTGGGGGATACCGAGCCCTATGATGCTGTTGTTCTTGATTTAGGCCTACCGATTATTGACGGTATTAGCGTTTTGCAGAAATGGCGTGCTGATGGCAAAACATTCCCTGTTCTTATTCTGACGGCTCGCGATCAGTGGAGCGAAAAAGTCTCTGGATTTGACGCGGGTGCTGATGACTATCTGACTAAACCCTTCCACCACGAGGAATTACTGGCACGTCTGCGAGCGCTGCTGCGCCGAGCCGCTGGTCACACGACCGACTCCATTGATATTGGAGGATTGCATGTGGATAATCGTGCAGCTCGCTGTTTTGTCGATGGTATGCCGGTAAAATTGACATCTCATGAGTTTAGACTGCTGAGCTATATGGCGATGCATAGAGGCCGCGTGATTTCCAGAACGGAGCTGGTTGAGCATATTTATGATCAAGATTTTGACCGCGACTCCAATACAATCGAAGTGTTCGTCGGTCGTTTACGCCGTAAAATCGGAACAAATCGTATTGAAACGGTTAGGGGCCTTGGGTACCGATTAATTGATCCGGACAACGTCCCAGTCAAAAAGTAATTAAGTGACCGACGGCGCTGACACTAAGCACAACCCCTCTCTTGTAAAACGGCTTGTGCGTAGCGCGGTCCTTTGGACGATTCCAATTTTGGCCGTTACGGCTATGGCGCTGACTTGGTTTTATCGCGAGTCTACCTATAAATTATTTGATGATCCGCTTGAGAGCGCCATAACCGAACTCATAGCCTCCGTCCAAAGTGATGATGGAAACTCATCGAATGGCGAGTTGTTCGAAGACGCAGAAATACCCCAAAACACGTTATTTCTGACAAGAGAGCCGATTGACCCCCGCTATCAACGGGCATTGTCTGGTCGGTATTGGATGATCGGATCGTATCAGGATGATGGCACTCTAACATCTCTATTGGCCTCGCGATCTCTATCGGGTGAAATCATTCAACTGCCGTCAAATGTTAAGCGTTCGATTGCAGCTAAAACGGAGTTTTATACCAGAGCGATGGGGCCTGATGAGAATGAACCGCTTCGCGTTTTTGCGCGGTCTGTTATTTTACCAAGCGGGGAGCCCGTCCTGATGCTTGCGGCTGCTGATGTCAGAGAGGCCCAAAGGGATGTCGGACGTTTCGCGCTTGTAGCTACCGCTCTTATGCTTCTATTGTCGGGCGGGCTGGTCTTTGCGGTGTTCTCTCAGGTTAGGACAGGCCTAAAGCCATTGTTTGATCTTCGGGATCGCGTTGTTGATATCAGAGAAGGCCGCGCCGACCGCGTGGAAGGCACTTATCCGCAAGAAATTGCGCCTTTAGCTAACGAGCTCAATTCACTTATCGGGCATAATAAAGACGTCGTTGAGCGGGCCCAGACTCATGTGAGTAACCTCGCTCATGGTCTCAAAACCCCTTTGGCGGTGCTCTTGAACGAAGCAGAAGGATCAAAGTCAAAATTTTCCGAAGTTGTGAGCCGTCAAGCTAATACCATGAAAAACCAAGTGGATCACCATTTACAGCGCGCGCGAGCTGCCGCACGCGGACAAAGTATTGGGGTTTCAACGCCTGTGGCTGACAGTATTGGTCCGCTAGCCCGAACGCTTGGTCGAATTTATCGTGACAAAGATATCGATTTTGATGTTTCTGTGGTTGAAGGTCTGATTTTCCGGGGGGAGAAGCGTGATTTTGAAGAGATGATCGGGAATTTAATGGATAATGCCTGCAAATGGACCAAATCCAAAGTGCGCGTTATCGCCAAAGGTGACGGCAAGGATAATGGCCTGTTCATGCTGGAAGTCAGTGATGATGGGGCTGGGCTTACACAGGATCAATATTCTGAGGCTTTAAAGCGCGGGGCAAGGTTGGATGAAGCAACACCGGGTACAGGGTTTGGGCTTCCAATCGTGGATGATCTAGCCAGAGCTTATAAAGGCAGCCTGATTTTAGGAAAATCAGATATGGGCGGCTTAAGGGTTACTCTAACATTGCCGGGCCGAATAGATGAGTAAAAAACCTATTCATCTTGAAAGCCGTGATGATGCGGGTGAACTAAGGCTATCATCGCCATCGGCTGGCCGGAACTCTGCGATTATTGCGGAGGTTTTGAAAACTCATATGCCTGAAAATGCCAGAGTTCTGGAAATAGCCTCTGGTACAGGGGAGCATGCTGTAGCAGCTTGTACTTCGCGTCCAGACATTGTGTGGCAAACATCCGATCCGGATGAGCGTTCAAGACAAAGCCAGGATGCATGGTGTTCAGAATGCCCTGGTCAAATATCAAAATCCTTGGAAATTAATACGATGGCTTCCAATTGGTGGGCAGATTTAGGTCAATTTGATGCAGTTTTTTGCGCAAATATGATTCACATCGCGCCTTGGGAGGCGGCTCTTGGCATCGCGAATAGCGCAGACCACATATTATCCGATGGCGGCTTGGTCATTTTATACGGGCCATATTTGGAAGGCGTAGAAACGGCCGAATCCAATCTTCGGTTCGATCAAAACCTCAAGGCCAGAAATATTGCTTGGGGAGTACGTTCGTTAGATTCTGTTAAGCATATATTCGCAGATGTGGGTTTTAATCTCCAGGCACGTCTTGAAATGCCAAAAGAGAACCGAATTTTGATTTTCTCAAGGCTATGACGGGCAACATGACTGTTTTGTCATGTTTTCGTAATATTTAGGATAGTCGCCCGCTCTCACATTGCGCCTGTATGAGGAAATACTCGTGATAACACCCTCTTTGAAAATTGGATTAATGGTTAGGACTGCTTTGATAGCGTCGTGCCTTGCTTTAGCTATGCCTTTAATGGCTCCTGCCGCTATGGCGCAGGCTGCAAATTTAGGCGGTCAAAACTCCGTTGCCGACCTTGTCGAACGGGTTAGCCCCGCCGTGGTCAACATTATCGTCACAACGGATGATGGTGAAACAACATCAGAAGGCCAAGGCTCTGGCTTTATCATTTCTCCTAAAGGTGAGGTCGTGACCAATTACCATGTGATTGATGGCGGCGATAAAATTACTGTTGTCTTTAATAACGGGAATAGCTTCCCGGCGCAGATTGTCGGCACGGATGAAGAAACTGATTTAGCATTATTAAAAATTACAGCGACAACACCGTTCCCTCATGTGCAGTGGTTCGAAGGATCGCCTATAAGAATTGGTGATTGGGTCGTCGCTATTGGTAATCCATTTGGTATTGGTCAGTCGACCAGTCTTGGAATTATTTCGGCCATCGGGCGGGACCGGGTCGAGTCAGGTGCTTATGTAGATTACATTCAGACAGATGCGACGATTAACCGGGGTAATTCGGGCGGTCCGCTCTTTAACCCGCAAGGATCCGTTATCGGCGTGAATTCCGCGATCTTCTCGCCTACGGGGGCTAGTGTCGGCATTGGTTTTTCAATCCCTCATCGTACAGCGCAGAGTGTTATTTCGGCCATTCGTAAAGATGGCCGCGTCCGACGTGGTTGGCTCGGTGCAGGTTTGCGCACAGCTGAGTTTTCCGGCGGCGAACTACGAGCTGGCGCCAATATCAATAACGTTATCACCGGAAGCCCAGCCCATTTGGCTGGACTACAGGTCGATGACATCATTCTATCGATTAATGGCAAAGCTTTGGAAAATGCTGTGGAAGCCACACGTATTATCGGCAATTTAGGCCCTGATGCTCAGGTGACTATGCAAATTGAGCGTAATGAAGTGCCCATGAGTGTGACCTTACAAATGGCAGAGCGACCAAACAAAGATGAAGTTGATCGCGCCATGGCTGGTGGCACTTATACAACGCCAGCTGAGCCATCCTATCAAGATACACCATTGGCTCCGCCGTCCAGCATGGGCAGTCTCGGTAGCTCCGGACTAATGCTTGTCGATCTATCAGCGTCTTTTCGCCAATCCATTGGCATGCGTTATGATCAAGTCGGAGTTTATGTTGAAGGTGTTGTCCCTGGAAGTCCTGCTGAGAACATTGGGATCAAGGCGAATATGGTGCTGATGCAGATTGATCAGCAGCCGGTTGCGAGTGTTAGAGAATTTAGAAACAAACTCCGTAAAGCGGGCCAATCGGGACAAAACGAAGTCCTGCTATTGGTTCGGCTCGAAAACGGCAGTGAGAATTTTGCAGTCCTGCCGCTTTCGGGTGTCATTCCCGGACAAGCGAATTATCAAATAGAATAAGGAGAACACCATGCGAATTTTAGTGGTTGAAGATGATGAAGTTGCAGCGGATTATGTCCGTAAAGGTCTAATGGAAGCAGGACACGTTGTTGATCTGGCGCCAGATGGTGATTTGGGTCTCGAAATGGCCCGCGCAGCTGATTATGATGCTTTAATCCTGGACCGCATGCTCCCAAAACTTGATGGGCTAGAGCTTCTCGAATCCATTCGTGATGACGGTGACACAACACCGGTTCTGATTTTATCAGCACTGGGTGAAGTCGATCAAAAAGTTGAAGGCCTGCGAGCTGGCGGCGATGACTATTTAGCCAAACCATATGCTTTTACAGAGCTATTAGCCCGTGTTGAAGCCATTGGCCGTCGTAGCGACCCGACGGCTGCTGTGACCAAGCTTAAAGTTGGCGATCTGGAAATGGATTTGCTGGCCCGAACTGTTAAGCGCGCTGATCAGAACATTTTATTGCAACCCCGGGAGTTTCGCTTGCTTGAATGTTTGATGCGCAATGCTGGCCAAGTGGTGACCCGCACCATGTTACTTGAGAAAGTGTGGGATTATCACTTTGATCCTCAGACAAATGTTATCGACGTACATGTTTCGCGGCTACGCGGCAAAATCGACAAAGAATTTGAATCGCCTATGCTACATACGGTCCGCGGCGCCGGTTACCGCTTGCAGGTCTAAGAAAAAGTTCTAGCGTTAACATTATGCTGGAATCGCTCTCAAAACTGTTCCGCAATACGCTATTTAGGCTCAGCCTCTTAGGGGCTGTGCTTTTTGTCGTCTCGCTTTTCGCAAGCTTAGGCTATGTTTATTACGCCACTGTCGCCAGTGAACTACGCGCGGTCGACAAGACGATCCAAGCTGAAGTCGATGAAATTCAAAACATCTACCAAACCGTTGGATTGCCGGATGTGCAGCGCTTAATCGTCTTGCGCTCTTTTGCGTTTGAAGGCCGTTATTTGCTGGAAACCCCCAATTGGTTTGTTGGCAATCTTGGGTCAACCGCCATGGAACAAGATGGGTATGTTCCATTTACTCTGATTGATGGCGTCCCCGGCAAGCCATTTGTCTCCAAGCATTTGACCTACGCTATTCAAGGTGAAGATGATGTTGATGATTTGCAGGATCGGCGCATCAGGGCGCTGTCCGGCTTTTTAATTGGACCCAAAGGGGAGACTGTCGCAGGTTTAATTGTCGGCCGGGATGTGGAAGAGATCATGCGGACGGCCGATCGTGTCCGCACCGCAATTATTACGTCGTCTCTGATAGCTTTGTTTCTAGGCTTGTTGTCGAGTTTGTTTGTCTCGCAGAGATTTACCCGCCGAATTGATGCCTTCAATCGGCTTGCAACGGATGTACGGGCAGGGCAGCTTGATCGTCGCGCCCCTCGTAATTATAGTGAGGATGAGCTTGATCTTTTGGCAGAGCATCTCAACGCCATGCTGGACCATATTGATCGCTTGATGAAGGCTATGCGATATGCTGGCGATAGCATCGCTCACGATCTGCGTTCCCCCCTGACGCGGCTTAGAACACGACTCGAAAGCACGGCCACAGAAATGAAAGATGATAAGTCGGCGACGGCTTTGTGGCTGGCTGCTGAAGATGCTGATCAGCTTTTAAAAACATTCGATTCAGTCTTGCGTATCGCGCGGCTTGAGGCCGGTGAGCAAAGAGAAATGCTGCAAGAGATAGATCCAAAGATCATATTGGACGATATTGCTGAGCTTTATGAGCCTGCTTGTGAAGATGTGGGTTTAGGGTTTTTAGCGCAAATTGATGAAGGGCTTCTCATTTTGGCCGACCGAGGGTTACTGTCTCAAGCCGTTTCTAACCTCGTTGAAAACGCCATTAAATATACGCCAAAAGGCGGAGCTGTGAAGTTGGAATTGTCCCGTAATATGGATAACCGTGTTGTCATATCGATTTCCGATGATGGTCCTGGCATTCCTGCTATGGATCGTGAGCGTGTGAAAGAACGTTTTGTCCGCCTGGATAAAAGCCGCACGGCGCCGGGCAGTGGTTTGGGCCTCGCCATGGTAGACGCGATCGCCACCCTACATGAGGCGGAGTTTGTGCTGGGTGACGGTATGGCGTCAGAACACGGTCCGGGCCTGTCCGTGAAAATTATCTTTCCGCGGCGGCGCCATTTGCGGCCTGCCATAAAAGAATAGCATGTCAGACAAGGAACGCGCGATAGATTGTGCCCGGTTGAACGCGCCCTACCTAGCAGAAAGCCTTGATCTATTTCCAGAAATCCCACCTCGTTTTGTAAACTCTGACCCTGCTTATCTCTTTGTCGAATTGGTTGATAACTTGCCAGTTGATATTGGTGGCTTGGATGTGGAAATGAAACTGCTTCGGCAGTTTAAGCGAAAATCTCATTTGATTTTTGCTTTAGCGGATATAGCATCAGTCTGGAGTTGGGTGGAAGTTACCGAACATCTTACCCAGCTAGCCGATATTTGTATGCGCCGAATTTTACTAGCATCTGGTCGAGCCCAAGGTGTTGAAGGTGATTATGTCAATCCAGTTCCCGGATTGTTTATACTGGCTGTCGGAAAATATGGGGCGAGAGAACTTAACTACTCCAGTGATGTTGATTTCAATGTTTTCTATGATCCAGATAAAGTCGTCTTGCCTAATCCAGCACGGGCTGAGCGAACTTTAATTCGTCTCGTCCAAGGTCTAGTTCGCGGGATGGAAGCCATCACGGAAGATGGATATATTT
Organism: Hellea sp.; assembly: GCA_014238285.1. Lineage (GTDB taxonomy): Bacteria > Pseudomonadota > Alphaproteobacteria > Caulobacterales > Maricaulaceae > JACOMS01. Next base: position 36,400 of record JABABK010000019.1, read on the forward strand.
TTAGAACAGATCTTCGATTGCGCCCTGACCCACGCTCTAATGCGGTGGCGGTTTCAACTCGCACGGCTGAACGCTATTATGAGACAGTGGGCCAAAATTGGGAACGGGCCGCGATGATTAAGGCGCGGTGCTGCGCGGGAGATATGGAAGCGGGTAACGATTTTATCGCTAACGTGTTAAGCCCCTTTATTTGGCGTCGAAATTTAGACTATGCGGCCATTGAAGACATTCTCGCCATAAAACGTCAAATCCATAGCCTCAATGGCGGGGAGAGCCTCACTGTTCCTGGTCATCATTTAAAACTTGGAATTGGCGGTATTCGAGAAATAGAATTTTACGCGCAGGTTCAGCAGCTTATTTTAGGCGGCCGTAATGCGGAGCTTAGATCGCCTAGAACCGTCGACGCATTGTCTCTTTTGGCAAAATTTGATTTTGTAACGATCAAGGATGCCGATGACTTAATTAGCCATTACGGGGAATTGCGGAAGTTGGAACACCGGGCGCAAATGATGGAAGACGCGCAAACCCATTTTGTGCCCGTGGATAATCAGGCGCGAGAAAAAGTTTCTACGTTGTCGGGTTATAATGATCTCAGCCAATTTGAAGAAGACCTCAAATATATATTGATGGATGTCCGGCGTATCTATTCAGAGCTTTTCCCGCAGGCCTCGTCTCTATCATCAAGTGTAGGTAATCTTGTTTTTACGGGCGTTGAACCTGGACCTGCCACGATGTCGGCCTTGGAAAATCTGGGATACCAGAGAGCTGCTCATGTTTGGTCACAAATGGCCGCATGGCTCGGCGGGCGTATTAAGGCGACTCGGAGTGAACGGGCGAGGGAACTTCTCACAGCTTTAGCGCCGCAGATAATAGAATTTTGCGCAGAGACGGGAAAACCGGATGAGGCGTTTCAATCATTCGGCGGGTTTTTCACGCGGCTTAATAGCGGGATTTCATTACTGTCGCGTTTTCACCAAAAACCGGAACAACTGAAATACTTGATTTCGCTCATGGTGAAGTCACGACATATTGCCGAAACGATCGCGATGCAGCCCAATATATTGGATGCTTTATCCGATCCCGCATTTCTTGAAATTGACGAAAGCCATTTAGACGCTGGCGCAGCCATAATTGGCAATGCGGAGGATTTTGAAGAGGCTATGAATGCTGCAAGGCGATGGGCGCGTGAAGAGCAGTTTAGGTTAAGTGCCGCCATTTTAAGTTCGCGACTTGCCCCCATTAAGGCAGGCCCTCTTTTTGCAAGACTCGCGGAATGCGTCATTCGTGAGTTGCTGCCTTTTGCTATCAAAGAAGCTGAGCGCAAGACGGGCCCAATAAGCGGAAGTGTTGGGGTTATCGGCCTTGGAAAACTTGGTAGCCGAGAACTTAGCCTCACATCTGATCTGGATTTAATGTTGATTTATCAACCCGAAGGGAATGACAATAATGTGCAGCATGTCTTTACTAAGATTACACAACGATTGATCAGCGCCTTGTCGGCAGTTACTGAAGAGGGCGAATTATACGAAGTTGACATGGCCTTGAGACCTTCTGGACGCGCCGGGCCGGTCGCCGTCTCTATGGACGCTTTTCTCAGATATTATGGAGAAAAGGCTTGGTCTTGGGAGTTTATGGCTCTTAGCCGTTCACGCGTGATTTGTGCGAGTAGCCGCGAGTTTTTCTGCCAGCTTAATCGTGCTCGATCAGAAGCTCTTTTGTCTGTCAGACCTGATCTAAATATTGATACCGATATCGAAGACATGCTCAAACGCGTCAGGGATGAAAAACCGCAGCGTCATGACTGGGACCTTAAAAATATTTTGGGCGGTATTCGAGACATCGAATTTGTGGCCCAGAAAGCCTATCTAAAGAACAGGCCTGAAATTGTCGAAAAAAATCTAATCTCCACGGAAGATTTTTTAAATCATGCTGGACATTATTTAGAGAAAGACACGCAGTTGAGTTTGATTAAAGCCTATCGATTTTTTCTATCGGTTAAACAAATAAGGGCTGTCTGTTATGGCGATAAATCACAAAAACTGACTAACCTTGATTTGGACGGGATTGCAGGACTTCTGGACTTTTCAACCTCGTCTGAACTGGAAAAAAGACGAGCTGATTATTCTGCAATGGTGATAAGCGCAGTAGAAAAATTTATATTAAAATAATAATTAAGCGGCGTAAGGATTAGGCATTGGCGGCGGCGGCGCCGTTTGATCCAATTGTTCAAACCCGACAGTTTGATTGTGTGTTTGGTTAGGCACTGGCGCTTCGGCTTGTGTCACATAAGCTGGTTCGGCTTCTGCATGAAGTTGTTGGGATTCCTCAGCCGCTACTTCAACATTGCCTTCTTGCAGCACGTCCGCAATATCTTTTGCGAGTTTAGAAATTTCATCAGCCACTTCAGTATCCGGAACTTCCTCGATTTTTTGGAGGGGCTTATTGGGAAGGGTGAAGATAACGGATGTGCCTTCGCCAAATGTAGACTCTATCCTGAAATTACCGCCGTGAAGTTCAACGAGTGATTTGGATAGCGCTAATCCGAGCCCGGTACCTTCGACTTGATGCGTGTCTTTGTTTTCGACTTGTTCAAAAGGTTGAGCCAGACGTTTTAGATCATCTGGCGAAATGCCTATACCGGTATCCGAGACTTGGATAATGATACCCGCTGATTTGACGCTGACATCAACACTGACGACGCCACCTTCTGGTGTAAACTTAATGGCGTTTGTAATTAAGTTTAGAAGGACCTGTTTCACAGCTCTTGGGTCCGCTTCAATCTCTTTCGTTTCAGACGGAACATAGACTAATTTTTGGGAATTGTCTTCGGCACGCCCACGAACAATGCGGATTACTTGCTGAATGAGATCGCTAATGTTCAAGCTTTCAACATGGAGGTTCATCTTACCGGCTTCAATCTTGGACATGTCCAAGATGTCGTTGATAAGTGAGAGAAGATGTTGTCCAGAGAATAGAATATCACTGACATATTCTTTATAACGAGTATCGCCAAGAGGTCCAAACATTTCTTTTTTCATGATATCGGAGAAGCCATTAATAGCGTTTAGCGGAGTCCGCAATTCGTGACTCATATTGGCTAAGAATTCACTCTTTGATTGGTTGGCTTCCTCAGCGCGAATTTTTTCCTGTTCATAACTTTCCGCTAGCTCCACGATACGCGTCTGTGATTTACGTAAAACATTGACGGTTTTTTGTAGGGCTTGCTCGTTTTCTTTTAGCTGGTGCTCCCGGGTTCGGATAGCCGTGATGTCTGTGCCGACGGATACGCGCCCGCCATCGGCCGTAGATGTTTCTAAATATCGGATCCAGCGTCCATCTTTAAGACGGAGTTCATAGCCTTGATCACCGCCCATATCAAAGCGCTCTTCTATGGCATTATTGGCGTTATAGTCGACTGTGGCGTGATCCATTCCAGTGGCGAGTGTGCCGACAGAAAAATTGAAGAAATCTTCAAAACGATTATTCCATAGAGTCAGATGATCGCGTTGATCCCAAATAACAAATGAATCGTTCATAGCACGAAGCGCGTCATGGAGGCGTGATTCTGTGTATTGCAAACGCATTTTTGCGCCGCGTTGTTCGGTAACGTCCATGGCCATACCAATGATAACGCGACTATGGTCAGCGCCCCTCGTTGACGGTCGGCCGCTGCACGATAATGTTAGAGGCAGGCGAGCAACATTCACGTCAACATCAAAGTCCCCAGACATATGAGCTCGTCGTATGCTGTATAAAAGTTTCTCGCGGTCGGCATCATGAAATAATCCCAAAAATTGAGGGACGGGGAGAATATGATCTCTTTCTGCTATTCCCAAAAGCCGCGCAAGAGAGCGGCTTATAAAGGCCTCATTGTCGGCAAGGTTGACTTCCCAAACGCCGCCTCTGGAGCCATCAATAGCCGCCATATATCTTTGTTGTGACGCTTCGTTATCTATGTTGGCGACTTCAGCCTGAACAACTTGGGATCTCATATTCCGAAATAATGATGCTGCAGTGCCTAAAGTCCCGAGGAATAATATGGACAAAAGCCCTAAGGATTGTTTCCATTTTTGTCCGGTGATGATTGGGTGTTTGCAGATCAAAGCCAAAGAGGAGGCATCAATTTTTGCATGGCCGAGCCATTGTTTTTCGCCGTCAACTTTATGGAGTTGTGTGCTAATCCCTGGTCTGCGCGCTAATGTTTTTAATTGGTTGGCCGGGAGGTTGAAAAAGCTAGCAGCGCCTGACTTGCCCAGTGTCGCGGGGCCGTCGATGGCCCTTCCGTTCATTTCGATGATAGCGATGTTGCTAATGTTACCGGTTAAAGCTCCTGGGCTTAAAGCGACAACTAAAACCGCGTCGTTTAATTTTCGAATGATAAGAGGCGTAATCGTGCCGTCTTGGGCTACGATGGATGAAATCAAGACACCCGATTGCGGCATGTTAGCCGCGTCAATTTTTGATAACGGGTTCGCATTAGATGTGCCCGCAATTATATTCTTTTTACCATCGAGAATGGCGACGGCTGAAATGTTTTGGCCGCGAGATATACGGTCAACAATTTGTGATGCATTAGCCCGGTTGACTAAAGCATTTTCGATCCAGTTGGATTGAGATGCTAAAGCTGTTTCGACCTTGGTTTTTACGGTTTCAATAAGCGACGAATATTGAGCTTCTGAGGCGCTAAATTCAGCATTGCGCTGACTGTTGACGATTGAGAAGGACACCATCAGGAAAAAAGCTAATAATGTCAGGATTGCCATTAGGAAATTACGAAGGGAAGTAGGACCAATTTGTTGCGATAAAGCTTCTAGACGATCACTTGTTTTTAATCGCCGACGGTCTTCAACTTCGACCCGGTTTGGTTCGTAGTTGTTTGCAGCGATTGTGGGCCTTGGCGGGCGGGCATGGGGCATTGGCGGTGGAGTTCTTGCCGCTTCATGACCAGGGATATGGGCTGGTCTATTCATATGTCCGTGGTTGGGATCCAAGGGCTTCCTTTTTCGAATCACTTATGTATCTGTGCCATTCTCAAACAATTACTTAAGAAATACAAAGAAATGCTTACCCTGCTAGACGTGTTTCTGGGACTGGTTTGCCAATGGCGTAGCCTTGCGCGGCATCAAACCCAGCAGATCTGGCAAAATCGAGAATTTCATCGGTTTCTACACCCTCAGCTATGTATTTTACGCCAAGAGAATGTCGTAGCGTAAATAGCGCGTCCAAAATGGCCCGTTCCCGCGGGCAAGTCATGGCAGAGACAACAAATTCCCCATCTATTTTAAGCCAATCCGCGGGTAAAGCGCGCAGATATCGTATGGATGCCGCGCCCGCGCCGACATCATCCAGGCAAATTATATGGCCGCGGTCGCGCAGTTTGGTTAAAATATCTTTGGCCTTGTGAAGGTTTTCCATATCCCACGTTTCAGTGAGTTCTATCATAAGCTTGTGCGGCGGTCCCTGAAGAGCAGATAAACAGGCCATTAAAGCATGTTCAAATTCGGGCAGATCAATAGATGCACCAGATAAATTAACCGCCATACCATGACCGTCAGGGTCTGCATTGATCGTCAGAACCGCGCGCGCCAGCATAGATAGGTCTAAATCTTTGATCGCGCCTGATAGTTCGGCCGGCCTTAGGACACCTTGTACCCCCGCTTCATGCTCAAAACGCACCAGCCATTCATAATGTGAAATACTATTGTCTTTAAGGTACATTATAGGCTGTTTCATGACCGTGAACATCTGTTCGGAGACATGTTCTCGGAAGCCTTGAAATGTGAGCGGATCGATCATGGCCTTAAGCTTAAAGCACAGGCCTAAATAAAACCCTTACAGAGTTGAGGTCATCCCAGAATTTTCGTCGCGATTTCAAACACGTTTTTGGACGGTTTGGCCGCAATAATTTCCTTTAACTGCATGCGGATTAAGACTTGCCGATCTTGGTCAAGACGAGGCCAAACTCCGTAAGCGCCTAGTAATCTCGCCGCAACGTTTGGATTGATTTTGTCCATGTCCAGAACTTGGTCTGTGAAAAAAGCATATCCAGAGCCATCTAATTTATGAAATCCTTGGGGATTGTTCATGGCAAAGCTCCCGATTAATGCGCGGACACGGTTCGGATTTTTATTATTGTAAGCAGGGTGCTGGGTAAGGTTTTTTACAAAGTTAAGGGCGTTGTTGCCAGGACGAGACGCTCCAACGGCGAACCATTTGTCGATGACGAGTGGTTTTTCTTTCCATTTTTTATAGAAGTCTTCGAGCGACTGATCTACGCGGCGTCCTCCTAGGTGTGTTAGCGTGACTAAAGCCGAAAGTTCATTGGTTAGGTTTGTCGCTTCATTGAGTTGTTTCATGGCAAGTGGCGCCGCCTGCGAGTCCTTGCTGGCGGCGAGTATGGCGAGGGCTCGATTACGAAGAGCCCTTTTTCCAGCCGCCTTAGCCGCCGGCGAAAATTCACTTTTGTCGTCTAAGGCATGGTAAATTTCAATCAGTTGATCACGGAGCTTGTCTCCAACAGCGCGGCGCAACCAAAACCCTGCCAAGTTAACCGCCACTGGATCCACATCGTTCAGGCTTTGCAGGATTTCGGAATCACCGGGTGGGGATAATACAAGGGCTTTATAGGCTGGATCAAATTGGTTGTCGGCCAGTGTACTGGACAAAGCATTTGTATATTGTTTTAGGGCCGTATCTGCATCTGGTATCTTACCAAATTGAATAGCGTTCGTCATTTTACATAGGAGCTCGCGAGCAATGGTTTGGCCCGCTTCCCAGCGATTAAATCCATTTTCGTCATGGGCCATTAGCCGGAGGTAATCCTCGGTTTCATAATCGTTGTGAACGACAACGGGTGCTGAAAAGTCTCTAAATAATGACGGCGTCCCATTTTCAGAATTATTTAGGGAAATGGAACTTTCAGTCATGATTGAAAGCTGCTCTACCGAATTTTTACCGTTTTTCGACACGTTGGACCACCGGATAGGAATGACGCGATCATCCTTTTGGGGTTGTCCAGGCGTTGGATTGTTTTGTTGTTGTATTTCAATGCCTTGAGGCGTTCTTTTTAGGTGAATTTGAGGTGTTCCAGCCTGTTCATACCAGCGCATAAATTGGGCTAAATTTTGCCCTGATACATGTTCAAAACAGGCAATGAATTGCTCAATCGTTGAGGCAGTTCCGTCGAGACTGTCAAAATAATAATCGGAGCCCTTACGGAATGTTTCCGCCCCTAACATGGTTTTGAGCATACGGATGAGCTCAGCGCCTTTTTCGTAAATTGTGGACGTATAAAAATTATCTATCTTGAGATATTCGCTGGGGCGAACGGGGTGAGCTAATGGTCCAGCGTCTTCGGGGAATTGACGAGACCTTAGGGCCCGAACATCTTTAATCCTCTGGACAGTTGCACCGCGCATGTCAGCTGAAAATTCTTGATCGCGGAAAACTGTAAAGCCTTCTTTGAGGCATAGTTGAAACCAGTCGCGACAAGTGATGCGATTGCCGGTCCAGTTATGAAAATATTCGTGAGCGACAACACTTTCAATTCGTTCAAAATTCATGTCGGTAGCTGTTTGCGCGTCGGCCAGAAGAAGCGCTGAGTTGAAAATGTTCAAGCCCTTATTTTCCATGGCTCCGAAGTTGAAATCCCGAACTGCGACGATCATAAACCGGTCCAAATCATACTCCCTGCCAAAGACATCTTCGTCCCATTTCATGGAGCGGATCAAGCTGTCCATTGCATATTCGGCGCGGGGTGCATCGCCAGGATCAACATAAATTGTTAGCGGAATATCACGCCCGCTCATTGTCGTAAAACTGTCTTCTAGAATATCAAATTCACCAGCGACTAATGCGAAGAGGTAAGCTGGTTTTTTGAACGGATCTTCCCAAATGGCGTAATGTTTATCGTCCGGGAGATCGCCGTCGTCGATGCAGTTACCATTGGAGAGCAGATAAGGGAATTCGTCTTTAGGCGCTTCAATTCGAACTTTGAACACGGACATGGCATCAGGCCTGTCGAGGTAATATGTAATCCGGCGAAAGCCTTCAGCTTCGCACTGGGTACAAAAACGGCCGCCCGATACGTATAGACCCATTAAGGAGGAATTCTTCTCAGGCGCGCACTGTGTTTCAATCTCTAAAACGCAGTTTTCGGGTAGATCGCTTAAGATTAATTGCGTTTGTGTGAGTTTGTAATCCTTGCGCTTTAGGTCTTTACCATCAATTCTAACGGATTTTAGGGTAATGTCTTCACCGTCTAGCTCTAGCGGGCCAGGCGCTGTGCGGGTTAATTCTAGTCGCGACTTTACCTTAGTTGCTGCTGGATTCAGGTCGAAATCCAGATAAACGCTCTCAATTTGAAAATTAGGCGGTGTGTAATCTGCCAATCTCGTCGGTATTGGGGCGGTATCTGTGCGCATGGGGACTCCTTAATTCCGCGCAACATGGCGAAAACACTGCGAAACGCAAGAGCTAGTGTAGTTCAGGATAATTGAGAATTGTAAATCGGGCCTTTTACGCCTATTTCCCAGCAATATATTGCGTATAATTAAATGTGAAATATTCTAGAGTGCAAAATCCTGCTGCTCAACGACCCAAAGGGTAAAGGCCAAACTAATGGCGGCCATGATAGGTATAAGAGGAACGGAAACAATCACAGTGGAAAGACTAGTGCTTTGCCAGCTATCCATTAGAGCGAGGGTCTGTTTGCCGGAGATCAAACCTCCGATGAAAATAGCGCCATACAGACATATACGCTTAGCTCGCTCTTGTTTGTTTGCGGTATCATTAATTTGCAAGATCACGAAATCCGAAAACCCATTATCTCCAGTATCGCCTGCATAATCTTGTAAAATATTTTCAAAATTTTCTTCAGGAATAGCCATATGATTCATACTACACTTTCATAGACAGTTAGAAAACCCCGCAGCTTGTCCTTGCCGCGTTTTATGTGTGATTTCACGGTTCCAAGCGGCATTTGCAGGATTTTGGCGCATTGGTCGTGAGAAAATCCATAAGCGAGATTTAGCATGATGGCCGCGCGGCAATCCTCGGGCAGTTCTTCCATGGCCCTAGCAATGTCGAGTTTTGACCCGTTCGGCGCTAAAACTATAGGGGCTATCTGTGGTTCTGCAATAGCTTGTCGCCGCTTTTCGGTTCGATAGTGATCAAGGAATGCTCGATAAGCAATGCGAAAGAGCCATGCCTTGAGAGCCCTGTCATCATTTCTTTTGCCCATTTTCGACCAGTTTTCATAGGCTTTGATGAAGGTTATTTGAGCCAAATCATCCGCGAGTGCGTGATTGCGGGTCAGGCGTCGTAAAAACGTTCGTACCGCGCCCTGATGGGCGCGGACAATAGGTGAAAATGTATCTCTCTCTTTAATGATAGGTCCTTTATATGGGAGGTCCTAGGTTTTCTTGCGGTCAAACATAAACCAGAAAACTGAGTAGACCAAACCAACGAGAAATGGGAATGCGGCTATGCCAAGCATAATGCGCACAGCTTCATCATCATCGGGAATAACATTTCCAAAAATTACTAGAGCGATGGCGATGGCGATCAATATCATCCCCGTTTTGAGGTCGCGATGCGGGGATAAAGGGCGACCGCCTAGGGCTTTGACCGTTTCTTCGTTGATGACGTCGCCTCGATCGATCATTTTGTCGACAACTTCCATGGATTTGGCATGTGATCTCGCCCGGTAAAGGGAAACGATCCAGATCGTTAAGGGAATAACGCCAAAAAATCCAATTATTGCAAATTCTTCTTCCATAATGGTCTCCTAAATGACTTGCTTCTATAAGTAAGACGTCATGGGGAGGACGTTTGGATGCAGAAAGTTAAAAAAAATGCCGCCACAAGGCGACATTCGTCAATCTAATGATTGATTTATGAGACTACACGCCGGTCATAAGATTGCCAGCGGCTAATACAAGCCATGCCAGGACGGCTGTCCAAAAGGCTTGCCCGTTACCCATAAAATGCAGGGCCGGTATAAACGCCGCGAGTATGGCAAAAATCCCGAGGACGAGTGAAATAAGAAATATAACTTTCTTTGGTGCGCTTAAATTCATATCACTCTCCTATAAACCGTTCATGTAATTAGCGAGCGCAAGAAGAGCCCAGCTAGCAAAAGCAAGCCAGAAATTCTGCATATATTCAGCGCCCGGTAAAAAATGAGGTAACACCCCGAAAAAGCTCAAAAGAGCCAAAATCATCAATAGCAAAGAAACGAGAAACGTTCCCTTTTTTGCTGCACTTAGTTCCATAAAACTCCCCTATGGTTACTTATAGAGGAATTTTACGCAGGATTCTATAATTTTTGCAATGATTTAGTAATCGGAGGTTAAAGCGTGGGAGCCTATCCCTCCATCGCCTCCATGCGGCGCTGATACTTCTTGCGTTCATGCTCGAGCAAGTAACGCTTACGGATGCGGATGGATTCTGGTGTGACTTCAACCAGTTCATCGTCATTGATAAATTCAAGTGCATATTCCAGTGTCACTTGGATAGGCGTGGTAAGTACCACGGCTTCATCTGTGCCTGAGGCGCGGACGTTGGTAAGCTGTTTGCCTTTAAGCGGATTGACGACAAGGTCATTTGATCGGGCGTTGATCCCAATGATCATGCCTTCATAGACTTCGGCGGCGTGGCCGATAAACATCTTGCCGCGGTCTTGCAGGTTCCAAAGGGCGAAACCTGCGGCTTTACCGGATTCTTTGGAGATCAAGACACCTTTTTGACGACGACCAATACCGGCTTTTGTTCGCGGGGCGTAGCGATCAAAGTTATGATATAAAAGACCGGTGCCGGATGTCAGTGTCAGAAATTCAGACCGAAACCCGATCAGCCCGCGTGTCGGGATATCATAATCTATACGCACGCGACCTTTGCCGTCGGGAACCATGTCTGTAAGATTACCTTTACGTTCGCCAAGTTTTTCCATGATGGAGCCTTGGTGATCCGCTTCGACGTCTACGGTCAAGGTTTCCCATGGTTCGCATAGCTCGCCATCAATTTCTTTATTGATAACCTGAGGGCGAGAGATTGCGACTTCATAGCCTTCGCGGCGCATATTCTCGATCAGGATGGACAGGTGTAGTTCGCCGCGGCCAGAGACGCGGAACTTATCAGCTTCGTCGAGCTGTTCAACGCGTAGGGCGACATTGTGGATGAGTTCTTTTTGCAGGCGGTCATGAATATTTCGAGATGTCACATATTTACCTTCGCGGCCAGCAAACGGACTATCATTGACCTGGAAGGTCATTGAAATTGTCGGCTCGTCAACGCTCAACGCTGGAAGTAGTTCAACTTTATTGGGATCGCAAATCACATCTGAAATGTCGAGTTTATCGATACCGGTAAAGCAGCAAATGTCACCTGCAGAAACTGTGTCCATTTCCACACGTTCAAGACCCATGAAGCCATAAAGCAGTAAGAGTTTGGCTTTGCGCGTTGTGCCATCAGGTTTAGCAACGATGACTTGTTGGTTTTTCTTAATAGTGCCCCGCGTAACACGGCCAATACCGATAACGCCTGTATAGCTGTTATAATCCAGCGCCGATATTTGCAGTTGAACGGGCCCGTCTGGGTCCACATCAGGAACAGGCGCATGATCAACTATAGCCTGGAATAAAGGGGCCATATCCGTGCCAATGTCTTCGGATGTATCAGATGCCCAGCCATTTAAGGCGGAGGCAAAGACAACTGGAAAGTCGAGCTGCTCATCGGTTGCGCCCAGGCGGTCGAAAAGCTCAAACGTCTGGTCAACAACCCAATCTGGGCGGGCGCCGTTGCGATCAACCTTATTGATAACGACGATAGGTTTAAGGCCTTGGGCGAGAGCTTTTCTCGTCACGAATGTTGTTTGAGGCATTGGACCTTCGACGGCATCAACCAAAAGTACAACTGAATCGACCATGGATAGAACGCGCTCAACTTCACCGCCGAAGTCTGCGTGTCCTGGTGTATCGACAATATTAATGCGCCAGTCTTGTCCGCCGCCATCTTTCCAGCCAATAGCTGTGTTTTTGGCGAGGATGGTGATTCCACGTTCTTTTTCAATGTCATTGCTATCCATGACACGTTCTTCGCGCTCACCGCGTTCATCAAGCGTTCCGGATTGACGCAGAAGTTTATCCACCAAAGTGGTCTTGCCGTGGTCAACGTGGGCTACGATAGCCACATTGCGCAAAAATTCGATCGAGTCGGTCATGTCATTTTCCAGATAAAGGGAATTCGCGGCCCCTTTAGGGGAAATGGGGGGAATGTCTAGTGTTAAAACCACCGGTTCATCCCACGAGTGTTCGCAAAAGCGAAGCTACTTTGTCAGAATGTACTTAATATATGAAGGCGAGAATTGTTAGGTTCGCCGCCCTAGAGATTAGACTTCGTTTCGTGAAAACATTTTAGCTGTCCATCTGAGATCAATAGATTTAGGGCACTGCCTGTGGTCTTACGGCCTTGATTAACGTTCATAAAGAATATTGCGTTGTCATCCTGTATAGTGGCGTGTTCCAATTTAACGCTTACGGGCTTGTGGGACCGCGTGATTTGAAAGATCATTTCCCGAAATTTCTCCGGAGCTTCACTGCCGATACGAGTTTGGCCGTCGCTAAACGTTGCAGATGTAAAGACTTCCAAATTGTCGGACACAGATAAAATCTCTCCCGAATCACCTGTTGCTAGGAAGTGATTGAAGGCTTCGAAAATGGCTTTGGTATTCATAGTAAGCTCGCAGAAGTGTACAACGCCGCTTTTATAGCGGTCGTTGATAGTATGATTATTCAGCTTGGATACGCCCCAGGATGAAGTAATATTGATCTTTCAAAGGAATACTCAGATTGAAAATCAACAGCCGTGACGAAAGTCACGGTATTGTCGATTGAGGCGCAAAACAAAGAAACTTATTTGGGATTAAGCTTTGACATGCTTTGAATAGCTTGGGTTAGGGCAAGGTTTAGGTGTTTGGGCAATATGATGTCATCGGTTCGGGTGGTTAAGTCATTTGATATTTGCCGGTAAATTTTGCCGCCAATTTTGGTGAGATATAAGCGTGAGCGCCGACGATCATCTGTGTCATTAATCTTCTCTAATATGTTATCTCCCACAAGCGATGCGGTTGCACGGCTCACAATGCCCTTATCCATAGGGGTAACAGCAACAACTTCTGCTGCAGTGCGTCCAGGGTTTTCGGCGACGGCGGCGAGGACCCGCCATTGGCTTAAGTTTAAATCGCCATGGGCTTTGAGTACAGATGTCGTGTGCCGAGCTATGAGGTCTGCCAGAACCGTCACCTGATAGGGCCAATATTCGTCAAGCTTTATGGTGTTTTGCGTCATTTGATAATTATGTCAAAAAAAGGTTGCAATGACAACTATTATTGTATAGTTGTCATCACAACTAATTAATGGAGCGAAATATGGCAGATTTATTTGAAAACCCGATTGGGCTAGACGGATTTGAATTTATTGAATTTTCTGCACCTGAACGCGGCCATCTTGAAACAGTTTTTTCGGCCATGGGCTTTACCAAAGTTTCCACACATCGCTCTAAAGATGTTGATTTATGGCGTCAGGGCGAGATTAATTTGATCACTAATTACGAAGAAAAATCGCCAGCCGGTTATTTCTGTAAAGAACACGGTCCGTCTGCGTGTGGTATGGGCTTTCGAGTTAAAGATGCTGCCAAAGCCTACGCCGAATTGATCAAGCGTGGTGCAGAACCTATTAAAAACCATCCCGGCCCAATGGAATTATCCATTCCGGCTATTCGCGGTATTGGTGGATCCGTGGTTTATCTGATCGATAGATACGGCGATGACTTGAATATCTTTGATATCGACTTTAATGAGATCGAAGGCGTTGATCAAAATCCTGTGGGTTACGGCTTTAATGTGGTCGATCATTTGACCCATAACGTCTATCAAGGCCGGATGGATTACTGGGCGGAATATTATGAGCGCCTGTTTAACTTCCGCGAAATCCGGTATTTCGACATTAAGGGCGAGTATACAGGACTTACGAGCCGGGCGCTCACAGCGCCGGATGGAAAAATTCGTATTCCGCTCAATGAAGAAGGCGAAAACGGCAAAGGTCAGATTCAGGAATATTTGCTCGAGCACCGCGGCGAAGGCATTCAGCATATCGCGCTGTCTTGTGATGATTTAATCGGATGTGTCGACAAATTACGGGCAGGCGGCGTTGATCTCATGTCCGCTCCGCCAGAAACTTATTATGCCATGCTGGATGAGCGCCTTCCAGGGCATGGCGAGCCAGTGGGTGAACTTAAGACGCGGGGCATTTTGCTTGACGGAACAACGGAAAATGATGAGCCACGATTGCTCCTGCAAATATTTGCTGAGCCAAAAATTGGACCGGTCTTCTTTGAGTTTATTCAGCGCAAAGGTGATTATAAAGAAGGCTTTGGTGAAGGTAATTTCAAAGCTCTGTTTAAATCTATCGAGCAGGACCAGATTAATCGCGGCGTACTTGAGATAGCGAGACAGTAATATGGCGACCCCAAATATAAAAGGCTTTCATCACGTCGCGTATCGTTGTCGCGATGCCAAAGAAACGGTTGAGTTTTATAACGGCATTTTAGGCATGGATTTCCAGCTCGCTATCGCAGAAGATCATGTACCATCAACGGGCGCGTATGACCCTTACATGCATATTTTCCTCGATGCAGGGAATGACAATGTCTTGGCGTTTTTTGAACTACCCGAACAGCCGGACATGGACCGTGACCAGAATACACCTGAATGGGTGCAGCATATAGCCATGCGCGTGGAGAGTATGGAAAAGCTTCTCGAAGCCAAAGCTCATCTTGAAGTGAGTGGCTTAGACGTTCTTGGGCCAACCCATCACGGAATATTTAAATCTATCTATTTCTTTGACCCTAATGGACATCGCTTGGAACTCGTCGCTGATATTGGTACGCCAGAGCAAATGACGCAGCTCCACGAGGTAGCGCCCGCCATGCTCAAGGAATGGTCAGAAACTAAAAAAGCTCCAAGACATGCCGCTTGGTTACATGAAAAAATAGCGGCGGAAACATAATCAAATAATTGTCACTCCGCACTTGATGCGGGACCTCGCCGGATTCGCTGGAAATCCGGAGTCGATATTGAAGTCCAGAGTTCCCGCATCAAGTGCGGGATGACAGTGTTATAAAAAGGATAAAACAATGAAATTAGCATCTCTAAAATTTGAACGTGACGGTCATTTGATCGTTGTTTCCCGAGACCTCACTAAAGCTGCGAGCGCTGGCGCCATCGCCAATTCTCTGCAGGCAGCTCTGGATAATTGGGACGAAGTTTCGCCCAAGCTTGAAGCGCTTTATGCGGATGTGAATAAAGGTAAAGGCGATCTTTTTGATTTTAATGCATCCGCTTGTACTTCGCCTCTACCGCGCGCTTATCAGTGGGTCGATGGCTCGGCCTATCTCAATCATGTGGAGTTGGTGCGTAAGGCTCGCGGCGCGGAAGTGCCGGAGAGTTTTTATTCTGATCCGCTCATGTATCAAGGCGCTGGTGACACTTTCATCGGCCCGCTTGATGATATCGTGGCTGAGTCTGAGGACTTTGGTATTGATATGGAAGCAGAAATTACGGTTGTGACGGATGATGTGCCAATGGCCGTCAGTGTTAAAGATGCTAAAAAGCACATTAAACTCATCATGCTAATCAATGACGTATCCCTACGCGGACTGATCCCCAATGAGCTTCGCAAAGGTTTTGGGTTTTTACACGGTAAAGCCTCATCAGCTTTTTCACCGGTTGCTATTACACCGGATGAGCTAGGTGATAAATGGGGCGACGGTACCATCGATTTGCCACTTCTTGTGGAGTATAATGGCAAGCCATTTGGTAAGGCAAATGCCAAAACCGACATGACTTTTAATATGAATGAGCTCGTCGCTCACGCCGCTAAAACTCGCCAGCTTAGCGCGGGTACTATTGTGGGGTCAGGTACTGTCTCAAATAAATTTGAAGGCGGTGAAGGCAAGAAGATCGAACATGGCGGCGTTGGCTATTCTTGCATCGCTGAAATTCGCATGATCGAAAAAATTCAAACCGGTGAATTTGTGACGCCGTTTATGCGCTTTGGCGATACCGTTGCGATTGAAATGAATGATGCCGACGGCAAATCTATATTTGGCCGAATTGAAAACAAAGTCGTTCAATATAAGAAGGCTTAGCGTTAATTGGTTTGCTTTCTGGCAAGCCAATTATTGGCAAAACGGTAGAGAAAGCCGAGACCTAAAAACAATGCGATGAATCCTAGCTGGCTCAGCGCAACGCCTGTCCACCCCATAACTTCTGGGTCCATATAGAAATATGGATAGACGTTATCAAAAGAGCCCCGGATCAACACGTAAGCCGTATACCCAAGCGGAAAGACAAGCCAAATAAAAGGTGCGCGTTTCGAGATTAAAGTGCGCGGTTTTGTCAGAAGCCAGATTAAATAAGTCCCGATAGGGACAATGGTATGGTGGGCGACATTAGTTGCGGCCATAATGCCTTCAGGGTGATGATTGGCTGCGAGTATTAAGTGATAAATAAGCCCGACAATGCTAATCCAAAGCGTCAGCGCGGTGAGCCATCCAATGGACGGCCAATATCCTTTTATGACTGCAACCATTAAGTAAAGACCGACAAATACATTGGTCCAGATGGTGAAATAATGCATACAAAACCAGATGGATTTTAAAATCCCGACATCAGGCGTTTCTTTTGCAAAGGCAAAGACAAGAATAATGGTTGATAGGAGCGCTGTTGCGGCGATTAATGCAGAGGCTATTCGGATAATGGGTGTCATAGTTTTCGATCAGTTTTAAGGTAGCTATCTAAGTCTTTTGGTTGATTGGCAAGCTTAATGAGAAACAAACTCGTCAAATATCGTAAAGTCTGATAATCTATGTCCAAGGGAGAATTTAATGTTCAAACAAATTTTAATCGGTAGTTTGGTGCTGCTGGGTGCATGCTCAACACAGACCACTACACCAGAGACAGTTAGTGAATATCAGAAGATCAGTTTTGAAGGCGAAAAGGCAACAGCAGCAGAACGCGCCGCTTGCGAAGCTGTTGGCGGCCTTGTGCGCCGGGCTGGTATGGCAGGATATGAACATTGT
This sequence comes from Hellea sp., assembly GCA_014238285.1. Lineage (GTDB taxonomy): Bacteria > Pseudomonadota > Alphaproteobacteria > Caulobacterales > Maricaulaceae > JACOMS01. The sequence continues at coordinate 53,539 of JABABK010000019.1, forward strand.
ATTCAAGATATGGCAGATTCGGGCAAGGTCTGTTCAGACACGTCGGACTGTGTGGCGCGATGTATTATTCCGCCGCAAGAAGGCCGTAACTATCAGCCCGGTGAAAAAGCTACAGGTGTATGCGCACCAACAGATGAAATTTTTGGCTGTATAACAAAAGTAAGCAATGGGATGGTTGAGCCGACGCTTTGCATTGATTAGATATGACTGAAAAAATCCAAACACTCCATCCTGATCCTAATAAAAAGGGCGTAAACATTGATCGCGCGAAATATGACTTGGTAAGAAAGACAGTCATAGCTTCCATGGCGGACAATCCAGACTTAAAACCTATGCAAATGTTTCAAGAGGTCGGAAGACGTTTAAAAGGTAAAATGGAGGGCTCAGGTGCTTGGTACTCCGTAACGGTTAAGCTTGATATGGAAGCGCGCGGCGAACTGGGTCATGACCGCAAAAAAGCAAAGCTTTGGCTAACCGGGCAGGGCCCTAATCCACAACCTTGATCGGCGGCCTCTGGAAGCCCCAAATGGTTGCTGCGGACTTAATCAGATCGGATTCTTCGCGGCGATATTCGTCGTCAGCCACTGATATAGAAACCATAGCGTCATACATGGCTTCCACATGGGCATCTTCTTTGAAGCGTGTCAGGGCTCTTAAGATTTCAGTGTTTTTGCGGCGTCCATCAAGTGTGTTCTCAAGCTCTGTCTCTTTGTTCTTGAACCACGCGACTAGCGCCTCTTCAGCCATAGGCTCAAGTTCAAACAGCCCGAACAGGGCCGATGCCTGATGGCGAAATTCCTGCAATTCAGGATCGCGGATTTTATGATCTATCATGACTGACAGCGCCAGTGGCATGAGTATTTCATCATGTGTAAACATGATTATATGTCTCTCTCTAGTTCCCCAAGTTTTAGCTTAACTGGCGCCGTGATTAATCTCAAGTCGTAAATCAGCTTAATCTCATCCAGAAAATCTTCGGATTATCATTGCGGCTAGCGCAGAGTGCTTTTATGAGTGCTTTCAAAGGTTGGGAAATGAGGGAATCATGCTGTCTATTTTTGAAATTATTGCGCTGCTTTTAGTTTTATCTGCCGTATTTTCGTGGATGAATAAAGTTTTCTTTAAACTGCCTCATACGATTGGCCTTTTGGTCATCGCTTTAGTCGCCTCAATGGTGCTTTTAGGACTAGAAATTATCCTGCCATCTCTAGGTATGACAGATATGCTACAAGGCGCGATTGGACAAATAGATTTCAATGAAACCTTAATGAAGGGCATG
>JABABK010000001.1:0-155566 GCA_014238285.1 Hellea sp.
TATGCTGCTAACACCAATCGTGTCATCAAGTCTATTGATAGCGGCGCAACTGGTACGCGGGATATCTTATATGATAGTCGAGGTAATGTTAAAGAAATCGGCGGTGTCAAGCTAACTTATAACGGCGCAGGACGGGCCACAGGCCTAACTGGTAATAAAAGCGGAGCCTATCGTTATGATGGCCACGGCCGAAGGGTGAAGCCCATTATCCAGAATGACGACGGCACTAAGACCACGCGTTATAATGTTTATGATCTATCAGGAACGCTGGTTTATGTGGCGAAGCTAAACCCGAGTGAGAATGATTATAGCCTCACTAGCTATGTCAAAATGAGCGGCCAAACGATTGCTCGAGTGAAATCAGACGGCAATCGCTATACTCACACAGATAATGTGACATATCTGCACAATGATCTTTTAGGCAGTGCAGTTGCTGGGACTGGTAGTGATCACTTTAAAGAGCGCTATACGCCGTTTGGTATCACGCTTGATAACGATGCCGCTAACGATAACCAAGCGGGCTTTACCGGCCATATTAAAGACACGGATACAGGCCTGACCTATATGCAGGCCAGATATTATGATCCGGTTATTGGACGGTTCTTGAGCCATGATCGTCAAACATTTACCAGCATGGGATATAGCCCAGCTTACTTCAACCGATATGCTTATGCGGGGAACAACCCGACAAATATGATCGACCCTAACGGTGAAGCATGGGGTCTTGCTAGCAAAGCATTCAAGGTGTTGAAAAACGGTGGAGATATTGCAGCAACAATTGCTGGTGCCGCAGCAGACTTTAAAACAATAACATCCGGAAGTGCTACGTTGAAAACACGGCTATTGGCTACAGCCTCATTGGGAAGTGAAATATTTTCGCCAGTCAGCGCAAGGGATGCTAAGGCGATTTCCAGGGGAGCATCAAACAGATTAAAAAGAGTAGGTGATAAAGGTACAAGCACAAATCTTAAAACACCCAATGGTAATTCACATGCAGGCAATAGCACAGGTTCGACATACACTGGGGGAAATGCACAAAATGCCCCGTATAAACCAGTGGAAGATGCGTTGGCAAACGTGCCAGCAGGAAATCGGTCACCTTTTCATGGAAAATGTTGTGAAATGGACGCTATGAGAGGTGCCGGGAATGCAGGTGATGGGCGCTGTAATGGGACCTGTCATACGTAATAATAAGCCAGATGGCGATCCCTTGATAACCTGTAGCTCTTGCAGACATGTTATGCAAGAATTAGGAACCAAAGGAACTATTGATTAATTAATATGATTAAAAAGAAGAAAATGACTATTGATGCTAAGCTTGATTCTGCTCTCTTGGGTAAGGGTTTAGCAGATGATATTGATACTCCAGCCAAAATATTTTGGGAATTAGGTTTGATTTATTCAGATGAGCTTGACGAAACTCAACTAATGGCTCTTAATATCGCAAAAATATATCAAGAAGATAAGGAATCGAATCGCTCTAAACGTGATGCATACAAATTAGTTTTATCTGACCGTATGGACAGGTATTTGCGAGAAGGTGTGGATGACACTCGTAAAGGGATTTTAAATCGCATTGTTTGGTGTTCGTTGGTTATTACGGGAGAACTTACTTATGAAGTTTGTGAGTTTATTGAAGAACTGGCGATGCAGTTAGGTGCCGATGAGGAAACATTGGATACAATTTTTGCAAAACATATAATTGGGTATAATGAAAACCAAGACCGTGCATAATATATCAAGTAAGGCGATCAACTTTTGATTGCATTAAGGGGCGTTACCGAATCTGCGAAGTTGTAAAACGACGTATAGGGTCTGACGCCTGCTCGGTGCTTGAAGGTTAAATGGAGTGGTGCAAGCTGCGAAATGAAGCCCCGCCAGAAAACGAACTCCGCGTGGATTAGCAAGGTTATACCCCAGCGCGGCGTAATTATCACTCGCTAATGATCGCGTCTTACGCGGAATTTTCCGTAGGTTACTTCACCTTCATTGTCTTCGTTTACGACGAACCCTGTCATATAGAGCCCTTTGATAGAGAAGGTCGTGGTTCCGAGGTTTTCCCCTTCATCATCGACGATTTGACCTGTCGGCGGGGCGGTGCCCATATTGATATAGACCGTGCCCTGGCTTTCAACTTCGCCGGCGGATGTGAATGTATATCGCCCATTAATGTCTTGTCCGCTCTGGCCTGAGAACTGAAATTGAAATTGGGCATTGGCATCTGTGTCATAATCAATCGCATTGCCCTGCTCATCTGTACTCCAAAATCGGCCCTTCCAAAGTCCGTTAAAGTCGGTCGCCTCGGGGCGGGTGCCGACCGTGGTTAGCCGCCAGTCCGCAAAAACGGTTCTGCCGTCCCAATTCCCGATGTGGACGCGCAGATAGCTTGTCAGGTTAGCATAGCTGGCATCGTTAAACCGGTAATCAATGAACGTCCCAGACGCTAATGGAAAAGATTCGCCAAATGCCATGTTGACCAATCGCACAGAGCCAATTTCCCCCGCCTCCCACGCGCCAACTAAACCATTAGCGGGGACAACGCGCCATAAGGTTTTCGGCTCCGGACGATCTGTCTTATAGACCAGAGACGGCATGCCCCACATCCAGTTGGTGTTTTCCGGCTGCACGGCGAGCACGCTTTGTTCTCCGACCGCATCGTCAATAATGTAATACCATCCGCTAAAAGCGCGCTTAAACCGCCACTGCCGGGCCTTTTCATGACCTTCAAGCCAGACACGTCTTAGAGGCTCTGCGTGGCGATAAAGATAAGTCTTGTCAGGGAGAGTTGGGTTTTTGATCGACAGGTTGAAAATAGTTTCTGCGTTGATCGGATAGAAATCATATATGAAATCCCCCGCATAGTAATATGTTTCGTCAACGCGTTTGGCCGGGTTCATAAATTCGCTGACTTCGCGCGCGGTTTTTTGCCACTGACGACTTGCCTCGGCGAGGTCATCCCGGAGAAGCTCGGCTTCATTGTCTGATATATCCTGCTCCGACATATCCCACCAAGTTTTGAGTTCTGCTATATTGAAAACGATCAGGCCGAAGTGATCCTCAACTGTGTTAATGGCGGACTCTAATTGATTGTGGTCGGCGCCAAGAACCCATTCCGTGTTAAACCCTTTGGCGCGCGCGACATTGGAATCTGCCTCGCGGTTTGTCGCCAAAAAACCGGCTATCATTGGCTTCAGATATTTGGACTGGGCGTCCAGTTGATCAATCCAGTTCTTAATGTCGTCCAGAACACCGCCGGGCGTGTTGCTAGGTTGCTGTGTATCGATCATTGATATGAGACCCGGAATATCATTGCCAGCGGATTGGATGGTAACCCCGAAGTCCAAAAGATTAGGATAGATATCATCTTCCCATTTCATGGTTTGACGACAAAGTTCCCGATAATTGGCGACTCTGCCATAGTGCTGATAAAAGTCACCGGCAAAGGCGCCGCTATTGACCCAGAAGCAGCGTTTAAAGATATTGATCCACAACGCCGGAGTCAGATTGAAGATGTTTTCAATCTGACCGGATCCAATTTTAAACTTATTATTGCTCATGATTGCGCCTCTGTTGGTTTTAAATTTCCCGGCTTAAAGTTGACGCATTTAGGACAATGGACACATCAGATTCCGTTGGGATTTCAGCTTCGCTAGCGAGTAATTCGATCGTCCAATGGGTGAAAGGCGTTGGCCGCATATAGGCGAGCGCAACCCGGTCTTCGGCTTGACCGCCGCGAACATTTTTATAGTGTTTGAAGTCTTCTTGGTCATCGCGATCTTTTGCCTGATCTACATCATAATATACAAATTGCTGATGATAAGGCTCGCCGGTAAAATCATATTGCTCTGACCCGAGTCGGTCTTGGAAGTCTCCGCAATTTGAAATCCAGATATGAACCTCGCTGTCTTTTCGCCGGGACTTTGCGTCTTTGATATAAACCCAAATACTGTTTAAGCGAACCCGGTCATAGTGATCAAATTCAACCTCATCCAGCGCAATAGAAAAGCGCGCGCGAATTTTATCAAGGTCATTATCCTTGACGGCTTCAAATTTGATATTCGCAATATCAATTTCAATACCCTTTGTGCCGCTCGGCGGTGCGCCAAACAAACCATCAATTTCATCTTTGGAAATTTGATTGGATTGTGTGGTCATTTCATGAATAGATGACGTCATTGACGCCTTGATCGGAGTCTCTTTGAGGGCATGGTAATAATAGGCCCAGCGGTAATATTCCAGCGTCACAAAAATCATCCGTTTTTGATTGGCGTAGATGTCATAGCAAATTTGCTCGAGTTCCTTAAAGGCGTTCACATCCGTCAAGAAATCATCCAAGAGAGCTTTTAGTCTTTCGGTTTGGCGTTTTTTGAGTTTTAGCTCCAGCGACTGACGGACAAATTCCTGTTCTATTTTGATGAGGTTAACCCGGCTGTTTTGCAGGGCCCTAGCTCTGTAACAATAGATTTTCAGCGCCGTGAGATAGCTAGAAGCTCCGCCAATTTTTGCGTCAACCGCGGGCTGTAAAGCGCCATTGGCGGCGAGTAAAAATTCATCCCATATAGACTCGTCCGGAATAGTGCCTGGCAATAGCGCTTTGGCCCCAGGTTTATTGACGTTCTTGACGGCGAACTTTGCCAACTTAGATGATTTTTCGACAATTGCTTTTGTCGCCTTCATCATGGTCAGGATTTTTTTCATCAAGTCTTTGAGCTTGGAACTTGTCTTAGAGGCTTTGTCAGCCGCTTTTGCAGCTTCTTCGCCGGCTTTGACCGTTTTTTTAACGCCGTCACCCGCGGCTTTACCGCCTTCAGGGTTTCCGGAGCTGAGACTGGCAATCCCGGCGCCAAATTCGACAATCGCAAACAGGCTATCTTTGACGATCTCAACCGTCTTATCAATTTTCCATTCTGCTATCCCGCCATTGAGTTTGATTTGCGCGATTTCCAGAGTAAATTGTTGGGTGGAAAAACGGTGTTGGGCAAGGTCGACGGCGCTTCGAGCATTGTCCAAATTGCCTTGTGTCTGGTCGAGAATTTTTTGCGCCAAACTGGTATCGTCCTGCGCTTTTGCGAGCTGGACTAATTCCTTGGCGCGTTCGCGTTTGACCTCTCGTTCCGCAAGATCAAATTCCAGATAAACCGCTTCGAGTTTTTGCGCGGCCTCAAAATAGTTCTTGGCCAATTTGCGATAGATTGAATCGGATAATTTAGGGACGAAACGGGATTTCCCGCTCGTGGCTGTCAAAAGCATACGCAGTGACATAACCTGAGCATGAAGATCCGGAACCGGATCAAAATCATCCGCATCCTGCTCGCTTGGCCAGTTATTTCCGACCTGCTCGATCCATTTTAGCAAAAGCTCGGCATCCGCAGGATGGGAGTCAAAAATGGTCGCCGCCCGTTGAAATTGGCTGGTTAAGACAGAGGCCAAATTCCGATTACCACTATAAGCGGCTGTGCCTCTGGGCTTGATTAATAATTCCGAACCTTTGAGAACTTCAAACGCCGCGCCGACCGACCCTACTGTTGATAAGGCGTCTTTTAAGTCGACCGTTTTGTTGGCGCTCGTTTCGCCGGGGCTTGCCGTGATAATGATTTTACCTTTTTCCGATATTTGCTCGGGATCCGTTAATATCACCAAGGGTATGCGCGCTCCGGTTTGCTCGCTATGTAGATTAAACACAGCCTCGCCTTCACATTCAAACCGCCGGGCAAATAAGATCATCCGGCATTTAGGGACATGGGCCTTAAAGCCGATTGGAAAAGCGATGATATCGGCGAAAATCGCGATTTGATCCGGCCAGCCATTTCGGTCAAAATCAGCGATGACTTGACCCATATCGATCCATTCATCCGTGATCGTTTGGGTTATGCGGTGCCCAATTTTTTTGTTTTCAACTTTAGACAAAAAGTTTGGGACATGGGAATTCGCGAAGACGGGCTGAAGCGAGTTCATAGCGCTATGTCTTTAGGGCTTTAGGCGCGGCTTTCGTCACAATGATGGCGTGGGCGCTTGCGGTAAAGGCCTCGGCGTCTTGCCCAACCTTTGCCCATTCCTTCACCATGATATCGAGGTCGCCCGGGTCTTCTTTTGACAGCCCCAGTAGAACCTCGGGCATTTCTTTGGCATCTTCGTCGACCATATTGACCTGATCATGCAGGTCTCCGACATTTGACGACAGGGTCGAAATAATGTCACGAAGTTGACCACAGGCCGCGACGGCTGAAGCGAAATCCTTGTCTAGATCATCAACATGTTGATTAGAAAGTTGAAGGGCTTTTTGTAAATTTTGATCCAATGTAATCTCGGCCGTAAGGCGGGCGATTTCATTTTCGTCTTCGGCAATTTGTTCGGCTTGTTTGGCAGAATCAACGCCGCCAAAAATCATCATGCCAAGACCAACGAGTGCCCCGGCGCCAAATGTATACCAAGGCGCAGAGACGACGAGCGCCGCGCCAACCCCTAAAATAGCATAGTCCCGAACTTGTTCGCCCGTGTCTGTGGCAAGCTCGTTACGCTTGGCCGCCAGTTGAACGAGAAGAGCTTTTATCGACGCATCATCGGTTGCGTATTTAGCTTTATATTTCAGCTGAAGCCGGTCCAGCTGTTCCTTCTGGCTTTTGACTGTAGCGTGGTTGTCGGTCATCAATTTGGCGCATTGTTTTGCCACAACCAAAAGATCATCTGCCCATTTTTTGATACGGCTAAGCCTGAGCAGGAGCCTGTGTTTGAGCGCCTTTACATTATCGCCTCCTGCAAGGATTTCGTCGACCAAATGCTTAATTTCAACAGCGACGCTCTTATAATATATTTTCACGCGCGAGGCATAATGCATCAGGCTTTGGGTAAATTTGATGACGGTGTCGTAACTGCCTTCGACATAGCCTCCATCCGATCCGACAAAGCCGATGAAATTATCGACCGTGCCCTGCATGTTTTTGTACAGCGCTGCGAGATCGTCAAATTCTTTGGGATTGGTTTTCTTGTAATTAATCGTATGCGGTGGATCGAGAAAATCTTTCATGCTCTCCGGATCATTTGGCAGAAGTTTGACGTTTTGAACCCACGTCTGAAGCGCGACCCAATTACCGTGATCTAGTGCGAAATGACTGACTTTCTTAGTCTCGCCCTTGACCCCTTTTAACTTGCTTTTTCCCACGCCATTTGGAACCAGAATGGCTCCCGGCCCATGATCTTTCCACGTTTGTACGATTGTTGTTGATGTCATTTTCCGCCCCTTTTCGATTGGTGTATTTAATTTTACTCAACCTTGGCCACGACAATGCGTAGGAACCGACACTGCGTCAATTCGAAAATAAAATTTTGTAAATACGATTTGTGTAGCAAACATCAAAACCCCTGTCATCCCGCACTTGATGCGGGACCTAAGATTTCTTCGTCAATATTTGAGGTCCCGGATCGGCGGGCTTCGCTCTTGTCCAGGATGACAGAGATGGGAAAAGCCTCGAATACAGTGTCTAACCCTAGGCTCTTGCGGCCCGTTGTTCTGTATCGACGGGAAGGGCTGAAACAGACTGGGCCTTTTTTATGGCGGCGAGGACCGTGTCCAATTTGACTGGGGGGTGTAAATAATTGATCGCCCCAAGAGCCATGAAGGTTTGCTTTTTCCGGTAGTCTTTCGCGGATGATAATACAAGAATTTGAGTGTCGGTTACCTTGGGGTCGCTACGAACTTTCTTTGCAAAACCATACCAATCATCGTCAGGGTTTTTGGGCGAGAGCTGATAGTCTATGAGAATAAGCGGAGTGTTATTAGAATACTTTGATGTCTGGCGCACGATGTCTACGCCGTCATCATTGGCCGAGCTTATAAAAATAGGCGTAAATCCCCAAGACTTCACAAGAGCCCCTAATCGTTCCTGATTGTGTTTAATATAACTGGCGACATAAATGTCGAGCTTCGCCTGAGAATTAGGTTGAGAATCGAGGTGGGAATTGGAGTGAGAATAGGATGTTTTCGGAATCTGAGCGTCTATTGGCTCGGCTATTATTGCCGGTTTTGCCATCGAAGATTTCGCTACAAGCACAGGGAGATCGATGGTAAAGACAGATCCTTTACCTTCTTCTGACTGAACATATATCTGTCCTCCCATTGCGGTTGCCAGCCCTTTACAAATTGCAAGTCCCAAACCTGTACCGCCATATTTACGAGTCATTGAGGCTTCTACCTGAACAAATTTTCGAAAAATTGAGTCTATTTTATCGGCGGGAATACCAATTCCGGTATCCTCAACGATCACGCGCAAATTTAAATGAGATTCTGTTTCCGTGCCGTCGACATAGACCCGTACATAGCCTTGCGGGGTGAATTTAATGGCGTTTTCAATAATATTGCCCAAAATTTGCTGAATATATCTATGTGATCCTTCCACAGTGTTTGGCAATGAGGGTGATATCTTCAGATCAAGTTTCAACCCTTTATCTTTGGCAGAGCTTTCAAGACGGGTGATAATGTTTTGTATGGTTTCGCGGATTTGCATGGGGGCAATAGCCATGTCTTGGATGCCAGCGTTAATTTTAGAAAAGTCCAGTATATCATTTAGGACTTGAGTTAAATCAGCACCCGACTGAAAGATAATTTCAGCATATTCTTGTTGTTCTGGCGCTAAATGGCTTCTTCTTAACAGATCACAAAGCCCCATAATGCCATTCATAGGGGTTCGCAATTCATGACTCATATTGGCCAAGAATTCTGTTTTGACAATGTTTGCGATTTCGGCATTTTCTTTTTCGATCTTTAATTGCTTGGTGTAGCGGATCAAGTCACGGGTTTGTTGCGCCAGTTTTTCATCTCTTAATTTCACGTCTGTAATATCGGAACCGACGCCGCGCCAACCTGTAATAAAGCCTTTTGCATCGTGCAAAGGTTTGCCGTTGAGCGACCACCAATATTCACGGCCAGTTATATGGCTTGAGATCACAACATTACTAAATGTCAAGCCGTGTTGCATATGGGTCTCGAGGGTGCGTAAACTGGTATGATTGTCTGATGCGCCGTTTTCTAAATCAGGTATAATTGCCTGCGTCAGACTTAACTCTTGTAAATGTGAAATAGGCTTGCCCAATACATTTTCCAATTTAGTCGATACATGTCTTAAAATGCCGTTTTCGTCCGTCTCCCAGAGCCAGTCACTGGCGCCTGTTTCAAAGTCACTTAGTAGCATATTGACAATATCATGTTGAACTTCGATTTTCGTTTGAGCTTTGAGCCCGGCCAGAAACATATAGGACGATTGCAATACCGACACCATCAGGACCAGTGTGTAACTGGCCAGTAAATAGACCACGATATTATAGGTGTCGGGCTGTGTTATCATGAGGCCGCCGATAACGGCGCTGGATATGCCTATAATCCATGCAAACCCGGCTTGAGGCAGATTCGCAAATAACCACGCGCCCGTGCTTATAAAGGCTACAACAATTGAGGTCACAATAACGCGGTTGACGGTCGTTGCCTGGTCAAAGATGAAAATTAACATACTGCCATAGAGGAAAGCAGCGGTTCCAAGGCTAAGGGTAAAAACCCATGTTTGAAACGTTGAAACTTGTCGTTCCTTTATGCCGCTATGATATAAATACCAAGTGAACAGGTTTGTTATAGCGATACACCAGAGAAGGGCAATCCAGCCTAATATAAGCCTGTGATCGACGCTATCCCAAAAGTGAATTGCCACAAAAGCCGAAAAAAACATGCTTCCAAGGTGACCAATTAACGATTTCGTCAAAACTGAGTGAAACTGACTGGTTCTATACTCATCAGATAATTGTTGATTGGCTTCAGGGTCTTTCCAGCATTTCGTAAATAAATAGGCGAGCTTCCTCATCCAGTGGTTGATAGTTTTCGCCCGACTGAAATTGTTACCCATTGATTACCATGATATTGCTTGGGGTTGATATCTATCAATAAACCTAAGTTTCCGTAAAGAATAACCTTCTTCCTTCTTATCTGAGCCCAGAGGACTCTTTTCATTGCCGCATTGAAACATTGGCTTGTAGGTGTTAGATTTTTTCATCCAGAGAATTATTATTGGGGAATAAAATGCTGAAAACTCATTATATAATCGCTTTGATGCTTATGTCAGGATTTTATTCTGGCGTTTATGCGCAAACGCCTCCGGAACCGGCGCCGATGACCGCGGCGGATTTAGAGTTCGAGCCGGATGAAAAACATACGGAAGAATTTCACAAATATTTCTTTTTTCATAAGACCGGGGTTAGCCTTGATCAGGCCCTTAATGACATAGGTGAATGCTATGTTTATCGAAAAGGGCCCATAGGTAAAGAAGGCCAAGTAATGAATATCGTGCCGAGATTTGTATCACTGTCCGAAAACCAAAGCTATAAACCCTATGTCTATAATCCTAATGACGGAGGCGCGGTTGGCGCCATTATCGGGGATATCGTCGGAGCTTCCATTTTGAAAAAGGCTAAAGCGCAGCGCTTGCGTAAGTGTATGGAGTATAAGAGTTATGATCGATACGGGCTTTCAAAGGAACTCTGGAAGAAAATTTCAGATGTCTCCCAAGATGATTATGTGAAAATTAATGCTCACATTGCCAGTGGACCTCAACCGACAACAAAGAAACTTTTGCCATGATGAGACGAATTGTAATCTTTTTTATGGCCGTTTTGGTCTTCAGCGAAATCGCCTCATCGCAAGCTTATCAACGGCCAGATGACATGGATTATTTTAAACAGAAAAAAGCTCCAACTGTGTTAGAAGCTGACTCTGGTTATATCTATGTTCGCCTTGGTAAAACTTCTAAAAAATGGGCGCCAGCACCGACTTTTATTCGCCAGTTATCCGACGAAGAAATCGCAGACTATGAAATTGTGAAAACAGATCTTTTTGCTAAGGCCAAAGCCAAAAATGAAAAAAACGCGCCAAACGCTTAGCGGCGAAAGCTGATGCGGATCAAGACGGGAGACCCTATAAATCAGCCATTCCGCCCGTGTTGACTTATGATCAGTTTGTATTTGAATACAAACCTGTCACTAATGTGTATGGCGTAGCCGCTCGGAAAGAATACCGTAAAACAAATTATGGCCGGGACATGTTTTTTAAACTTATGCCTGGCAATTATGTGCTTTATGACGTCGGCGGTGTTTGCATGTGCCTGGGCAGTGTTCAGTTTCAAGTCAAAGCCGGACAGATTACCGACCTCGGGATGATCATTTCAGATATTGTCGACCGTGACGGTGCCGTTTCTCCCTATGAAGAGCTTGAGGAGGTCACCAAAAACCATGGTATATATAGAACGGGTTTTGCCTATACCGCTTCGGCTATTCGTCCTTATACTCCAGATATGGACTTTCCTGCTGAGCTTGCCACATTTGCCCGTAGCGGAGCTGAATATCGTGCTAAGGGTAAAATGGTCATGTATTTTTCAACCATGTTAGATCGTTTGACGGCTATGCCCGGCGTCCTGAGTTATCGTGGTGACAAAGTCGTTGATGAGCGCACAGGGCAAGTCCTAGATTGAGGGCACATGTTTTACTGTGAGAGTAACCGTAATTGACCGTAGTGGGTTTAAGCAAATGTGCTTATAGTCAATCATGCCTACATGTCATCCCGCACTTGATGCGGGACCTAAAATATCCCCGTAATTATTTAAGGTCCCGGATCAGCGGGCTTCACCCTTGTCCGGGATGACAGAGATGAGGTATTAAGACAGGCGGCTATCCTGTTTCGCGCAGTCCTTACAGATGTTGATCTGCCTGATAATTTCCCAACCTGTACCACCATTATCAATGAGGATTTTCCGTTCATGCCTGTCATGACCTTTAGGCGGGGATAACCGATAGCGTTTCGGATATGTTTTCTGTCGTTTTTCAATAACGCGCAAGTTTGGAGACGTGTGTTCAGGGACCTGCTTGTGACAGGCTTGGCATATAAACATAGAGAAAGGCCGATAAGTAGATCACCAAGCGGGGGCCTATGTCCGAGAGGGATTGTTGAGCAAAAGGCTCAAGCCTGCGATTAGCACAGAATGATTTCGTGGCAAGTCCTGAATTGTGAGAAATTATTGTCTACGTGGATTGAAGCCGCTGCGGCTCGCCCCTAATAATCCCCTTGACGTTTCTCTTTCCAGATATGAGTGTTTGATACCAAAGTCGGGACCACGCCATGATTGTTTTTCACCATCCCGATAGCCGGGGGCATAACCCGGATCATTATTTCCGGGCAGGGACGCTTGGGGGGCATCCGGAGAATCTTGAGCGTTTTGGGATGCTCCATAAAGGCGCGTTCGCGGCGGCGAGTGATTTTCGCCAAGCGGAAGATCACGGGCTGTCTTTTATCGAGAAAGTTCATGATCCAGATTATATCAATTTCTTGAAGACGGGCTGGCAAGAGGCGCAAAAGTTAGGTCCGGGCAGGCGTGAGCTTTTAAGCACGCACTTTTCAACGCGTATCTTATCACGAAGGCCAGACAGTCTTATGGGGCAGGCCGGATTTTATACCTCTGACACCTCTACGCCTTTGCTCGAAGACAGCTGGCAGGCGATTTATATGAGCGCTCAGGTCGGTATATCGGCGGCGCTCTACGGGGCCGAGCACGGCTTGGCTTATGGTCTATGCCGCCCGCCCGGACATCATGCCTATCATAATAGCGCGGCCGGGTTTTGTTATCTTAATAACGCCGCGATTGCCGCCGAAGCTTTAAAGGCTCGGCTCGGTGGCCCCGTTGCGATTTTGGACATCGACATTCATCACGGCAATGGCACGCAGGATATTTTCTGGGAGCGTAGTGATGTTGTAACCGTGTCGCTGCACTGTGATCCGTCAAATTATTATCCGTATTATACGGGTTACGCGGACGAGACGGGGCAGGGCGCGGGCGCTGGGTTTAATAAGAATTATCCGCTGCCGCCCGGTACCGATGATGAAGCTTTTACCCGCGAGCTTTCAGACGCGCTCGCCTTTATCAAAACTCAAAACCCCAAAGGGATCGTTATTTCATTTGGGCTTGATACAGCCAAGGATGATCCGCTGGGTAATTTTGCCGTGACGCAAGACGGGTATTCAAAATGCGCCAAGCTTATCAAATCCATAGCGCTATCGACCGTCATCATTCAAGAAGGCGGCTATATATGCGATACTCTGTCGGACAATTTGAATAGCTTTTTGACTGGATTTGGTGAAGGCTAGATTATGGAACCCATCACGACAACGTTTTCAAATTTTTCAGATGCCCTTGTGGGATTGGTATTTTCCTCGGTCAATCTGTTCGGGGTTGATTTATACCTCATCGTGATTTGGCTGTTTGCGGGCATGGTGTTTTTTACTCTTAGGCTCGGCTTCATCAATGTGCGCGGATTTAAGCTTGGGTTTAACGTCTTGCGCGGGAAGTATTATAACCCAGATGCTCCCGGAGAATTGACCCCGTTTCAAGCTTTAGCCACCGCGCTGTCCGGCACGGTCGGTATTGGTAATATCGCCGGCGTCGCCATTGCTATTTCGCTCGGCGGGCCGGGCGCCGCCTTCTGGATGGTGGTGATTGGTTTCTTTGCTATGAGTCTTAAATGCGCCGAGGTTACCCTAGCGGTTAAGTACAGAATTGTGCGGCCCGATGGCCGGGTCTGCGGCGGGCCGATGTGGTATCTGAGCCAAGGATTTGCCGAAAAAGGCTTTCCTAAACTTGGCCGAATTTTAGGAACGCTCTATGCTGTCTGCGCGCTTGGCGCGTTCATTCAGTTCCTGCAGGTCAATCAATCCTATTCCCAGATCAGTACGGTGCTTGGCGGCGAAAACGCACCAGATTTTGCGCTGGCTTACGGAATCGGCATTGCGATTTTGGCGGCGCTCGTTTTGGTCGGAGACCTTAAGTCAGTCGCCAAAGTGACATCCAAACTCACACCGCTTATGTGCCTGCTTTATCTGGGCTGCGCTTTTATTATTTTAGTCGTCAATGCGGATCAGCTCCTCGGCGCTCTTGGCCACATTATCAGCGACGCCTTTTCCATGGAAGCCGGCATTGGCGGGATCATCGGGACATTTGTCGCCGGTATGCGCCGCGCGGTTTATTCGACAGAGGCTGGTATTGGCTCCGCGTCAATTGCCCACGCTGTCGTCAAGACCGATTATCCGGGCTCAGAAGGCCTTGTGGCCATATTGGAGCCCTTCATTGATACCTTTATCGTTTGCACGGCAACGGCGCTCATAATCGTTTCTACGGGCGTGTGGGATCAGGGCTATTCCGACATCGCCATGACATCCGCCGCCTTTGCCACGGTTTCAGATTGGTTCCCGGTGTTGCTGGCGATTTGTGTCTGTATATTCGCGTTTTCAACCATATTAGCAGTGGGCTATTATGGACAGCAAATCTGTGACTATTTGTTTGATGGCAAGGCGTTTTACCGCAAGGCCTATTTGGTGATCTTTTGCGGCATGCTGCCCCTGGGCACAATCGTAGAGCTCTCTGCTATCGTCAATATTATCGATAGCTTGTTCTTCTTATTATCCATTCCCAACCTGATCGGATTATTATTCCTATCAGGTATCGTCGTCTCGGAAATAAAACGGTTCAGGGCGAGTGTGGAATAGCGCGTAGAATAGGGCGGTGCGTGACATAGTCTGCTTATGGGATCCAAGAAAACTTAATTTTTTAACCTCTTTGTCATCCCGGACAAGGGCGAAGCCCGCTGATCCGGGACCTTAAATATTACCGTAAAAATTTTAGGTCCCGGCTCGTAGGCCGGGATGACAGGGTTGTTTGGAGCTACCCACTTTACCAAGCGAACTTGGATCCTCTAAATTCACAAACGAAGTGCAACAGTTTTTTTGAGAAGACCTCAGCGGGGTGAGCTATGTTTTTTGATTTTTACCGTCGCTCATGTCCACGCAATGTTTGGGTATTATGAGCTTAGTTCAATTACAATAGCTATTGACCAATCGGTTACAGGCGCTTCCGGTGGTGATGGAGCGCAGCGCGGTGTTGAAATTTTTCATGTCGCGGCGTCTGTTATAGGCGGCGTTAGAGCGAATGGTCTGGGCGTTATAGTTATTATAGGAGCTGGTCGAAGGGCTGCGATAGCTGGATTGTTTATTGGCGAGCAATTGCTGGTTAAAGCGTTGCAGAGCGGCAAAATTAGCATCGGCGATTTTCTTTTTTTCCATATAGCGGTAGTGATTAATCGCCTGCTGTCCCCAGCCATTACCCTGAGCGGCAGACCTGCGATACCAATCCATGGCTTTGTTTTTGTCCTGGGTTACGCCGTGGCCTTCATCATACATTATACCCATTTCATACTGTGCCTGCGCGTCGCCTTGATCCGCCGCTTTGCGAAACCAGCTCACGGCTTGTTCATAGGATTTGGGTACGCCTCGGCCCCAGTAATATAAATAGCCCAGTCGCCACTGATCATAGGCCCGGCCAGTTTCCGCCGCCTTGCGATACCATTTCGCCGCGTCGCTGTGAGACTGTGTTATGCCTCGGCCTTCTTCATACATCGCCGCCAGCGAGCTTTGCGCGGCCACCTGTCCTTGGACGGCAGCTTTTTTGAACCAGTGAACCGCGGCCTTGTTATTTTGCGGCACGCCCTCACCAAGACCGTAAGCATAGCCCAGAGCGCTTTGGGCGCTGGCATAGCCTTGCTCGGCCGCTTTACGCAGCCAGTGAACGCCCATGGTTTTATTTTGCGTAATGCCGCGGCCTTCCATGAACATGCCGCCGACCTGAAGCTGTGCCTGGGCGTTATCACTATTGGCTGCGCGCATATACCAGTCAAAGGCGTCTTTGTCGGATTTCGCCACGCCGCGTCCGGTTTCATACATATAGCCGATATTGGTTTGCGCGATGGGGGCGGCCGCGTCCCACTGCCAGGCGGCCTTGGTAAACCAGTCCAGAGCCTGACGATCGGTCTGGACCACGCCTTTACCTTCAAAGGCCATGGCCCCGAGGCCGTTTTGTGATCCGGCGTGACCTTGCTCAGCCTTGGGTAACCACAGTGATCTGGCCATGGCGTAGTTCCCGCTTTGATAAGCTTCTATTGCGCCGGAAGGGGCCGTAAAGCGCTGGACCGGTCTTGTGCCAATTTGCCTGAGTGCGGATTTAGCGTCGCTATTGCCCATGCCTGCTGACAGGCGCAGCCATTTGGCGGCATCCGGCATGGATTTCGGACCCGGGTCATCCTTGGTAAATAAAACGCCTGCGTTGAAAGCCGCTCCGTCATGGCCATTGGCCCCGGCTTTTTGAAACCATGTGTGGGCCTGACGGGTCGACTGGCTCGTACCCATTCCCATATTATACATCACGGCGAGGGCGTTTTGCGCTTTCGGATGACCTTGCTCGGCGGCCTGTTTCGTCCAGGCAAAAGACTCTGAGGCGTTTTTTTCAACGCCGACCCCGGCGCGGTACATATCGCCGATATTATACTGGCCATCTGCAAGCCCGGCCTTGGCGGCTTTTTTAAACCAATAGGCTGCTTTGCTGGCCGATGTGTCTGTGCCTTGGCCCCCCGCCTGGCCAATATCAAACATGATCGCGACATTCATCATGGCATCAGCGTCTCCCGCCTGAGCCAGTTCAAGAAAATCCTGATAGGCGCTAGCGTAGCTATCTTGCTGATATAACGCCACGGCCTGTTGATAATGCGTGCTGGTTTCGGATGCGGTTTCCGATCCCTGGGCGAAAGCCGCTGAAAAAACACCTAGAACTAAACCTAAAACCAGTATGAATGAAAAGCGCCTGATCATTGACCTTACCACGTCAGATTATATTTTCTGAGCAGTTCACGTGAGGGTTCATAATGGTTACGAGCGGCTTTTCTAAACCATTCTAGCGCAATATTTTTGTCAACGGGCAAAAACGGGTTTCCGTTAAAGTAATATACGCCGAGGTCATGCTGAGCCTCAGCATCATGGGCTTCAGCGGCTTTACGGGTCCATTTAACGCCCTCTTCCCATGACTGCGTTGTCCCCTTACCGTACCCGTTCATCCAGCCAATATAGGCTTGGGATCTGGCGTGATTATTCTCCGTCGCCATTTTGTAAAACATCGGATAGGCCGCCTCAAATTCCTTGCGATTAAACAGGGTTTCAGCGGATTTAAAATTAGCTGGTTCCAGGGAGGCGCTAAAGGCGTCTATCGCGTCTATCGCGTCGTCTAACGCTTCCTCTGCCGACATTTGCCCGCTTGAAGCAATTGAAGAACTGGATGAGGCATTGGCGGAGGCACTGCTTGTACGGCTCGAATCCATGTCGGCCAGGCGCTCCTTGGCAAAATCATTGTCCTGAGCTGCGGCGAGCTTATAGAGACGTCTGGCCTCGGCAAGGTTTTCTTCGACCACGGTTCCGGATTCGTACATTTCGCCTAAATAGGCCTGACCAGAGGCATCGCCTTGCTCGGCGGATAACTGGTACCAATAAAGCGCCTTTTTAGCCGACTCTTTAAGGCCGCCATTGCCAAATTCATGCTGAAGCCCGTAATTGGCCTGACCTTCGGCGTGCCCGCCTTCAGCCGCTTGTTTGTACCATTTAACGGCTTTTTTCTCTGATTTTTTAACGCCGATGCCCTCGGAATAGCGGGTGCCAATTTCGTTCATGGCGCTGAAGCGGCCATTTTCGGCAGATTTCATATACCAGTCAAAGGCGACGTTTTGATCCTCGGAAACCCATTGGCCAATGTCATACATAAGCCCGATTTCCCACTGGGAATCCAGATCACCAAGATCAGCAGCCTTTTTCCACCATTTAAACGCCAGCTCGTCTGATTGCTCAACGCCCCAACCATTGTCGTACATTTCGCCCAAATACCACATCGAGTCCGTATCGCCTTGATTGGCCAAAGCCTGAAAACTTGGAACAGCGACCGAATAATCGTCGGCCTGATAGGCTTCGACCGCTTCGGATAGGTCTTGCGCGTAAGAAAATTGCGGCGCGCTAATGCTGATGCTAAGCGCGAAGAGACTCGCGGCTATAATGGATTTGAATTTCATGTGCCTAACCTCCAAGTTAGACTGACCGTGTATTTGGGCATAAATATTTACACTCAAGTCAGTCTTAGACAGATATAAACTAGATGAGCTGGTTGGTCAGCGCATCATCTATACAGATGATGAAGCTTAAATTTCTATGGAAAGCCCAATGATCTTCCCTGCCACGACGAATTTTTAGCGAAGGCCGGGGCATTGCCAAAAACACCCCTTTGTCATCCCGGCCTGCGAGCCGGGACCTTAAATCTACCCGCCAATATTTAAGGTCCCGGATCAGCGGGCTTCGCCCTTGTCCGGGATGACAGGGTGGTGATTCAGCTTTGGCGGGTAGGTGGATATTTATGTATCGAGCGACGTGCTAACCAACCATACCGGAATATCGATTATTGGGTCATAGGACATCAGGTTTTGATCTCGCTCTTTAAATTTAATCTTCAGTCCGAACGGGTAATCCAAATTGATTTTATCTGAGGGGGCTAATTTAACGCCGTCTTGCTTGGCGCTGAGCCCTTCAAAACCTTGTACAATGGCATGTATGTTTTCAGGCGGGAGAATGATTTCCTCAATGGCCTCCGCGCCGTTTTTATGCAGGCCAGATTTATATAGCGGCGCTCTAAATCTGCGTTCCGTTCTGTCGTCGATGAGCATTGGAAGGGCGAAGTTTCTTGGCGCGGATAATGTCCATTTGATTTGTGTACCATCTGGCTTTAACCGCGAAAATTCTTTTGGAATTGTCATACCTGCAGGCAAGTGCTTTGGATTACCCGAAGCGGTGTATCTTACGCACCAGTCAATAGGGCCAAAGGGACGGGAAAACCAATGGGTCAAACGGGACATGATCGTGTCATGAGAGCGTCTAAGTCTAAGCCATTTATGGATGGCCATAAGGATGAACTTCGCGGGCTTTGATTTATAGGCAATCAGTTCGATATAAGTCTGGTCTTTAAACGGGATTAAAGCATTTTCAGTAAGCCCGTGAGAGCCGCCCTTTTCCACATGAAAGCCCAGAGCCGTGAACTGATTTATGCCTTGCTCAAGGTCTGGCACCAAAATAACCGCATGATCAAATTCGTAGGGCATGGCGAGTTTATAAAAGAAAAATTTCTGACTGGAAGCAAGAAAACGTAATATTAACGTTAAAGCGCTATGGTGAGAAATAAGCAGGGGGCGTGAATGACTGAATTTGTTTATCAATCAAAATTCCAAAATGTAGACTATGATAAAGCCTGCCTGGCTCTGAGGCGTAACCGGCAACATTCGGGAAAAATTTGGAGTGGGTGGGTCGGTTTAATGGTTGCGGCCTTAGCTATTGGCGGCTTGGCCGGTTTTGTGCTTTGGTTTATCGGCGGAATTCAGGGGACATTTTTGGCTTTCGTCATAAGTATTATTGGCCTTTTCAGGCTGTTAATTTTCAAAACCAGAATGGCACAAAAGGCATTGTCTGATGCGCCTTTGCGATCTGGCGTGACACAAATTCGTTTAACATCCGAGGGATATTATTCCGAGCATCCTGGACATGAGGGAATTACCCGGTGGAGCCATATTGCGGGGGTTTTGAACACGCCGCAAGCGCTACTCATCCTTCATAGCGATTATGAGTTTTATCCCATTGAAACAGCTGCATTTCGAGATGAGAAAGAGATGAACGAAACGGCTGATCAAATCAGAAACTGGATTGCAATGGCACGTGGTTCTGAAAATGGTTCATGACTAGTGCAATTCGCTGTTAGAATGACTTCAGAAATTGGGCTTTATTTGCCCATTTTCTGAAGGTTTTACGAACTTAATCAAACGCGAAATGCACTAAATATGTCAGAAAGGCTCATCTATGGCGGCGACTATGATGAAGAGTACAATCAGTATGCTGCGTGTCAAGAATGCGCGTGAAAGTGAAAAGTTTTACTGCGAGAAGCTAGGGTTTAAAACCAGCTGGGAATTAGATCCTGGTGACGGGTTTCCGGTTTTTCTAGAGATTGTTCGAGACCAAGTTGCCTTTCATTTATCTGAACATGATGGCGACGGTCCTTTGGGTGTTCAAACCTATGTGAATGTTGAGAATGCGCAAAAACTTTATGATGAATTCGTTAGTCATGGGGTGGAGCTTCATGGCCCGCCAGAGGAAGCTGAGTGGGGAGAATTAACGTTTTCACTGGAAGATCTTGATGGAAATATATTGCGCATAGGTTCACCAATTTCGCAAAAGCAGTGATAGGGCAGACCGGATGTATCACTCCGTCATAATCCAATCGGGTTCTGGGTTGGCGAGTTGATTTTGGATGTCCGCGCGCTGGACGGCCAGGATTTTGTCGGTCCGGGCTACTATGGCTTGGAACGCTGGCTTTTCCCGAATGGAATCAAACACAGGATCAAGCAATTCCGCTTGCGAAAATGATCCAAGTTCAAAGCCTTGCTCAAGCCAGGCGATGGCTGCGTCAGGATTGCCTTTAATAATTTGAAGAATAGCCCCTGCATAAAGCTCAGCTTGGGTGGAAAACTCGGCAGGCTGCTTTTCCTTGAAATAGTTATCGAGCAATTTTGTAAATTCTTCCGTATCCGCATGGCCGGTTTGCGCGTACCCAAAGGTGAAATATGCGGCCGTTTCAAGATTTCCATCTTTGGTCAACGGGATACCCTTTGGAATGATTAAGGGTTGATACTTGTCAATAATGGCGGCGATAGCTGCATAATCTTGAAGCAGATAGCCCATATTTAATTTTTCAAGCTCGTTAGTGATTTCGCTGTATAAGACTTTAGCTTTTTCAGTCTCTCCCGAGCTGAAATGAACCATTGCCTTTTCATAAGGCGTCCTGGCGATCGTTCGCGCTTGATCGAGAAGGCCAATATCCAGATAGAGAGTCAGCAGCTGATACCTGATTGAAAATTGTTCTGAATTGCGGGCCTGACTATCCTTGAGATAGCTATGCGCGGCCGCAAAATCACCTTCTTCAAGGTTGATTTGTGCAAGATTGCGATATCCAAAGGCACTTTCAGGATTCCAGCGTATATTATCCAGAGCGGTTTGGCGGGCGCCAGCAATGTCACCCAATTGCTGCTGATAAATGGCCGCATTTGTCAGTAATACAGCTGATAACGGATCTAGAGCTAAAGCTTTTTGAAATGCAGATAGTGCCTTTTCAGGCTGACCCGAATTCCCAAGCACCATGCCTTTTCGGTGATAGGCCAGGGTGTAATTGGGATTGGCAGTAATTGCATTTTGCGAAAATTCCAGGCTTTTGGGAATATCCTTTTCCGCGAAGGCCAGATCAGCCGCCGCGACCAAAGCTTCAGCCGAATTTGGTGCCAGTTCCAAGGCCTTGGCCACAAGAGGTTTGACGAGACCTGTGGCCTCTTCGCTGTCCATGCCGCCATATTCATCCATTAATAAATAGGTTACGGCAAGGCCGGCATAGGCAGGCGCAAAATCTGGATCGAGATCGATGACTTGTTTATAACCCTCAATGGCTGCGAGCATTGGCTCTCGGGTGCGGTGTTCCGCTTGGTTCCGGGCCCGCAGATAAAGCTCGTAAGCTTCAACGGAGGTGGTGCGCGCTGTCTCATCTTGCGCGACTGCAAAATCCATTTGACCTTGTAATTCGCGGACAATGGCGGCGGTGATCTCGTCCTGAATATCAAAGATGTTATCCGCGGTCAGGGCGCGATCATATGTTTCTGACCACATATGAACATCGGTTTTAGTATCGATAAGCTGGGCCGTTATGCGCAGGGTATTACCGGATTTGCGCACGGAACCTTCCAGCACATGGGCAACGTTCAGAGCCTCTGCAATCTCAGCGATCGGTTTTTCCTGCCCTTTAAACGCAAAGGCGGACGTCCGCGAAGACACCCGTAATCCGTCTATTTTCGCCAATGCATTCAAAAGTTCTTCGGAAATACCGCTGGCAAAATAATCCTGATCCTTGTCGGTCGAAAAGTTCTCAAACGGCAGGACAGCGATGGAGCTGTCCGATGCTTCAACGTCTGCTGTTTGGGACGGCTTATCAGAACCGGACGGCTTTAAAACGAAACTTCCGATTATCACGGCGATGACCACGGCCAGGCCCGCCATGATGGCCACATCGAGCTTTCGGCCGGTTTTTGTTGTAATACTGTCTTCGGTGCTGACGGCTTCCGTGCGCTTTACCCCTTCCGGCGTCATTTCAAAGGCCCAGGCCAGAATGACCGCAATTGGAAAACCGGCCAGAAGAAGAATGGCAAAAAAACTGTCAACCCAATCCGGGAGCTTCAGCGCCGGGGTCATAACCGAGATGACCTGCATGATAATCCAGCTCACTACGGCATAGACGCCGGCGATCCGGAATATATTTCTCCGCTTGAGCTCTGAAAGCAGTTTATTCATGCACACCCCTTTGGTGGCGTTTTGCTATCATGCTGACGTTTTATTGTCTAATTATAAGGAGAGGGCTCCACGGAACGGTTCTTGCCTGTTTTTACACAAAAAAAGCCGCCCCTCAAAATCATTTGGGGCGGCTTAAACTCACAAGATATATCTTATCTAGTTCGTATGGGAATGTGGTCCTGAAATAGTCTCGTTCCCAGCAGCATCCGACGATTTTGCATAATATGTATAAGTCGTATTTCTGCGGGCGCCCGTAAAGGTCACAGAGTGAGACGTTACAAGGCTACTGGACGCACCATAATCCGTGCCGTCGATCGTTACAGCAGATGTAGCCGGTTCATCAGTTGTCCAAGAGACACTAAATCTGCGGTTATTGATCTTGCTAGACGTAACGTTTGAAACGACGGGTGGTGTGGTGTCGCCGCCACCGCCACCGCCGCCGTCACAACTAGACGGATTTACAACAAGTCCTTGCTGTCCGTCCGGATTACCGCTCAGACCCAGATTACCGGTCTTGGCTGCCTCGAACAGACATTCGGCTGTTGTCCCGTTAAGGAACGGTCCGGCCATGCCGTCAGATGTTGTATAGCCCCAGCTGTTCACTGACATGAGAGGGCCGGTACCGGCGCCTTCATCCATCGGCTGAATCCAAGGACCGCCTGATGAACCACCAGAAAGCTGGCTTGACGGTAACCACCAGTTATCCGCGCCTTCGGTCGTCATGTCTTCGGCTGAATACATAAAGTACGGATCGTCGGAATAAGAATAACCCAGAGCATGGGTCCAGTCGAGGGAAGCTTCACCGTCATTCCCGTCATTCACATTGGGCGCAGCAAAGTTGACGTCAAAACTGCCAACTGCAGTGTCTAGTGCGCCGCCTGTACCGTTTCCGGAATGATTGCCGCTGTCACCGACAACATAATAGGCATAATCCCACGGGATATTGTTCGGGAAGACGCTGGTGGTCCAGTTCTGCTCGACAACACCGAAATCAGTGGCCCAGCAGCCTTCAGGATCATTGGCACAGTCGCTGTCAGTCCCGGAGCCTGTTGTCGCGTCCTGGTTCGGAATGAAAATTACGTTCCGGGCAAAGGATGCATCCGCGTCATCATAAACACAATGCGCGGCCGTGATTATGATAGACCGACCGGTTACGCCATCGGTTGTGACCGTGCCGGAACAGACATAGGCTGACCAACCGCTATTATTCGGCATTTCATAAAGCAGTCGACCGGCCGCCGTTTGGATAGCGCCGCCATTGGTCCAGCGGTCATTGACAACGACACCGCCGCCACCGCCACCACCGCCGCCACCGCCATCAACGGTGAAAGAATAGGAACTTGTTGAGCCTCGGTTACCGCCGCGACGCCTTACATTGTCGCGGGTCAAGACTCGCCAGCTACCGGAGCCTGTGGTAAATCCTGAGACTGTGACTTCATAGGTATCATTACCGACATCAACGCCGGCAAACGTACTGACGGATCCATTATAGGTAATTTCAAAATTGGCTTCCCGGACACCGTCGACATCTGTCACAACGGCTGAGAATGTCTGGCTTGCCCCAATGGTCGCGCCATCGGCGGGCGTTCTTGATGTTACGGTTGGTGCCTGATTATCGAGAGGAACTCGATCATCCCAGTTCTGGGCACCCGTAACGCGTTTTGAATTTGCTGTCAGCTCGGGCTTGATGGCGTGACCATGGCCGGTCAGCTTGCCGCGTTTGCCTCGGACATAAGCTTTGCCGCGATGGTCAATCAGCATATCGCGTGGCTCAGCTGACGCAATACGTTCGGCTGTCCAGTGCTTTAAAACTCTATCGGCCCGTTCATTTGGACCATTTTGTGCCTGCGCGGTAGATGCGAATGACATGGTCAGCGCCAGGCTGGTTCCTGCCAAAAGCAGTTTATTGAATTGTTTCATTTAATATTCCTCCCTGAATGGCCAATCTGCTATATTCACGTTTTCGTGATGTCAATACAGCGTCCGAAGGGAAATGCAGTTGATATACCCGTTTAACGGGTGATTCTGGTTCTGCGCGCCGCCTTTGACATGCGCTCAAATTAATGGAAAAATCGCGTCACTTAGTCTTTCCGGCCTTCAAATATCAGGGCTTTGAGCGGCATTGTGCCGTCTGGAAAGGCCGTGCCAAGCTTGCTTTCCAGCGCCTTAATCACATCTGTCTCATCGACATTTTCCAAGCTGCGGATTTCATCAATAAGCGGATTGCCCAAAACCAGCCCTTTGGCGAACAGGCCAAAATCCGAGACGGGCTTGTCAATATCGATCACCTGATGGGTGACGGTTTCAAATCCACCGCGCCGCATATCATCCATAACCTCATGGGCGTCACCATATGAAAATGGAACTTTGTAAAATTGCGGCGATGAATCTTCAGGAAAAAACTGACCGGATACTTTGTGCGCGATTTGTGAAAATGGGTTCTGGGCCATAGAACCCCATGTGTTAAAAATATAAGTTCCGCCGGGCTTTAAAACGCGGCGCGCTTCGGCGTAGGAGGCCGGTTTATCGGGGAAAAACATTGTGCCGAATTGACAGATAATAACGTCGAAATGATTGTCCGGAAAATCAATTTCCATGGCGTTGATCTGTTTAAAATTTACGTTTTCGTCTTTGTTAAATTTCTGTTTCGCGACCTCAAGCATGGGCGGGTTAAGGTCTGAAACCATCAGATCGCATTGCGGTGATAGGGCATTTCGAAGTTCCCGGCTGACAATGCCTGTCCCTGCGGCGAGTTCCAGAACCAGGGCTGGGTTTAGACGCGCGGCGCGGCGGGCCAGATCCTTGGCATAATCAATGAAAATATGTGGCCCTAAACCCTGATCATAATTTTCAGGAATATTGCCAATAAATTTTGCCGCGTTATCGGTCATGCTTGAGGTCCCCTACTTAGTCGGGGGTTTTTTATCAGGATTGAGCCAATTATACAAATAAGGTGGGAGCTGGGCACTTATGGCAGTATTGACTATTGCGTGTACTTACTCGCTCATCCCGCCGAAGGGCGGGAGCCAAGCGATGGTTCCGCTTGCTTTTTTTTGAAATTATTCTTTTGTCATCTTAGGCGTGGACCCCGCTCTGCAGCGGGGTGAGCGGTGTTTTTGCGAATTTTTTATCACAATCCGCCCGTCAAAAACCCGCTATTAAATGCCAGGATCGGGATATAGACCAATAACGACCCCGCTACATAAATCCCTTCAATGATCCGTTTTCTTCTACTGCCCTCTTCGGCGCGAAAGATGTGCAGGACCGCCCGCCGGAGCAAGAAGGTATAAAGCACGTAATAGATTGCGGGGATGATATGGGCCTGAACCGGGTAGTTCGTCATATCGGCACCGAACAGAGCTAGCATCCAATCAAGCTGTGCCAGAATGCCCAAAATCCCGAGAGCGGAGTTGATAAACAGCCACCAGATTTCATCCAGCCCGAAAAAGATCAGGTAGAATATAATATAAACAAAAATGGCAAAGCCGGAGAACAGGAAATTAAACCCTAGATCTGGGTTTTGCCCGTAGGACATGAAAAACCCGGCAGACCCAAAGACGAACATATGGAACAGAAAAAACCCATAGATAAACGCCATCGCTTTCCGGTCTGTACCAAAAAGCGTATTGGTTGAGCTTGGGTCTGGTGTTGGTATGTCCTGCGCCATGGAATATGGATTATAGACTAATTTGCGGGTTATGCCAGTGGTGGAGCGTCTATAAAATCGCTCATCCGCCGAAGGGCGGCGCCCATGCAGTATTGGAGTTGTGATTTTTTGAAATTAATCAGCCGTCGCCATAGGCGTGGACCCCGCTCTTCAGCGGGGTGAGCGGTGGGTTGTGGGTTTTATTTTCGCTCATCCCGCCGAAGGGCGGGATCCAAGCAGCGTTGGGGTTTTGCAGTCTTTCAAAATTAATCTGCCGTCACCTATGGCTTGGCCCCCGCTTTGCAGCAGCAAGAGCGATGGTTTTGGATATGAACGATTTTGTGGTAGAGTTCATCTTAAGAGAAATATGGGGCGACAATTATGGATGACGACGAACTTAAAATAGAACCAGGCGGGGAATTAAAAAGTTGCGAAACCGAAGAATGCTTGGGCGCTGGCGCGGCCCTTATGGCTTTACGTCTGGCGCTTGAACTCATCTGCCGAAAAATCCGTGATCTGAATGACAAATGGAACCGGTATTTTCGCTTATTCATGATGAACATGGCATCTAGTATTGCCTTGTTAATTGTTACAGTGGCTTTACTGGTTGTGGCGATTTTTCTGCCACCCGCGAGAGTCATTGCCTATGTTGTTCTTGCAATGGCAATATTTTTAATGCTTGTAGCTTTTGTTTATCTTGCTCTGATGATTGTGACCAGTGCTCGTATTGATAAAGCTATTGAGGAGCGGGATTTATTGTTAGATCGGTTTGCGGACGCCGTCGCTGATATGCAGCGGGAATGCCCAATGATATGTTGGCGCCAATTCGACACGTCAATTCCGGGGATTTGTTAGCGGTCTAATAGAGCGATACTGATCAGCTCAGCCCATGAGAATATTTAGAATTAGAGCCGCCCGAAAATTAGACGATTACTTATTGTAAAACCCTTGGGCATGGCAGTTACTAGAAAAGTTTTTCAGCGTATCCGATGCGGCCAAACGCGAGCCCGGCGCCGCCGGGGGCTTGACCTGTGAATAAGCTTTCATGCCCTGCAGGGCAATATTGCAGGTTGTTACGTTCATCTCTTTATCAATGTTTACCTTGAGCAAAAGCGCAACCCCTGCGACCTGACCAGCCTGCGCCCAATAAATTCGGCGGCGCTGATCTGAATATGCATCCGTCTTTTGGGCTTCCGCGATGGCAACACTGAAGGCTTTTAAACATCCCTGATAAAAGAGCTCTTGCGGAACGCCGGATTTGTACTCAACCATCAAACAGCTATCGATGGCTTGATCGGCATCACTCGTCGTTTGTGCATTGGCCATAGGGACCGCGGTCAAGATGAGTGCCGCTCCCAAAATAAGAGTATTTTTTGTCATCTTCACTTCCTTTTACTCGGTTATATTTTTTGCGTCCGGGTCCAGCCAATTATATAAATAGGGCGGAAGCGGGTGTGCGCTGGGCTTTTTATCAACCGTCGTTTTGATCAAATCCATAGTTTCAAATAGAAAGCGATCAACTTTCTCAGGATAATCGCCGGGTAGCTCTTGCCCTTGATCATGCTTTTCTACGAGCTTCTCACGAAGCGGCGCAAAGACATTGTAGATGGTTGATTTCTCCAAGTCTCTGTTGAGCTGATTGGCAATGGCTTTTTGGACATTATCGGCAATCTTGGGCGATATTTCATAAGTGTCAATTATGCGCATTAAGTCCTGTGCGTCGCCAGCCCACAGCACGTTCAAATCGGCGGGCTTAAAGATGATATTGATAAAGGCGCGCGCTGCAGGCGTCGCGACGGGTACAGATATTGTTTGATTATTTAACACCGCATTGACCTGTGATTTGTCAGTTCGCGCGAGTTCCCGTAACATATCTTTCTCGGCGTCAGTGATTTGGTTGTCCGCGAAAATAAGCTGTACAACTTGCTTGGCCGTGTCTTTATTCATCACCGGATTTTGCTGCGCCGAAAAGTCTTGGTAAAATGTTTGAAGGCTGGGCTCAGAGACGAGAAATTGACCGTCCAGATCTTGGGCAGTTGCAATTGCAGGATTGATGAAAGCCAAAGTTGCAATCGCTAGGCAGCTGAATAGGGATTGGTTTTTTATGGATGCTAATGTCATCTTAATTTAGCGCCGTCACATGGCCCAGGTTTTTACACTTCTCGATGGCCCCATTAGCTGTCTCCAGCATTGTGTCATAGCGCGTGAAATACTCTCTGGGGTTTTCATCCATAGCTAGCAAATGGGATTTCCACGTATAAACATAGCCGCAAGAAGACGTGTTTAACCCTTGGCCGCTATTGATAATTTTGAGCGCCATATTGCGATATATATTGCCGGTCTGCCAGTTCACTCGATCATCGGCCCAGCGAAGGTTTTGCTCAAATCCTTCGCCGACAAAATTCGCGCGCATCTGTTGAAGGTCGGGTATGAGGGCTTTACACGCGCTTAGTTGATCCTCCAGAGAATTACCCGTCGTGACTTCAATAGGGCAGTTTTCGAGCACAAGTTTTGAAGTGGCCGTTTTGAAACCAAGCGTGTCATAGGTGACAGGGGTTTGCGCCGATACCGCCTGTGTTCCTAGTTGGGTTCCCAGACATAGAACTGTCACTAAGAGGCCTGCTTTTAACGCGCCGTTGTAATATTTCCTCATCATAAATTCCTAATAGGTTTCCATCTTATACAGCTTGATCACTGAGCATTTATTGTCGAAGAAATCGCCATCAATCACGCTATCATCAATAGTGCCGCTTAAGCCAGCCTTTAGAAATTCCAGCCCGCCTTTTTTCCATGAGTCGGCGCCGGGCTCTAGGTGGAACTTGGTTGTTTCCTTGGTGATATATTCGGCGATGCCTTCAACCCTATAGGCTTCTAATGACGTGCCGGGATTAGATAAGGTCGGGAAAAGATTAACAAAGCCGCTGATCTTGCGGGATTTTGACAGCCGAGCGTCTTGCCGATCGTTACAAGGGCCAGAACCAGATCGGCACGGTCCCCACGGCACATCGTCCAGCGTTGGAAAGCCTTTTATATCTAGGTTAAGGCTAAAGCCTCTTTCGCCGTCCTTACAAAGAATGGTGCCGGCATAGGTGCCCATGATCTCCGTCTTTGGCAGTTCTAAATCATGTTCTATAACTTGGTGATGGGAGGCGCTGGCCAAGCCGCTGATAAAAACAACCGCCATGGCAAACGCCGTTAAAAATATTGGAGGATTTCGCATCTTCACTCTAGCCTTAGTCACAGGACACTCTTTGTTCGCCGTTGACTTTGTAATAATATGGATTTCGGCAACGCCCTAGCCGAATGTCATCCATTTGATCATCAAACTCTTTCTTTAATCTTATACGGCGCGCCTGATCAGTTTCCGCGTTTGCATCTGCTGACTCTCGAAGCAGGCGCTCTCGTTCTAGCTGCTCCGCTTCCTGCTCTGCTTGTTTACGTGCCTTGCTTTTTTGCAGGTAATCGATGGCAGGCTGATAGCCGAGCTCGGCCGAACTATTCATCGCTTCCCAACCAGCGCCCCATCTATTGGTATTGGCGTGTAGATTTGGCACACGGTAATTATAGGCCATGCCGGAATAATAGTAATAGGCTTCACCTGAGCCGTTTTCACCGGCTTTTAAAAACCATTCATTGGCGGTCCCGTCATTTTGAGCTACGCCTAATCCGTCCCTGTACATAAGACCCAAATAGGTCTGTGCTGTCATGTGTCCATTATTTGCATGAGCCAAAAGAATGGGATGTGCGTGCAGATAATCTCCCGAATGGTAGGCGGATATGCCGTTTTCTACCCGTCCTGCCGCCGCCACATCGCCTTCAATTTTGGCTTTGTCTGCGGCCTGTTTTTTCTCAAACCATTTATCAAAATCATCGATATAGAGCTGTTTGTTGTCGTCATAGGTTTTCTTCGCTGCTGCCGATTTCGCCGTGAACGTTTCCTTGAACCCGCCCTTCGTTCTCATGTCATAAATGTAGTCTACAAGATCACCGCCAGACGTCATATTCCAAAAATGACCTTTGACGCTATCGTCTCTGATATCTGCGGGCCAACCTTTTAGCCGAAAAACCTGATTAAACAGATTGAACGCTTCTTGCTTATCTTTCTCAACGAAATATCCGCCGTAATACATTCTTGCCAAATAGTACCGACCGGCTTCGTGGTCATTTTCACTGGCAAGTTTGAATAGCTCAAAAGCCTGTTCCTCAGATTCTCGAACGCCTTCTCCCGTCCAATACATATAGCCGAGCATAACCCGGGCATGATCGTTTCCGAGCGCGGCTGATTTTTCTAACCATTTAGCCGCCTTTTTTGAGGATGCTTTGACGCCTTCCCCTTCTCGATACATATGACCGAGGTAAAATTGAGCACGGGCATCGTCCTGCTCGGCGAGTTTTTCAAACATTGAAAAAGACACTTTGTGCGCGTCAGCATTGTGAGCATATTCCGCATCTTCAAATGACTCTGCCCATGTCAAAACAGGGCAGACGAGCCAAGTGCCTGTGAGCATTATTGTCATCAGTATTTTTGAAAGGTTTTTCATAATCATTCCAATTGAATTCGTATAATCAAGCGCGAGGTTTTACTTGACTAAATAGCCCGAAAACATGCCAAAGTACGAGAGCAGCTTTGTAAAGTGATTGTCCCATTGTCTAATTCAGCTTAAGAATCAGGTGAACGATCGCGCCTGACTCTATATTATAGTCATTGATAAGCCGACCGTCTTCGAGGGTTCTGCCGGCATAGATCAGCCGCTGCTGGCCCGGCGGTATGCCTTCTTCGTCTTGAATGGCGTCTTTCAGATCGGCGATGGTTTTCAGATTTGTCGACGTTATTTTGATGGTCTTGCCGGTGAGGGTTTTGACGATTATTTCATCGACGATGACCGCAGATCTTGCCCGCGCCGCCGCGAGTAGAGCTGCGTCGACGCGGCTGCCGGAGCTCGTGAGACCCGGATGAACTTGCGCGCACATACCGTCAAAGTCCGTACCAATGCGGGGGTCATTAAAATTCCCGCCATATTCCGTTTTGACTTTTTCGCTCATAGCGAGCGAGTTGGTCAGCATATATTGCGCGGCGCTATTGATGTCTTTGGAAAAGTGAACTTCGAGCCACTGCGCCCCGGCTTCAAGGTGGCCTTTCATTCTGTTTTCTTGAGCACTTTGAGCTCTATAATAGGCCGAGCATTGCAAATGAGCTTTGACGATCTGGTCCGGCGCATAGGATGCCGTGCTTTGCGCCGATGCTGTGCTGAAGAATATAAAAGGGGTCGTTACAGCTAAAAGCCAATTTTTCCATGTCATCACAAGCTCCACTTCAGAGACATATTACTGCTTAATCGCATAATAGGCACGAAGTTTCCGCAGCCGCATCATCTATACAGATGATGTTCGCGTTTTGACGGTTGCTAAAAAGGCGATAGATTAGCCAACACGGCTGGGTCAAAACATGGGAGGAGGGGGTGATGAAGCGCAATAAATGGAGATCAGTCGTCCTACCTATTGGTCTGATTATTGTTGTGGGAATCATAACGTTTTTTAGAACACCAACCGAACATTCAGACGATTTTCAATCCACTATTGTTTTACCTGAGGGCCAGCCCTAAGCCATGACTCAAAAGGAAACTCCATGTTTAAACTGACACCGACTAACGCGGTTAAAGCCGTTCTTCTGACAAGCCTCGTCACAATGTTGAGCGCTTGCGGTGATAAAGCGGCGACTAAAATCAAAGACGAAGCGCCGCTCGCGCCAGTGATAGAAGAAACGATGAGCATAGCCGCGCCGTTTGTCGGGGCGTGGCATGTGGCAAGGCCGGATGCCCCCGGCGTGATTGTCAGCGTCCCGATGGCGACTTGCGACTCGCCTGTTGTCATATCCGAAGGGCCCATGGACGGGACCGACCCGACGATCATATATAAATCCCCCAAAGGCCCGGTGTCGAGTATGGCGCTGACTTCGTTTAACAACCGCGTCACCTGGATGCCTATGGATAATGGCCCAACATCACTCATCGCCGAAATGAAGGACGAGGGCAAATTCTGGCTCTACACTGCGAACCTCGGCAAAGCCGATTGGGACACCCCCAATGAGTATATCCGCTGCGACGGGTAGCCCTTCGAGTCCCGTCGCTACGCGCCGCCTCAGGATGAGGAGGTATATAAACCACCCGCTCATCCCGTGCTTCGACACGGGACCCAAGCTAGGGTTAAGCTTTATCTTTTTTGAAATTGTCCGCTGTCATCTTAGGCGTGGACCCCGCTCTGCAGCGGGGTGAGCGACTTCTATCAAGACTGAGATCGGCCTACTTTATATATCGCAGCGTCACCTCGAACTCAAACCGTTCCTGAATAGCCTCGCCGAATTTGTAGAATGTATTATAGACCGGATAGATTTGAATGAGACTAAAGCCCGGC
The DNA here is from genome assembly GCA_014238285.1 of Hellea sp. Classification (GTDB taxonomy): domain Bacteria; phylum Pseudomonadota; class Alphaproteobacteria; order Caulobacterales; family Maricaulaceae; genus JACOMS01. Next base: position 32,370 of record JABABK010000001.1, read on the forward strand.
CGCCCCTTAAGCAAAGCGCGGGCCTGCTTTTGGAATCCCATATATTTATCCCGGTCAAATAACATAAACTCATAGGTCAGTTCACTTATATCGTCAGTCGTGATGTCTTTGACCACATGGCCATTTCTCAGCAAATCTTTGACGGTCATATGAATTTTAGGCGCGGTCATATCAGGGCGTTAGCATGTTTTGCTGTGTTTTTAAAACCCATTGGTTCGGATGAGGAAGGTATAATCATCTTCTCTTTCATGCTATGATGTCCCATGCCTAAACTCAAAAATAGACAAAGACGAATTATCACCACAAAACCATTCATTGACGATGGAACTGTGTTACCGACTTTTTTGTCGACCGAATCATATTATAGTAATTTTGTTTAATTGAGCTATTTTCAAAATGAAAGGATTATAAAAATGGTTAAGAAAGTTTACACGAGCACGCGGACTACCTCCCGAATAATTGGAAGTGGAACCAAAGAGATAACGACTCACACAGAAGTTGATACCGATAGTTGGAATCCATTTAATAAAACTGTAGGTGAGGATGTAGTGTATAAGGACAGTGATGGTAATGTTGAAAAAATTGATAGCTGGGCTGAAAAAGACTAGCTAATAGAGTGATTTACAATAGGCTTTCGTGCCAAAATAATTTCCTGCGGGGACAATCCAAGCCTGTATCGGCGGGTTAGCGTAGTTTAGTATTTCACCCAATCTCACCAAGCCCCGCCCAAGTCGCATGGGTCCCGCTTGAAATCCTGTGCGGTAAAATTATCCGTGCCACAGGCCCGGCGGCAATATCCTTCGCATCCAGCACCACACATTCAGAACTGTCATTATTCATGTCCGTTATGAAGGATACGATATAGCCGTCATCTTCGTCTTGGATGCTGCTTTCTGAGTCCCTCGGAGCAAAAGGCGCTTCGCTGCCATAGCGGCCTTTGCCGAATTGATAGCTTTGCGTATCGCCAGTTTTAAGGTCGTGTTTCATGACGCCGGAGAACAGGAACCAACCCGGCTCCCACTGGGCGCTATAGACATAGCGGTTGGGGCGGCCCGTATAGCGCTGATTGATCATGCCGAACTCGACGAGGTTTTCATCGTCCAGCCGCTCTTCCGTGGTCTTGCCCGTGCGGAGGTTAAAGCGCCAGCGGTGAAGTTTGGTCCCAAGAGAATAACCGTCAATATTGGCCAGCAGCTTGCCAAAGCGTTTATCAACACCCGGCGCGTCAATCGGATCGGGATCGGGGTTTTCTTGGAAATATCCATCCACGACAATTTCATCACCTTCTTCCCAAGCGTTGAGCCAATGAAGCACAAAGGTAGGCGCGGCTTCGAACCAGCGGATTTCCTCTGTGCTGCCATAGCGAGGAACAATGGCAAAGCGGGTCGGCATATGGCCGTAATAGGCTGCGGAGTGAATGCCTTGTTCCAGCAGCTCCGGTTTCCAGAACACCGGCAGGTCAATCAGGATGGAATAGTTTTTGGTAAAGGCCATGTCGTGGGGCATGCGCGGTCCGGGGAGCGGCACGGGGATATAGTGTTTGAGTTTCTTGTCCGCGCCGACCACGCCGTAATGCATATAGGGCGCCTTTTTGGAATAGTTGAAGAACAACAGCTCGCCGGTTTCCAGATCGACTTTGGGATGGGCCGAAACGCCTTCTGGCGGCACCCACGCGGCTGTGCCCAAATGCTCTAGGGAACTCGGGTCAAGACGATAACCTTCGCCGCACATATAAAACGTCGAGAGGATTTCGCCGCCGTGGACGATGACATCTGTCGAGGAGGCGTCTTTCATCCGTCCGCGCGCGCCCCAGCCCTCAAGCTCTGATTTGGCTGGATTGGCCGCAATCCCCGCCCAGAGGGAGCGCTGCGCCTCTTGTTCGCGCATAAACCCTTCCGTGCGGACAAAACGGTTTTTATACACGGCCTTGCCGTCTTTAAATGACATTGTGTGGATCATGCCGTCACCGTCAAATGGGTGGTAAACCCCAATGGCTTCGTGGAGCGGGTTTTCCGTATTGCGGATATAAACGCCGGAGAGGTCTTTGGGGATATCGCCAATCACTTCCATGTTGTCGGCGTCATACTCTGTCGTGCAGGGCGTCCAAGCCCCGTTTAAATAAGGATGTCGGCTCGGCTGTAAGGTAGATTTGAAGCCTTGGATGAGTTTGGCTGGCACGGGCGTTCCTATGGGTTTCTATTAGGATAACATAGTCCACTAGTAAGGTTCAACTTGGGAATGGGTGATGATATTGGATGTTTGTGAATTCACAACCCTGTCATCCCGGCCTCCGAGCCGGGACCTTAAGTCTATTCGTCAATATTTAAGGTCCCGGATCAGCGGGCTTCGCCCTTGTCCGGGATGACAGAGGGGTGAGCTCTCCTTCGAATTTTGTATGCTTTGACGCCGATTTATGTGAAGTAAAATACATGACCAAACCAGTTTACATTCTCGGCGGCGCGCAGTCGGATTTTTCCAAAAATTGGACGCGAGATAATCGCACCCTGTTTGATCTGTTTTCAGAAACGGTTTTAAAAGCGCTCGAGAGCAGCCAGCTTGATCCTAAAGACGTTAAGGTCGGTCACGTCGGGAATTTCGTGGCCGAGCTATTTGCGGGTCAGGGCATGCTCGGCGGTTTCTTTGGTCATGTGCATCCAGACTTTTCCGGCATGCCGGCCTCGCGCCATGAGGGTGCTTGTGCGTCTGGGTCGCTGGCGGCCATGGCAGCTATGGCGGATATAGAAAGCGGGCGCTATGATTTGGCCTGCGTGGCGGGGGTTGAGCTGATGCGTAATGTTCCGGGCGACGTAGCTGCGGATCATTTGGGCGCTGCGGCGTGGCGCGGGAAAGAGGCGCTGGGCGCAAAATTCCTCTGGCCCGCCATGTTCTCTGATCTGGCCGAGGAATATGATAAGCGTTACGGACTGAATTATGATCACCTCATGGGCATATCGAAAATCAATTTTAGAAACGGAAAACGTAATCCCAACTCTCAGGCAAGAGGCTGGGCCTTTACCGATAAGAGCTTTACCGCCGATGACGAAGTTAATCCTGTCATAGAAGGCTGGATGCGCCGCCAAGATTGCGGGCAGGTCACAGACGGCGCTGCGGTGGTGTTTCTGGCCTCGGAAGCGCGCGCTAGGGCCTATGCTAAGGCGCGCGGGATCGCGCTCGAATCCATCGCGCAAATCAAAGGTTGGGGCCATACAACCGCGCCGATGATGATGGAGCAAAAGTTAAAGGACAGCGCGGGCGAAGATTATGTCCTGCCTTGGACGCGCAGGGCCATTACGGACGCTTACACCCGCGCCGGGATTAGCGGGCCGGACGAGCTCGATGCCATCGAAACCCATGACTGTTTTTCCATCACCGAATATATGGCGATCGAGCATTTCGGAATTACGGCTCCAGGGGAGGCGTGGAAAGCGATCGAAGATGGCCGGATCGATATGGGCGGCGCAATCCCGATCAACCCATCGGGCGGCCTCATCGGACTTGGCCACCCCGTCGGCGCAACCGGTGTACGCATGCTGCTCGACACGCAAAAGCAAGTCACAGACAGCGCAGGGGATTATCAAGTGGGCGGCGCCAAAACCGTCGCGACTTATAATGTCGGCGGTTCCGGCACGACGAATTGCTGCTTTGTGGTTGGTGTTTGATTATATTAAAAACAAGCTCGGAAAGCTGAACCCCACAGCAATAGAATGATTGTCTTGCATTAAAGTCGTTTATCCTTAAGTTGAAGAATATTAACTACTCAATTGGGAAAACTATGAAAACACGATTTATGATTTGCGCCGTATCGGCTGTAATTTTGGGCTCCGGCTATGCTTATGCTGCCGATGACAGTGGTGTGTACGTGAATGTCGGCGCGTCACTGATCGATGGTGATACGGAGCAGAATAGTATTGCTGCAGCAAGTCAGTCGCTTTCATTCAAGGCTGTGACAGGCCGTTTGGGATATCAATTGTCAGAATATATCGCTGTCGAAGGTGAAGTCGGGTTTGGTCTTGGCAGTAAAGACATAGACTTTTCTGAATCAGTGACCACTGGTGGAAGCCCGATTACAGGGGATTTCAAAGTTAAAAATTACTATGCCATTTTTGCTAGAGGGATTTTACCCGTGTCCGAAAACTTCGATTTATTTGCGCGTGTCGGCTATGGGCAGGTGGATGTAAAAGGCAGTTTTACAATATTTGACCCTAATGGACCCATCACGTACTCGACTTCTAACGACTTTGATGACGCCTTATTTGGGGGCGGCGCTCAGTTCAATTTTACGCCGAACGATGGTATCAGGGCTGATTATACAAAGTTTGATGACGCGAATATTTTCAGTCTTACTTATGCGCGCGAATTTTAACGGCATTATTTAGCTGTATGAATGAAACCCGACTGCGAGGTGCAGTTCTGCTATGGCAATCCAAAACCCTTAAATCAACTAATGGAGTGACAGATCAGAAACCGGACAGCTGAAGTGCTAGCTATAGTCGTGCGCCCGCAAGGTTGAAAACACTGCCGTTTTGTGATATGTGTATTGGAAATTCGTGACACGCCCCGTTGTGTTTTAACAACTCAATGGAAGTTTTTTACTTCCTGAAAAGGGGCAATTATGGCTAAAAAAGCTGACAGCAAATCCAAAGACTCTGGTGATTTTTTCAAAGTGATGGTTCACTTCAAAGACCATAGGTCTGCGAGGGAGTTTATTGAAACATATGGCTTCTTTTTGGTCCATATGCACAGGCTTGAAAAATCGAGCTCTGAAAAATCTGAAGCTGTCACCTTAGAATATTTCCTGACAAAAGCGGAAATCAACACGGTCAACAAGCTCGGTCTTGAACATGAGGTGCAAGAAAATATGAGCAAAATTGGCCGGCTGCGCCAAAAAGAAGTCGGCAAAGGAGACCGGTTTAAAGGTGGAAAAATTGCGCCGAAAAGTAAAAATCTGTCGACCCGAGATGATAAGCGGGGAGATCAGTAATGCCCTATTTGAATGTTGAAGAAATCGAGTCCGCCGTCATTGCACTTGCCGCAACTTACCCCGGAACCTGTGAATTAATCACCCTCCCCAATCTAACCGTTGACGGCCGGACAACAAATGCCATGCGCATTGCGCTTGGGGCTGAAGATGACCGTCCGGCGGTGTTTTTCGTTGGTGGTCAACATCCGGCAGAATGGGGGTCCGGAGATATTTGTATATCTTTTGCTACGGATCTTCTGGAAGCCTATGCCGCCAATACGGGCCTAACCTATGGCAGCCAAACCTATCCTGCCTCGGTTGTGAGACGGGTCATGGAAGAGTGCCAAACCTTTATATATCCCTGCGTTAATCCTGACGGAAAAAATTTAAGTCAATCTAATCCAGATGTATTTCAACGCCATAATTCGAACGGGGTTGACCTTAACCGCAATTATGATGCGCATTGGCTAGACATTCCGGCACATGGCACGGCGCCTTTCTCGGAACCGGAAACGCAAAATGTCAGATTTATATTCGATAGCTATCCACAAATCAGATGGTGCATTGATATTCATTGCTACACCCAGCTGCTTTATCATAATTGGGGCATTGACCAAAACCAGATCACCACACCAGCGCAAAACTTTTTAAATCCTGTATTTGATGGCATGCGCGGCATAGAGGACGATGGCTATAGCGAGTATATTCGCCCTGAAGATCTGGGGACGCAGTGCGGATTGGTCGAGCGCATGCAGTCATCCCTAAACGCTGTCCGCGGTATTACTTACTCAACGGGCCAGTCATTTGACCTCTATGTCACAAGAGGCACTTTGACGGACTATGCGTATGCGCGCCATTGGGCGGACCCCTCTAAAACCAAAACTCAGGGATTTTTAATTGAATGGGGCACGGAATTTCAGCCGCCATTTGCGGAAATGGAAAACATCATTCTGGATATTTCCTCCGCTCTATTGGGGTTCACCGATCATGCGCTGGATGAATGCGGAATTTTGGATATTGAACTCGAAACTATGAGCTTGGAGTTTGCGAGTGTTCCCGAAGGCCAGACAACATATCGGGCTGTGACCTTTCGGACCACCGCCTGTTGTAGCTTGGACTTTGAGATTGTTGATGGCCCATCCGTCACATCCGGACCTGCAGGAACAGAGTTTTTAACGACGCTGCTGGGAACGTCCGACACGGCTCCGGCCGCGCCGGATTCCTTTTCTCACGCTCATTTATGGATTTCCTATACCGGGACCGCTGCTGGCGATACGGCAGAGGGTACGGTCACCGTGCGGTGTCATCAGACCAATCAAGAATGGGATGTCGATATAACCGCCGATGTTATCGAGCGTCCGAGCGCGGCGGTGATGATGGTCCTGGATCAATCTGGTAGTATGAGACTGGATTCAGGCATTGGCCCGGGAATAAGCCGCGAGGACGTTTTGAAGTTTTCAGCGCCGCCGGTTGTCGAGGTCATCGAAGATGGCAATCTATTGGGCATCTTGCAATTTGATCATGATCCACATCCTATAATGGGCCTAACTGAAATGGACGTTACGTCTCGCGGCGTCGCTAATGATCACTTCGAGGATTACGCTCATAATCCTGGGGCGAGGACATCTATCGGCGAAGCGGTTGTTGCTGCCCAAGACCTGCTCAGCGACGATAGCGTCACCCAGGACGTCAAAGCCATGATCGTGCTAACCGATGGCCGCGAAGAGCATGGCAGTTTTGATCGGCGTTTTATCAGCGAGGTTGGGGGATCGATCAACTCCAACGTTTTCGCGATTGGGCTGGGCACGCCGGACAATTTGCAGCCTGCAGCCCTGGAGGCGCTTTGTGCGGGCAATATGGGTTATATGATGATGACCGGCCCGCTTGACGCTGACGCCTCGTTCCGCTTGACAAAATATTACCAGCAAATTCTCGCAGGCGTCACCAATAACGATATCATTGTTGACCCGGATGGCCGCATTAAACCGGGCCAGCGCCATGAGATTCCGTTCCGGATATCTGAAACCGATATTACGGGGGATGTTCTTCTCTTGTCACCCGCGCCGGGTGTATTTAAGTTTTCTCTTATCACGCCAAGCGGCGAGATTATTGACCCCGGCGTCGCAGCGGCGAGTCCCGCTATCGATCTGGGCGGCGGAGAGCAAGTGCGGTTCTATCGCATGCAGTTGCCTGTCGTTTTAGGCGGGGCTGGCGATCACGAAGGCGTTTGGCGTGCTGTGCTTGAGATCGACCGCAAACAGCTCGAAAAATATTTCGTTACGCTGAAACAGCGCGCTGATTCCGTTGACTTTAAAGACGTTGAGCGCATCATTAAGGAGATCGTCACCCATGGCATGCGCTATTCCGTTATGTCGCGAACATGGTCAAATCTGAACATGTCTGCGAGCAAAAGCCAGACGAGTTTTGAGCCCGGCGCCATGATGACTCTGCGCGCAAAGCTCACGGAGTATAGCGTCCCTGTTGAAGACCGCGCCAATGTAGTCGCGGAAATGACCGCGCCTGATGGCGCGTTAAGCGTGCTGCAATTTTATGAAACCCATCCCGGAATTTTCGAGGCAGAGACTGACTTGATGCACACCGGCGTGACAAGTTTCCGTATCATGGCCAAAGGCAAAACCTTGCGCGGCACGCCGTTCACCCGCGAGCAAACTTTGACCGGAAGTGTCTGGCATGGCGGCGACCGACCTCCGCCTTCAGGATCAAACACCGGCACTGGAACGGGCACAGGATCAGGACTTGATCTATGCTGCCTCATTAACTGCTTCAGCCAAACGGATAGCGGGCAACGGTTTTTAAAAAAGCATGAGATAGATATTTGCGAGCTTCAGAAATGCCTGAAGGAATGTTGCGGTTAATAATTATCTTAATCCTGAAATTCTAACTAAGTAACACTGTATATTTGACGTAAATCGTCGCTAGGGCTGCCGCATTTGACATAAAGCTAGCCGCTATAGAAGCTAGCCATATGGCCATAGTCCATATCAGAGGAAGACGAATATATAGGCAATGGCATTGGAGAAATTCAATGGTCGGCTCAGCGGTTAAGCTGTGACACCGCCTTCAATATCATCGCCCATAATATCCTGCATTCCAGCAACTGGCCCAAAAGTCTTTTGCAAAAATGATGCGAACTCCTCGGGTTTATACCCAAAGGGACCGCTGCCTTGTGATCGAAAGACAAGATTGCCAATTTCATCGATCACACAAATTCGAATGGGGACGGCAGAATAGGCTTTGTTCACGGCATTGTGTTTTACGCCGTCTATATAAACCATAGCATCAGTGTTCATCAGTTCGTCTTTTGCGCGCTTTGCTATAATTATTCTGTCTTTAATGGTTTGGGGTTTGAGGTATGAAATTTCGGATTTTTCATTCATGTCGAGCGCCCATTCATTGCTCGCATGGGCTTCTCTTACGTAAATAGAAATGCAAGCGACTTTGCCTGGGTATAGCTTTGCCAAGGCTTGCACTTTGCCCTGTCTTTCTCTCCACACAGGGCAGGTAAAACTACCCATGTTAAGGATCGTTGCCTTTCCCTCGTCTTGGTATTTCTGCAAGATAGTATTCAGAGAGACTTCCTCGCCTTCCAAGGTCCAGAGGGGTAAGTTTCTGGGCGCAGGTTTGTTAAGCTTTACCGAGCCTGACGCGATATATAACCCAAGCTCGATAACCTTACCCTTGATATGATGCCAAGCGGATTTGTTCGCTAAATGTTGTTTTGCTTCGTCTAATTCAATGGCCATTGTTTATCCTCGCATAGTCCGGAAATTGATCTTACAAACAGGAACAATTTCCATAATTATACATATTGTATAATTATGGAATATGTATATATTAAGGCTCCGTCAACTGTTTTTTGACACAGCGTCCAATTTTGGCTTAGGTAACGATATGACAAAGGCTGCAACCCGTGACTGACTTACCGATCAACATTCAACGATTTTTTCAAGACGGCGCGCGCGGCCTACCCAAAAGAGACCGCACACGCGGTATAATTTTGGACGCCGTTATCGAAACCGTTTCAACTCAGGGACTGGAAAGCACCGCCGTTCGCGGCATCATACAAATTGCGGGTATATCCCACGGCACATTCTACAATCATTTTGAAAGCCGTGAAGCCGCAATTATTGAGGCAACGTCAAAAATCGCCGCTGAACTTGATCGCGCCGCGCAACAAGGCGGCGATCTGGTAAGCCCGCCTGATGAACAGCTGATTATGGGGACTATGAGGTTTATTGAGTTGGCTTCGCGGCGTAAGGCATGGGGGAAAATGTTAGTTGAGACCATAAGCCCCTTGGACGGACTGCCCCTCTCGTCTTCAAAAAATTTCCGAAAAGTGTTGAGCGGTGGCGTTGCCGCGGGTGTTTTCAGCGTCCCAATCACGCCCTTACTCACACGCCAAATCGGCGCGATTATCGCATTATGTATTGGGTTAAGAATGGAAAGCCGCTCATCCCCGCAAATATTGCAGGATACATGCTCCGCAATTCTTCGCTTGCTTGGAGTGCCGGCAAAAACCGCCGAAAAACGAGTTCATGAAATGATGGCAAATCTTCCTAAATGAATATCTGCGTTAGTCTTAGCCCGCCCCTAAAGGTGGTAATATGATTTATTTTGTAAGAAATCCGTACATTGAAGGACTACCTTATCTGACACATGAGATTTAAGGATGCTAAGTGGCAGAAGACAGTACATCCCAAGACGAGCAATATAGGCTGGCCGCGATTGAGTTTGGCGATGCGATTAACCGCATGGCCTATGCTTATGAGCGTGATCCCGACAAACGCAAAGATCTTGTGCAGGATATTCATTTTGAGCTCTGGCGTAGCTTCAAGGTATTTGGTGGCCGCTCAAGTGTCAGGACTTGGGTTTATCGCATTGCCCATAATGCGGGCGCAAGTCATATCACAAAAAACAAACGCATATCCCAGCACTCTTATTTAAACCTCGATGACATAGGCGAGATCCCTGATCGGACAGATTATGTAGATGCCTTTGAGCGGATAGATCAAATCGATCAATTAATGGCGTTGATACAGCGTTTAAGCGCGCCAGATCGGCAAATCATAACTCTGTATTTGGAAGACCTAGATGCCGCCGCCATCGGCGATATTACGGGGCTTTCCTCGGGCGCTGTGGCGACAAAAATACACCGTATAAAATACAAATTATCTGAATTATTTTCCAAAGGAGAAACATATGTCAGTCAATGAAAACAGCCTTAAGAGCTTGTGGCAAAAACTACCGTCTGAAAGGACTGTATTTACCAATGCTCAAATGCAGGCGCGCGCGCGTAAATTTCAAGCAAAACATAAACGTCGAGATGTTACCGAATACGCCGGCTATGCCGCTCTATTTGTCTTAGTTGGTTACATGTTAACGGTGCGCGCGGCTTGGCAAGATTGGGTAGCTTCGGGACTGGTTATTGTCGGTTCTGTTATAGCGATGTGGAATTACAACCGAATTGCTAGAGCAAAGCCTATGCCGTCCGGAACGGCCGGGGACAGTTTGCTCGGCTCTATGCGCCGTGAGTTGACACGTCAAAGAGACGCTGCTTCCACCGCGTGGCGTTGGTATATTCTGCCTCTTACGCCGTGTGTGATATTCATCGCTGGCTACCGATGGGTTGAAGAAGGGGCTACTCTAACAGAGCTTACGGATATGCGTATTTACATCCTAATGATGACGGCGTTTTGTGTTACGTTTTTTGGCGCTTGTGTCTTATGGCAGTTTCTGTGTGCGGCGCGTTATCAACGTCAATTGGATGATCTGGCGCGGTATAGCCAATAGCTAGATATAATCTCGTCCGCGTCAGTCTTAGCCCGCCCCTAAGGTGGTAAGGGGCAGGCTAAGGTCTTAAGCCTAATAAGGCGTGCTGCGCAGTGCGCCGTCAGCCCAATAGGTTTTACCTGTGGCTTGGTCGACAAAGTAATATTTGCCTTCTAGTTCATCATAAATCAGGGGCTGACCATCTGCCGCCTGCCTGAAGTCTGTGGGTTCTCCCATGTCTTTATCTTTTTCATGGCCTGAATAAGCCCCGCCGGCCGCGCCAATAACGCCGCCAATGATCGCGCCTGTTTTAGCATCGCCGTCGCCAACATTATTGCCGACAATGGCGCCGATGGCAGCCCCTGCCGCGCCGCCTATGGCTGCGTTTTTCTCCGTGTTACCCGTTGTGGTACAGGCGGTTAATGTTAGGCTCAAAATTGTTGCGCCCGTTATCAAAATAAATGTCTTCATAAAGCTCTCCTTTATCAAAGGCGCGCCTTGATGACCCGCCTCTAGAGCGTCAGCAGACGCGCAGAATGTGGCGGCTTTGGGGCAGAGAAATGAAATCTTCTTAATCTGAAGGACATGTAGATTAAGAGTTCAAGGGCTGGTGAAGTGGCTTTTATTGGCATATAAAATAAATCCTCATGCCAGATAATTCTACACTGATAAATCAAACCAAAAAATGGCTATCGACGGTTATCATCGAGCATACACTCTGTCCTTTTGCGAAGCGGGAATATGACAATGATCGCATTCATTATGCGGTGATCGAAACGGCAAATTTACATGATCAATTAGAGCAGGTCCTGCTTGAGTGTGATGCGCTGGGCAGGGATGCTAAAAGAGAAACGAGCTTGCTTATATTTCCGGTAGGTCTGTCTGATTTTGAAGATTATCTAGATATGCTGGAGCTGGCCAACGCGCTGCTCAAAGACCAAGGATATGAGGGCGTTTATCAGTTAGCGAGTTTTCACCCTAACTACTGCTTCGCCAGTTCGAGCCTTGATGATCCGAGCAATTACACCAATCGGTCGCCTTATCCTATGCTGCATATCTTACGAGAAGCCAGCCTTGAGACCGCAATAGAAAATTTCCCCGGTACAGACAAAATCCCTGAGCGTAACATCCAACTGACCCAGGGTTTGGGCCTTAAGGTCATGAAAGAATTATTGGCGGGTTGTTATAAATAATGGAGGTTATGGCCCTGATTAGGCGGAGTGGACTCACCCTCACAAATTACCCGCTCATCCCTGCGAAGACAGGGATTCAGCGTGAGAATTTCATTTAATCTTTAAAACTTAAAGGCTGGATTAAAATACCAACTGGATCCCTGCCTGCGCAGGGATGAGCGGAAATTTGATCCAATCACTCATCCACAACTGGCACAAATCCGCCATAGATCATGCGCTTGCCATCAAAAGGCATCTCGCCCAGTCCTTGCGCCTGGGCATCTTTCATGACTTTTTCATAGGCCGCATCCCGGGTGGTTTTGTCGGGCCATTCGCACCAGGAAAACATCACGACTTCATCGTCCTTGCGCTGAACCGCGATGGGAAATGAGGTTATCTTCCCGTCTGGCACCTCGTCGCCCCAACATTCAACCACACGCAGCGCGCCGTGCTTTCTAAACAATTTGGCCGAGGCTAAGGCAAATTCAAGAAAGGCCTCTTTACTCGCGATCGGTACGGCGTAAGTAAATCCTTCAACATACATAAGTCTCTCCTCTGGTGGTTTTATAATCTGATCCCGCGGGCTTATCAACCAGGCCTTCCACGAGTGTGGCATCAGATTTTCGGCACGGGGCCTCTATGTATCAACCTACTCTGTAATCATCAGGATCCGCTCTGAGAACCAGCGCATAAAGGCATCATCCGATTGATCTTTAAGCTCAAGGGCCGATTTATATATTGGCCCTAAAACCGCATTCCCCATAAGCGCCAATGAGATCAACAAGACCAGATATTTAGTGTCTTCAGGATCAGCCTTACCTCTGAAATTTTCGCGCAGCGTATGAGCCATGGCTGCAAAACTCTGGAGTTGGCTACCGAGCGGCGCTTCTATATCGTTAAGGGCAAACCAGACGGCCATCTTTCCGCGGTCCGGGGCAAAGACTGTGCTCAGAACGTCACTTAGGGCTGATGCCATGTCGTCGTCTTGGGCCGTGCTCATAGCCGTTGATATGGCCGTTTCGATTTGCCCGACGGTTCGTTCGCGCGCGCGCTTGGCCATGGCGGTTATCAATCCATCACGGGAGCGGAAATGATAAATGACATTGGGGTGGGCGACACCTGCCATGCGCGCAACTTCGCTGATACGCATCCCAGATGGTCCGTTAGCAAGCACATCAGCTTCTGCCGCGTCCAATATTGCTTCTCTGGCCAGCTCGGCGCTGGCATAGGTTTTTTTAGCCATTGACAATCCTGTAAACAGGTTTATTTACAAACATGTAAACACATTGATAATTGATATTATCATGAATTCAACAGTTAACTGAGATAAACGAGCTTATGAGCGTCCATGCTATTTTAATTTATTTTATACCGTTCTTTCTCGTCATGGTGGCGATCGAATTATGGGCAGGTAAGCGTGAAGGCAAAAAGCTTTACGGGCCGAGCGAGAGCTTTGCCTCAATTTTCATTGGCTTTGTCCAGCAGCTCACACGCTTTATTCCTTTTAGCCTGGTTGGCTTGTTCTGGTGGTGGATTTATGACAATCACCGTATCTTTACCCTTGAGGCTGGCTCGTGGTGGTACTGGCCGTTATTATTTGTCAGTCTTGAGTTCTTTTATTATTGGTTTCATCGCCTGTCCCATGAGATTCGCTGGCTCTGGGCGACTCATGCGGTTCACCACTCGATTGAAGAAATGAACGTGCTCGCGGCTTACCGCTTTGGCTGGACCAATCGCATATCGCTGGGCAGCCTTGTTTATGCGCCCATGATGTTTATGGGATTTCATCCCGGCGCTGTGGTCGTAATGCTGGGGATTAATCTGATGTATCAATCCTGGCTGCATACGACATTGATCCCCAAAATTCCGTTGATGGAAGGCATACTGAACACGCCATCGGCGCACAGGGTGCACCACGCTAAAAATGCTGATTATCTTGATCGGAATCACGGCGGTGTCTTGATGATATTTGACCGCCTGTTTGGCACTTATGTGGCGGAGCGAGAGGATGAACCTGTCGATTATGGTCTGGTCACGCCTGTGGGCAGTCATAATCCGGTCAAGATCGCTTTTCACGAATGGGTCAATATTTATAAGGATTTGAAAGCCTATCCGATGCGCTATTGGCTGGGGCTGTGTTTTGGCCCGCCGGGCTGGAAACCAAATGGTGAAGGTATGACCAGCAAGCAAATGCGCCGCGCTTACCGGGAGGCTGACGTGATAGCGTCGCCGGTTCCTGTGCCGGCCGAATAGCTGGTTTGAGGTATTCTGGAACTGCTAATCAGGCCTGATAATTCGTCAGGAGAGGTGACGATGATCTGAGCGCGCGATGATGTCGTGTTGGGACTCGTGCCGTTTCGCGGCAGTAAATAAATCATTTGAATTTTAGATTTTTCTGCTTCAATCAGATTGATAATCTGTGATAACTCCGAGCTTTGCAAAGTACCGTCAATTAAAATAATCGGCAGGTTTAGCTTGCTAGGTCCGGATTGTCTGACCCATTGCTGTATTGTGTGTAGCTTGGTTGAATGAAATACACGAAGGCCTTTTGAGCGCAAAAGAGGCCCGTAACTTTCTACCAGTTTCGTCGTTGCCGTCACGATTAATATTTGGCGCCGGCTTTGGTCGACCAGTGCATGAACATTACTGGCGGCTATATTGGACGGCGGAACTTTTAGATTAGCTGGCGGCCCGTCCGAGCTTGCCGGAATGGTGTTTGTAATATTTGCACTCTCGGCTAGGGGCAGTGTCAATTCAAACCAGAAGGTTGATCCTAAATGCTCTTCTGATGTGACCCCGATATTACCGCCCATAAGTTCGAGCAACTTTTGCGAGATGGACAGGCCAAGACCTGTGCCGCCATATTTCTGGGTTGTGCCCGATTCAGCCTGAGTAAAGCGTTCAAAAATACTTTTAAGTTTATGCTCCGGGATGCCAATACCCGTATCCTGAATTTCAACGCGTATGGTCGAAAAATGGTCATTTGACTTGATCGACGTCTTGATGTCGACACGGCCATTTTCGGTAAATTTCACTGCATTGGCGATAAGATTGACGATCACTTGCCGGATTCGGCCTGCATCCCCGATGAATTTTTGCGGTGCATTGGGAGCATAGTTAAAATGAATCGCGACGTTTTTATCGGCGGCGTTAATGGTCATGAGTGAACGAATTTCGTGTATCAAACTATACAGATTAAAGGTTTCGGCTTTGAGCTCCACATAGCCGGCATCCAATCGGGAATAATCAAGTATATCATTAATGATCGACATCAGGGCCGTGCCGGATTGGTGAATAGCTTTCATGTAAATCACTTGGTCTTGATCAAGGTCTGTTGTGCGCAGCATAACCTCGGATAGACCAATAATGCCGTTCATAGGCGTCCGAATTTCGTGAGACGTATTGGCGAGAAAGTTAGACTTGCTTACATGAGCCGCGTCGGCGCGCTGAATATAAGTACGATTGGACACATCAAAAATAGCCAGCGCTGAGCAGGCAAATAACAGAGTGGCGACAAGGACGACAGCCATATTAAATTCGGGGCTTGAACTTGATACAAAGTTTGGAAATTCGACGCCCAAATACTGCACGGCAAGCCATTGCAGCAATAAAAGGCCCGTTAAAGACAGAGCCATAACATGACTATTCCGCCCGCCATAAAGACAATAGCTCATCACGATCGGGATAAAAATTGCTGTGCTTGCGACAGATGCCGGAAATCCGCCCGTGACAATTATGGCGGCAATAACCGCTATAACTGCAATGCCAAGGACAATAGCCCTTGCGAGTTTTAAGCGTTTATGAATGACAAGCCGCAAGCAAAACGTAAATATGAGAGCAACAGCTAAAAACACCGGCGTAAAGACAAGCTTTGCCTGTGGTTCCAAAAGCCCAGATTGCTCAAACGCAAACAGGATCAGCAGCATAAAAATGATCGTATTGGCCGCAAGGGTGATGAGCATCAAATTTGAGGCTCTAAACTGTAGCTCCGGCTCGTTCTCGTAAGCGGATAAAAGGCGGTCATGCAGATTTGTAAAGCGCAATTTTCCGTTGCGCCTGATATTATTAAAAAAATCTGCCAGTGTTATCATGGCCTAATTCCCATTCCCAACTGCGGAAATAAGGCAAAATCCTTATGGGGGCGTCAATATATGTAGTTTGCATTTCGTTAACGAATAGGATGGGCCCATAAAAAAACGCACCCATTGGGTGCGCTTTAATCTCGAATATTAAGCTAAATTTTATTCTACGTTGAAAGAAATCCGGGTTGTGCGGCCCTCTTCAGCAACCGCGACGCCGTTCACCGTACGGGGTTCAAAACGCTGTTGTTCAACCGCGCGAATAGCTGCTTTTTCAAATAAGCGGTCATATTTTTCGACGGTATCAAACTTAATGGCCGTTACTTTCGTATTCGTGACCGAACCTTCAGCATCAACATCATAGCTTACGAATACTTTGGCGTTAATTGAGTTTCTGTCTCGTAAAGCACGGCTCGGATATTCTGGTTTTGCGCCGCGCGTGACTTTGGCCGGAACAATGACATCTTCAACGACAGGGGCCACAATCTCTTCCGGTAAATCCGTTAAGGCGGCAACTTTAACATCTTCTGTCTCTAGAACATCCTCAGTCTCTATTTCAGTTGGCGGAACGATCAAATCATCAACTGAATCAACAGGTTCGGATATAGCGCTTGTCATTTCTTCAGTTGCAACAGCAAGATCAGCCGAAGCTTCAATGGGAGTCTCGAAGAAATAAACATCGCCAGAATTGTCCGCGACTTTGATTTCCTCAAGCGGTTCGTCAACTTTAATGGCTTCAAGTAAAGCTTGCGCGTCTTTACGATCGTCAATCGAACGCTTTAGCGAGGTTAATAGCTCTGGTGTAATATTATTGTTAACGGGCAGATCAAAAATCGTCTTAAATTCCTTGATCGCCGTTTGCGTCGCAACAGATTGTAGACCGTCAAGTTCGCCGCGATAATAGCCCATGGTTGTCAAATCTTCTTGGACCTGACGTGTGACAACAGGATAGTTTGTTCCGCGAACTTTTCTAGCCGTTCGTATTGGTGTTGCGGTTTTGGGTTTAACTTTGATGGCAGCGGCCTTCTTCGGCGTTTTCTTTGGTTTTACAACTTCTTCAACATCGGCTTTTTCGACCGGCGTTTCTGGTTCTACCACTTCCATGACGACAGGCTGGATAGCAGGCGCTGCAAGCAGAGCGTTGAACTCGCTCACGAGGGCCGCTGTTTGGGTATATTCGGCCGTTGTGCTTGTACTGGTTTTGGAAATAACAGGATTACTAATGTTTTCGCTTTTGACCATTTGAGGCGCTGGCTTAACGTTAGTTTTGGCCTGTTTCGGTGCTTCGGCTTTATTCGCTATGGCATAG
The DNA here is from genome assembly GCA_014238285.1 of Hellea sp. GTDB lineage: Bacteria > Pseudomonadota > Alphaproteobacteria > Caulobacterales > Maricaulaceae > JACOMS01. The sequence goes on from JABABK010000001.1 coordinate 49,680, forward strand.
GAAGAGCCAATGAGCGTGACGGCCCCTAGAGCGGCGCCAATCATGAGCCAGCTATTAAGTCGGCCTCTTGGTGAAGTAGAATCTTGAGTTGGTTTGGGTATAACAAGCTCAGATTTTATGGTGGGGGTCTTTGTTGCCGAGGTCGCCGGCGGCTTTGTTTTCACGTTCTGGGTCTTTGGCTTGAGCGTAGGGTTTGTGACAGGCGTATCTGTCGGTTTTTCACTGGATTTACCCCGTCCAAAAAGTTTCCCTAAGAAACCAGTGGTTTCTTCTTCAGCTTCGAATAGCTTGTTGGCTTTTGGCTCAGCCGAGCTGGCGGATGGTTGCCCGCTTCCAAGTAAACGGATGTCGTCTGCATTGTCCAGGTCATCGACCCGGAGTAAAGCGTCTTTGCGCTTTTTAAGCTCTGCATCCGTTGAAGCGATTTTTTCAAGATTGCGGGCAAGTTCAGTTTTGCCGCTCTTAAGTTCTTGCTTTAAGCGTTCGTCATCTTTTTTGGCTGCGTTGACTTCGCTTTGTTCTGAATCGACAATTTTACGGGCCTTTGTAAAGGCGTCTTTGTAATTACCAATGGTGCGTTCATGGGTGGAGATTTTTTCCTTCAAAACTAAGCTTTGTTGTAGAAGGGCTTCTTTTTGGGTTTGAACGGTTTTGGTTTCGGACTTAACGGCTTCAAAGCCATTTAAATGCTCTAATTCCCGAAGTTTAGCCGCTTCTGTGTCCTTCTTGGCTTTCTGATAGACACTTTCAGCTTTCTCAAGCCGTTTCGCTAGCTTTTCATTGTCTTTATCGATGGTTTGAGCGGTATCATTGATTTTGGAGCGCTGCGCCGTGTATTTGTCGACGTCACTTTGTTCAGAATCAAGAACGGTCTTACTATCAGCGGCAAGTTTGCGGGCTTCACCTAATGACTTATCAAGACGCACAAGTTTCTTATCTGTGTCTGCAAGGCTGGTTTCTGTACTTAAAACCCGGCTTTTTACGTCAGCCAGCTGTTCTTGAAGAGACGATTTCTCAGCTTTAATTTTATCAATCTCGCTCTTGATGTTTTTACGAGCAGCGGTCCGTTCTTTGCGGACCCGTTCAGCATGGGCCTTGACGCGAGCTTCTTCGGCCAGCCGAGCCTCTTCTTTGCGGCGCTCTTCTTCGATGCGGCGTCCTTTATCAAGGCGTCTTTGCTCATCGAGGCGTAATTTTTCAGCTTCTTCAAAAGCTTTGGCCGCCTGCTCCATTTCGGCAATGCGCTCAGCTTCGGCCTTTAAGGCTTCATCGGCTTTGCGGGCGGCTTCGAGCGCTGCAGCTTGAGCAGCTTCGCGCGCTTTTGCGGCCGCTTCCATTTTATGTTTATAATTAGCGGCAGCCTTTTCAGCTTCTTGGGCGCGCTTTTCGGTTTCCTCTAACGCAACTAGGCCGGAGACAGGGACAGTGCCATTGGACTTTTTAGTTTTGGAAGAAGATTTTACGGCGGGGCTTTTGCCCCAGACAATTTCTGACTCAAAGCCAGATTCAAGATTTTTTAAAACGATCTGATCGCCGGTTTTAAGTTTCTTGGCAAATTCAGCCGGGATTTCGACAATGCTGGAGTCTTTTTCGATTTTACATTCGAGCAATGTGCCCTTCTCGTCTTTGACCCAGCCAACAGGCGATAGCCATTCTTTGCCATTTCGGCATATTTTGACTAATAGTTGATCACTGTTGAGGACGCGGTTAATGCGAAGATTGGCCGTCCCTGTAACTTGTTCCATCTGTGATTTTTGTTGTCCCATTTTCACCACCGTCTTTATTAATTATTTGTTTACACTATGGCAAGGATTTGGGTCTGAAAAGCCGCTGCAACGCATAGGGGAAAATAACAAGCGAATTGCCTTGGGATGACTCACCAACTTATCCACAATTGGCCTGTGGATAACTTATTGTTGAGACTTCAACGTGTTTGGGGGAGGGGTATTGGGTGTGGGCTTGCGTAAAAGCCAGTTCAGGCGGGCAAAACCCACCTGAAAATTAGTGTTTAGAGCCTTTGAGGCTCTAAAAAGCTTACTCAGCAGCGACGGCTAGGTTTACAGCTTTTGGGCCTTTTCCGCGTGGATCAGCTTCTGTTTCGAACGTAACTTTCATACCTTCGTCAAGTGCTGGACAGCCAGATGCTTCAACAGCAGAAATATGTACGAATACATCTTTTGCGCCATCATCAGGTGCGATAAAGCCGAAGCCTTTAGAGTGATTGAAAAATTTTACGGTTCCAGTGGCCATGATGAGCCCTTTCAGTTTAGTTTGCGCGCCCGATAGTCAGAGACGCGATAGTTTAGTTTGCGCACTCGACAATTCGGGGCGCGTTTAAAAAGGGTCGATGTTTCTGGAAAGTCGGCAGATTGGCTATTAACGCTGTACTGTTGCCTGCCCTTATTAAAGACAGGACTTCTTTCCGAGCCAATATACCCGAAACGTTCAAATATGGGAGGTTAAGGGGTTTTGCAAGGGCAAAGGTGAATTTAAATACAGTCAGGGTTAAGTCATTCTTGGGGTGATTATTTGCTAATTTAGATATGAGTTCTGCGCATATCACTGGTTTGATCCTCAAAATCCGTTATATTGTCCTTACATTATTGAAAAGGCCGCTAAATGAGATTTTTAATTCCCGCTTTGTTATTGGCGGCCTGTAATACGCCAGATGGCCCTAATACCGCCGAGCCCGTAGGCGGGCTTCAAGATATATCGCTTGTGTCTTTTGAGGCCTGCGTCGTTAAAGGCGGCGCTGTTATGGAAAGCTATCCGCTGCAATGTTCTCTGGATGGCAAGCATTTCACAGAAAACATTGATACTGGCAAAATAGGTGACAAGCGAACGCTTTATTTCGAAGTGGGGCCTCAAAAATCCGACTGCACAGGCATGATGCCGATGAAATGTCTGAATGTGAACGGCCAGTTTTTCTATGACCACATCGAAGGCTTTACCCATAAGCCGGGCGTTACGTCTGTTTTAGAAGTCGAGCGCGAGCAATATTGCGATCCCGATGTTTTCAACTCTTGCCCGCAAGATGTTGGCATTTATAACTATCGTCTGGTCAGGGTGATTTCTGAGGGTTAGGCTGATTCATGACAGGTGTGGAGGAATTTATGAGCGGATCAGACGCGAAAGCAGTGGCCCAACAACCAGCCCAAAAAACCATGCGGGCCAATTTTATCAATGGCGGACCGGGCGTTATAATTTCCGGTCTTGTCTGGGTAATGGCAGCTATAGTCACGCATCTGTTTGGATTTCAAACCGGCATGATCAGTTTCTTTGTCGGCGGCATGCTGATTTACCCGCTGTCAGTGGTTGTCTCCAATTTTATAAAACCAAAAGACACACCTAAGCCTGATCCGAAATTAATGCGCCTCGCCATGATGACCTTGCCGATATTGTTTGGCGGCTTGCTTCTGGCTTTTATCATGTCGAAATCTGATCCATTTTTATTCTATCCCATAATGGCGGTGGCCATTGGTATCAGATATGTTTTCTTTGAAAAATTATATGGTCTTCCAGGCTATATAATGATGGGCGCTAGCTTAGTCATTTTAGGGATAACATCCTATCCCATTTTTTCAACTTTATCATTATTTCCTCTGCTCATTGGTTTATGCGAAATAGGCGCCGGTATAGGTCTTACCCTAAAGAAAGAAATATCTTACGATCTCTAAGATTTAGTTCTCTCATGACGCCGCCGCCATTCGCGCGCATAAACTGACTCTTCGGAATATTTACGGCCAAGAGCCATCTTGCGGGTTTGCGCTTCATCCGAGGTTTCGCTGCGCATTTCTGCTTTTGGCATTTTCCCGCGCTCATATGGAATGACTTGAACCATGGGCGTTCCTGCCGGGACGTGGACTTCTGGCGCGCGGGCGGTCCAGAAGAACGGCACATTCACTGGTACATCCAGCGCGTCGCAATCCACCGCGCCGCTAAACGCCGTAAAGGGCAGCTCGAAATGGTTGATCGGATGAACAAAACTGGCCGACCAACCTGGTGGTAGAGTTACGCGCCATGGATTGATGAACTTCAGCGGCATCATGCCTTCAAACGGCGACGCGTCGCCGCCGATCTGGCCGGGATGATGCTGATCCAGCGGGGAAAAATCTATGCCGTCTTTCCAGCGAAATTGCAGGTGACCTGTATGAGGGTCGGGCGCGGCCCAAATATCAAAGGGCAGGGGAATGATCCAGCCTAGTGACATGATATCGGCCACAGGCAAGCAAGCCCGAACTGTGAGGCCCGGAAGGCCATGGGCGTCTTTCATGCCTATTTCGCGTGGCAGATTGCGAAACCAGTCTGGTAGAAATTTGGATGCAGGTGCAGGGGTTGGGATTTTACCGTCGAGCTCTGGCGGGCATAGAAAAGAGATTCTGGGTGTGGATGTGTCTGTCATGCTGCGCCTTGTTTCGAAAACAAGATATCATCGCATAAGGGGGGCGTAGTTTCTAGGTTTGAAATTTGGGGTAAAGAAATTGTATAGTGAAGGTGAAGTTTCGTGTCCCTCCCCTTGATGGGGAGGGATAAAGGGTGGGGTGATGACCCGCTCGAAACTCACACCTTTGGCAAAACCGAAGCATAAACACCCCACCCCAACCCTCCCCATCAAGGGGAGGGAGTTAGTGGCCTTATTGTCCTGACCGGTATTCTAGGGGAGAGGCTATCTCGCGCGGATTAATTCCCGGGTGCGATCAAGACCCGTCTGAGCCTCAAGATAATTTGGATGCTTGGCAACGACTTGAGTGAAAAGATTTTCGGCCTCATAAAGCTGCTGACGGTAAAACTTCAAATAGGCATAGGCCACGACCACATCGGTATCTGAGGGGTATTCTTGTAACAGGCCTTTAAAAATTTGCTCGGCTTCATTGTGATAAGCGGCCCAGGATAAAATGCGCGCCCGCAGGAATTGCACATCATAGGTATTTTGAGCGGCCTTTTCGGCGTTTTGTAAAATTATCAGGGCTTTGTCGAACTGCTTTTGCTTGGCCAGATCATTGGCGACCACGAGCCTATTGGCTGTGTCGTTTTTTGGCCGGGAAGAATATCCCGCGCCGGCTAACGCGCTCTCATCCGCCAGATAAGCATACATCTCTCTTTGAAAGATGGCGTTCGAATCCGAAATGTCATCAGTGATGTTTAGGCCGGATAAAGCGGCAATCTGCGTCTCTTCCAGAGCGGCCGTATTTTCGGCCTCTGATGTGGGCATTGAGCTTGTATTTAGGAATGTCAGCGGCACAAACAATATCGCGAGGCCTACGAACACTAATAAAGATCGCAAGATAATAGATAATGAACTCATGGGGCACGCCTCCCAGCCGCGCGAAGCTTGACGAGTTATGATTAATATTGGGTTACTGACCAATCACCGATTGGAAATGGCGGCCCGTAATGTGTCTTAGTATTTGAGTTCAATTTCGTCATTGCCGCGGCTTGTCCCGGCAATCTATTCTGGAACTTCTCTTGAACGGTACTATGGATTACCGGTACGAAGACCGGTAATGACGGGTTAATATGCTTTAGACCCCCGCCTCCAAACTAAACGCATGGATCAGCTTCATTTCTGCGTCCAAGGCTTCGAGCACTGCGCGGTGTTTGGCCAATCGGCTCAAGCCTTCAAACTGTTTTGATTGAATTATCACATGAAAATGGCTCTCGGCGGAGTCCCCAGAGCGGCCCGTTTCGGCGGCGTGGGCGTGGGCGCCGGCGTGTCCAGCGTGCTTGTGACTGTCATCTCGAACCTCTAAGTGCGACGGATTGAAGGCATTTGTAAGTTTTTCCTTGATTGCTGTGGCGATTTTGCCCATTTTAGATGGTCCTTTAAATTAAGAAATTCAGAACTATATATAAGCGCTATGACAAATAAAAACAGCTATAAACCCAAGGGTATCGATATCCGGGTCAATAAGGGTAAGAAAAAAGCCTTAGATCAAAGCCCCTGTGACTGGGAGGGCTGTACGACCCTGGGTGGCTGTAAAGCCCCTAAGGGACCGGACCGTCTGCGCGAATATTATAATTTTTGCACCATCCATGCTCGCGAATATAATAAAGGCTGGAATTTCTTCACCGGTATGACCGATGAAGACATCAAAGAATGGCAAGTTGGCGCCCGTCACGGTCACCGTCCAACTTGGGATGTGCGTAAAAACACGGCCGAGCGCGCCAAGGCTCAGAAAAACAAACGGGCTGGCACAACGGCGTCAACCGCTGAAGGTTACGGCATTTTTGGTTCAGGCGATGCCGAAATCGCGCAGCAGCCGCGTAAACGTCTCTCCACGCTCCAGATCAAAGCCCTCAACGATATGGGCCTGGAAGAAGGCGCGACCAAAGCCGATGTTCGTAGACGGTATACCCAGCTGGTGAAACAACTTCACCCGGATGCCAATAAAGGTGACCGCACCACCGAAGAAAGCTTCTCGCGCGTGGTTAAGGCCTATAAGGTGCTCAAGACGACGGATTTGGGATAAGAGGTTTGTGACCGCGCATTGGTCACCCCGCCCTTTATCCCTCCCCATCAAGGGGAGCGAGACGAAGCGTTCCCTTCATCAATTTTCTAGAATTTTTACTTCACCCGATCATCACTTTGGGCTATCGCACAAGACTAAGCTTGGAGCCTAAAATGTCAGACGATAAATTCCCGATTAGCAAACCGGATATCACGGTTTCCGCCCGTGAGGTGTTTGGCGTGGATTTTGATATGGAAGTCCCGGCCTTTAGTCAGGCCAGCGAACACGTGCCGCCAGTCGATGACGCCTATATTTTTGATGACCGCACCACCCAGGCGATTTGCGCCGGCTTTGCTTATGATCGCCGGGTCATGATCCAGGGCTATCACGGTACGGGTAAATCCACCCATATCGAGCAAGTGGCGGCGCGGCTTAATTGGCCCATGGTTCGGATTAATCTGGATAGCCATGTCTCGCGGATCGACTTGGTCGGCAAAGACGCGATTGTCCTTAAAGACGGCAAGCAAATTACAGAGTTTCGTGAAGGGCTTTTGCCTTGGGCGCTGCAAAATCCAGTCGCTCTGACCTTTGATGAATATGATGCGGGTCGTCCCGATGTTATGTTCGTGATTCAGCGCGTGCTTGAAGCCGCCGGGCGTTTGACGCTGCTGGATCAAAACCGGGTCATCACGCCTCATCCAGCCTTTCGTCTGTTCTCGACCACCAATACGGTTGGCCTTGGCGATACGTCCGGGCTCTATCACGGCACGCAGCAAATCAACCAAGGCCAAATGGACCGCTGGTCGATTGTGACACAATTAAATTACCTGACCCATGACCAGGAAGAAGCCATTGTACTGGCCAAATCACCGACATACCGCACGGCCGAAGGCAAAGACATTATCGCTTCTATGGTGCGGGTCGCTGATATGACGCGGAACTCTTTTATCGCCGGCGATATCTCCACTGTCATGAGCCCTCGGACTGTCATGAACTGGGCCGAAAATGCGCGCATATTTGGCGGCGATATCGGGCAAGCGTTTCGCCTGACCTTCCTGAACAAATGCGACGAGCTCGAACGGCCAATCATTGCTGAATTTTATCAGCGCGCCTTTGGCACGGACTTACCCGAGAGCGCCGCGACCGTGATGGTGGCTTAAAAATATGTCATCCCAGACTTGACCCGGTACTTTAAATTTTAATCGCAACATCCTAGGTTCCGAATCCTTCGTCAGGCTCTGGATGAGGAAGTTCGGGATGACAATCTTGTGTTAAAATACCTACTGATCTTCTGAGATGATGCAAGCACGCCTTAATTACCGTCCCTTAAACCCCCAATAGTACATGTACGTACTACCATTCATCCCCGATTAACCATACTTCTTGGATACCACTGAAGGAGGTCATCATGGTGATGCAAGCAATTTCAGGGGGGGACAAAGGTAAGTATTATCGTCAGTATAATAATAAGACGAACATATTCGACGCAATCGTCGATAAATATAAGTCGCTGGATTTAAAGTTATATGTGGTGCGCCGCGCCCATGCCAAATGCTTTGATGATTCAGAAGGTCTTATAAGTGAAGAGACAAAAATTTGTCGGCAGCAAGATGAACTGCTCGCGCAATTATGTGATCTGAAACTTAGCTCTCATAACGACGTTTTAAAATGCCTAGAAGTCTGGCATTTGGAGACCATAGGTAACCGTAAACATGGGACCTTAAAACCAGCCGAGTCTGTTATCTTAAAAGTCTATGAGTTTCTAAAGAGAGCAAAAACATGAGCTTTTGGAATGAAACCAACACAAAAGAATTATTGGCTCTGTGGGAATCTGGGCACTCTGCATCCTTGATTGCGGCAAAATTAGGCGTCACCAGCCGAAGCGCGGTTTTAGGCAAGCTTCACAGAATTGGCGCGCCGAAACGGCCAAAACCATTATTCAGTAAATCAGGCCCGGTTCGCCAGCGTTCAAGATATGTGCGGCCCAATAAGACCCAAATCCAAAGGCGCGCTCGCGGTGGATTACCGATAAATTATGCCCCGGCGACGCGGGCGATTAAAGCTCGCCGTTTTGTGGGGATTGGTTTTGCCAAGACTCATAACCTTAAGCGCAATATGTGTCGCTGGCCCAATGGCAATCCCGGCGATGACAGCTTTCATTATTGCGGACACCAAAAAGCAGAGGGCAAATCTTACTGCGCGGATCATTTCAATATTTCAGTCAAAAACCGAGGCGCTTGGATCCAAAAAGAAAGTCTAACATGATAGAATTTACAGGCATAAAACACCGCGTCATCGTCAATAGCCGAGCCTTAGAGCTGGTCATGGATGTGAGCGGCGCGGCTTGGATTTGCAAATATCAGCATATTGGCGGCCCTGGAACAACCATGCGGCGCCAACGGGCTTTGCTGCCAGAGTTTGGACCTATTACGTCAGATATGCGCGAAGAAGATTTTGCCTTTCCCCATTCAGAGTATGTACGATTAGGCCGAGATCTATGCAAGCGGAATGAAAATCACGCGGCGCGCTTATCCTCCAAAACCGGCGGAGCGGCGGCTTAATACATGCGGTCGATTAGAAGTCCAACCTACCGCACAGGTTTTTGCTTGTTGAGAATGGGCTAGTCTACTAAAAGACTATCATTATAACTTCGAAATAATCTTGGAATTTGGTTGTTGTTTACGGTCTTCCTTGTTTATATCAGGGCAATGATTAGCTTTTATTTCAGCCTAAAAAATAATGTCATCCCGGATCAAGTCCGGGATGACAATTGAGTTTGCTCTATGAGCGACAATACGCCAATAGAAGATTTTAAGCGCGCCTTGGGCGCTGCTACCAAGGCTATATCCGGCGATATAGAGCTGGAAGTGAGCTTTGGCGGCGACATAGCGGGTCTTGTTCGAGATCAGCTTATGCTGCCGGCTATACCTAAAGCGCCAAGTGAGAGCCAGATTGCGAAAGCCCGTGGCGAGGCTGATGGGTTGGCGCTTAAAATTGCGCTCCATGACCCGGAAATTCACTATAAAAACCAACCGTCACAGCCCCAAGCCAGAATGATTTATGAGGCCTTGGAACAGGCCCGGATCGAGGCGCTCGGTTCGGCTCATTTATCCGGGCTAGGGGATAACCTTATGGCGTCGCTGGACGCGCGGGCGCGGCGTAAAGGATTTCACAAAGAAGGCCTGCCGACCGATAGCGCGCCGCTGGCCGAAGCCATTGGTTTTTATGCCCGGGAAATTTTTATGGATCGAGAGTTGCCAGAGGGCGTGGACGGGATCATGGATGTGCGCCGCAAAGAGATCGAGCAGTCCCATGGCCGCTTTGATAACCTCAAAGATTTGCTGTCAGATCAGGATAAATACTCCAAGACAATTCAAGAACTGTTAGCGGATTTTGATCTGGCCGACGAGCCAGGCGAATCGAATAATGACGATGAGGGTGATGATGAGTCCCGCGAGGACGAGAACCAAGATCAGCAGCCGGATCAGCCGCCGGACGCGCCGCAAGAACAGCAGCAAGGCCAGACCGAAGTCTCCGACGCTGATGCCATGGAAGATGAAAATGCTGACGCGCAAGATATCGTCGACGCCGAAAATGTTGACGGCGAGTCCGATGATAGCGATCAGTCGCCGGAGAACGCGCCGCAGCGTTCAAACCTATCCAATAGCGCCCCGCCTTATCATATTTATACCACTGGCCATGATGAAGTGATCAAAGCTGAAGAACTTTGCGAGCCTGAAGAACTGGATCGCCTGCGCGGTTATCTTGACGGCCATATGGCGGGCTTGACCTCTGTGATTTCGCGTCTGGCCAATAAATTACAAAGACGACTTCTGGCGCAGCAGCAACGTAGCTGGACCTTTGATCTTGAAGAAGGCGTGCTCGACACCGCGCGTCTGACACGGGTCATTACGGATCCAACCACGGGCCTTGCCTTTAAAGAAGAAAAAGAAACCGATTTCCGCGATACCGTTGTTTCAATCGTGATTGATAATTCCGGCTCTATGCGCGGGCGTCCGATTATGGTCGCGGCGGTGTGCGCCGATATTATGGCAAGGACTCTAGAGCGCTGCGGCGTCAAAGCCGAGATCCTTGGCTTTACCACACGGGCGTGGAAGGGCGGACGCAGTTTCCAAGATTGGCTTGGCGCGGGTAAGCCAAAACACCCGGGGCGGCTTAACGATCTACGCCATATCATTTATAAAGGCGCGGATATGCCGTGGCGCCGCGCCAAGCGAAACCTTGGCTTGATGATGCGCGAAGGTCTCTTAAAAGAGAATATCGATGGTGAGGCCTTAGAGTGGGCCTATGCCAGATTAATGGCACGGCCTGAACAGCGCCGTATCATGATGGTCATTTCCGACGGCGCGCCCGTGGATGACGCTACGCAAAGCCAAAACCCATCGGGGCTACTTGAGAGCCACCTGCGCGAAGTGATCGACAAGATTGAAAACCGCTCTGACGTAGAGCTCGTCGCCATCGGTATCGGCCATGACGTCACCCGCTGGTATAAAAAGGCCGTCACGATTATGGACGTCGAACAACTCGGCGGCGCCATGACAGAGAAACTGGCCGAGCTGTTCGATGACAAGCGGCGCTAAAACTCATCCGATGTCAGGATGTGTTTTAAGGTTTGACCCAGAGTTTTGCTAAAGCCTTTTTCGTCTGAGCGGTTGATGTATAAAACCATGACGGCGTCTTTTTCGGGTATGTAGAACGCCGCCGTAAAATATCCATCGACGCCGCCTGTGTGCCCGTAAACTTCACTTCCGGATTTGGAGTGCATAATTTCAACGCCCATGCCTTGGAATTTGCGCTCACTTTCCTGCAAAGGATTGACTCGCATTTGATCGCCAATGTTGCGAAATTTACCAGCCTTCGTAAACAAGGCTTTTAACCAGGCTTCTAAATCAGGGGCGGTTGAGAAAATCCCGCCATCAGGTCCAGTGTTTTCTTCCCATGTGAAGGTGTTATACTCTTTGCCGGCTAGGCGGGCATAGCCATGAACTTTGTCACCTTCAATTTGAGACATGCCATATCTCGTTCCGGTGAGGTTGAGTGGATCAAAGAGATGCGTTTGAAAAAGGCTATCCAAGGATTGCCCATAAACCTTCTCTAGGATGAGCGCTAAAAGATGATAATTTGTGTTGGAATATTTGAATTTCTCACCCGGCTCCATCGTCGCTTTTTTGCCATCAATGGCATTAAGGACAAGATCCGTTGTTAAGGGACCACGATCTTTCCAATCTTTTTTATAGAACCGAACGCTATAGTAATCTGGTATTCCGGAGGAGTGATTAAGTAATTGCCGGACTGTCGGGTTAAGGCCTTTGGGAAGTTTATCCAGTACGGCCTGATCTATGTAAACATCAATCGGGGCATCCAGATCAACCTGCCCATCATTGACTGTCATCATGGTGAGCGCCGAGACAAAAGTCTTCGTCACACTGCCGACGCGTAGGCTGGCATCTTTTGGCATGGCAATATTAGTGTTCTTTTCGGCCAGTCCGGCCGCCTTGAAATATCGCTGCTTGGGGCTTGATACCAATAGAATTGCCCCAGGTGTATAGTTACTTGTTTCGGCTAAAATACTGTCCAGTCCACTTTGTTGTATGGATTTAGCGGGTTGAGCAATAGAGTCACAAGCGGCAAACAAGCTACTCAAGAAAATGAAAAACAGACTGAGTTTAATGATGTTATGGCGGATTAGCATGGGGGCTCCATATTGGTTGGTGCCGTTCAATATCATTTACTTCATACCTGTTCTCGCCTATTTTCGTATCCATAGATGCGAATATCGTATAAAATTATTACTTAAATGGCGAAAAACGCAAATACGGATGAAATATGACTTTAGATGGATTTGATCGGGCTATTTTACGAATTGTTCAAAAGGACAATCAGGTCACTCATGCTGATATTGGTAAAGATATAGGCCTATCAGCATCTGCTGTCCGCCGACGCCTGAAAATATTGCGAGACAATGACGTCATCATTCGGGATGTCAGCCTTGTGCGGCCAGAGTCTTTAGGCGTCCGCCTGATCGTGACGTTATCTTTTGGGGACGAAAGTCTTGCAGTCTATGACGCCTTTGATGCGTTAATCCTGGAGACCCCTGAAATTCTACAAGGCTACCATGTTGCTGGGAGCAATGACTATGTCTTGATCGTTCACGGTTCTTCTCTTGAGTGGTACGAAGAGTGGGGCAAGCAAATATTTATGTCCAATCCGGCGGTATGACACTCAGGTCATCTGGTCGTGCAAAAAATTTGAAACCGCTCTGAATTTGTGATTCCTAAAGACCTACCCCGCCGTCAGCACATGTTTGTGTTTAGGATTGTCTTCGTGGTCGATGCCGCAATGTAGATTGGCATCGGGGTTTTCGAAAATTGACTCGCCGCCATTGAGGAAAAATGCGGCGTCTTTTTTCATGGCATCGGCGATAAAGTCATAGACAGCCCGAATACGGGTAGAGCGGCGCAGGTCTTCATGGGCGACCAGATAGAGCGCTTCTTGCTGGCTGACATTCGGCAGAACTCGAAGAAGATTATCCGTGTTCCCGAGCATGCCGCAGGAGCACAGCGGCAGGGCGCCAATCCCGTAACCCGCGACGAGGGCATTATCATAGGCCCAGATATTATTCGTCCGGAAGGTGACATTTTCCGGCATGAATAACGGATTTTTATTCTCATCATGTATCCAAAGCGGCATTTCCTCTTTGACCATGGCAATGACAGCGTCATGCCCGGTGAGATCTTCGAGAGATGACGGAGAGCCCCGGCGCTGGATATAATTTGGCGATGCAAAAAGACCGAAGGTGACATCGGCGACTTTTTTGGCAATCAGGCTATTTTGTTCACCGGGGGATTGCCATCGCAGGGCGATATCGGCTTCGCGCTGGGCCAGATTAAATTCCCGAAATCCAATCCCGATATCAAATGTAATGTTAGGGTGACTGTCTCGAAAGACTTGAAGCACGCCTGGGAGCCAGGCTGTTCCTATACCCTCGGTCGCCGAAATTCTAACCACGCCAGAGAGTGAATGCTCCAGTGATGCCGAGGAGCGGTCAATGGCCGAAGCTTCTTCTTGCATACGGGTAATATGATCCAAAACGCCGTGACCAAATGTGGTCGGAACCATTTTCCCGTTCTCTTTTTTTAATAAAGGCGTGCCGAAATGCTCTTCAAGGGCGCGAATGCGCCGTCCAACGGTGGGTTGGCTCATATGGAGCTTCTTACCTGCGGCGGTGAGGCTGCCTGATTCGGCAACAGCAAGGAATATTGGATAGTCTGACCAGTTGTTCATTCATATTTGTATAAACTCTATGCCGTTATTGTCAATAGTATTCGTTTTTGATCGTTCCTATATGTTGTTCATCAAAAAAAGAAAAGGTATTTGCCATGACAATTCGTACAACACTTCTCGCTCTAAGCGCCGCAGCCATGATGACCACAACACTCGCCGCAACCCCTGCAATGGCTGGTGACAACCCGTCAATATTTTCACAGTGGAAGGTCGAAACTTCGACTGATTACTATGTGAAAGCTGGCGCCAAGGCGTTCAAAAAAGGCGATTATAACCGCAGCGTTGCTTATTCTAACAAGGCTATCGATAAAGGTCTTAGCTCAAAACGCGAAGCTATAGCGTATTCAAATTTATGCGCGGCGCACGGCGCTCTTCACGAAACAGCGGCTGCTGCCGAAGCTTGTGATAAAGCGCTCGAATTGCGTCCAGACTATGCTCCAGCCCAAGCTAATCAAGCTGGCCTTAGAACATTATTTGCCCAAAATAAGTAAGCGGCTTAAATAGTTTCCCCCGTCCCTTCTTCTCCCCGGAGAAGGGACTTCCTTCCGCAATTTGCGCCCCCACTTAATGCAAATTGCCCTGACCGGCCCGGCGTCTTGAACCGCCAGGCCGGTTTTTTATGGGGCTATGGTGGTTTACATATGGACGACTCAACGTCTCTAATAATATGTTGAGATCACGCGTAGTAATGAGTTCCAATTCGAATATTGTAAAAATGACACGTGCTTGCTAAGCAATATGAAGAATATGGAGGGGAGTCCAATGAACGATACACCTAATGAGCAGGATTTAGCGCGAGACCACCAACGGTTTAAGCAATTAATGCGCTCCACGATCAAAGCTTTTCTAATCAGTATAATTGTAGGTCTAGTCGGAGGTTATTTGGTTTATCGATATTTACCGCCCGGAAAATTCCCCGCCTTCGTTTTATATCTTCCGGGCCTTCTCGCCGTTCTTGTTACGTGCTTACCTATTCGTATGCGCAAGAAAAAGTGGTTTCCGACGCCCGAGTCATTGAAAGCCGCATCAGAATATAAACCGTCAGAATAAAGGGCCTTTATTCTGTGTAAAATCATGAAGACCGTGTTTGGAGACGGTGTCACTAAGGAAGACTTTGAGTATCTTCTACAATTAGTAAAGCGTGAAACATTTAAGAAACGTGAGTGGGTAAAAAGAGATGCCCTTCTTAGAGGAGATGGCGCGTTGGTTGAATTTATAGGCCAAGCTTACGACTCGAACGTTCTTACATTTATAGGAAAAGGTTGGGAGGAAGACCGCTGCGAATTATGCGAATGCGATCTTACCCTCGGATGTGTAGGCATGACATCTGATGGAAGAAATTGGTTTTGTATAAGTTGCTACGAAACACTGCGCGGCGTTAGTTGATAAAAAACTCCCGCGATTGAACAAGGCAATCGCATTGTTATCATTACAAAATCAATCGCCCAACCATGGTCTGCACGGCGTTTCCGGCTAACGTTACACTGACCGGGTTTTGAGTGGTGGTCGCCTGAATTTTCGACGGACGTCCCATATCATCGCCTTGTGAAAAGGATAAGGATTGCGGGGCGTCCAAAATATCCGTGAGCAAGGCTGCCAGGGTCGCCGAGGCGCTGCCTGTGGCAGGATCTTCAGGAATATTGTCAAGCGGCGCGAACATGCGCGAGGTGATTTTCCAGCCGTCGCGGATATAGGCAAAGATCGCAAAATCGAGCCCAGTCGGATAACGCGCAGCGCCTTCGCGAAAGATATCTGTTTTCGGGCGGCAGTCGGCAAGAGACGCGCGGCTATCAAGTTCGGCGATCACAAAAGGCAGTCCCAGGCTGGCTTGAACTGGCTCGTGTGTGTCGGTGCGAATGGCGCTATCCGGTAACCCAAGCGCCCTTGCGACAAGGCTGGCGTCTGGATGGGAAAATATTTGCAAAGGCACGTCGGTGGTAAAGGCGGCGCCGTTGTCATCACAGGTACAATGCAAAGGCCCGACACCCAGCTCTAAAACCATGGGCGATGCCTGGCCAAGATTTGACAGAGCAATGATCGTCCCGATTGTCGGATGGCCGGCAAAATCGACTTCGGTTGTTGGTGTGAATATACGAACTTTGGCTGTATGATCGGAATTGTCAGGAGGATATACAAATGTCACTTCCGAGAAATTAAACTCCGCGGCTATTTTTTGAAGCCTGTCTTCTGGCAGCGCGCTCGCATCCGGGAAAATCGCTAATTGATTGCCGCCAAACGCTTGATCCGTGAACACATCATATACAAGATAATCCGTCAAAACATTGTCCTTTCGATTGTCTGGATTTCTAAGTATGGAGCCGTTTGTTAATCGTCAACATCCAGTTCGGATGTTTATGTGAGGCCAGTGGTTATGTCGAGGCGCGAAGATGCGCCATGTGCAAAACACCCTGACGTCATCATAGAAGCTCTTGATGTTTCCTCATCCTCGCTTTACCCGAATCCTATGACTACTCGGAAAGACAGATATGACACGTAAAGGACATTGTCTTTGCAAAAAGACGCGATGGGAATTTAGCGGCGATATAACGTGGTCATGTTATTGTCATTGCGATGATTGCCGCCGTAATTGCGCCGCGCCTTATGTGGCTTGGCTTGGTGTGCCGCTTGAAAATTTTAAATGGCTCGGGGACACGCCAAAGACCTTTGAAAGCTCCAAAGGAGTCAGGCGGCACTTTTGCGAGACGTGCGGTTCTCCCATGGGATTTGAGGCGGAACACTATGCCGGAGGTATGCATCTTTACGCAGCATCTCTTGAAAACCCTGAAGAATGTAAACCGACCTTTCACGTCAATTATCAAAGCAAGCTTCCGTGGCTAGACATAAATGATGATCTGCCGAAATATGACGGGAAGCTTTTGAACGGGCCTGAGACGCCGGACTACTAATTCAAGTTGGTTTAGCGTGTTTTTTGTACCAAATCAGGGCTCACCCCACCCTTTATCCCTCCCCATCAAGGGGAGGGAGACGACGTGAGAAACTTTTGGTAAACATAATAACTTTCCTCCCCTTGATGGGGAGGGTTAGGGTGGGGTGAAATGGTGATCTCACATCGAATAGCTTCAGAAAGTCTACTCAACTAATAACAAAACACCACTATTCCCCCAACCCATCCACCAATCGAACGAGCTGGATAAATTCGGCGCGGTAGCCATTTTCATCGTCTCCGCGTGCGCCTGAGGCCAGCTTGATAGCGTCTTGAAAATTATAGTCGTCGAGCTGTGTATCGCCGCGTAGCTTTTGTCCGACGGCAGCTACGGCTGTGGCAAAGCGCATATCATCACTGGCGCGTTTTAGGCGCTGCTCTTGGTCAGGGCCAACCGGAAAAGTCTGGAGCGTGCTGGTATCAGAGTTGGGCAATTTGTGACGGATTTTGACAAAGGCAAATTCTTCGGAATCGTTCGACGCATACTCTATAGCATCATCGGCATAGCGCAGATCATCCACCATTTGAGCGGCAGATCCATAAGGCGTCAACTCATAGATCGCTGTCACGCTATGACCTGAATTGATCTCGCCCGCATCGATCTTATCATTGTTAAAATCTTCTCTTTTGAGGGCGCGGGTTTCATAACCGATTAAGCGGTACTCCGAGATCGTCGCCGGATTAAACTCGACCTGTATTTTCACATCTTTGGCGATGGTGATCAGCGCGCTGCCCGCTTCATCGGCCAGCACCTTGTTGGCTTCGGCCAGACTGTCGATATAGGCGGCGACACCATTTCCATTTTGGGCCAAAGATTGCATCAGGTGGTCATTATAATTTCCGTTGCCAAACCCTAGAACCGATAAGAAAATGCCCGTCTTGCGTTTCTTCGAGATGAAGGTTTTCATCTCAGCAGGCGAAGAAAATCCGACATTGAAATCGCCATCTGTGGCCAGGATAACCCGGTTGATCCCGTCTTCATCAAAGCTCTCCTGGGCCTTCATATAGGCCAACTCTAACCCCGCCGCGCCCGCCGTCGATCCGCCGGATCTTAGCTGGTTCAGAGCCGCTTTAATTTTAAGTTTGTTGCTGGCCGGTGTGGGCTCCAGCACAGTCCCGGCGCTGCCCGCATAGGTCACGATAGAGACCGTGTCGTCTTCGTCCAGCGTACCCAGTAGCAGTTTAAAACTATTGATCAGCAGCGGCAATTTATTGGCCTGGTTCATGGACCCAGATGTGTCGATCAACAGGACAATATTGCTGTGCGGTCTCTCATCAAACGACGGCACATAGCCCTTAATACCGATATGCATTAATTTCGTATCAGCATTCCACGGGGTTGGCGTTACCGTCACATTCGCTTTGAACGGCTCATCAGCAGAGGTCGGCGCGGCGTAGTCATAGGGGAAATAATTGATCATTTCCTCAAGACGTATACTGCTCGGCGCTGGTAATTGCCCGCGGTTGATTGACGAACGGAAGTATGAATAAGAGGCGGTGTCGACGTCGATGGAGAATGTGGAGACAGGTGTTGCCTTGACGGAGGTCACCGTATTGGATTCGTAATTTTCAAATCGATCACGGGAGGTGGGCTCTGAATAGCCAAGGTCAAAGCCCGTCTCTTGCAAAGGCGCGCTTCGTTCAATTTTCGGAGCTGGAGGGGGTGTCACCGTGATACCTGTATTAAATACTTGCTGATCACGTTTTTTTCGGAAATCTGCCTCTCTTTGGGCATTCGCTAATTTCTGAGCGTCTGAGTCAGATTTCATTACGCCGTCTTTTATAGCCGCGATTGTACCAGATTCAGTCTCCGAAACGACGGTCTGCGGGGCAGCAGAGTCTAAGTCACTTCTTCCTACTCTGCTGCCCGTTACGATGATCTCATCGTTACCGACTTCATTGCTCCCATCAGAACTAAGAGCTTCAGAAACTTCCATAAACTTTGAATCCGTCTTGTCCACAACAGGTAGGTAATTTGCACCGGGCATAATAACCAAGGCGAACATGAGCGCCGCCGCGCAGCTTCCCAGCATCATTGTTGCTTTGGGATTAAAGGAAAAACTATTCTTGAACTTTGACATGATACCGCTCCTTGGGATCTTCACACGTTCAGTACGTGTGTTCTGACCTGTAGGACGCGGGGCGGCGACCGATCCTTGGGCAGGGGTCGAAATTTCTTTCGTATCATTTGCCTGTTCAAGCGCAAATTCCGCATCAAAGGCCGTCATCGCGGCGTTCATGGCGCGCTGCTTGGCGGATATAGAGGGTTTAATATTTTGCATTTCTGCTGCCAGTCTTTCTAATTCATCGTCACTCATACCAGCGCCTCCTTTCCTTGGCCGTTATCTTTTAAGGCCAATGTTTTTAGCCGTTTTCTAATCTCGCTCATTCGCCACGCCACAGTGCCTTCAGCGATCCCGAGAACTTCTCCCGCCTGGGCAAAATTCATCTCCTCCCCCAGTGTCAGAGCGGCCGTGGCGCGCAGGTCATCGGACAGGGTTTCAAGGGCGGATTGCAGCCAGGACAGTCGGGTCTGTGTATCGGCGATCTCGCCCCGTGATAGAGTTTCAATTTCCACATAACCTTTGACGGCGCGCGCGCGGGTCGCCGAGCGGCGCAGGGAGTCTTTGGCCGCGTTAAGCGCTATTCGGTGGAGCCAGCTGGTTAATTTGGCCTCGCCCCGCCAATGCCTGATCTTGGCGGGCAGGGCGGCCCATATTTCCTGGGTCACATCCTCGGCTTCGGCTTGATTGTTCAAAACACTATAAGCAATGCGAAAGACCCGATCATAATGGCGCTCCAGCAGCGCGCCAAAAGCCGCTCCGTCGCCCGATGCCGCCCGCGTGGCCAAAACCTCATCGGGGCTTTCATCTGTGTCTTTTTTATTCATATATCCTGTAAGACGTATCTCAATCGGTAATCCTTGGAAAGTTTGGGAAATAATTTTATTTTTTTCCACAGAGTGTCACCCCACCCTCACCCTCCCCATCAAGGGGAGGGGAGGAAAATTTGAAATGGTCGGTCAAACTTCGTCTTTTTTTCCGCTAAAGTGACGGATAGGAAACAGAGATTACGCATCATCCGGGGTGGGGTGTCTATGGTAGGGTCGCGTAGAACCGCCTCGATATACCTGATCACGCCGTCATTAGACTCAGAGACGACATCATTCCAAAACCGCAGAACACGATAACCTTGGCTCTCAAGCCAGGCTTGCCGTTCAAAATCTTTATCTCTTTGTTGGTTTTCCGCATGATGGCCTCCGTCAAGTTCGACGATTAATTTGTGCGAGTGGCAGACAAAATCAACGATGTAATTTCCTATCGGGGCCTGCCGCCGGAAATGAAATCCGCTTTTCTTTAAGTGTTTTAAATCCCGCCAGAGTTTCCGTTCCGCTTTGGTCATATTGCGGCGCAGGGTCTTGGCGAGCGGCGTGAATTTAGAGCGGGTCATCCCCCCACCCTAACGTTTTTCATTCAATAAAAGAAGGGGAGGGACTGTATTAAGCAGCGTGACCCCCACCCTTTATCCCTCCCCACAAGGGGGAGGGGGCATGATATGGTAGGCCATACTTCATCTACTAGAGAGACGGAATAGGAATACAGGTCGTGCCTCATCTCCCTCCCCTTGATGGGGAGGGATAAAGGGTGGGGTGTCTATGGCGAAATAGATAAATAAACCTTGCGCATTAGGCACCTAACGATAACCTAATGACCAAACCACCCAAGAACGGAGACTATTATGTTTAGCCATGTCATGCTCGGCGCCGACGATATCCAGGCCTCAAAGACATTTTACGACGCAGCGCTCGGCGCCTTAGGGGCGCGCTCGGCCATGGTCGATCCCAAAGGCCGGGCGATGTATATGCATGGCGGCGGCATATTCATGTTATCCAAGCCCATAGACGGACAGCCCGCCAGCGCGGCCAATGGCAGTACGATCGGCTTTGCGGCCGCGACCCCAGAGGAAGCGGATGCTTTTCACAAAGCGGGGCTTGAGGCGGGCGGAACCGCCATTGAAGACCCGCCGGGCTGGCGTGAAGGCAATGGCATGAGACTATATCTGGCTTATCTACGGGACCCAGCAGGGAATAAGGTTTGTGCCATGTGCCGGTAGTTTTGCGGGTTGAAGATTGACGGCAATGTGAATTTCGATTGCGACGAATAGTGATGATAGGTTATATCTAAACCATGCCTACGGATGAGGCGCCGGAGGCTAGAAATGAAGAACATACTTTTTATCGTGATAGTAGGCTTGGTCATTTTATTGCAGCCGAGCTCTGCTTTCAGTTCACCGACGACCCAATCTTCTGATATTACACAAGAAGAAGCCGATGACCTAAATGCCAAGCTAAATAAGGCCCATGAATTAATGGAGCCATATATTTTTATATCTGATAAGAAACACAAGAAAGCCAAAAAAAAGAAACTCGAACAAGCTATAAAGTTATACGACGAAGTTCTAGTTCTAGTTCCAGACCATTGGGTATCAATGTTTTTTAAAGGTAAAGCCTACCAAGCACTTGGCGATCATGAAAATGCCTATCAATCATTTAAGCGCGCTTTTCATCAACAAGTCGAAAACAAGGATGTTCTCAACGAATATGCTTTAGAGGCTATGGAATTGGGTTATTTCGAGGAGGCGTTGGAAACACTGGAAGAAGGTCAGAATAAATATCAAACTGATTTAGGTGTTAGAGGAAATTATGCCCTGGCATTGATTATGAATAACAGAATAGACGATGGCTTGAAGGTATTGCATCAAGTGCAAGACATTTGGCCGAATGACGGGATAACCAAGAGTATAATCGTCATCGCAGAAAAAATTCATTCTGGTGAAGCGACCTTACCCTCTACGGTTAGCGGTTTATACAAAATTAAATAGACCATACTCGACCATGCGATTAAAGATCAAAAACAGAGACGCGCGGCGGTTATGGCTTAGCTCGCAAGGTCTAGGGCCGACGCCGACCGGGCCGCTGGATTTATTGCAGATTATTAAAGACCTTGGGTTTGTGCAGCTTGATACGATTCGCAATGTGACGCGGGCCCATCATCATATTCTGTGGTCGCGTAATCAAAATTATCGTGAACCGATGTTGTGGAAATTACTGGCGGATGAGCGGGCTTTGTTCGAGCATTTCACCCATGACGCCTCGCTCATTCCCATGGATTTTTATCCCATGTGGAAACGTCAATTTCCGCGCATGAAAAACAAGATCACCGGATCATGGTATTCGGGGTCTGATCTGAGCCCGGCAGCCCATCAGGCCATTAAAGACCGGATCGAAAAAGAAGGCCCGCTCTGCACTCGCGCTTTTGATACTAAAATCGAAGGCAAAAAGGAAATGTGGCAGCGTCCGCCCCACAAAAAGGCCCTGGATTACATGTGGTATTGCGGAGAGCTGACCACGTCGCGCCGCGAAAACTTCATCAAGTTCTACGACCTCACGCAAAGAGTTATCCCCGCGGAGAAGCTTGAGCAATGCCCGACGGAGGCTGAGCAGATTGATTGGTTATGCCGCGGCGCGCTTGACCGGATGAGCTTTGGCACTCAGGCCGATATTCAAAAGTTCTGGGATGCCACATCTCGTGCCGAGGTGAAGGACTGGGCAGAACAATCAGACTGTATCGAAGTGGATATAGAGGGCCATGACGGGACATGGACAGAGGCCTTGGCTGCCTCGGACATCGAAGAGCGTCTCGCGGGTCTAAACGCGCCCACCTCCCGCCTGCGCGTGATCAATCCGTTCGACCCGGCCATTCGCGATCGCGTCCGTCTCAAGCGCCTGTTTGGCATGGACTTTAAAATCGAGATTTTCGTCCCGGCCGCCAAAAGGCGCTGGGGTTATTATGTCTATCCCATGCTTGAAGGCGATAAATTCATTGGTCGCGTCGAGCTAAAGGCAGAGCGCAAAAAAGGCGTATTGATCGTGCATCAAATCTGGCTGGCGCCCAAAACCAAATGGACAGAGGTAAGGGCAGGGAAGCTCGGCGCCGAACTGGCGCGCCTCGCTAGGTTTATCGGGGCCGAGGAGGTTAGGTGGGATTGTGAGGTTTAGGATATGATATCCGCTTTTAAGAGTGCTCTTCTTGAGGGTTTTTTAGCCATGCTGACAGAGATACAACTTAACTCACCAATTTCTTTTGTTTTGCAAAGGGGCTGAGACCTAGCCAAGTTTGCATATCAGCAGCGATTTCACGCGATCCTATCAGCTCTATTTTGTCTCTATCGCTCGCAACCGTACTGAGCCCCATCCAAATCGACGTCATGGTTCGCAAATCGGTCGTCACATAGAGGTCCACATCAAATCCTGGGTTGGACCAGCAAAGGTCCACCATGCCATCAGGTTCGATCACCAGCCACCAGCTATTTTTTGTAGAAGGAAGGTCGGAATATATAAATTGAACGACTGAGCGTCTTTTAGGAAAGGGCGAGGGGTTTAGATTGCGCCGCATATCCCACATGAGAAGCGATGGGTCCAAATTCTTAAGTGACACGG
Source organism: Hellea sp. (assembly GCA_014238285.1). Classification (GTDB taxonomy): domain Bacteria; phylum Pseudomonadota; class Alphaproteobacteria; order Caulobacterales; family Maricaulaceae; genus JACOMS01. The sequence continues at coordinate 72,877 of JABABK010000001.1, forward strand.
AGGACTCAACCCATTTTTGTCCCCAATTTCCAAGTGCCTCAACGACAGAACGTAAATCTTTTCCGGCATCTGTAAGATGGTATTCGAATACACTTTTCTCGGCCCTCAGGGGCCGTCGTTCGACCACACCCGCAAGTTCAAGTTCCTTAAGCCGAGTCGATAATAACGCCGGGGACATTTTTGGTAAACCTCGACGTAAATCATTGAAGCGCGTGGTTCCCGCCACAAGCTCGCGCATCAACACCATCGTCCAACGTGTGCAAACAATTTCGGAAGCCATGGCCACCGGACAGAATTGTTTGTATCCAGCTTGTCCCAAATTACTCTCCTTCATATCTTAATTGGAACCATAGGTCGATCCTCTCCGCCGTACTAGTTCAAATACTGAACTAGTCAGTTCAGTTTCGTAACTAGATGCGGGTGCGGACATCTGACAGCATTTGATGCGCAATTTCGATGCCATGATGGTTCGACCTATTGTTTACTAGGAGAGAATAAATGAGTGTATTTTTAATCGCTGATATCAAAGTTACAGACGATAGCTGGGTTCCTGCCTATGCTGCCAATGTACACAAATTAGTTGAAAAGCACGGCGGGAAATATTTGTCCCGCAGTGGAAACATAGAAACTCTTGAAGGCGAAGACAAAGATAGCACACTGGTTGCTTTGCTACAATTTCCTTCAAGAACCGCGCTTGATAGATTTACGCAGGATCCAGCCTATGGGCCTTACGGGCAATCGCGGCGGGCCGGTAGTACCAGCAACTTCCACATAATTGATGACACGGATATTGCAGGGGCGATTCCCTACCTACCATCAAGCGTCTAATACCTGACCAAAGGAAGACTTACCGCTGCAAACTAACATTCGCCATCAACGCCACCACTTCTGCCTGCCTTGTACAGCCGGTTTTTTCCATGACTTGGCGTAGCTGTGTTCGCACTGTGCTGAGCGCTACGTTGCCACTTGTGGCGATTTCTTCAACGGATTGCCCGCTCGTGAGACCCCTTGCGACCCGGGCTTCGGAGGCGGTGAAATCAAACATTGACCGGACCAGTTCAACCGGCGGAACATTTTTTGACGATACTGGAGTTAAAACCAAAAGCGCATAGCTATTGGTGAAGATGTCATGGGCCGAGCGGCTAATGGGGATGATATGGGCGACCACGGCCGCTTGATCATTGTCATCGCGCAGGGGAAACGATCGGACGAGGGAGTCTGAGTGTTGATGCTGCGTGTCCAGAGCCTCTTTAAAAAGCGTGTCCGCCTGTTTGTCCTTGAGCCTGAAACGGTTATGGGCGCCCCAGATCACATGGCCTGAAAACTCGTCCGACATATTATGGGACTCGATGACGTTGCCCACAGAATCCAGCAGTACGGTTGCCAGGCCTAATTTGCTCAGAGTTTCGCTGGCACCGGTGGCGCTTTTAAGTCCGAGCCGCGAGGACACAAATGCACTGCGGGCCAGATGGGGGCGCAATTCATTTAGGAGACTAACATAGTTTTTTTCCATGGCGCCCCGGTCAAGATTACGCTCAACGAAAAGCGCCATGGCGTCACCTGTTGGCATTAAAAAGCCGGTGCCTGCCGAAAAGCCTAATCCGCGCGGGCGGAAAAATTCATTATAGGTTTCATTGGATTCAAACTCTTCTTCCGTCCAATAGTCGTTTTCGGTCATAAATTCAGAATGGGCTTTTTGGAACATGCACACACGCCGGCCGCAGCGTTTGAAGTAGCCTTCATTGACGTAAGCACTGGTTGAGTCTTCGAGACTATCAGAAGATGTCCAACTTAAAATTCGGTCCCGAACCGATAACAGAAGCCCGCCTTTGCCTTCGGTTAGATCGGCCATTTTGTCGAGCAGGCTCGGCCAAAGTTCAGGCACGAAGGAAGCTTCGTAAATACTGTCAATCAGTTCGGTTGTCATAATGGGCCCCCAATTAATCTAAGGACATAAATTCACGGGGTCAAAAAGTCAAACTAGCTTAACACCTGCCATAGACACTTCACCCTTTATCCTCCCCCCTCTTTCATTTTTTTTTGGGGGGGAGACGAAGTGTGATCTGATGAATATATTTGCAGGCACAGGTGCAAAGCTGTTATTGTGTGAACATGCAATCCAGTCCATCCACATCCAATAGCCCACTCGGCCGTGATGAACTTCTCGATCTGGACGATGAAACTTTGCTCCGCCTGTGCCGTCAAGAGAATTACCGGGCTTCTGGCCCGGGTGGTCAACACCGTAACAAAACGGATTCTGCCGTCCGGCTGTCCGTGCTGGCCGGCGGGGTTGTTGCCAACTGCGCGGATCATCGCTCGCAGCATCGTAACCGCGCCGAAGCTTTAAAGCGTCTTCGCTTGGCCCTCGCGATCGAGCTCCGCATGTCTGTCGAAGCAGCTGAGTTTTGGGAAGGGTCCTGGAAGCTCGGTAAAAAAGATCGCCGTTATGCAGGCTTCATCGCGCATCTGTTTGATGTTCTAAATCATCATGATTGGGCTGTTGGTCTTGCGGCGGAAGCGTTAGGAACATCTACCGGTAGGCTGGTCCGAACCCTTGCCCGCGACCCCCAAGCTTGGAACGCCGTCAACCAAGCGCGGGCCAAGCTAGAGCTCGTGAATTTGAGACGGCCCTAATCTGTAACGCCGTTGACGGCTATTGCGATCATCTCGTCGGGGCCAGACCAAGGGTAGCCACTGATTGTAATCAGATTGTGAGTGATACCATTTAAGAAGCACAGGAATGCGTCTTGTTTTGCCTTCAACGCATTGGGCTCCAATTTGTTCGAGCAGACATCCGAAATTGCCGACGCAAATATATTGAAGCGCGGCACAAGTTCAGGACTATCGATAAACAGACTGACATCAGGCTGGGTGACGCCATCTGCCATGAATACAAGTCGGTAATACTCAGTATGATCCAGCCAGTACTGGACATAAACCATGCCTAGACGATGAAGTTGGTTTTTATCTGTAGCTGACACAGTCTCTGGTACGGCCTCTAATTGATCAAAAAGCTCACCTAATACATCAGCCCAGAGCGTACGAAGTATATGGATTTTGGCGTCGTAATATTTGTAGAGCGTCATGGGCGAACATCCAACCTCGCCTGCGATACGGCGCATGGAAATCTTGCCATAGCCTTCGTCCTGAAAGAGGCGCTTTGCAATGCTTGCAATTTCGCGCCTCATACGCTGTCTTTTTGCGTCCGTCATCGCGGGACGGCCCCTCGCGGCAACCTGTTTTGTCTTTGTCTCGTTCATGGCCAAATCACCTTTATCGCGTTCATAGATAGCGGATTGACTCTCACAAGGCAATTAAATATACGCGTATATTATAATTAACCATACAAGGAAATAATTGAATGATAGATGCCCTCAATATCTTATCTACCCTCGTTTTAGGCATTTATGCGGGAAGCCTTTTAACAGAAGCCATGATCCTCGTTCCATATTGGCGGCGCATGAAGCCGGCTGAGTTTTTTGGACTTCATAGCTCACTCGGGCCAAGCCTGTTTCGCTATTTCGCGCCCCTAACCACAGCTGCCGTGGTATTAGCTATTGCGGCGGCAGCCTTAAACCGCGGGGAAAATTTGGCATGGCTTGTGACAGCAATTCTGTGCCTATCAGCGCTTATTATATTCTTCGTCTACTTTAACAAAGCCAATAAAAGCTTTGCCGACCACAGCTTGAAAGACGGCGAATTGGCTCAAGAGCTTACCCGTTGGGCCAGTTGGCATTGGTTAAGAACAACCATCATCATCATCGCATTAGCTGGTTCAATAGTAGGGCATATTCTGGAACAGGCTGTATAGGGTGGCTGATCTCCGTTGGTGCAGTAATTGATAGCTAATCACAGGTCACCCCACCCTTTATCCCTCCCCATCAAGGGGAGGGAGACGAAGAGAAACCTTCACGATACACTTATTTCCCTCCCCTTGATGGGGAGGGTTAGGGTGGGGTGACCTCGACCTTAGTTTGCCACCTACTCACTGGCAGGCGTGTTGACGCCGGAGCGGCGCGAAGCCAGACGACCCTCGACGTTGTAAATATCTTCAGCGTAGTAAGAGCCGTGCTCGCTATACCAGGTCATGTTTTTGGAGGTGACATATTTGCCGTCGCCAATCGGCATTTTATATTCGATATGGGCTTCATATCGGCCTTCGGGATCAGGACCAACACAGGAGAGATATTTGAAAGCTTCTTCTGGCTTTAGTTCGCCGTCTTCCATTGGGATCATGGAGGTTCTGACCAATTTACTGTAGCTAACCTCAGCGTCAGCCTCTTCGACTTCGGTATCGCCGCCAAAGGATTTGTATGACCACATATCAGGCCCGGCGGCGGCATGAACAGAAATGGCTTCATAGGTTCTAAATTTGCCCCAGACTTTGGCGATCGTGCCCATATAATTCCAGCGGCCTTCATCCAGCGCCGCAACCGTGCGGATACAGGAGATGATTTCAACCTCGCTTTGATTTGCTTTTTCTGGTCCAGCGGCGGAGGAAGCCTGACAGGCCGCTGCGGCGAGTAGGGCGGCCGTGCTGATTATTATTTTGAAATACATAGGAAAGTTCCTTTCGCGGGAATAGATAGGGCTAAAACTTGATTCCAAATAACCGGATAAGGGCAGAGGGTCTCGTCGATATCGCGCAAAGTCTGACGGATTATTTGTTATTGATGGAAAATCACCCGCGTGACTCTTAGATTATCAGATATCTTTTGAGGTTTCTGAACCGCGTGTTCTAGGCTATGGCATCTTTGTTGGAACAGATCGGTAAGCGAAATAGGAGGACGTTCAAACATGTTGCTCTTAGATGCTCTGATCAGAATATCGGCTATCACCATGTTGGTGTTCCTGGCTATCGCCGCATTTCGAGATATTCGTCCCTCTCGAAGCTGGCTCTACCTCATACTGGCCAGTCTCTCGATGATTGGGGTGTTTTTCAGTCTTAACTCGTCGCAACTTGCGCTGCCTAACGGTCTGGCATTCATCAGTGGTTTCCTAAACGTGCCGCATTTGATTTTCGTTTGGTTATTCGCCCTATCGGTTTTTCAGACCAAGTTCAGACTGTCCATCTGGCATATTGTTCTTGGCCTGATTTACACCTTTCCGATTTTTTGGTTCCGAGCTTATCAGTTTGGTCTAACACTCCAACCACCATTTTGGCTAACCATTGGAGTGTCCATCGGGTCCATACTCCTGATGTTGCATTTGGTGTGGGTCATTGTGGCTGAGCGAAATGAAGACTTAGTAGAAGAGCGCAAACGATCCCGGTGGGCTTTCGTCGGGGTGTTAATACTCGTTACAATCTTAACCGCAATCGTTGATCTCTACCTGATTGCCGTCTGGCCTAATTGGGCACACTTGATCAAAGCAGCCACCATATGGCCGGCCGTTTTTGCCGGTTCTATCTGGATTCTTCGCGGGTCTAAAGCTGCGTTTGTGGTTGATGCGCCAAAACAGACATCCCTTTCAAACGCGCAAAGCTTGGTGAGTGCAAAAGACCGCTCTCTCTTTAGCGCGCTTCAAAATAGTATCAATGAAGACCGTATTTATTTGGATTCCAATATGACGATCGCGCAGCTGGCAAAAGACCTTGGGGTGACGAGCCACCGCCTTCGCGCCCTGATCAATCAGTCATTGGGATATGAGAACTTCAACCAATTCCTCAATGCCTCACGGATAAAATCCATCTTGAAGACGTTTGATGATCCCGACAATGATCACATACCTATCTTGACCATAGCGCTGGATAATGGCTTCCGGTCTCTCTCGCCTTTTAACAAAGCCTTCAAAGACATTATGGGCCAGACTCCGTCGCAGTATCGTAAAGGAAGAGGGTAGAGAGCAATTCGCGTCTTTCGCATCATTTAAGTGGATTATCGCTTTCGCCTTCATTGCAATCCACAATATTTAAAGAATTGTAAAATTGGAAGGAATGCTAATGGCTGCTTTTGCTGGATATTAAGGACACTATTTTGAACGGATCATCACCCCACCCTAACCCTCCCCATCAAGGGGAGGGGAGAAATTTGAATGTTTAGGTTAAGCTTCGTCTCCCTCCCCCTTGTGGGGAGGGATAAAGGGTGGGGGTTCTATGAGTTAGACTGCGCTAAACACGGCAACAACTCAGCGCTTCTTCTGAATTGTTAGTTTGTCTTGTTTGGCGCGTTTCTTGGTGGATTCCTCTGAGCGCGTGAGCGCTTTGGCAATCGCTCGTAGGCTCATCCCTTTGTTGGCCATCATATGCAGCCTTTGAATTTCGTCGGTTGTCCAAGCTTGGCGATGGCGTTCGTAGCGGTCTTTCATGGGGTCTACCTTATAATCTGTTGCGCCATCATAAGCATGGGGGCGGGTAGGGCGCTAGTCCTCAGCTCATTTTGGAAACATTCTCATTTGCTAATGGTTCTCTGCGCGGTTAATCATATCCTATGAGACACCTGTTTTGACCCAACCGCTTACTCAACCCTTGACCATGTCGCTCGATGATGTTCCGCTTATTGTTGAACATGGCCCTTTGCCGGGTCGCCAATATTTAAAAGCCGTGGCCTATTTGCGCGACAAAGATTTTTGGGCCAGCTGGGCCGTGCGCGCCTTACTCGCGCTTGCGGTGGGGCACATATTATCGGGGATCGTATTTTTCTTTGCTTTTAATTGGAATGACTTAGCCGGCATGACCAAATTTGCCATTGTCGGCGGCGGTATACTCGCGTGCCTCGCCACGTGGGTGATAGCGAAATTAGATAGCCCCGCAGGGCAGGCTTTTGGCATTGGCGCGACCGTTCTTGTGGGCGTGATGTTCGCCGTATTAGGTCAAGTCTACCAAACGCCGGCAATGATACATACGCCTTTCGTATTTTGGGCCCTATTGACATTCCCCTTTGCGCTCGCCTCACGGAACCTGGCCCATTGGACGGTTTGGTTGGTTATTTTAACGGTTGCTATTACGGCCTATTCAAATTCCGGCTTGCGTTTGGCGGGGAATAATCTTGGGGCCAATATCCTTAATCTCGCCGTTGCTGGTGGGTTCATTGCAGGTCTTATCCTATTGGATAAAATCCTAGCTCCGCGATTGAAATGGACAAGGGCAGAATGGTTCCGCGTGCTCTTGGTGCTCGGCGCCATAGGCTTTGTCTTTATCGGTTTTACAGAGAGCTTTTGGGACACAGGGAACGGGCTTTGGTGTCTTGCATTTGGGCTTAGTTGCGGATTGCTGGCCTATCTATATTTTTTAAAACCTAGCCTGGCGACATTATCCTTGGCAAGTTTTGGGCTGTTTACCTTGGTGGCTCAATTCGGCTTTAAACTTTTTGAGGTATTTGATGATGATAGCGTCGGCATTATCTTCCTTGTGTTTATATGGCTAAGCGGCCTGACAATTGGATTGGTCGCCGCCTTTCGTCACTATATCGCAAGGTTCAGGGGGACGGACAATCCAAACGCTTCAACGGAAGATGAAGCGCCTCTTCCAATTGGGGTAGGCGTGCCAGAATTTGCGGAGCAAATGGGCCTTGAAGAGAACCGAATTTCGGATGTTCTTTCCAGCGATATTGCACGGGATCAGCCTTGGTATATGGAACTGTTTTTAGCCATTGCAGGTATATTGACCGCCATAATTGGGTGCTTGTTTTTTGGGTCTTTCATAGGACTGTTGATCTCGTCGGCAGATGAAATTATCTATGGTTTTTTAGGAGCCATAATTTTTGCCGTATCGATAGCTTTAAGGCGCAAGACTAATTCCCCCTATGTACAACACATACTCAACACGATGATTGTTGCGGGCGGGCTTTTGACCGCTTTTGGCTTTGGCGACAAGCTCGATAATGTGAGCGCGATTATCGCTCTGCTGCTCGTATTGAGCCTGATTGTTTTAACTCTGGTGCGGGACCGAATTTTAGAGTTCTTATCAGCAGGGGCGATTATTACCCTGATAGGCATAGAGTTATACCACCTCAAAGTACCGATGATAGAGAGTATCATTCTTGTCATCTCAACGGTCCTTGGCGTAGTTTTGCTGACCCGTCCCGTTAGAAAGCGTTTATATAAAGCCGCCGGAACGGCGTTTTTGATAGCGCCAGCTATTTTAGGCGTTGCGCTGGTCCACATACACCGCTGGGATAATCTTGCGGACACCTCGCGGTTTTCTGATGATTGGATCGCTAGAATTATCAGTCTCGTGGTTTTGCTCGGCAGCGTTATTTATTTGAACCGAAGTAAATCGGTGGCTGACTTTAACCCGCCCATGGTAGCCTTGATTCCGCTTATCATTGGCGCGGCTTTTGTTCCATTAGGCGGAGCGTCAGCCCTGCTATTAATGTTGATCGGTTATATTTTAGGGTCGCGCACATTGGCTATCATCGGCACTCTGTTACAAATTTATTTCCTGACGATGTTTTACTATGATCTTAGTCTTGATCTTTTGACAAAATCGATTGTTCTCTTTGTCTCGGGCGCCGTGTTTTTAGGGGTTTGGGTTTTTGTCCGCCGCACAAAAGAGGTCCTATCATGAGCGCCTTACGCTTCGGATTGATAGGCTTAGGCGCCCTTGCTATTGTCGGGTTATTTGGAAGCCAAATCAAGACCTTGGAAAATATCAAGCAAGACGGCGCAACTGTGTTGTTGGACTTGCGTCCCGCTGACCCAAGAGCCTTAATGATGGGGGATTTTATGGCCCTGCGATATACGCAAGAAATTTCCGGTAGTATTCCAAAAGATGTGCCGCCTTCAGGACAATTTGTTCTTAGCCTTGATGAAAACAAAGTCGGGACCTTTAGCCGGCTCTCAGCAAACAAGAATTTAGCGGCTAATGAAATTTGCATAAATTATATTCGCCGAAAGCGCGGCGTCACCTTTGGGGCTCCGCGTTACTATTTTCAAAATGGCACGGCAGAGACTTATGAAAATGCGGATTACGGAATTTTCAAAGTGGCCCCATCCGGACGAGCCATATTAGTAGGCTTAGCCAATGAGAGTTTTGAAGAAATTCAGCCGCCTGAAGATTAGGGGTGTCTTGGTTATTGCTAGGGATTACCCCGCCTGCTCCACCGTGAACGTCAGCCCCGCATTTTTCTCTAGCCGCTCGATCAATGTCATGCCCATGGCCGGGGCTGGGGTGTAGATGCCGCCCGGGACGCAGTCGCGATCAATATCAAGCGCGAGGCACAAGGCGCTTTCGGCGATCATTTTACAGGTCGAGCCATAGCCCGGGTCTTTGTCGCCAGCGACAGAGGCGATGATACGCTTGCCGCTTTTGGTGTCGCCAATAAAAATCACATCGTAAAAGCCGTTTTCGCGCTCTTCCTTGGTTGGGCCTTCGCCGGGTTTGGGCGGGTTGACGCCCATGGAATTATTCATCTGCATGACGCCCTGGGCCATTTTCTCGCCTTGCTCGCCGGGGCCTGTCAGCATCATTTCGTCATAGACAAAGTCTTCGCCGTATTTCCCGCCGAGAAGCGCGTTGGAGCGGTGGACATTTTTAGTGTTGATGGACGCCATGATAAACGGCGCGGACCAGCTGTTAATGTCCTCTTCGAGGATGGGCTTTGCGCCGTGAGGCTGTTTCGGGCCTTCAAACCCTGGGGTCAGTGAGAAAGGGTCTTTGAGCCAACCGAGGATTTCAGGTTGGTGTCCGGCACGTTTCATGGTTTCCATAAAGCTAGCCGCTGTGCCGCCGGAGAACTTACCCTGCATTTTACGAACGCGGCCACGAATACGCGGACAGGTTTCTCCGAATTTTTCCTGAGCTTTGACCTGTGTGTAAAACACGCCAAGATCAAACGGCACGGAATCAAACCCGCAAGAGTGGACGATACGGGCGCCGCTTTTCTCGGCCGCCGCTTGGAAGTCTCTGACCGTGTCGCGCATCCAGGCGGGCTCGCCGCAAAGGTCGACATAGTCCGTTCCGTTCTGCGCGCAGGCGACGACCATGTCGGTGCCGTAAAGCTGGTAAGGGCCAACGGTTGTCAGGACGGCGCGGGTGCGCTTGGCCATATCAGCCAAAGTCTCAGGGTTTGAACTATCGGCGACGATTTTTGGAATATGATTGGCGATACCCATTTCCTTGGCAACGGCTTCCATCTTGTCGGCTGAACGCCCCGCCATGGCCCATTTCACATCGCTGCCAGTATATTGCTGATTAAGATATTCAGCCACAAGCCGCCCCGTATATCCAGTTGATCCGTAAACAATGACGTCAAATTCGCGCTGATCGGCCATGGGCTCTCTCCTTATATTTTATATACACTTTGTTGCATATAAATATTGGGAGGACAAGCGAGGAGAATAAGTAAGTTTAGTTGATGCCGACTGCAGTAACTAACCTCATCCTGAGGTGGCGCGTAGCGTCGGGACTCGAAGGGTGTTCCAGATAAAACCGTTAATCTCCGCTGGACCATCCTTCGAGTCCCGCAGGCTATCGCCCGCGCCTCAGGATGAGGTGTGGTTTTTGATTGGACTACTCCGGCACGCTCTCTGGATCAGCGGGATCACTGCCAGAATCTGTTTCATCGGAATCCAGCGCTTGATCAACATCTCTATCGATACCAATACGGCGACCTTGATCGGGCGGGACGCACATAAAGGTTAGAGCGTTACCTGGGGCGGCGGCAAAGTCTTTGAGCTGATCCAGGGTAACCTCGGTTTGGGCGACTCGGTCCGTATCAAATGTGCCGTCTTCAATCATAACCGCGCCGCGTTTTTCGCCGTTAATCACGCCTTTGGCGACAAGATCGCACTCGGCTCTGGGCGTAGTTACAGCCGCGCGGGCTGCCAGTAGATCAATGCGGGCAAGACTTTCTGCGTCAGTGCCATTGGTTTCGCTTAAAGAGACTTGTTGGCCAATGATGGGCGCCATTTCGGAATCCATGACAAAGACAAAATCTATGACATTGGCTTTGGCCTGCGGGCTATCAAAGACAAATCCGGCTCCGCCATTTGACGAGCCGCCAGTCGCGGTGCCAAAAAATGTATCGAGCGTATCAATGGCGCCGTCATGTAAAAACCCGTATCCGCGAATTTGCTCACCCATATGGGGCTGTCCATCGGCGGCGGTATTGGTGCTGCCAAAGCGGCCAACCTTTTGATAAGACGCGCGTAGATGCGGAATTTTCATATCTTCGGCAATTTGATTGCCTTCGACGCTCATAAGGCCGTCAGTGCCAAAGTTATTCTGGTTGACGTCAAGGTCATGACAATCATTACAGAGTAAAAGCCCGCCGCCTGTTGAGCCGACGTTCAGATAGGTATTGAGACCATCGGCCTGGGCGTCGGTCAGGCTATTATCGAGGGCCCGGATCGGGTTTGGCGGATAACCGATTTCAAGAGAAAACTTTGCAAACATATCCATTTGGGATGCGGTGAGTTCTTCGCCGCGCCCGAGCAAACCCACAAATGCACCGCTAAAATCTTCAAAGGCCTGTTCTTCAAGTGTTTCGTCATTGTCGGCCGTTGTGCCGGTACGGTCACCGCGCCAATGCATCGGACCATTACCTTTAAGGCCGCGGAAAGATTGCGTAGTCATTGGGCCTTTCATGGGGTGGAATTCACGAATGGCCCCGGCGGCCACAGCATATTCGCGCGGGTTGGGTTTAACCACGCCTTCAGGCTCACCAAGGTCCCATGCCAAATGATCCATATCGCCAAATATATGGCAGCTGGCGCAAGAGCTATCGCCCCGGCTGGAGCTAAGCTCGGCGTCATAAAGAAAGGGCCTGCCATCGACAACAATATCAGGTTCCGGATTATACATTTGAATATGGGCGGTTTCGCGAAAACTATCCGTATCAACGGTGGAAATGCCATTATCAAAACGGGTCATGACATAGGCTTTGTTTCTGATCTCATCCAATACCACGCCGGTTGGCCCGCCCCCTGTCAGCTTTAATTGATCGCCGGCGTTGCGCGTGAATGTATCATCTTCCAGCTCGGTCGTATCAAAGCGCAGGAGTTTATTGTTACCAAAAGCGGCGGCATATAATTGCTCCCCGTTTGCGGTGATCGCCATTTGCAGAACCTGGGCGGCGCTAAGGGCGTTTTCTGCCGGCGTGCCTAAATCCTCGGCGTAGCTGGTAATATGCTTGTTCAGATTTCGGCTGGTGATGGCGGTTTCATCGATCAGGCTGATGCGCGTTCGAACCAGATCACCGCGAACAGTTGAGCTGTTTGTGCCGTGGCCTTCAAAACGGATTTCATTGCGGGCATCGGAATTGGAAACATAAAGAACGCCCGTCGCAGGATTGGTGACCATATTGAACAAGGTCGTGCCAACACCGGAATGCCTGGCCGTAATAGTGGGGGCTTGCGCCATAGCGTCAAGCTCGAAGACATCATAATCTGGCAGAGAAAACCGCACGCGATCCGTCCAGGTTTTCGGCGCTGTTGCTGTGACTGGGTCACCAGAATCCATCCAGTCTGTTCCGTTAAATTTAACAATCAGCCCGGTTTCGGGGGCTTCAATGCCGTCATCATTGGCGTGCGGCGGTGCTTTATCAAGGCCGCCATTATTTCGATCGGCAAATAAAGTAGTTGTCTGATTGCCCGAGTGAAAGGCTGCGGCGTAAACTGTGTTTTTGTCCGGGGAAACAGCCAGAGCTCGCGGCATGTCGGAAAACAAATTGGTGATGGCCAGCGGCGTACCGCCCGACGGCGCGCCGAGATTATTAATATCAAACACCCAAATATCAGCGCGGCCAATGCCCGGCTCTTGAAGCTGCGGATCAAAAGGTGCATTTTGTCCGCGGTGGGCGGCAGTGATAAAGGCTTTCTCGCTATTATTGCCTGCAAAAACGATATCGCGCGGCTCATCGCCGACCAGTAAGGTCTGCGTAACAACGGCTTGATCTGCGCTGGCGTCAATGAGGCTGATACTGTCCGAGATATGATTCACGACCCAGATGAGGCCGTTAGGGTCTATGTTGACGGCAACGGGCTCTAGCCCGACAGGCACGGATTGATTGAATACCGGGCCATCATCGGACAGGTCATAAATCTCAAGTCTATTATCCGGCGTATTGACGGCGAAGAGCTGGCTATTATCTGCGCTCATGGCGAGCGGCCGCACTTGGCCAGACTCAAAGACTGTTACGTCAGCAAGTGTCGTCTTGCCTGATGGTGGTGGCGGAGGAGGAGGAGGAGGAGGAGGTATTATTGGGTCTATTACAATAGGAGGATCAACTACTGGATTTTCACCACTACTGCCGCTACACGCGACACCTAAAAGGCAAGCTGTTATCGCTAAAATTTGCCGAAAAGACTTTCGAGCTATCATGTCATCCCCATTTTCTTTTATTCGTGCCATATTAAGGGCGTTGGAACAAGTGGCAGTGCCAGTGCAGAATTGGGTTGATAGCTAACTTTACTCATCTTGCTCTAATCTTTAATGCACTCGCATACTCGTCTGTGTTTGAAATATGCAGGGGAAAGTCGAACCGCGCGCCTGTTTCGGCCAAAGGCGTTTCGATGATTTGGCAAGCTTAGCTATATCGCGCACTGGCGATAATACGGCAGTATTGCACCTATCGATTTTCCCGTCCATGCCAGATACGGGAAATTAAAATGTCAGTTTTGTAAATTCGGTACCTCAGAACATATCCACGAGACCCAAAACGAACGATGTAATCGCGAAATTCAGGAAATTCCCAATAAGGAACGCCGATGTAAGGGTTGTGCTGAATAGTTTCACTGCTCTCAAAAATTAGCTTGATGAGTTTCCCTGCGGCCTCAGGATTATGAGGATAGATAAAGGCATATAATCGACGAAAATCTTCTTTGGTTTCAGGCAGCCAAATAATCTTCATCATTGAGGCGGCTTTGAAATGAGCTCGTTTATATAGACTAACATGTCTTCGTGAGAGACCATCTCTCCCGTCAGCTCATAACGGTTCCAGCGATCTAGTAGCAACTGTTTTTCCGCCTCGATTTCTTCTTGCTGAGAAACATATTTTTCGACGGCCTCTTTCATGAGGTAATGCGGCGAGCGATCCCGCAAAGCGCCGAGTTTTTTCAGGCGCGCTTGTGTTTCAGGGTCCAGTCTCAGGGCAACCGTTTTCGAGGCCATTTATCTATCCATTTGCAAGTGTGATACATTGTATAACATATTTTATGTGTGGCGGGTAGGGTAATTATGTTTGGAATATGCCAGAAGGATTTATGAGGATGGCTTATGAGTAGACATAATAAAGGCCCCAATAATGGGCGAGGGCGCCCACCTCATGATGATATATTGACCCCGGCTGAATGGCGCACGGTGGAAGCTGTGCGGCACGGCTTAACCAATCCCCAGATTGCTAGGGCGCATGATGTCAGCCTCGACGCGGTGAAATATCATGTGGCCAACGCGCTAGATAAACTCGAGTTTTCAAGTCGTCGGGAACTGGCGAAATGGAACGGCATTAACAAGAATTCCAACCTCAACAAAACGGAGAAAAACATGACGGAAGTAAGCCTTTCAGGCAAAATCGGCCAAGTTGCGCGGCACGTCTCCAACGTAAAAATATCAACAAATTGGTATCGGGATATTTTGGGCTTGCCGCATTTATTTCAATTTGGAAATCTGTCGTTTTTTGACTGTGACGGAACCCGCCTGTTTCTAAGCGAAGGTGATGGTAATCCAGAGCATAATTCTGTGATATATTTCAAGGTCGATGATATCCGGGTTATGCACGAAGGCCTAAAAGCTAAAGGCGTTGAGTTCACTCACGCGCCTCATAAAATTCACGTTCACGACGACGGCACAGAAGAATGGATGGCCTTTTTCAACGACCCTGACGGACAGCCGATTGGGTTGATGGGGAGTTATTGATTTTAATGGATTGTTCTTTTGCCGTGACCCAAGCATAGTGGCGAAAATTGGCCGACAAATTAGGCCATAAGTAAAACTTGGGAATAATCCAATGCTATATCGACTAATAACTATCTTCATAATGATGCTCGGAATTAGTCTTTCAGGATGCAATGATTCCGCTGAAACCAATACAGAGCCAAAAATCTCGGTAGAATCTGGATCTGAAAAACCCGTCGATCCTGGCTTGATACGGGTCAGAAAAATGTTTGCCAAGATGGAAGCGGATAATCTTGCCAAGGCCTATAAAGGCGTAGAATCATCTGATGGTATTCAGGAGGGCGTGTTTCCAATCACTTCAACAGGGGTTGAAACCAAACCGATCGTTGATGCGGCGCATGATTTTCTCACGCAGTTTGAAGGTGAAACTTTGAACGGGATGCAGTTTGACGTTCAAGATGCAGAATGGCGAAAATGGTCTAATGTCGACAATGGTATCTATGAGCGTCAAGGCATTAGCCTAAAAGTTATGACGCCGCCCCAGCGAGCCGCGGCATTTGCATTGATGAGAACGTCATTGAGTGCAAAGGGCTTAAAGCAATCTCGGGATATCATGAAAACCGACAAGACACTCAGCGAACTTAATAATAACCCGCCGCATTTGGATGAGCAATTATATTTCTTTACATTGATGGGAACGCCGTCGCTGACCGAGCCGTGGGGATGGCAGATTGATGGCCATCATTTGGTTATAAATTATTTCGTGATCGGGGATCAAGTTGTTATGTCCCCTGTGTTTATGGGCGGCGAACCTATTCATACCACATCAGGAAAGTATACAGGCAATATCATCTTGCAGCCCGAGCAAATTTTGGGACTTGAATTGATGCAATCTTTTACGGTTGAGCAGCAGCAAAAAGCGACGATTTCTAAAAAGAAAACCCATAACGACAACCGGGCATCTGCGAATAACGACAATATCGTTCTGGAATATGAAGGGTTGTCAGTTGCCGCGATGACACAAGTGCAAAAATCGAAACTATTGGAACTGGTAGAGCTTTATATCGGGAATATGCGAGAAGCACACGCCGCTGTAAAAATGCAGGATGTAAAGAAACATTTAGACGAGACTTGGTTTGCCTGGATTGGAGATACCGAAGATGAGGCGGTGTTCTATTACCGAGTTCACAGCCCTGTGGTCTTAATCGAATTTGATCATCAAGGTCCTATTGGAATACCAAATGCAGGGCCGCGTGATGTGGCGACGCGCAACCATATTCACACGGTGGTTCGAACGCCTAATGGCAATGATTACGGTAAGGACTTGCTACGTCAGCATCTTGAAAAGGGCCATTGATTAGGGGCAATAAAAAACCACCTAACTATGCGCCGCGTCCGCCAAAGACCGGATAAGCATCAGCGCGCTATCTAATCCATCTTCATGCAGGGCTTTGACGATGGCCGTCCCGACCACCACGCCATCGGCGTCTTTGGCGATCTCTTTGGCGCGCTTGGGAGTCTTGACGCCAAAGCCAACGACCACAGGCAGACCGGAAGCCTCCCGGACTTTGCTGACCTGATCTTTGATGGCGCCGGGCTTTGACATGGCCGCGCCTGTAATGCCCGTCATCGAGACGTAATAGACAAAGCCGTTTGTCCCGGCGACAACTTTTGGAAGCCGGGCTTCATCGGTTGTGGGGGTGGCGAGGCGAATAAGCGCAAGATCATGTTTTTCAAAGGCGGCGCGTAGCTCGCCGTCTTCTTCTGGGGGTAGGTCGACAATGATGGCGCCGTCTATGCCGGCTTCTTTGGCGGCGCCGGCAAAGGCGGCATAGCCCATGGCATGAACCGGATTGCAATAGCCCATGACGATGATCGGCGTTGTATCATTGCCCGCGCGAAATTCGCGGGCCATATCAATCACGGTTGAAAGCTTTGTGCCCGACGCTCTTGCGCGAATGCCCGCGTCTTCGATGACGGGACCATCTGCCATAGGGTCGGTAAAGGGAATACCAAGTTCAATAATATCGACGCCGGCCCCGGGCATAGCGCTCATAAGCGCCATAGAGGTCGCATGATCAGGATCGCCGCCCATCATATAGGCCACAAAAGCCGCTTGGTCCTTGGCTTTTAAATTAGAAAATGTGCTGTCAATACGGTGTGTCATGAGCGCGCTTTTAAGCGCGCGGGCACCTTAAGGCCAGTCTTATTTAGTGTCTTATCTAGCGCGAATTATTGTCTCGCCATGGCTTGTGCCAGTGGATAATAACGATCACAGGCTGAGCCGTAAAATTTTGCCATAAAAACAATCTGACGATGGGCATCGCGATCGCTCGCTGAGCTGTGCCCTTCATTCATAGAGCGGTCTTTCCACAAGGTCATTTCAAGGTGAGCCTTGCAGCCAAATTCATCGGTTTTGACATATTTAACTTTATTGGCGGTCTTGCTGTTGCGGGTCCAACCGTCGCGTTTTAGCACGTCTTGATAGCTCGCAAATGTCGGTTCATGGGTTGATATTGGTAGATAAGGTAGAAGCTTTTCACAGGTGAATAGCAAAAACCCACCATTATTGATCAGGCCTTTTGTGGTTTTGGCGCATCCATCCACGGGCCCTGTTGTATCCAGGCGAGGTATATTGGCAATGCCTTCAAAGATGGTTCCGCTATTGGCCAGAGCCGGCGTCGCCGCCATAAATGTAGCCGTTAAGGCCAATGCTATACGTGATAATCTCATGAAGTCCCCCTTGAACTTTTTCCTGAATTGAGGAGGTCTGTACCATGGGAGGCGCGGCGATGTCGGATGTTTCGCTTGGGAGGGTTAATAGAGGGTTGAGACGGGTTGGGTTGATAAGAGCAAACGCGCGCTCCAATTTATACCAAGGTCATTCAATTTTCGGTTGCTTTATCCAATTCGAGTTCAATCAAGACATCAATAATTGCGCGCGCCTTATCGCGACAGCGCCCTTGGCCAAAATTGGACAAGCAAATGATGGTTTCGTTTCTTTCTGGTATCCGAACCATGTATGTGGAGACGCCATAATCCCCACCTTCATACCAAATTGTGTCTAGTCCTTCGTAAGACCCGTGGACCAAGCCAAAGGCGTCATTGTCTTTTTTGTGATCAAACCTACGTGTCGAGAGCATGCGCTCTGAAAAACCAACGCCCAGTCGGTTGTTTCCGTAGAGTTCAGTGTCCCATTTCGCTAAGTCATTTATCGATGAGAATACGCCGCTACCTCCAAAGTGAGGTGATAGCCGAGGCGCAATCTGCCACCCACTATCGTCGTCAGCTCTTATGTAGGACAGTGCTATGTTCAGTCGTGTCCTGTCTAGGGGTGCATCGACCCAACTTCTCTCCATGTTCAACGGCTCAAAGACAGACGTTTTCATGTGATCCCCAAAAGACCGATTATTCAGCCGAGCAGTCAAAACTGCCAAGAGCTGATAATTGATGTTAGAATACGTCCAACGGGTTCCTGGCGTATAGTCAAGCTCGCGGGACGCAAAAACCGCGCCCATGGCGTCGTCGACGTTGAACTGATCTTCCGAAGCCCAGCCGCCCTTGGGTGAGGGTAGAGAATAATATTCTTTCAAACCACTGGTCATATAAACCAGATGTCCGATTGCAATATCAGACATAAAGTCAGGTAAGCCTGGCCAATGATCAGCTAGTGGGTCATCTAGCTCTATTCGCCCACGCTCTAATTCAAGAACGATCGCTGCACCAGTAAATTGCTTTGAGAGTGAAGCCAAATTAAACGCTGTATCTGCAGTGACTGGTTGGCCGGCCTCCAAATCGGCTAGGCCGTATCCCTTCGCTATTATTAACTTCCCGTTACGGATGACACCTACGGCATAACCGGGTTGCTCGCTATTTGTATAAGTGGAGAATAGTGCGTCGATGTGCTGTTCTAGAGACGGTTCGGCATTGATAGTTGAGCACCCAACAAAAAATGCCAATGTTGTTAAGATAATAGTTTTCATAGCCCTACCTTTATAAGCTGATTCAAGCCGAGTGTCATGTTGTGCGTTCTAACTTGCCTTTAGCGACCTACCGATTATTCCTCGCTCGCGAGGGCTTCCGCGATGGGGTAATAGCGTTCACAAGCTTCGTCGTAAAACTTGGCCATAAAAACAATTTGGCGATGGGCGTTACGCTGCGTAGCCGGGCGAGCGGGTTCGTTCATAGAGCGGTCTTTCCAGAGCCGCAGGTTCAGATTGGCCTCGCAGCCAAGACCGTCAGATCGAACAAATGTTCTATCGCCCTCTGTGCTTTCTGGCAGTCTTCGCCATCCATCTTTGAGCAAAGCAGAACTGTACCGCTTAAAAGCCTTTTTGTGTTTTGAAATGGGCTGATGCGGTAAAAGCTTTTCGCAGGTAAACACCATAAACCCGCCGCTCGAAATCAGACCTTTATTGATCTTCTTGCAGCCATCAATAGGGCCGGTTTCCGGGAGGCGTTTTAAATCCAGGATGCCCGCGAGTATCAGGTCGTCTTCAACGGTAAAGACATTCTCGTCGTAAAAGGGGCGCAGCAGAAAAACCTGCTCAATCCCAATAGAGTCAAGTCGCGCCTCATAGCGCGCATGGTGAGACCCTGTCGGCGTAAATCCGTGAAATAGGCTAGATAGTAGAAGGGCTTTGAACATTATTTGAATAATGACCTCAATTTAGGATTTGGGGCAATAGGAGAATACATAATTCGTTTAAAATGCTTGAGTGTCGAGTGGGGTGTAATGGTTGAAAAAACCGACTCTAACAAAGAGAAATTTTTATTAAACTAACTACCCCTCAGTCCCCGCGCCTATATGTTCACCCAGAGCATCGGCAATGGTGAAGATATCTTTATCGCCGCGGCCTGAAATATTGATCACGACGAGACCATCAGACCCTAATTCCTGCGCGACTTTAATCGTCTGCGGAATGGCGTGGCTGGATTCCAGCGCGGGCAGTATGCCTTCAAGCTTCCCGCACAGCTGAAACGCCTCTAAGGCCTCATCATCTGTAGCGGAGACATATTCGGCGCGGCCAATGTCGTGGAGGTAAGCGTGCTCTGGTCCGATGCCGGGATAATCAAGACCGGCACTGATCGAGTGCGCGTCATTGATCTGGCCTTCATCATCTTGCAACAGGTAAGTGCGGTTGCCGTGAAGCACGCCCGGCGCGCCGCCGGTTAGGCTGGCCGCGTGCATGCCGGTTTCAATGCCATGACCTGCCGCTTCGACGCCGATCAGTCGCACATCTTTATCGTCAATAAAGGGATGGAATATTCCCATAGCGTTGGAACCGCCGCCAATACAGGCCACGATAGCGTCGGGCAGGCGGCCTTCGCGCTCCAAGATTTGCTCTTTGGTTTCGCGTCCGATCACGCACTGAAAATCACGGACCATAGCGGGGTAGGGGTGCGGGCCAGCGACCGTGCCGATACAATAAAATGTGTCGCCCACATTGGTGACCCAGTCGCGCAGAGCTTCATTCATGGCGTCCTTAAGCGTAGCAGTACCAGAATGTACGGCGCGCACTTCCGCCCCGAGGAGACGCATGCGAAAGACATTAGGTTTTTGACGGACGATATCGACCGCGCCCATATAGACGATGCACTCTAGGCCAAAGCGGGCCGCGACGGTTGCCGTGGCAACGCCGTGCTGCCCCGCGCCTGTCTCGGCGATGATACGGGTCTTGCCCATACGTTTAGCCAGCAGGATTTGGCCCATGCAATTATTGATCTTGTGAGCGCCTGTGTGGTTGAGTTCTTCGCGTTTGAAATAAATCTTGGCCGCGCCTCCACCTTTTTTTGGATTATTTTCGCTGGCGTGCTCTGTCAGACGCTCCGCGAAATAAAGCGGGCTCGGACGACCAACATAGTGTTCTAGAAAGTCTTCAAACTCTGCCTGAAACGCCGGGTCGGCTTTGGCGTCTTCATAGGCTTGTTCCAGCTCTAAGATCGGCGGCATCAAAGTCTCGGCCACATAACGCCCGCCAAAACTGCCAAAGCGTCCGTTCTCGTCGGGGAGGGGGATGTTGTCTTGATTGCCCATGGGGAAAGCCTTTTGATTGAAGGCAAGCTTTTAGGGGGTTTGAAGTCTAATGGCTAGCGTCTATTGCGCCGCATTACGGAACTCTCAGATATTATTGTGACACTCTTGGTATTTTACAATTTCCTCTTGATAAACGACGACTGTCGTTATACAAGCCTCTGCGCACAAAAATCGGAAAATAGCCCTTTAGCGGATTTAAAATTTCGAGCTAACACAAAGGTAATTTATGACACGTTTTGCAACGTCTATTCTTCTATTATTTACTTTATTGGTTGTGAGTTGCGCGGGTCAAGTTCAAGATGAATTCCCAGTCTTGGAAGGACCTTATCTTGGGCAAACACCGCCTGGCATGACGGCGCAGCCGTTTGCACCGGGTATCATCTCCAAAGAAGGCTGGGAGCTTGAGGGCGTGTTTGCGCCTGATATGAAAGAGTTTTACTTCACCTTAAACCGCAATCAAAACGCAAAAGATGAAGGCTTCAAACCCACCGTTATTGGCTTCCGGCAGGAAAACAATATCTGGACCAAATATCTAGAATTCCCGCGCAGGGGTGAAGTCACGTTTTCACCTGATGGCAAGCGCATGCATATGGCAAAAGGTTACAAGGACCGCATCGGCGATAGCTGGTCAGAACGCAAAGGCCTTGGCTCTATGTTTGAGCGAGAGGACTTTGGCATTATGCGTCTGTCGGCATCTGCCAAGGGAACTTATGTTTTTGACAATTATAAAAGCAAAGGCCACGACGCAATTCGCATATCGACGCTGAAGGACGGCAAACGCCAAGAGCCTAAAGCGATAAGCGCTGTGGTCAACACAGGTGAAATGACAGCTCACCCTTTCATAGCGCCTGATGAAAGCTACCTGATTTGGGATAGTGAGCGAGACGGAGGTTTTGGGGACTCTGATCTTTATATTAGTTTTAAGCAAAATGATGGCTCATGGGGCCCTGCGATCAATATGGGCGAGACAGTCAATTCCGATAATTGGGACGCCTATGCCAGCGTCACCCCTGATGGCAAATACATACTCTTTAACAGAGGCGTAGACCTCGATAATGATAATGTAGATATCTATTGGGTGGACGCACAAATTATTGAGACGCTCAGGCCTAAATCATCTGATATCAAAGAGCCTTACCTTGGGCAAATGTCCCCCGGTTCAACGCCTGAAATTTTTGCGCCCGGCATTGTTAATACAGAAGAAGACCGTGAAATTGAAGGCATACCCGCAGCAGATATGAAGACCTTTTATTTTGTTCGCAGATCACTGGATGAAAAATCGTCGTCCAATGAATTGGTTGCCGTTGAATATAAAAATGATCAATGGTATGAATCTATTATCCAACAGGGCGAGAGTGAACCCTCTATCTCTCCCGATGGGCGAACCATCTATTTGCAAAATAAATATATGGAGCGCACCAGCGCAGGTTGGTCTGATCTCAAAACTCTCGGTGCACCATTCAAAGACATCCCTATCATGCGGATTTCGGTTGCTTCCAACGGAACCTATTATTTTGATACCTATAGCAAAGAATTGGATACGCCTCTGCGCTATTCACGTTTGATAGATGGCAAATATGAACAACCCAAGTCACTGGGCCAGCAGTTTGCCGTCGGTAGTTACAATGCTCACCCTTTCATTGCACCTGATGAATCTTATATTATTTGGGATAGCAGAAGAGAAAGTGGATTTGGCACATCTGACCTTTATATCAGCTTTCGAGCGGCCGATGGTTCATGGGGGCCAGCTATCAACTTGGGCGACAAGATAAATACCACCAGCGCAGAAAACTATCCGAGTGTATCACCTGATGGAAAATTCCTCTTCTTTGATCGACGAGCAAAACCCGGAAGCAATGATAATGTAGATATTTATTGGGTGGACGCTCAATTTATTGAGACCCTCAGGCCTAAATAAAAACTTGGATGGATGGAGGATGAAATGGTTCTGATGCGAAAATGGCTCGTTAAATTTGCATGGCTCGCAGTGTTAGTTTTTGGGGTGGGCGCTTGCAACAAAGCTGGTTCGGTTAAAGCTGAAGTCGCGCCAAACCAAGCCGTTGTTCAATCTTATGTCAACGCATACAATGCCCATGATTTGGAGGCTATGGCCGACATGATGCACAGCGATATTGAGTGGATCAATATTGAAGGCTCGGCGCAATCAGTCGTCACAGAAGATAAGAGCGCGTTAGTTCGTGAGTTGACGCGTTATTTTGCGGGCAGTCCCCAATCTGGCAGCACACTATCAGATTGGAGCGTGAACGGTGTCTATGTCTCGGCCAAGGAAACCGTGACCTTCACGCGTAAAGACGGCACGCAAGGCGCTCAGGCGTCCATTTCAGTCTATGAACTGGAAGATGGCCTCATCAGGCGCGTGTGGTATTTCCCGGCGGAGTAGGATTGAGGAGAATACCTCCGCTCATCCCGCTGAAGAGCGGGATCCAAGCGATGTTTGGGTTAATGTACTTTAAAAATTAATCTGATTTTGCACTAGGCGTGGGCCCCGCTCTTCAGCGGGGTGAGCGAGTATTAGGAGGACTCACCAATCCTTAGTATCAAATTTTCGCGTCAAACTAAGACCGGCAAAAAACCCATTCCTAGAGCCATCGATGGATCGCAGGATTGGGCTGTCGGCGGCATTGTCTGTGAACCAGCGATAAGAGGCGCTCGCGACAACAGCGTATTTTTCTTTGACCTCCACCCAAGCCAGTCCGTTGACCGAATATCCGTATATACCAGAGCCGGGATTATAGCTGCCGAGGCCAGAGCTCGCCGCTTGCGCGCCGTTGACGCCAAAAAAACTATCGTGAAATTTATTGTTAGCCCAGCTGACCGTGACAGAGGGCTGAATGCCGATGTTTTTGGTGCGGTAGGCCGTGCCGATAGAGCTATCAATGGTGAAGCCGTCATGGCCGCCAATAATGTCTTGGCCTGCATCGACCCGCAGGCCAACAGGACCCAGTGTTCCGAATACATATCCCCCGAGCGGTAAGCTGCCGCCAATATCGTCAAATCCTGTCAGGGTGGGACTATCATCTGAGTCCCGTCCGGGCTGATAGGAAATTTGCGGGCCGCCGCGTAGCGACCATTTGCCAAACCCTTGTCCCGTACCTTCATCAATCAGGCGATAGTTTAAAGAGGTGCCGAAAAAATCAAAGCCTTTGACATCTTCAAAACTTAAATAGGGAAGCACTTGAAAGTCCTCATCCGCGGAGCCGAGATATTCGGGCATGACAAGGCCGGTGACGCCAATGTAACCCGTGCCTTCATCATCATTGATAGGTTCGGGCGTTTGCGCGAAGGCTTGAGTACTTGTGGCAAGGGTTAGAATGAAAGCGGCGTAAATATAAGATCGATGGGTCATGAGGTGAGCCATAAGCAATGCGCTGTTCAACTACTATTCAAATAAATGAGAGACTTCGTGAGCGGCACTATGGCGTGGACCCCGCTCTACAGCGGGGTGTGCGAGTTTGGTGCTGACTGAGGCATAATCTTCATACCATTTGCCGCTAAATTTTAACAAAAAATACTTATTCTCCTCTCCGCTCATCCCGCTGAAGAGCGGGATCCACGCAATGGTTGGGTTGTTGATCCTTTAAAATAATTCTGACTTTAATCTGAGCGTGGGCCCCGCTCTGCAGCGGGGTGAGTGAGTGTTTAAACCCGCTCCACACTATCCGGCAATTTATCCATATAACATTTCTACGAAATCATCGAAGGTCGCCGCAATTTCATGATATCGAATAAACCCTTCTGCATAGTCTTCTGCATACTCCTGGCCGATTACTCGCGGGGAACTCAGCCCTGTTCGATAATCCAAGGCTATTGCGATATCATCACCTATTTCACGATTGATAATTATATTTAGAGCCAATTCGACATCCTGCCACGGTAAGTCATAAGGGCCTGTTTTGGAGCCTTTGTATTCGTGGGATCTTTTATCTTCGTCTTGATGGTGTTCCATAAATAAAATTGAGGACTCGCGAATCATTTCGTCGTGTGATTGCGGGAAATGAAGCGGATCTTTGATGAAAGGCGCTACCTGCTGCATGACCCCTTCTTCGGGATGGAGCCATTTTCCGCGATCAAGCATCATTTGCAATTTGGGCGGTAATGGTAGCTTAGAGAGCAATGCTTCACGCTGTGCCTTGCGTTGATAAAAATCGGATAGGTGGTTTTGGCCTAAGTTTTTCTCGCTAATTGGTATTCCCAACAATTTTTTGAACCAATTCATAAGCGCTCAACACTCACTGGAACCCCGTTCAAAACCGCATTGCCCGACAGCTTATCAATGATCCCTGGATCGGTCAGGTCGTTACACGACACCCCCGGTCTTTCGCTGGCGATAGATAGTTTCACGCCTTTTTTGCCGTGGCCGTATCCATGAGGAATAGAGATGACGCCGGGCATCATGTCTTCGGTTAATTCTGTTTCAAGCTCGACCGAGCCTATCGTATTGAACACTTTGGCCATGACGCCGTCTGATAGTCCAAGTGCTTCGGCGCTATCCGGATGGATCATCATGGTGCAGCGATCCTTACCTTTGATGAGGCGACGGCTATTATGAAGCCAGCTATTATTGGAGCGGATATGACGGCGGCCGATAAGCAGGAAATTGTCATTTTGCGCGCCAGATACTGCATCTGATAAATGGCTTTCAAACGCGTCCCAGTCCGGCATGACCGGTTTGGGCATACATTCGATTTTTCTGTGCTCTGTTTTGAGGCGTTCCGGTAGTCTTGGTATTAAAGGCCCCATGTCATAGCCGTTTTCGTGCTTGGCGATTTCATCCAGGGTCACGCCAATAGGCGAGGCTTTGATGATTTCTGCCAGCATGTTTTTTGGTTCGATCTTGGGCAGGGAGCTGTCGCCGCTGCGCTCTTTCATAGCAGAGGTCAGGCCGTGGAGGATTTCCCAATCAGCTTTACTGCCGTCTTTTTTATCAAATAAAGCCGGAGAATAGGCGGCGTAATTGCGAATAGACAGCGGGGCAAAGAAGAGATTGTAGTGATCATTCTGAAGCGGCCCGCAAGGCGGCAAGATGTAATCGGCATGCATTGTGGTTTCGGTTATATACATGTCGAGGCTGACCATTAATTCTAGGTCTTTGAGAGCTTCGCCGATATGTTGCCCGCCGGGGGCAGATAGCACGGGATTGCCCGCGATTGTCACAAGCGCGCCGATTTGACCATCGCCAGATGTGGTAATCTCTGCGGCAAGTTCAGCCGCTGGAAGTTCACCCAGAACTTCGGGTGAGCCTTTTAGGCGGGTGTGATAGCGGCCATAAGAGCCGGTGCCGCTGCGCTCAACCGGATCAAACAAACTGTTGGGGAACATCACGCCGCCCTCGCGGTCGACATTGCCGGTGGCGACATTGATCATATTGATCAGGTAGTGATTAAGCGTGCCAAAGCGCACCACAGAGACGCCGAGCCGCCCATACATAATGGCCGGTTGCCCGCTGCCAAGCTCTGCAGCCAGACCATCAATTGTGTCTTTATCAATGCCGCAATGGCTTGTGAGATCATCCATCTTAAAGCCGTCTAGACGGGTCAGAAGTTCTGGCCAGTTTTCCAGCATAGATTCAAGCCGCCCAGGTTTGGTCAGGTTCTGGTCTTTGAGAGATTTTAAGATCGCAAAGAACAGAGCCGTATCGGTGCCGGGCCGCACAAAATGATGCGCGTCTGCGACCTTGGCCGTTTCGGTGCGGCGCGGGTCGATGACGACTAATTTGCCGCCGCGTTCTTGCAGGCGTTTGACCCTGTTTCTAAAATTTGGCACGGTCCAGATCGAGCCGTTAGAGGCCATGGGGTTGCCGCCCACAATCACCATTAACTGCGTGCGGTCTATATCGGGCACGGGGTAAAGGGCGTTATGGCCATAGACCCATTTCTGGGCAATCATATGAGGAATTTGATCAAGGGTTGTGGCGGAATAGACGCCCTTACTGCCCCAAGATTTTAGAAAGCCGCGCATGTAAAAATTCGTGGAATAATTATGGGCATTGGGATTGCCAAGATAAACTGCGGGTACTTTGGGGCCGGTTTTGACGCGCTCAAGCTTTTGCGCAATTTCGGTAAAGGCTTGGTCCCATGATATTTCTTCCCAGCTTTCGCCGTTTCGTTTCATTGGCGTACGTAATCGATCCGGATCATTTTGAAGATCAGGAATGGCGGTTGCTTTGGGGCAGATAAAACCTTCGGATAAAACATGATCGGGATTACCTTTAACAGACACCACCTGTTCGTCCCTGACGGTCATCAACACCCCGCAATTAGCTTCACAAATATGGCAGGTTCGGGCGTGGATGAATTCACTGGAAGTTTCGGGCATAGTCTCTCCTGACACTTAGCTTATGCGGAGTTATTGATGTATGCAATTATTTTCATATGTTTTGTTTGAGCAAACATACTGTGAAACGTTCCGGCATGGATAAATTTAGAGCAGTCGCGAGTTAGTTGTACCGGCTGATATTTCTTAAGGCCGCCAACGTAGTGAAACTTCAGCGTTTCTGATGGTGTCTTCCCTTAATAGTCAGCTATTGTCTTTAGTTTTAGGATTACATCGTTTTTTAATTGTTGTCCGATCCGATAGTTACCAACAAACTCTATTGCTTGATGTTTGTTCGTCAATCCTAAGGAAGTTAAGTGAGCTACGGAGCTTTCAATTTTTTCAGAGTCACCTGATTTTATCGAACACATAAGATCTATGACTGCATACCAAGTCAAATTTTGTTTTGAAAACCGATTAAAGCATTCTGTGCCAATATTAGTAAAACTTCCATAAAGCGAATTGTGAATCACTTCAATTTCATAGTGACTATTATCCTGATACCCACTCAAGTTTCTTGCCCGCTCTGCGTAAACCAGAGCTTTGTCCCAGTTCTCTAAAAAATAGCCTTCTACGTGCGCTATAAGCATCATGAACTCGGAATTGTAAGAGTATTTCTTTTCAAGTAGAAAAACCATGTGGCGCATAATTTCCAAATCTGGGTTTTTTTTCGTAAATTCTATGTGTAAAGAGTAATATAAAATGAAGTTATCATCTGGACTTAATTCTTGGGCTGTTTTGATATGATTTTCTGCATATTCTACCGTCCAGTGATCAGGCATTTCAACTATATCGACATTGGCATTTAAAATAGCCTTGCCTAACAACATATATTGGGCCGCAGAAGCGGTTTTCTTTTTTATAAGGTCTTCCATGCATGAATAGGTTGGGGCAAATAAATTTGCAGCATCATTCGACCAATAATCGTACATACCGGCAATACATACTACATTCGATTTCATTGGTGAATTGGGAGATTGGGATTTTAAAACATGCTGCGCAATAAAGCCTATTGGGTTGACAAAATTGTCCGTCAATTGAGCGACTTTTTCAAATGCTCCACTTTCCGAACTCGATATATCCACCGACGTACTGGCTAGTAACAAGCCTGATTGTTCTTCTTTGGCGCGTAAGGAAATATTCGTCATATTGTTTCTGTCAACCATCGACACACTCAATATATAAATTTGCGCGGTTTCGGGGCACAAATCTGTACTTGAAATATGTTTAACGCCTAGGGATTGAATGATTGCCGCTTTTATGACCTCTACATATTGTTTGTGTTCATCACTTTGATTTCTTATCATAGGGTCGTAGTCAAGTTTGACGTTTGGGTAATAAATCGAGCAGTTATCAGAAATATCTTGACTGTTTTTAAGCCCTGTTTTTGAAATGAAAGTAAAGGCCAATAACATTATAATAAAAACGGCAGCTGCTCCGAGTAGGATGAAATTAGATTTAGCTGTCTTTTTGGGATGTGGTTTTTTGGGTATGTGCGGAGTGTCTGTCAGTTTTTCGTTGACGTGAATTAAAAACCCTCCTTTGGGGAGCTCAATTACAAAAGGGTTGGCGCCGCCATTAAAAACTTTCAAATTCTTACGTAGCCGGGACATTTCGGCGCGAACTATACTATCTATTTGTGGATCGAAATCTTGTGGCCGTTCAAATATATCGATGGCTATGGCATAGGCGCTAATTTGCTCGCTTTCGCCGAGGGCATTTTTCTCTAACAGATATTTCAGAAGGTTTTGCTGTCGCCTTGATGTTCCAAGAACATTACTGGCTAAGACAGCGTCATATGCTTCTTCCCAAGAGCTCACTACAATCCTTTGTGCACATTCCAGTTGGAATCGAACACCCCGCATTACTTTAAGCGGGTGGCAAGGGCTTGTCTATTGCTTAAGTCGAGTGTGAGCCGCTATCGCTGTTTAAACCTCAGTGGTTTCAATTGGAAAACACCGGACAGTCTTTCAGCACTTTTTTATCCAGATAAACGCCTGAAACTGATGTGTGAAAGTTTCTGAATTTCACATAGTCGATGTATTTTTCTTTTGTTTCCATATCTTGGGATTTCGCCATATTGATTGTATCAGAGAGATCGTCTGTTGGTTTCAAATGACAGGATAACGCAATATTATAGGACGCGGCAAATTTGGATATTGTCGGAGAAACCAAATTGTAGTGTTTTAAAGCTTGATCCTGGTCATTTAAGATTAGAGAATGCATGGCGTATATTAGATGTACATTGCTGGGTTTATGGCTCACGCCAACAGAAAGCATGTCCGCATAGAAAATTGCCTTTTTCCAGTCCCCCAAAAAAACCCCATATATATAAGCCCCATAAAATTGAGCATTCAGGTTATTGGAAAAGTCATCCAGCAATTCTCCAATTGATTCATTCAGCGCTGATGTATCAAGAGGCCGTTTATAAGTTTCAATTTGCGTGTCCATCATGTGATGACGTAGTGTTTTAAACGCTAATTCTTCGGCTGTTTTCAATTCGTGTTGCGCTAGTTGTAGCGGATTTGAAACATCGATTTTTATGCCGCCCACATGGGCTTGAGAATAGACGTTTGCGCGCCGAAGATGAATGAGGCTTTTTTCCTCCACCAAATGGGTGAGCTCAGGGCGTAAACACTCAAGGGGCGATTTGTTAAAGTATTTTGGCGCATCTTTCATTGTGTGAGTGAGGGCAAAGAATACACATTTGAAAAGATATTGTCTGGTCTCGGAAATTTCAGTGTTTGTTGCGTGATATAAAGATAAAAAACCTAACGTATCGAAAATGTCAAAGTGAATTTCGCGAATTAATATGTCGGATATCAGGTCAGTATTTTTTCCCGCTAACGTATATTTTTTTGACCAAATGAGCTTGCCGCCTTTTGTATATATTAAAGCGCAGAGTAATGCGTCGTCGATTGAAAATTTGATCCTATAATCTTGGTTCGATTGTGTAGAGGGAGAGGCCCAATTATCGCGTTCTGCCAAAGCGTGTAGCTCGCTTTCAAGTTTTGCCATGCCTGGCTTAAGTCTTTCGCGGGCGTTTTTTTCATCGACTTCGATATAATATGTAATCTTGAAAGTTTCGTCTATCGGCCGCAAATTTCCGTTAGACTTTGTTTGAAAAACCAACAGAAGTAGCCCGCCGAAAACAACGGCTATACCACCGATAATAAACTTATTGATAATGGACTTAAAATGGGTTTTGGAATCACCTTGAGTGACCTGAATATGGAAACTTCCTAAAGGCAGACTGATATGAAACCCATGGTCGTCCCCATTAAAAACTGTCAGGTTTTTACGTAAGCGAGACATCTCAGCGCGGACAATACTGTCAATTTGAGGGTCAAAATCTTTAGGGCGTCCAAAAACGTCGATGGCGATACCATACGCGCTGATCGGATGGTTGAGTTCGCGCGCGTTGTGCTCTAAAAGATAGGCGAGTAGGTCTCGTTGCCGCTTTGAGGTTCCAAGGACATTCGCCGCTATAACCGTTTCATATGCTTCTTTCCACGAACTCACTTCATTTCTTTTAGACATTCCGGTGCTACATCACTGTGGCAAAAACCGAGCAATCTTCCAGGACTTTTTTATCTAGATAGATATCTGAAACTGCCGCGTGAAAGTTACGAAATTTCACATAGTCGATATACTGTTTTTTCGTCGCGAGGCCCTGAGATTTTGCCTGGCTACCAATCTCAGAAAGATCACTTTCGGGCTTTAAAGTACAGGAAAAGGCGATGTCACGGGCCGCAGCAAATTTAGATATTTCGGGTACGATCAAATTATAATGTTCTAAGGCTTGATCATGGTCGTTTAAGGTTAGGAAATGCATTGTGTAAATTTGATGTATAAAGCCACGGCGGTTCTTCTGGCGTGCAGAAATCATGTCCGCATATAAAGTTGCCTTTTCCCAATTTCCCAAATAATAGCCATATACAAAAGCTCCATAATATTGAGCCATCGGGTTAGTGGAAGAATTTTCAAGTAATTCCCCGACAGATTCATTCAGCGCTTTTAAATCAAGGGGCTGTTTATAAGATAGGATTTTCGTGTTTACGATGTGATAGCCTAATGTTTTGTAGGCTAGTTTTTCCGCCTTTTTCAGTTCGGATTTTGCTAAGATTAGAGGACTGGAAGCCTTGGTTTTGATCCCTCCTATATGAGCTTGCGAATATATATTGGCCCTTAAGACGTGAATGAGGCTTTTTTCTTCAGCTAAACGGGTGAGTTCGGGCCGCAAGCAATCGAGCGGCAAAGATTGCAAATATTTAGGCGCAAACTCTATCGTGTGAGTCAGGGCGGCGAAAGCGCATTTATAAAGGTATTGTTTTGTTTCGGAAATTTCAATATTTGTTGCGTGATATAATGGCAAAAACCCCACCGTAAAGAAAACGTCCATATATACCTTACGGACCAATACATCTGATATGGGATCAATCCCGTCTTCCGGCATCGTATATTTTTTAGACCAAATCAGCTTGCCACTTCTCGTATATATTAGGATACACAGCAATTTATCATCATTTGAAAATTTGAGTGTATAATCTTGGTTCGGGTCTGTTGAAGGCGATGACAAAGGACCCCATGCGGCCAAAGCGTGTAGCCGGCTTTCAAGTTTTGCCATGCTGAGTTTCGTTCTTTCACCAGAATTTACTTGGTCAACTTCGATATAATAAGTGATTTTGAACGTTTCGTCGATGGGCTGCAAATTATCCGTGGATTTTGGTTGAGAGGATAAATGGGTCCACAGAAGAAACACACCTACGATAAGGGCTACACCTCCACTCATGAAAGCTTTAAGCCTAGGCTTAGAGGTGGATGTTACGGTTTCCTGAGTGAATTGAATTTTGAAACTTCCTTTTGGAAGATCGAATTGAAAACCATGCTCACCGCCATTAAAAACGTTCAGGCTTTTACGTAAGCGAGACATCTCTGCCCGGACAATACTGTCAGTTTGCGGGTCAAAATCTTTAGAGCGGCCGAAAACGTCAATAGCGATACTATAGGCGCTAATTTGTTCGCTTTGTCCTGCAGCACTTTTTTCTAAAAGATGGGAGAGCAAGTCATGTTGGCGCTTTGAGCTGCCCAAAACATTTGACTCTAGAACAGCCTCATATGCTTCTTCCCAAGAACTCACGTCTACCCTTATATGCACCAAATAGTGTTCGTTACCCTGCTTCACCCTAAAACGGGTGTAGGTGATTGTCTATTACGTATGCTGTTATGGGTAATATTACCGCGCGTTATGGACAAATATTGTTGATTAATTGATTGATTTTTCCATGATCTTTTGTGCCGGGAGCGCGTTCAACGCCTGAGCTGACATCAAAAATGGGTGCACGCGATTTTCGGGATGATTCGGTGATGTTTTCCGGGGTTAATCCGCCCGCGAGCATCCAGGTTTTTGGTAGTGGCGCGCCTTTTAATATGTTCCAATCAAAGCTGATGCCGTGGCCGCCGCGTATGGTTTCCCCTTTGGGCGGCTTGGCATCAAATAATAAAAGATCAGCAAAACCGCTATAGGCCATGGCAGCGACAATATCATTGCGGGTTGAAACGGGTAAGGCTTTGATGGTTTTGACATTAAAGCGTAAGGCGATGTCGGCGAGCCGCTCTGGGGGCTCATCGCCGTGGCACTGTACGTAATCTGGCTGCATTTGAGCCGTGATACGTGTTAGGAGATCATCATTTGCGTTCACGGTGACGGCGACGCACGGAACTATACCTTTCGCGGGCAGCGCAAGGCGGGCGGCCTCGATGACGCTCAGGCGGCGTTTGCTATGGGCCTCGACGATAAAGCCGAGCATGTCAGCGCCGTGCTGAATAGCCGCTTCCACATCCTGCGCGCGAGTTAACCCGCATATTTTGACTCTAGCTCTCATGAAGCTCGTCTAGCTCTTGCTGCACCTATGGCCAAGATAATTATTCAAAACCCAGACATCCGCCATAGCCCCCGATTTTGACATCGTATGCCCGAGTTTTAAGGGTTCTAGCGCGTTTGCTCACATAAGCGCCGGGCGGATCAAGCCGCCATTTATTCGGACTTGGCAAAACGGCCGCTAATAAAGCCGCTTCTTTTGCCGTGAGTTTTTTGGCGGATTTCCCAAACCGGGTCTGCGCCGCCGCCTCCGCCCCAAAAATGCCGTCGCCCCATTCGGCCACATTTAGATAGACTTCCATGATGCGGCGTTTGCTCCAGAACGCGTCAATAAAGAGCGACATCCAAGTTTCCGGCAGCTTTCGGATCCAGCCTCCTCCATTCCACAAAAATACATTTTTGGCTGTCTGCTGAGTGATCGTAGAGCCGCCGCGCTGACGCCCGGTCTTTTCACGTTCTTCCAGAACTTTTTCCACCGCTTCCCAGTCTACGCCGTGATGCTCGCAAAACCGGCTATCCTCAGCGCCCATGACTGCATAGGCCAGAAAGGGCGACATATCTTCAAGCCGTGTCCAGTCTTTTTGAATGCTCTGTCCCGAGAGGCTGCGCTGGATCATTAAAAGCGTACCGGGGACCGGGACAAATCTAAGCGCCAAGGCGTAAATATGGATCAGAAGAACAAGACCTAAACCGATCTTTAAAAGCCGAATTAGATGTCTACGAATATTTATGGGTTTTGTCAGAGCCATAAGGGGCCATACAATCATATGACTTGGATAAACAAGAGCTCTTTGATTCTTAATTAAGTCTCTGGATGATGTCTCTTAATTATGTCTGTGGGAAAAGATTGCGGCGCCGTGCGAGGGAGGGGGGTTACACGGCGCCGCTGTCAAAGCGGATGGTCCCAGGGGAGGGGACGTTATCTACGCTCTAGACTCTATTTAGGCAGCTTTTGGCTTTCTGGAAGGTTTCTGTTGGATTAAATTTCTGTTACTTTCCCTACCAATTTGAGTGCCAATTTGTATTTTGCGAGGTTTTAAGGCCTCCGGCAATTCACGTTTCAGTGATATGATCAAAAGACCGTGCTGAATATCTGCGCCGGTGACATAAACATGGTCTGCCAGCTGGAAACGGCGCGCAAAGCCGCGCTCGGCAATGCCGCGGTGCAAATAGGTCGTTGGGCTCTCGTCAATATCATTATCGGCCTGTTTGTCTTTACGGCCCGTGACCGTCAAAACGTTTTGATGGCTTTCAATTTCAAGCTCATCATCCGCAAATCCAGCGACAGCTAGCTCTATTCTGTAATTATCGTCGTCGATCTGCGCCACATTATAGGGCGGATAGGTGTTAGCGCTATCGACTTGCTGGCTCGCAGCGTCGATCAAATTGGCCATACGGTCAAAGCCCACGAAAGAGCGGTATAGGGGGGAAAAATCATAAGTTCGCATTAGTACATCCTTTAAAAGCAATGTTGTTTCTATGTATTTATGGACCCTCACCATGAGCGGCCCGGTTAGTCCAAAGACCCAAATGGCGTCTCCGGTAATAACAGGTAGGAAGTCTATTTTGGGATTCAAGAGCTGCGAATGCTCAGCAATATTAAAGGATTGTTAACTGAGAAATTCGACACTTGTTTGATACGCCGTGCAAACCTTACAATGCACCGTCTGACCGGAGTACCCTATGAGACATATTCAAAAAGCAGCCCTTTCCGTTATTGTTTTAGCGATGCTCGCAGGCTGCGCCACCACTCAAAACAATCCGACGACCCAGGCGAATATTCAAAAAGGCCACGCGCAATCTGTTGAAAATGGCGGCGATGGTTACTCCGAAAATGAACTAACGAGCGCTATTTCCACCCATTTAGGCGTGACCGCAGAATCCGCCGCGACAACCATTGAGCGCCTGTTTAAAGATCGTGGTCGTCCCGTTGCCTATATTACAGGCGAAGAGGCCAGCGGCGCTATCGGTGTCGGGTTACGTTACGGCAAAGGTACGCTTTGGATGAAATCCGGCGAGACCCGCAAGGTGTACTGGCAGGGCCCTACGGTCGGCTTTGATCTTGGCGCAGATGCCTCCAAAGTTTTCACGCTGGTTTATGATCTGGAAAATCCCGATTTTATCTATCGCCGCTATCCCGGCGTTGATGGCAGTGCTTATCTGGTCGCGGGTATGGCGGTGAATTATCAGCGCGCCAATGGCGTAACACTAGCCCCGATCCGCACAGGTGTTGGCCTGCGCCTTGGCGCAAAAGTCGGCTATACCAGCTATACGACCAAGCGGAATTATTTGCCGTTTTAGGGAAGTTGGTTTTGTCCCAGTTTAATAAAAAACCGGAATAAAATTAAAGCCCCATAAGGGCTTTAAATCGAGTTTATAGTTTTAATTCTGCTATTTACGGGCGCCGCGATAGCGGAACTGGACTTTGCCTGTGGCTTCGTCGCCGCCCATGCCAGCAGATGCCCCGAATGACCAATTATCATTGCCGCGGATCGCAAGCGTTGCGCCAAAGCCGATCTCATCACCGTAGGCGGCAAACCCGCCTGAAGCTGCCCAAGCATCATCCGAGGCTAGGTACATATCGGGCAGAGCGGCGATGGCAGCCATGCCTTCTTCAATATCGGAAATCCGAGATGAATTGCCGGCAATCGCCGTGGCGTTGGCATCAATTCGCGCAAAGGCTTGATCGATTTTGATCGAGTTACGCGCGATCTCCTGCGTGTTGACATTAATGGCGTCAGCATCAACGCCGACGGCTTTCATGGTTTCTCGAAGGACACTGTCTCTAGCGTAACGGTTAGCCGGAATTGAACGATTTGTGTCGGCCTGGACTTCTTGCAAGTTCGTCCCGACAAGTTCTTCCGAGACTTCTGTTGGCTCGGCTGCCCCCTGAACATCGCCTTGGATCTTACCAGAACTACCTTGTCCGGTATCTTCGGTCGCATCAGTCGTTTCAACTTGGGCATCAGAAATAACCGGCGTTGCACTGTTATTTGCGACCGGTACTGGATCCTCAGATGTTGCCAGATTTCCGCTACCATCAGATGTCACATAATAGACTGCGCCCGTTTGCCGATCTTTGGACAATGTCGAGGTTATCCCCGGCATGACATAAGTCGTGCTGCCCATGCCAAACACCATCTGATTGGCAAGTGACGTCGTTGCGCCAACGCCGAAGGCTGAAGAGTTAGAATGGGACGCACCTACTCTGGCGTTTCTGCCGACTGCTAGCGAGTTCGTGGCATTAGCCTGTGAACCCAAACCGACAGCGATAGATCGCAACCCCGTTGCCTTAGCCGTTGCGCCCACAGCTAGGCTGAGGCGCCCGGAGGCCTCGGAGCGTGCCCCGATGGCGGTCGAGCCAATACCCGTGGCTCTGGCCGCTGCGCCCATTGCCATCGTGCCTTCCTGCGTGGCCTGGGTGCATTCGGTTGCCACATCAATCCCGCCGCTCCCGTCAAGGTCGGAGCACCCGCCAATGGCTGTGGCGTTATTACCAGTGACCGCCGTGCCCACGCCAATGGCGACGCCGTTATTGGCGCTCACCGATGAGCTTGCCCCGATGACGATGTTGTCATTGCCAGTGGCGGAGCCGCCGGACGTGCTATTGCCGCCAGCGACAAAGTTACCAGTGCCTTCAACCGTAGCATTATGTCCGGTAACCACGTTCCAGCCAGAACCCGCGCCGTTGACTGTATTGTTATCGCCAAGGATTTTGACATGAGAGCCTGCGACGCCAATCGAGTTGATATTATTATCAGATCCCAGAACATGCATGGCGGTCATATTATCACCGCCGCCGCCACCTGCCACGCAGGTTACGCCTACGCCTGGATCGCTATCCTGACATAGATCATTACCCGCGCCCATAATGACAGAATCCATCACAAAATTACCGACCGCGTTGTTTTGTCCGCTGACAGTATTTCCATTATTGACCACGCCGAGACTATTGCCCGTGCCAGAGACCGCATTGCTTTCGCTGGAGCTGTCTATGCTGTTACCAGTGCCGCTCACGGAATTGTAGCGGTTGGTATTCCCGAGCGTGTTGCCTTTGCCGCTCACGATATTGTGTGAATTGTAAGTGCCTAAAACATTGCTATTGCCGCCAAGAATGTTGTTGGTACCGCGAGTCCCCATTAGGTTTAGAGCGCCGCTAATGGCGTTATTTTGACTATAGGTGTCGATCGTATTGTTGTTGCCGCTGACACTATTTCCGGTGCCCACATTGCCAAGCAAATTGCTGATCCCGCCGACCATATTGCTGCTGGCGCCGCTACTAATAATATTGGAATAGCCGCTGATATTATTACCTGAACTGGCAGCGCCTATAGTGTTTCCACTGCCGCTGACGGTGTTCATATTGCTGGAATTTCCGACTGTGTTGCCCTTGCCGCTAACATTATTGTCAGAACTTTCCTGGCCCAGCGTATTATATCGCCCGCCAATAATATTAGCGTCGCCTGTATTTCCGGAAACTGTGAACACATCATCTGCGGTGCCGAGAATTGTATCGGTACCAGCCGCGCGGGTTGCGCCGAGCGCATTGCCGACACCGCTGATGTTATTGGCGCGAGCATTGTTATTGCCGCCCGCAACTCCGTCACCATTGCCGATGAAATTGTAGGACCCGCTAACCGTATTATCAGTTGTTTTATCGCCGAGCGTATTTTCTCGTCCGCTAATGGTATTAACAAATGAACTTGATCCGAGATCGTTAGAAAAGCCGCTCACTATGTTCGCGAGACTGAAATCTCCGACCGTATTGAAATATCCATTGACCACATTCATGTGGTTGGTGTTTCCAAGGGTGTTATCCCGCCCGCCAACGGTGTTGTGTTGGTTGCTATTGCCCAGTGTATTATCTTTGCCGCTGACAGAGTTATAATGAGTTAGATCGCCTAGCGTGTTATAGGCGCCGCTGATTGCATTGGCGCTATTGGTCGTCCCGATGGTATTGCCAAGGCCGCTAACCGTGTTCAGAAAACTATCATTGCCAAGCGTGTTATCCTGTCCGCTGACAATATTGACGGAAGCATTGGATCCAAGTGTATTATATCGACCGCCAATGATATTGGCATCGCCGGTAAAACCGGACGCCGTAAATACGTCATCCTCCGTGCCCAATCTTGTATCGGTACCCGCCGCGCGTGTCGCGCCCAATGCATTGCCGACACCGCTCATCATATTGGCACGCGCATTATTATTGCCGCCCGCCATTCCCTCCGCGTTGCCGATGAAATTATAGGACCCGCCGACAGAATTATCGGTCGCCCAATTGCCAAGGGTGTTCGCTTTCCCGCTCACTGTATTGTACAGATTTGTATGGCCTAAACTGTTAAATCCACCGCTAACATGATTAGAAAGAGCCGCTTGGCCGATCGTGTTGGATTGACCGCTGACTGCATTATCGCGGCTCAGTTGGCCCGATGATGCGCTGTTAAGGGTGTTGTTTTGTCCGCTGATCTGGTTGCCAAGAGCGCTAGAACCCAGAGTATTATTATACCCGCTAATTGCATTATATTGATTGCTGCTTCCAAGAACATTCTGTCCGCCGCTAATAGCATTATCAGTATTGGTGTCGCCCATCACATTGTAATAACCTGAAACTGCATTACGCTCATTATCGGAGCCTAATATCATATATTCACCGGTCACTAAATTATGATCATTATTCACGCCAGATGAAGCAAACCCCTGTAATGAATTGGCGTGGCCACCGATAATATTATTATCGCTGTTCGCGCCCAGACCATTGCTGTCGCCGCTGACGGCATTGCCATTGTTATTTGAGCCAAGGGAGTTGTCGTCACCGCTTAAAAGATTGTTCGAGGCATTAGCACCAATGGCATTGCCATAGCCACTGACGGCGTTTGCGTTGCTGCCACTTCCAAGCGTGTTGTTTTGCCCGTTGACGGCATTATCCGAACTTGTACTGGCCAGTGTATTATACCGCCCGCTAACGATATTGGCGTCGCCGGCATTGCCGGACGCGGTGAACACGTCATCCCCTGTTCCGAGTATTGTATCGACGCCTGCCGCCCGGGTCGCGCCGATGGCATTGCCGACACCGCTGATATTATTCCCGCGGGCATTATTATTGCCGCCGACCACACCATCGCCATTGCCGATGAAATTAACTCGGCCACTGACGGCGTTAACAGAGGTATCATTCCCAAGATTGTTTAACTTACCGCTGACACTATTATATTGATTAGTATTTCCCATTGTATTTTCGCCGCCACTGACATCGTTTGAACGCGCATCATTTCCCATGGTGTTGAGAACGCCGCTGACGTCATTGCCAAGGCCAAGTTCGCCCATCGTGTTCACATAGCCGCTGACTTGGTTTCGGGAACTGTTAATCCCCAATGTATGGGATTGGCCGCTCAGAGCATTCAAAACATTACCGTCTCCGGATGAGTGGCCTAATCCGCTAACAGCATTGTATGAGTTGTTCGCGCCCATTGTGTGCCTGCTGCCACTAACAAGATTATCCCTGTTTGTACTTCCCAGCGTGTTTCCATAACCGCTAATGGCGTTGTGTGCATTATAATCGCCAAGACTATTGTTCCAACCGCTGACGGTGTTGTGGAAACTATAATCGTCAAGACTATTGCCCTCGCCGCTAACAGCATTGTTCGACACCTCGTCGCCTAATGTATGAAATTGACCAGAGATGATATTGTTCTCGCCGGCATTTCCGGAGGCTGTGATGACATCATCCGCAGTCCCTAGATAGCCATCTACGCCCGCCGCGCGGCTTGCGCCTATGGCATTATATTGTCCGCCGATTATATTGCCCGACGCATCATCATTGTCAGAAACACCATTATTCGCGCCAGCTCCAATGAAATTATTTCTGCCGCTGACGGCGTTATTTCCACTAGAACTGCCGAGTGTGTTACTAAGACCACTAACCGCATTGTAATCGCTTCCAAGCAATGTGTTATATCGACCGGCGACGGTGTTGTCTGTGCCTGTCACATTATTATAAGTTCCGCCAACGGTGTTGGCCATGGAACTCGCTCCCAGTGTGTTAAATCTACCGCTGACGCCGTTGTGAGTGCCATAATTTCCTATAGAGTTGCCGCCGCCGCTGACAGCATTCTGGTAGGTGGCCGTGCCCAGTGTATTATTACCGCCATTAACGACATTCTGGTTTGCATTTGCCCCGAGCGTATTTTTATAACCGCTCACATCGTTGTAATCACTATCGCTCCCGAGCGCGATATAATAACCGCTGATATGATTATGGGAACTGTCCTGTGCCAAAGAGTTGAAACCGCCACTGACGGCATTTTGATGACTGTCCGCACCCAGACTGTTATTATTGCCGCTGATGATGTTTTGTGATGAATTTAATCCGAGCGAGTTGGTGTCGCCGCTGACATTATTTTTATTACTGTTTTCCCCCAATGAATTACTGCCACCACTTACAGCGTTTTGATCGGCGTTTAAGCCGATCGTGTTATACGTGCCGCTGACTATATTCTCGTCACTGTTGTTTCCTAGTGTGTTGCTAAGGCCGCTGACCGCATTTTGGTCGCTGAAAGCCCCGAGTGTGTTGCTATAGCCGCTGATCGCGTTTCGGTTGCTGGCATTTCCGAGCGTGTTGTCCCTGCCGCTGACCGCGTTACCCTTATTGTCTACCCCAAGACTATTTAACAGGCCACTGACCGCGTTATAGTTGCTGAAATTCCCGAGTGTGTTGAGCCTGCCGCTGACTGCGTTTTGGTAACTGTTATTCCCGAGTGTGTTGCTAAGGCCGCTGACCGCGTTTTGGTAGGTGTAATTCCCGAGTGTGTTGCTGTTGCCGCTGACCGCATTGTCGTGGTTGTAATCGCCAAGCGTGTTATTAGCGCCGCTGAGGGCGTTGTTGTCACTGTAAGATCCCATACAATGGGCTGTACCGCTGACATCATTTCCGTTGCGGCCATTCGCCGGTGCCGCCGTAATCACATCTGCGATCAAGCAGTCCGCATTGACCGTTCCGTCATAGGCGTCCGTGTCATTATTTTGGGCTGCGGCAGGTGCGGCGAGTGCCAAAGTGATAACGGTCGATGAAGTGAGAGCTAAAAGCCATGTCTTGAGGCGCTTTGATGGCAGGTTTTGAATATTATGTGACATTGATGTCTCCTTAAGACAAAAAAGCCGCGAGTCCGGAGAGCGCGGCATTGTGATAGGTTGTTGATGAGAAATTCTGGTAGGTGTTTAGGTTTTTAACCGCCTGGTTAAAAGGATACCACATCCTTATAAAAAGCTTCGCCTCTATGCGCGCTCCCCAATTTTGGCCTTATGGCCGTCCCTCAGGAGGCGTTTATTTAAGTGAGATAAGTCAAGCTTATCCGCTCCCCCCCCGCTTCAATAGAAGTTATGACATTTAATTTGTCAATAGAGTTCTGCGCGGGGTTGAATGATCCGGCGGCGAGTATAGTTCGGCCATTAAAAAAGCCGCCCGATTGTAAAGGGCGGCTTGATAAACTTATAATGATTGCAATTATTTGGTCCATAGAAAAACCGCCCCGATTAAGAGAGCGGTTTTTAATTTCTAAGATTTACAGCGGTCTAAAATTCTCATATCTGATTTGAAGTTTGCCTGTGGCTTCGTCACCGCCCATGCCGACAGAGGCGCCGATGAGTCAATCATTTAAGCGCTATTTTTATATAGCGGGATAAGCCTTACGCTCAGAAAGTCGCCTTCATCGTCGCTTGTAGAGCTTCTTTAGGTCCGACGCTTAGCGGTTGGCCATGGCCCCCGATCAAGTGTTTGAACTCAAGCTCTGCTAGCCTCTCGAAATCTGATTGCAAGCTGCCGCCTTCAGGTGTCATCCCGCCAAGCCATGGCGGGCCGATTTGTGCCGGGCGCGCGCGAAAGCCAATTTGCTTGATCGCCGGGAGCGCGGTTTCACTGCACCCATCTGTGCTGGCCCAGTGCTGGACTGCGTCGCATGTAATTAAAACGCCGCCGCCGCGCCGAACCAATAAAGCCGCTTCCTTATTGACCGTATGGCGAAACTCGAAAAGCTCTGCATCGTCAAGGGGT
Organism: Hellea sp.; assembly: GCA_014238285.1. Lineage (GTDB taxonomy): Bacteria > Pseudomonadota > Alphaproteobacteria > Caulobacterales > Maricaulaceae > JACOMS01. Next base: position 114,947 of record JABABK010000001.1, read on the forward strand.
AATGAATCTGCCTTCAACTCTTGATCAGGCGCCGGGTCTTTCGGCCTTGTGCCGCCCGGTAGCGCCCAATAAGCGGCGCCAAAGCGCTCTAAGTAATAAGCGTCATCCATGCCGTGATAAAAACCAATCTTCATCACATGGCGAACCTTGCCTAGTTTTTCCAGGGCCGCTTCTCCATCCGGTGAAAGCCTAACGGGCGAGACAATGGTGAGATCGCAGCCGCTACGCACGATTACCATATTTCGGGTAATGCGCACACCGGGCTTAAGGTCGACTGAGCCTTGAACCCAGAAGATGTCATCGACGATTTCTTCAATAGGGCCGTGGGGTAATGCAGGTGGGTGATCTGTCATGGGTGAAGTCCTTCATTTTTCGCTTAGTAAGTTTTAAGGAGTTTAGTTGCGGTTTAATATCCCAGATAGGTCCCGCCAAAGTGCCGTCCGAATTTCGGAACAAACATGGCATCAAAGCCATGTAAGTGCCCATATTTTGGATGAAGCCGATCATAGGCAGATTTGATGGCGTCGCCCATTCCAATGCCTTGTATGAAATCTTCGGGGTCAATTTTGAGATATTCGTCTTCGACGACCCCTTGAAACTCAACGGTCATGTCTCGAAAGGCAATTAAATCAGCGCGCGTACCCCGGTCCATATGGCTGGGAATATAATGCTCGGCATTCACCGCGATCAATCGGTCTAGCGCGCGGATATAACCGGGATAATAGAAGTCTGGAAACCCAAAGGGCGGCACCGCGTCAACAAACATCATGTCTGGGGCGAACACGACGTTATCGGACGGGATGTGAAAGCCATATATGGTCGAGGAATGGGAGAACGGCATATACAGCGCCTCGACTGTGACATCGCCAAAGGTTAGGGTTTGATCGTCTGAGATTTCTCGCGTGACGCTGGCTATATCTGAGTTCACATTGGGCCAGTCGGCAACCAGCTGATTGATATCTTTGTGCCCAATCACTTCGGCCTTGGGGTAAACGTCTGAGCCGCGAATATGATCGAGGTGATTATGTGATAGCACGATCCACCGAACGCTCTCTTGCGGCCATTCTTGCTCTAGGGTTTGTTTGAGCGAGATCATATGGGCTGTGTCGAAAGTATCAAAAACCGCGATGCCGTCCGGTGTGCGTAAAATCATAGAGCGGGCGAATTCCTTCTCAAAGGCATAGACTTGACCGGACACTTGATAGAGCGATGGATGAATTCGGCTATACTCGGCAAAATAGCTGCCTGGCATGGCCTTGGCGAAAACCGCTTTGCGCAGGGTGGTAGAACAGCCTTTGAGGCCCAAGGCTAAGAGCCCCAAGATGACAATCACTGAAATGATAATTCTTCCCATACGGCCCATTGTGAACGCTCCTGACATTGACTTTTATACGGTATCGTATAGAAATATTTTTTCACTTGTCAAGAATTTTGTACGATGACGAATAAAATACAGAGATCAAAACCTGGGCGGCCCCGGAAATTTGATGAAGCGGTTGTGTTGCAACAGGCTATGCAAGCCTTTCTTCAAAACGGGTTCGAGGCCTCAAGCTACGAGGATATAGCCCGCGCTATGGGCCTGTCCAAACCCAGTCTTTATAATGCGTTCGGCGATAAACTTGCCTTGTTCGAGCGTGTCCTAGGGGGTTATGCGGCTGCCGCACATGGCCACATTACGTCAAACTTCTCAGGTGAAGATTCCCTTGAAAACGCAGCCCAAAATCTGCTTTGCTCAGCTGCCGAATTTTACTCAAGCCCTGATGGCCCATCGCTGGGGTGTCTATTAGTCGGGACGGCGCTGCCGTCGACCACGCAATATGACCATATTCGCGAGATGCTCGCGCAGTTTACCAATGCGCTTGAGCTCTCACTCGAAGATATTGTTACGCAGCAATATGCCAAAGATGCCAAGAGACTTGGAAAAACCCCGAGAGAGATATCCTTGCATATCAGCAGCCTGATCTTTTCTCTGGCGGTGCGCGCGAGAATGGGGTTGTCTCGAAAACAATTAGTGGCGTGCGCTGAGGAACTATCCGGTCTCCTAGGATAGCCGGGTAGGATAAGCCGTTCTCAGAGAAAACGGTCTTCAGAGCCTTTGGGCGGCAAGAAGCAAACATCCTTACGGCCAAACCACTTAAATCGATTGCGGGCAATCCAACTATAGATGGAATCGCGGATGAAGCGCGGGATAATCCGCAAGACTTGCATTAAGGACCAAGGCATTCCCAGAATGCCAAACATGGCTAGACTGCCATCGGATTTGATACGGACATGGCCGTCTTGAACGAGTAGGTTCGTATTATAATCTTCCGTCTTGATGTCGTAGTGAGCGTAGAGAGCTTCGCCGATTTCGGACTGCGCGGTTAAAAGACGGAAGCGAGCCTGTTTATCGTGCTTTAGAACGAAGCGCGCCCAGCGAGAGCAAAGAACACAATGCCCATCAAAAACGATGATCGGTTTATCATCGTTAAAGGCCGGAATGCTTGCGTCATCCCGGTAGCTATAAGCAGCAGGTTCCATACCTTAAATCTAGGCCTGAAAGTTTGAAATGGAAGTGCGGCAGAAGCGCCTAGCAGAAGCGTTTATTTGGGCCTACTTTCTGATCGGCTGATAATACTCTGTCGGCGTTGACGGAATTTCCGGATAGGATACAGGCGGCACATAGGTTGGCGGCTCATATTGTGTTGGCGGGGTGTATTGCGGGACTTCGTCATCGGTTATCATGATCGCGCAATTTCCGTTGTCCATCATATATTGTCCATCAGAACATGTTGTGGCCGTGGTTGTCGCGATCGGGGTTGTAACCGCCGAGACCGTTGGAATGGCCGCAGAGGTCTGAGCCGTTTGATAAGTCGGCATCATGTAATATCCGCCGCAACCTGCCATGAAGCCTGCGCCCATAGAACCACCTTGTGTTGCGCCGTATTGGCCATATCCATAGTCTGAATATTCCGCGCTGCCATAACGGGTTTTGCGAAGCTGGACGCCCGAATTACCATAGGAAGAAGCATTATCAACATAGCCACCGCCATAACGAGCATTTCCATATCCCGCATTTTCGTATCCGCTATTTCCATATCCAGTTGCGCCGCAGTTGACGCCTTGGGCGGTGCCGTAAAACCCTGCGTCAGCATAATCAGAATAGCCGTCATAACTGCCATAACGATCACTGCCCCCGTAAGAACAGGCGGACAGGGTCAAAGCGGTTGCGATGGATAAGCAAATATTTCGGGCGATGGTCATTGTAAGCTCACTGATTCGAATCAGTGCTAGACTCCCATCAAGTCGTTAATGGCCTCTTAACCATGATTACGTTCTGTTGTAGCGTTTTCCAACCCTAATTTGTTCCCATAAAATCAACAAAGGCCCGTATTTTCGCCGGTAGGTGGGAGCGGTTGGCATAGACAATGTGAATAGCCATGGGATCGGATTGATAGTCTTTTAAAACCGGTTCGAGCTGGCCGTTCTTCAGGTAAGTTTCGCACACGAAGGCTGGGAGCCGGGTGACCCCGACACCGGCAAGCGCTAAGGCCATTTCCATCTCGGCGTTATTACAGGCCGCGACCGGCTTGATTTTGACTTTGATATTGTCTTTTCCGCCTTTGGAAAAATGCCAGATATTTGGATTGGCCATATTGGAATAGGTTAAACATCTGTGGTCCGTTAGGTCGCTGGGACGTGATGGCCGGCCATGTAAATCCCAATAGTCAGGGGAGGCAATGATAACCCCGTAGGACTCGCCGATTTTTCTCGCGATCAGGCTAGAGTCGTCGAGCTGACCGATGCGAATAGCCAGATCATATCCCTGACTGACAATATCGACCTTTCTGTCATTGAGCTCTAACTCGACCTGAATGTCCGGATAGAGGTTCATAAATTCCGGAAGACTATTGACGAGATGGCCAAGGGCAAAACTTACGGGCGCGGTAATTCTTAACCGGCCCGACGGCACGACTTTATTATCTTGCAATCCATCCGTCATATCTTTGGCCATGTCAACGATGACGCTAACCGTCTCATAATATTTTTGCCCTTCATCGGTCAGGCTGATGGATCTGGTTGTGCGGTTTAACAGCCGCGTATTCAGCCGGGTTTCGAGGGATTGAATGACTTTGGAGATATGGGAGGTCGAATGACGAAGCTTACGCCCCGCCGCGCTAAACCCGCCCTCATCGACCACAGACACAAAGATCGTCATGCCATCAAGAAGATTTGAATTATAAGTCATAAGGAAACAGTGTTTCATAAAATTGCTATATTATCAATCAATACTGCATTTGCTACCTATCAATCAACAATTTGAAAGGAGCCAATCATGGCTAAGCTGTTATGTTAGAGATAGAAAAAGTAGACCACATAGGCATAAGAGTGAGCGACAAAACCCGCTCGATTGCGTTTTATGAATTGCTTGGTTTTGAGCTTATCAGTGATTCCGGTTTTGACAAAGGCCATCCTATTATTATGGAACACCCGTCCGGCGTTGTGCTTAACCTCTTGGGGCCAAGCAATGTATCCGAAGGGCATAATATCTTGATGGATGAAGACCAAAAACATCCGGGCATTACCCATGTCTCCTATAAGGTGACATCGCTTGATGAGACTAAAGCCTTTCTGGCGAAGAACGCTATTCCTATAACAGGGCAGATTAACTTTAAGGGACTGCAAGCCGTCTTCATCCGCGACCCGGACCGTAATGTTATCGAGCTTGACGCCTATCCCGGCGCGGAGCCCGGTCCAAGAGCCAAGATGTCTGACAAGGATAAACACTGTTATAAGGATCATCCGTAATTTGTGAGCGGGAAAGGTCTTCGCGATATAGACGCATAGTATTAATTTCCTATTTTAGATGGGTTATTGGTCTTTAGGGTAGGCAGCCTCTTCATCTTGGTTTGATGCCGCGCTTGAGGCGTGGCGATGCATCCAAACCCAACGATCACTTTTCTTTCTGACAACAGCGGTCCACCGGATCGGAACTTGCAAAGCGTCCCCCTGATAGATCAGATGAATAACAAGTTTGACCGACATGACGGCATGTCCGTCGAAAACCCGTGTGTCGATACGTTGCCATTCAAACCGCTGAGCGCTTGCCTCTGCAAAATTTCGTACAAATAGCTGCCTGACTTCCGTGTGACCGACACAAAATTCATCCTCGCCAGTACCAATTACAGAAATATTGTCATCGTCCGCAAAAACGGCCATCATGGCATCAATGTCTTTGGCGCAATAGGCGTTGGCATAGTCGTCAAGTGTTGCTTCTATTTGATCTCGACCCATGCTTCCTCGTTTATTGTTATTGTTTGAACAAGCCCTACTTCAGATAATCGAATATGTCTAATAGGTGCCGATTTATCGCATTGTAGCACTCGTGCCAGCTTGCACCTTTTGCAGTAATTGATAATGTCATCATATGTTAAATCAAATAGTCGATCTTGAGACCTATCCATTAGGGGATGATGGTTTTAGAAAAAACTGCAAAGCAAAAATCGATATTGACGGCGTGTTAGTCATGCCTGAATTTATGAAGGATCAGGCCGTAACGGCTCTTAAACAAGACGGTGAAGCCCACAAACATTTAGCTTATTATACCGCCAGCAATCACAATATTTATCTCAAGCCTCATGATCCAAACTTTGCCGATGACCACCCGCGCAACCGCGAAATTATATCGTCCAAAGGCTGTATTACTGACGATCAAATTCCGGAAAATTCGGTATTGCGGCTATTATATAATGCGGCGGAATTTAGAGATTTTCTTTGTGCCGTCCTGGGCGAGAAAAATCTCTATGCCTATGCCGATGATATGTCGTCCATAAATCTGCATTACGCCGAAGAGGGCAAAGAGCTGGGATGGCATTTTGATAATTCTTCGTTTGCGATAACCTTAATGGTTCAAAAGCCTGAGGATGGCGGTGTATTTGAATATGTGAAAGACGTCCGCAATGCTGATGCAGGAGAGATGAATTATGCATTGTCTGAGAACGTCCTAAACGGAAAAGTGCCTGTCAATACATTAGCTATGGATGATGGGGCTTTAGTCTTATTTCGCGGACGCAATTCCATGCACCGGGTAACGCCAACAATTGGTCATACAACGCGCATGCTTGCAGTGCTTGCTTACAATTCAGAGCCGAATATATCGCTCTCAGAGTCGGCTAGAAAAACATTTTATGGACGCGTTTAAGCGCATGTAAAACGTTACTCGTGGAAATATCATAGAGATCGGCTAGCCAGTTTGACTCAATGATAGAGGACATTTGCTCAGCCATGTCGTTTCGCCATGACATTTTCCCATCCTTTGATCAAGACGGCACGGCGCTCAGGATATTTTTCGCCAAGTACTTTAAGATCTTGAATTCGGTCTGTCTTGAAGTGCCGATAGTCTTGTCTACTTTCGCACCAGGCCACCAGATAACGGTTCCGGTCCAAATATGCGATTAACATCGGCCATATAAAACGGTCCGTGGTTGTGTCATCTCGATCAGTATAGATTATTTGGAGGCGATATCGCTCACGTATGGCATGTCTTAACAAGGCGCTGTCAAATCGTTCCGAAATTTTGGCGTCGGTTTTTATCGGTTTTGAACTTGCGTTTAAAACAATGGGCCGGAGCTCTTTGGGGATTGCTTCCGATAGCTTTGTCACAAGATCTCTGGCCGCGCGGGCGAGCGACGGATCGGCTTCAGATGCAACCCACGCCGCGCCCAATGCCGCGGCCTCCAATTCGTCAGCCGTCAACATTAAGGGCGGCATGTCATAGCCATCATTGAGCACATAACCCATGCCGGCCTCGCCGGTGATTGGGATGCGCTGCGCCATCAGCTCTGCCATGTCCCGATAGAGCGTGCGGAGCGATATCTCAAGCTCATCGGCAAGATCTCGCCCTGTGATCGGAGACCGGGTTGATCTTAGGATTTGGATAATCTGAAACAGTCTTTCTGTGCGGCGCATTTTTTTCACTCCTGCTGCCACACTACTGCCATAACGCTGTCAGCAGGACAATACTAAACAGGCTCAAAGCCGTTGAGGCATGCCATCTACGAAAAGAGAAATCTAATGATTCACTATGAACGCACACTTGTGATTGCCGCCACTCCCGAGGCTGTTTGGGATGTATTGGGGCGGTTTATGAATATCGACGAATTCGCCCCGCTCGTCGTCTCCGTCGATGCGTTGACGGATGGCGAAGTCGGCCCCGGCTCCAAACGTCGATGCCATTTTGAAGATGGCGGCTCAGTGGCCGAAGAGGTGATTGAGTGGGACGCCGGGCGCAGTTATCGCGTGAGATTGTCCGAAACCGACCCAATGCCGCTTAAAGAAGCCTATGCCGAGATTAGCCTACAGCCGGACGGCGCAGGGCATACTACCGAGCATACAAAAGTGACATGGAGTATGGACTATAAAGTTAAATACGGTCCGTTTGGTTGGTTGCTCGGTCAAACCATGATGAAAATGATGATGGGGAAAGTTTTAGACGGCAATTTAAATGGCCTCTCGGATCAGGTTTTAGGCGAAGAACGTTCATCGTCATTACCGGGTTCATCCCGGTAATCCATGATGTCGCTAACAGCATGCCAGCCGGAAGATGGATTACCGCCACGAGGGCGGTAATGACGGGGATATATATTGCCTTCATCCCCGAATAATATCCGAGGCTTTTTCCGCCAGCATCATGGTCGGCGCGTTGAGATTGCCATTGGGGATGGAAGGGAAGATCGAGCTATCCACGACCCGTAAGTTCTTAAGGCCGATGACGCGGCAACTTGGATCGACCACGGCCATGTCATCTTTGGCGTCGCCCATTTTATTGGTGCAGGACGGATGATAGGCGGACTCGACGTTGTCGCGCACCCATTGATCGATAGCCTCGTCTGAGACAATGTCTTGGCCGGGCTGGATTTCATCGCCTCTGTAAGGCGCCAGCGCGGTTTGTTGTAAAATACCGCGGCTGACCCGAATAGTGTTGCGCCAATCCTCCACATCTCTTTTGTCTTGTAAATAATTGAACAGGATTTCCGGCGCGTCTTTCACGTTGGATGATGTGACGCGCACATGACCCCGGCTAAAGGGTTTATTGGGACCCACATGGACTTGATAGCCATGGCCTTTAAACGCTGTTTTGCCGTCATAGCTGATCGCGCCGGGGAGGAAATGAAATTGCATATCCGGCCAAGGCTTTTGCTCTGATGATTTAATAAAGCCGCAGCTTTCAAAATGATTGGTCGCGCCAAGGCCATTTTTAAAGAGGATCCACCGCGCGCCGATCAGAGCTTTGCTGATAGGGTCGAGTTTATTGTTCAGGGTAATCGGCTGTGTGCACTGATACTGGAAAAATACTTCCAAGTGATCTGACAGGTTTTCACCAACACCCGGGAGAATATGGAAGGGGTTAATACCCGCGTCTTTCAAAACATTTTCTGGGCCAATGCCTGAGAGCTGCAAGAGCTGCGGTGAGCCGATGGAGCCTGCTGAAAGAATGACTTCTCGCCGCGCTTTAAGCTCAAGCGGTTTGCCGTTTTGATTGGCCGTAATGCCCGTGGCGGTCTTGCCATCAAATATGATTTTCTCTGTCACAGTCTTTTTGAAAACTGAGAGATTAGGCCGTTTGAGGGCCGGGCGTAAATAGGCGCGCGCGGTGGAGGCTCTGACGCCGTGATCCACATTCATTTGCATGGGGCCAAAACCTTCTTGGGACGCGCCGTTATAATCGGGGCAGGCGGGGTAGCCAGCTTCGACCCCTGCATCAATAAAGGCCTGATAGAGCGGGCTGAGCTTCATATCATTACCTGTGCTGACGCCAACAGGACCCGTGCTGCCGCGGTGCTGGCTCGGTATTCCATTCCAATTTTCGAGTTTCTTAAAATAAGGTAGGCAGGTCTCGTAATTCCAGCCATTTGCGCCAAGGTTTTCCCATTCATCGTAATCTTTAGGATTACCGCGCACAAACACCATGCCGTTTATGGAGGATGACCCGCCAAGGCCTTTGCCGCGATAGCAAGGAATAACCCGTCCGCCAAGATGCGGTTCCGGTTGGCTGTTAAACCCCCAATTAAAGCGTTTGGTATTCATGGGGATGGCCAGCGCCGTCGGCATTTTAACAAAGATAGAATTATCGCTGCCGCCCGCTTCGATCAGGGCGACAGTTTTGGAGCCGTCCTCGGACAGACGGCTTGCAAGGATGCAGCCCGCCGATCCGGCACCGACAATGATGTAGTCAAATTCATTCATATCAAGCGATTCAAGTTTTGCGCAACAAGTCACAATTCTATTAAATTTTCAACTGCGTGAAAAATAAAACCGCTTTCCGCTACGTCTAAGGGGAACTTAGAGGCGCGGAAAGCGGCTAGGGCAATCGTGGTTAGAAGTTATATTTAAACTTCGCACCAGCCCAACGCGGCGGAGCAAAAACCTGAATTGTGTAGCCGACAATGTCGTAAGTATAGGTCAGGGCTTCCGTGTCTGTCAGATTGTTGACGAAGGCGCCGATTTCCCATTTCCCGCTATCAGGTGAATAGGTCAAATCGCCATTGACCATGGTGTAGTCGCCGCCTGTGGTGATTTCTGACTGGATGGTGTTAAACGATTGTTCGCCGACATAATTGGCGGAAAGCTGCGCCGCAATTTCGCCGGTACTTCCAAGGTCAAAGGCCTTGCGGATCATGCCATTGGCGCTGAAGTTAGGCGCTAGGGGCGCTTTTTGATCTATAACGCCTTGGGCGGCATTGTTGACCTCGGTATCTAAAATACTGATACCGCCTAGAACGTCCCAGCCATCGCCGGGGGAGTAAACGGCTTCTACTTCTGCGCCTTTAAATTTGGCTTTTGAATTGAGCATCAGACTTGTCGTGCCTTCAAAGAAGAAGGCCTGAAAATTGTCATAGTCATAGTAAAAGGCACTGGCGTTGAGGCGAAGATCACCAAAGTCGCTTTTGGAGCCGATTTCATAGGCGGTTAAAATTTCCGGATCAAATCCGATAGCCGCTAATGTCGGTGCTTGTCCGCCATATGAGTCTGTATTGAAGCCGCCGCCTTTGACACCTCGGCTAATACCGGCATAGAGAAGCTGATTATCAGATGCTTGCCAATCCAGTTGAACTTTACCGGAAAATTCATCGTCTTTACGAGAAACAGTGTGTGCGTCGCCATCGTTTAAGAGACCGCTTGCCGGGAAGAAATCTTCGACCATTTGATAGGTGATGTTTTTATCATCCTGGGTCCAGCGCAGGCCGGCGGTTAGCTTTAAATCATCTGATAGATTAACATCGGCTTGACCAAAGGCGGAGATTGTCTTGGTTTCATTGGTCGCTTCAAACCGCGGTACAAAACCGGTCCCAAATGTCGGGAATTTGAAGGCCCCGTAAAAATCGTTATCGATGTTAAGATAGTAAAGACCCGCAACCCAATTAAAACTGTCTCCTTCTTTTTCAAGGCGCAATTCTTGCGAGAGCTGATCGATATCAGAACCAGCTTCGTAAGTTGCATAAGCTGATGACGTGCTGTCATCATCTTCGCGGTAATCTTTGTCACTGGTGGTATAGTCAGAAACTGACGTCAGTTTCATACCATTATCAAATTCAGTTTTGAAAATAGCGGTCAGATTGGATGAGGTTCGGTCTACACCGCTGTCAAAATCAAAAGCGCCTGCGTGGATGTCGCCATCGCCATCGTCAATACCATCAAAGCTGACGAAGTTGGCCGAGTTATTGTCATCGACAACACTTTGAACCCCGTAAAGGCCAAATGATGCATCGCGGCAGGCTTGGTCAGATGCTGCGGTTGTGCAGTAGCGCCGCGCCGAAACATCGCCGCCGGCTGACGAAGCGACAGAGTTAAAAACACCGCCGCGTGTATCTAGAGAAGTGTGTTGCCCAATGAGTAATAATGAGCTGTCATCGCCTATGTCAAAATTGAGCATGGCTCGGCCCGAAAACGTATTATCGGCGCGCATGTTTTTACCAATCCGGTTGGTGATATAACCGTCATCCGTATTGTAATATAGGGCGAGACGACCTTGGACGTTGTCAGATAGCGGCCCGCTTATAACACCCGTTCCGCCAAATTGGCCGTAGTCGCCAACCGTCGCGCCGATGGATCCTTCAAATTCTTCTGTTGGTTTATTGCTGATAAAGTGAACTAAGCCGCCTGTCGCGTTACGGCCATAAAGCGTGCCTTGTGGTCCGCGCAGCACTTCAATACGCTTGATATCATATGTCGGCGCGCCTGATGCGCCCGGTGAAGAAACATAGGCTTCATCACGGTAAATAGCGATTGGGGCTTCTTGCCCTTCGGCAAAATCCAGTTGGCTGACGCCGCGAATTGAAAACAAGGCAATATTGCCCGCATCGCCCGTATTGGATGTGGTGATCAGGCCTGGCGTTTGGGCTGCAATGTCCATGGAATTATCCCAGCCGAGCGCTTCCATTTGATCGCCTGTAAAGGCTGAAACCGAGACGCCGACGTCTTGCAGATTTTCAGCTTTTTTCTGGGCTGTGACAATGACTTCATCTTCGAAGACTTGGGCTTGTGCTAGTGTTGTTACGGTTAGGCAGCTCGTTAGGCCCAAAAACAATTTCAGGTTTTTCCTGTATGATTTCATAGTATCTCTCCCCTATGTTTTTTATTGATTGAACGTTCATTCAATAAAAAACATCTATATCAAAACTCTATTCTGGTCAATTACTAAATCTGGGGGATTATGACTTGGAGGTTATTTGAGAGCCCGGTTGAGGTAGTCCAGACAAATATCCCGGGCGTGTCGCCGCTGAATACCTGTTTCTTCAAATGCACCTCGAAGCCATAGACCGTCGATTAAAGCGGCGAGGCCATCGGCGGCAAAACGGGCATCTTCTTTGGGTAAAAGTTGACTTAACCAATATCTTAAATTTGATCTGAGACGGGCAAGATTGATTTTTTGAAGACGGGATAATTTTGGTGTATGCAGTGCCTGTCCCCAAAAGGCGAGCCAGACCGTGATCGCTTCAGGCGATACCTGATCTTCGGCAAAGTTACTATTAATGATCGCGGTGATTTGCGCTTTGGGATCGTCGTCAGAAATGTCATCGCTTTGAAGGTTGGTTCCAAGTTTCTTTAAAAGACTGCGCATGGTCGCTTCGAGAAGTCCGTCTTTAGAACCAAAATAATGCAGGACAAGACCCACAGAAGTACCGGCCTTTTCCGCGACGCGTTTAATTGTCGTGCCCGCAAATCCATATTTATGGATGCAGAAAAATGTTGCCTCTATGAGCTGCGCGCGTCTTATGGGTTCCATACCTCGTTTTGGCATTAGGCGTCTCTTAGCTTGGTTTGATTTTGAAAGGTCAGAGCGGCGACGACGCAATAAAGTCCGATGACGATCAGTCCGACCCATTCGATTTCGAGCGGCGTGAACTGGTATAGCAAGACCAGGCCGAACAATGCCGCCCAGTTGAGGCCAACATACTTGGCCAAGCCAAAGCGCTTGACCGAAATATTGAGGTTGTCCGTATAAAGCCGTGTCAGGCTATCCAGTGAATTAATCACAAAGACGATTCCGACGACGATCATAAAAATATTCATGATCGGGCTGATATCGATATTGCCCGCATAATAGCCGTAGAGAACCGAGAACCACAGGGCGAGCGGGATAGATGGCAAAACCAGTAGGGCCAAAAGAAGCTGCCATGTTTTAAGCCCGCCGACGAAACGGGCCACAAATTGCCCGATCATAATGCTCCACGCCATCCACCAAAACAGATAAAACTGATGATAGTCACTGACCGGCATGGCGAATTTATGGATGTTGGGGAAATAATCAGCCAAAAGCGCCAGATTGCTTGTCATGCCGGACAAGCCGATGCCGCTGGCAATCCACATAGCTGCGATCAAAACATAGAAAAGCCAAGTCGATGACAGGCTGAGAATTTTGACATATCTGACGTCCGTACTGGAGAGAACCGCGAACAAAACCACAATACCGACCAATATAAAGCGCTGCATATCGGTAATGCCGCTAATGTAATCCGGTAGGTACGATAGGAATAAAAAGCCCGTGAAAGCACAGGTCCCAATGATGACAATATTATTGACGAACTTAACCGCCGGGATCTGAAACAGTTTTAGCTTGGGCTCGACCACGCAAAAATAGAACGTCGTTAGAAAATAAAGCGCCCAGACCAAAAATCCCCAAGCCCCAAAGGCCATGGCCAGCGGATTGGTAAACTCGTAATTAGCTTCGGCGGCGTAAATCGGAAATTCCGTCAGCGGAAACATAATCAAGCCAACATCAAGGCCAGACGTAAACAGGATCGCGATGAAGGCAAACAGGCCGGTTGGCATGTCGCCGGTGAGGATTTTACCGCTCCAGCGCAATACGATGAAGAGCGATAGGATGAGGCTGCCTATAATGGCGGATGAAATTAAATATGACACACGCGTCCCTAATGTTGAGCGTTCATTCAATGATATATTTTGGGAGTGTTGTATAGAGGGAATTGGGGTGGATGTATGAATCTACTTAAGGCGTGCAAATATACTGAGGCCTAACTATCCGGCCCCAACATAGACACCCCACCCTTTATCCCTCCCCATCAAGGGGAGGGAGATGACGCGCGACCTTTATAACCCTTTCTATTTCCCTCCCCCTCGTGGGGAGGGTTAGGGTGGGGGGTAATTGGGTCTCAGTGAATTTACATTCGCGGAAGCAATCAATCCCACCCCGCGCAATAATTTTCCCCTAAATCCGTCAAACTCACTCTTGGCGTGCGCGGGTGGGCGTGATAGCTGGCCCTATTGATAAGGATTGCCATTTGGAATCCCATTAGGAAATATTGTGAGCAAGGTTACGACACTTAAATCGACCGCCCCTGCTGGACCGTCTGAGGCCCGGGAGTTTGGCGCGTGGAATGGTCTTGGTCTTTGGACGCTCTATACTAAAGAAGTGAAGCGCTTCATGCGGGTCTGGCCCCAGACTTTGCTGGCGCCGATTGTTTCCAACCTTTTATATATGACCGTTTTTGTTCTGGCCTTTGCAGAGATGCGCGGCGGCGGTTCAGCCTCTTTCATTGCGTTTCTGATTCCCGGATTGATCATGCTGGGTATATTAAATAACGCCTCGGCCAATACGTCATCTTCCATCATGACCGGTAAGCTCATGGGATCTATCATTGATGTTCTTATGCCGCCGCTGTCTTATATAGAGCTGGCGATTGGATATATTTGCGGCGGGATGACTCGCGGCGTTCTGGTTGCGGTTGCGACAACCATCGGCCTGTCCATGTTTGCGATTTATGCGGGACAGTCTATGTGGCCAGTGCAGTGGTGGGCGCTATTTTACTTTGGCTTGTCGGCGGCAATGATGATGTCGATGGTCGGAATTATTTCCGGTATATGGGCCGAGAAATTTGACCAACTTGCCGTCATTAATCAGTTTATCATTTTGCCTATGTCATTTCTATCCGGGACTTTTTATTCCATTCATGGACTGCCGGAAGTGTTTCAAACCATTATGCGCATCAACCCACTGTTCTATCTGATCGATGGTTTCCGTTATGGCTTTAGCGGCGTGGCGGAAAGCGACCTTAAAATCGGCGTTATTCTGATTGCGCTCATCAATATTGTTTTACTCATGACTGTCCTGCGGGTTTTAAAATCCGGCTGGCGTCTCAAGGCTTAAGAAAAGGAATTTATCATGGCCACTGGTGATAACTTATACGATTGTTACATGCCGCCCGCACAGGAATTTGTGCGCGGTGAGGGTGCTTATCTTTACACGGAATCTGGCGAAAAATATCTCGACTTTATTGCCGGTATCGCGGTTAGCGGATTGGGTCACGGCCATCCAAAACTTATTGAAGCTGTCAAAGAGCAGTCAGAAAAAGTTTGGCATCTCTCCAACATGTTTCGCATTCAGGGGCAGTATGAACTGGCCACAAAATATTGCGATCATCTATGCTGGGCTGGTAAAGTGTTTTTCACAAACTCCGGCGCCGAAGCCGTAGAATGCGCCATGAAAACCGCTCGTCGTTATCACTATGACAAAGGCGATGAAGAGCGCTACGAGATCATCACCTTTACGGGCGCGTTTCACGGCCGGACATTTGGCACCATCAATGCGGGCGGCAACCCAAAATATCTCAAAGGCTTTGGCCCGGCTATCCCTGGCTTTACGCATTTGCCGTTTGAAGAGCTTGCCAATCTTGAAGAGCATTTGTCTGATAAAACGGCGGCCGTTCTGTTTGAACCTGTCCAAGGTGAGGGCGGTCTTCGCCCAATCCCGATTGATCTCCTCATAAAGGTACGTAATCAGTGCACGGCAAATGGCACGCTTGTGATCTATGATGAAGTACAGTGCGGCGCTGGCCGGACCGGTAAACTTTTCGCCCATGAATGGGCCGAAGGCAAAGCCGATCCAGACGTTATGGCAGCGGCTAAAGGCATTGGCGGCGGATTTCCTCTTGGGGCTTGTATCGCCCGCGAAGAGATAGCCAAAGTCATGGTGCCCGGCACGCACGGGTCCACATATGGTGGCAATCCAATGGCTATGGCCGTCGGTAATGCAGCCTTTGATCTGCTGAGCGACGAGGGCATGATGGATCACGTCGTCAAAACATCCAATTTCCTTAAGCAGCAATTTGAAGGCCTAAAGGACGAGTTCCCGGATGTGGTTGACGAGATTCGCGGCAAAGGCCTGTTGATCGGTATGCGTCTTAAGAAAACGGCTCTAACGGTTCGTAAAAATGCGCTCTCTAAAGGGCTGCTCGCAGGCTCTGCTGGGGATAATGTATTGCGCATGGCTCCGCCGCTGATCATTGATGAAAATCATGTCCGCGAAGCTATCGCCATTTTGCGCGAATGTTTTGAAGAGGCGAAATCTTTGGATGATTTTGAGGCCTAGTACAATTCGCGTTGGAATGATTACAGAAATTGGGCTCTATTTGCCCATTTTCTGAGTCCACTTTAATGCGAATTGCTCTAGTCTTTATACTCTAAAAAAATCGGCATTTTTTCCACTAGCTTTTGGCCAAAAATATTAGCACCGAATGGCGTTAAATGATCTTCGTCTAGATAATACAATTGGTTGTCTTCACTTTTATGCTCGCAGTGTTGTTGATCAACACAAATAAAATCTTTCACATCGACAAATTTTCCATTCAGCTCAGTTATTTTATTTAAAACGAATGGTTGGCGCGATAGTTCATAATGTTCCCAGTTTGGAACCATGGAGTATTTCGCGCCGGAAAGAATTGAAGTGGCCTGTTCTCTTAGTCGGCGAAATTCTGGCATGGCCGAAAAATAGACAATGGTTTTTCCATCAACTGCCCAAAAATCCAAACTTTGTAATATGGCTCGTTTGGTTAGTTCAGGGCCTCGAAGGCGATTAGATATCCAAATTTCTTTTATCTCATCATCATTCTTAATCTGCTCCAGAGCAAAGAGAAAATACCCGCGACAAGCTTCCCCCATACGTGATGGAAAGGCACTGCAATAGCCGGCTGTGTATTGGGTGGGTGAGTAGCCCATTTGGCGTAGCATCATGGCTTTGTCAGATCCGTGACTGTCGCCAACTATGGCAATCGGAACAGGCTTAAGGCCTGCGTATAGGCCGTCACTACCGTGACAGTTCCAATTTTCCCGCCATTTGTGAACGGGTGTAATTTCACATCTATTGTGACCGATAAGTTCTCTTCGTTTAGATGTGAGCGTGGTCATGTGTGTTATGTAGATGCGTATATTGGCAAGTCGCTTGGGCTCTATGATTTGATGCGCTTGCAGCGACCCGATAGATGAAAGCGTAATCATGCCCACTATCGATCCTGCAAATATGGCCTTTCTTGAGGTAAGTAATGGCGGTATTGATTTTGAACCGCTTTTCTTACGAAAAGGCTGCTCAACAAATTGCCAAGTGAAAAATGCTAAAACCAATGACAACGCAGATAAGAGTAACATTACCTGCCAAGTTGGATCTTCCGGTGATTTTATACGGGTAAAAGCAAATATCACATGGTGCCATAAATAGGCACTATAACTGATAAGTCCTATGACCACAAAAGGCTTTAAAGAAAGTAAGCGTCCGCTCCAGTTGTTTTGATTGGAGGCTATAATAATCAGAGCCGAACCGATAACCGGAATGAGCGTTACGGTTGACGGGAAAGGTGTATCTTTATCAAAAATCAGGATGCTGCAGAAAATCATCCCTATGCCAATTAATGACATGGCCTCATAAAATTTTGACCTGCTTATTGATTTAAGAGTCTCGGTTTTATTGATATAGACAGCGCATCCGACGCCTGCGAGGAGCTCCCAAATTCTAAACGGCGTGAGAAAAAATGTCGCTTCGGGATAATCTGGCACATATATAATACAGGCGATAAAACTTAAACTGCCCATAAGGCCTAAAGCAGTGAACAGCAGGGACCTTTTAAATCGCCAAAGTGCCATGACGATGAGCGGAAAAAATAGATAAAACTGCTCTTCAACCGCTAAGCTCCAAGTATGAAGGAGGGGTTTTAACTCAGCCGCTGAGGCAAAGTAATCGCTATGTTGCCAGAAAAATATATTTGAAGAAAACAATGACGTCCAAATCAGGCTTTCTGAAAATTCCCGCCATTGTTCGCCGTTCATCCAGACCCAAGCGAACGGCAGGCAAATTAAGGCAATAAAGAATAGCGCAGGTAGAATGCGTCTGGCGCGCCTTTCATAAAAATTTAGAAGCGAAAATTTCCCGGATGCCATTTCTTTGAATATAATTGTCGAAATTAAATAACCGCTGATTACGAAAAATATATCGACGCCAACAAATCCGCCGGACGCGAAGCTAAACCCCGCGTGAAATAGAATAACCGGAATAACGGCCAAAGCTCGTAGTCCGTCAATTTCCGGACGGTATTTCAAAGACATTTCTTTTTTCCGAGTAATTGTGATTTTGATCAATAGTTTTGATTAGCCCATTTTACCATAGAATTTTTAATACCTATCCGTTACACCCCATTTCTTTGTCAAATTGAGTAATGCGGACTAGCCATGAACCATCCGAAACATTTCCTATCCCTTGCCGATATTCCGGCCTCCCAACTTCGCGCGATTTTGGATGAAGCCCATCGCCGTAAGGCGGCACGTAGCGACATGTCAAAGGGACGGCCAGATGTTGACGCGCCGTTTTCCGGCGAAACTCTGGCAATGATTTTTGAAAAAAGCTCAACCCGGACACGGTTTTCATTTGATATGGCTATGCGCCAACTCGGCGGGACATCTATAACGGCGACCTCCAATGACATGCAGCTTGGCCGGGGCGAAACGGTTGAAGATACGGCCAAGGTATTGTCACGGTATGTGGATGGTATCATGCTGCGCGCCAATTCCCATCAAACCATCGTCGAGCTAGCGCAAAATTCTTCTGTGCCCGTTATCAACGGCCTGACGGATTATAATCATCCTTGCCAGATTATGGCGGACTTACTGACGCTTGAAGAAAAAGGCGGCCAGTTATCCGATATGACACTCACCTGGGTTGGCGATGGCAATAATGTGGCGGTTAGTTTCGTCAACGCGGCGGTGAAGTTTGGATATCGCCTGCGCATCTCTACGCCCAAGGGCTATGAAGTATTAGGCCAGTCGATCAGCGCGGCGCGTAATGCTGGCGCCGCTATCGACATTGAGTCCGATCCGCTTAAGGCCTGCGAAGGAACCGATGTTGTCATCGCCGATACATTTGTATCTATGGGGGATAAAAACGGCGATCAGCGGCTGGCAGATCTCGCGCCGTATGAAGTTACGGATGCCTTGATGGAAGCGGCCGCAAAGTCTGCTTTGTTTCTACACTGCCTTCCGGCGCACCGCGGCGAAGAAGTATCAGCAAAAGTCATTGATGGTCCGCAGTCTGTGGTCTTTGATGAGGCTGAAAATCGACTGCATGCGCAAAAGGCCATCATTACCTGGTGTTTTGACGTCTAGAGCAATTCGTATTAATGCGGACTCAGAAATTGGGCTAAGTTCGCTCATTTTCTGAGGACTTCGTTATAGTTAAATACGAAATGCTTGGCTTGTTTTTCTCTAAATTTTCAATTTTAGCTACTATATCTTGATTCTTGTGGATATTTTTCCATCAAAATAATCCTTTATCTTGTGGCAGCGTTCAAATCATATACGATATATAGAGAAGGTGCTGGTCCTTTTAGGGTAAAGGCACACTATATGTTGCGGTTTTGCCGTAAATCAGGGGAATCTGCGCTTTTTAGCGCTCATTAAAGGATATTAGACATGGCTTGGACTGAAGATCGCGTAGAAGTTCTGACGAAATTATGGGCAGATGGTTTAAGTGCGAGCCAGATTGCTAAAGAGCTTGGCGGCGTGACTCGCAATGCGGTTATCGGCAAGGTTCACCGCCTTGGTCTATCGGGCCGAGCTAAGCCATCACGTCCGAAAAAGGTTGCCTCTGTTAAGTCATCGACGCCGCGAAAACGCAGTGTCACAGCGAAGCGAAGTTCGCTAAAGCCTTTATCGAGACCGATCGCGCCAATCGCCGCCCCTGCGCCTCCGCCACTTCTGGCTAAGAAATTGCCAAACGGCGAATATGCCACGATCATGACGATTCGTGACCATATGTGTAAGTGGCCCATCGGCGACCCTATGGAAGATGATTTCCGGTTCTGCGGCCGTAAGAACAAACAGGGTGAGCCCTATTGTGACTCCCACTGTAATGTGGCCTATCAGCCAAGCCGCCGCCGGGGTTCAAGCAGCAATGCTAAGTCTCTACCGCCGCGTCGCCCGACACGATATATTACTTAGGGCGATTACAATATTAGAGTATCGAAAATGGGCCGGTTCGGCCCATTTTTTTTGATCTATCCATCACCGCCGAACTTGCAATAACATTAAAAGCAAGGAACAGAATGCCAGACCGGCGGCCAAAAGTAATGCCAGGTCATAACTCTGTGATTGGTCGTAAAGAAAGCCGGCTGATAACGGGCCTACAAGCCCGGCGACCGCCCAAGCTGTAAATACTTGTCCATAGATAGCGGCGCCGGCCGTCATGCCAAAACGTTTGGAAATATAAGCGGGATAGGCGGCAATTATGCCCCCATAGGTAAATCCGGTAAGCGCCATGCCTGCCAGAATAATGATAAGCTCGGACGTTGCCGCCAATGTCATCAAAGCTATGACTGAAAGCGCTATTAATACGGACAAGGTCAGCCGTCCGTTAAATTTATCTATGGCGATCCCGCCTGATAGGCTGCCAAACATATTGGCTATGGCGATTATGATAGGCGCCGCGACGATCCAGGCCTGTTTAGCGCCAATGGCTTCGACGATAGCAGCGGCATGTCCAATGGTCATCAGCCCCGCGGTCACCGCGCCGCAATAGATTAGCCATAGTTTAAAAACACTCCGGCGTAAATTGACTCTAGAATTGGCCCTAAAATCGGCCTTGGACTTGCTTGGAGCGTCATTGGAGCTTGAATCATAAATGATGTTTGAGCGTCGGAGTAAAGCCGCGCTGAAACTGCAAAAGACTGCGTTGCAAATGGCGAGAAGCAGCATCGCCGCTTGCCATCCGTCAATGTTGACAGCCATCATCAGAAACGGCGGGAAGCTCGCGGCGCCGAGCGCATAGGCGGCTGTGATAAACCCCATTGCAAATCCGCTGCTTCTGGGAAAGGCGCGCGCGGCCAATTGCAACGAGTAGCCATAACCAAGGCCATTGGCCGCGCCAAATAACAGGCTGTAGCTAAGCCATACACCGATTTCAGATGAACTTAGCGCGGCCATAGCGCATCCCAGCGATGCCAATATCCCGACTATCATGGCAAACCAAAATGGCGATATCCGCGCATAAAGCCTGTGTCCCAATAACACAGCTGCGGCGAGCCAGACTAAAGCGAGCGAATAGGTCAGGCTGGAGGATTTGCGTGAAATAGAGAACGCCTGTTCCATAGGCTCTAAAAGAACCGAAAACGCATGAACAGAGCCAAGGGCCATGCACATAAGAGCTGTGCCAGCCAGTGTCAGTTTTGGGTGGATGTGGCGCACCTATTTACGCCGGGATTCGATAAAGTTTTTGAGGGCGGCCTGCGTCTCGTCCGAGCGGAAACAGTCGCTATCATAGGATTCTTCGAGTGTCAGGACAGACTGAAAATCGGCATCGGCGGCCATGTAAAAAGACCGCTTTATATTGCGCAGTCCCCGCTTGGGGAACTCGGCTATGCGCTCAGCCAGTTCGCGCACCGTCGATTCAAGCTGGTCGTCCTTGACGACGCGGCTGACCAGACCGACACGTTTGGACTCTTCGGCATTCAGCTTGTCAGTTGTCAGGGCCATATCCATGGCCACGCTCAGTCCGACCATTTTTGTCAAAAGCCAGGTTAATCCGCCTGTCGGACTAAAACCCATATAGGCGTCGGGCAGTCCCAATTTGGCTGAGGCGCCAGCGATGCGTAGATCACACATCAATGCCACTTCTAGGCCGCCGCCGAGCGCAAATCCGTTTATGGCGCAAAGGATCGGTTTATCCAGTGATAAGGCTTCGCGGGCCAGAGCCTGATAAAGCGAGGCGGCTTTAGCAAAATCCTCTTCGCTCATCTTATCCATGGCCTTGATATCGGCCCCAACACTAAAAGCGCGGCCCTTGCCGGTGAGCACAATCACCCGAATGTCGGGATTGTATTTTGCCGTCCGGAATAGACCAAGCAACTCTTCCAGGTCGGGAATGTCAAAGGCGTTTAGAGCTTCCGGGCGATCAAATGTTCCCCAGAGAACCTTGTTTTGAATGGATGTATGTATTGGCATGAAGTCCTCTTGATTTAATAATTACGCAAAACGCGTTTTGTCTTGTGCTCAGAAGCTATACTACCTTGCGCCGCTAATTCGACTTTTACGGTCAAGGCCGCTTTGCGTTTAACCAGATCTTCGGTCTGCTTGATCAACTCATTATATTGTGCCGAGTGGGTGGAATGCGCCACTTCAGCGATCAGGCGCGGCGCATAGTCAAAAGGGGGCGCATAATCCAGGGCGACCTGATACTCACCTGTCAGTTTGGGCTGTAGGTCATAAAGAATATCTTGTATGGCTGTCGGAAAAATATTGACGCCTTTAACCACGAACATATCATCACTGCGGCCAAGGGTTTGAAACCGAAACCCTGTTCGCCCGCAGGCACAGGGGCTCGTCTGGACTTCGACAAAATCATGACTACGAAGTCGTAAAAGCGGTGAAGCCTCCCGTCTTATACTGGTATAGACCAGCTCGCCTTTTTCGCCGTCTTGCATTTTTTTGACAGCGCCAGTGTCAGGGTCCATTAACTCTGCAATCACATAGCCTTGCCCACAAAAATGCATACCGGATTGATGTTTACATTCTGCGCTTTGGCACCCCAGTTCGGCCATGCCATAAAGATCGTGGCTCGACATGCCCCATGTGTTTTCGATTTTCTGCCGATAGCCAGGAACCTGTAATCCGGCCTCACCTGAAAAGAACCCTTTCTTTATGTTCAAACTGGCCGGGGCAATGCCGGCGTCTTCGGCAATATTGGCGAGCCGCACCGCATAGGACGGCGTTGAGTAAAGACATTTCGGGCCGGGTAAGTCCGCAAACATCTCCAGGAGCGCTTGAGATTTCCCAATGCCGTATGCCAGCACAGAAGCGCCGAGATGCTCAAACGCCATATGATCCATCACCCCGCCAGCATAGACCGAGTAGTTGAAACAATTCAGCACCAGGTCGCCTGGGCGGCACCCAAGAGTCCATAGGGCTCGGGCGCCCATTTCATTATAGGCGTGAACATCTTGGCGGGTCCAGCCGATCCGCATGGGTTTGCCGCTCGTGCCGCCCGTGCCGACTAATCGAACGATGTTTTCAATCGGCGCGCATTGATGCCGACCAATTAAAGCGTTTTCGAGCTGAGCCTGAGCATAGTCCTTTTTATCCGTTAATGGCAGCTGTTCGAGAGCCTCGTGACAGGTAATGTCATTAGGATTTACATGAGCTTGATCCAGCATGTCGCGGTAGAAATCTGACTGACTATACAGATAAGATATTTGCTGCTTCAGCAGCGGCGCTTCAAACGCCCGCAAACCGTCTGCTGATAAAGTTTCCAGCTCTTCCTGCCAATAAAGTTTTTCCATGGATGATCTCTTTGATGTTTTTTAGAGTCTATGTCCGCGAAATAATGATTTGTGTAGGTTGAAAAAAATCATGGATGGTATACGCTCAGCGTATGGATAGCCTTAGCCGACAACTACCACCCCTTCAGGCCATGCTGGCGTTTGAGGCGGCTGCGCGCTATGGTAGCTTTACGGCCGCAGCGGCAGAACTTAATGTCAGCCAGCCCGCTATAAGCCGCCGGGTCAGGGCTCTGGAAGACGCGCTCGGGATCGCTTTGTTTATACGGGAACACCGCTCTGTCACATTGACGGCTGAAGGCGAAGTCTATTTCAAAGCAATCGGGTTAGCTTTTAACAACATTCTCGAAACCGGCCGCGCTATTTCACAAACCAAAATCTCTGACCGTGTTACCATTTATGCAAATTATGGTCTGGCATCCTATTGGCTTTTACCGCGGCTGGTAAAGTTTCAAACCGATAACCCTGATGTGGATATTGTGTTAAAAACCGTCAGCAAAGAACGGCCTCTTTCCACGCGCAAGCCTGAAATTTCTATTCGTTTCGGAAGTGGTCAATGGGATGATGGGGACTCGCAATTATTGTTTCGAGAAACGGCGTTTCCGCTTTGTAGTCCGGGTTATCTGGAAGGGAAACCCGCGATTAATTCTGTTGAAGATTTAAAGCAGCACAAGCTATTGCAAATACAGACACACAACCACCCCTGGCTAAGCTGGACAAATTTTTTCAAGTCTTTTGACATTACCTATATCGGCAATAACGGGCCCGCCTATAATAATTATACCCTCGCCATTCAGGCAGCCTTGGCAGGTCAAGGCATGATTATTGGGTGGGAGCAAATAGCGGATGATTTTATCAATCGCGGGTGGCTGGTTCGGCCGATCAAAGAACAGATATCGACAGATTCTGGTTATTATATTGTGACAAATAGTGAAGTGCGATCATCCGCGAATTTGGAAAAAGTCGTGACGTGGCTGTATTCTTTACGCACTAAATGATTCCTATAAGTAAGTAAAAAGCAATTAGGGGTGTTTTTCTAAGCTACAAGCTACGTTAGCCATGAACTTCTCGAACAATATCTTGTATTTTGCTGCGGAGCCAAATGTTTGCCTTATCATGTTGAAGGTTTTTGTGCCATGACAGGAAGAAAGATTGATCATTTATCGGGATAGGAAGCTCTAAAATACGCAATTTGTAAATACGGGAAAAATACATAGCCGTGATACGGGGCGCTAGCGTTATATAATCTGTCTCCGCGGCTAACCGAATGCTGGAGCTTATTGAACAAGTGCGGCAGACAGTTTGAAAGTTAAAAGGCTGCCAAATGTCTACCTTTTCCGTGTTTGCAACAGCACAATCATCAATAGAAAGTGATATATGTCGTTCTGCGGTAAGTTGCTTTCGACTCAAATGATTCTGAATTCTAGGGTGATCCCACCGTACCAACGCCACCAGATCTACAGGCATAAGCTGAGCGTTGACTATGTTGGGTTTGCGGGCTGGCAGTAGAAAAACAGCAGCATCGATCTCTCCTGTTTCTAACCCCAGCTCCACTTCAACAGATTGTGGGGGCCTCAAGTTAATAGATAAGTTCTTGGGTAAATTCGCAATTAGGGGTGGCACCAAAATCGGCTCAAGCGGGTCTGCAATAAGTAAGTTATAAGTTTTCACATCAGTTTCAGGGTTAAAGGACTGTATATCCTGAAATTCAGTTTGCAGTGTTGAAAGTACTTTTTGGACGGATTCAATCATTTCAATTGCGCGCGGGGTTGGCGCTACGCCATGTCCGCTTCTGTAAAAGAGTTGATCATTAAGGAGTTTACGTAGTCGGCGTAAGCGGTTTGAAAGCGTGGGTTGGTTAATGTCCAAAATATTTGAGGCACGAGAAATACTACGGGCGTCATAAATTGTATCAAAAGCGGTGAGAAGCTTAATATCTATTTCTTCAATATTCATAATATGAACATTGCTTATTATGGCATGCTATTAAAAGTAGCTAATACTTCTTGTGATTTTGGTTAACGTTGGACTATCATCAATGAATAGGCCCAATTTCCTCAACTTCAGGCCATATCTTTATCACTTAAAAAAATAACACTCATTCAGCCCAGGTGATTTCTCTTACGGTGCGTCAGGTTTATCTTCAGCTTACTCAATAAAAGCCAAGCTTGAATTGAGTTTGTTGCGTCATATGACGCCTAATGTGAAAGGAAAACAAATGCGTACCTCTGAAAATAAATCGACCCAGGATAATGCAATGATACCAATTCCTGCATTGGCCTTAACTTTCGGCGTACCTATAGCACGATTAGCCGCTAATCTTGTTGTTAAAGGGCTTGATTTAATCGATGGCCAAGGGATGAAAGTTCAAGCAGATGAAGTTGTGACGGATGCGGGCTTGCTGAAAGTTTATCAAGAGAACGGCAAGTATTTTTGTGCGAATACTAACAAACAAGATGTTCTTTGTACATTCCAACAGGGGGAAAATGTACAATACCCTAATGGCAATGTTAATTACAGAAATGAATCTCTATCATTTTTAGTAGAGTCGTTAACAACAGAAGAAATTACCAACGAAATTCAAACCTATGGTGATGATGGGATATTCTTGAATAACTATCCTGAAACCGAAACTCAGGCAAATGTCACGGCTTCAAAGCAAGCGGGGAGTGCACTTAGACGATGCTATTTTGGCGCAGTTAGTTTCGCAGGTGCGGTATTGGCTATTTCGGGTGGAGATATCGTTATTAATCGATTTTCTGATCCAAGCCGGCGTTGGTTTAATGTTCAAAGTTCTGTTAATATACGTAATTTTAAATTCAGGTTTGTCGATGTTGCTGGAAATCAAGTCAGCGGTACAGCGCCGCTATTGAACTCTGCGCCAAAATCAGAGGACCCGGAACTTTACGAATATACCATTGACTTACCTTCATGGGTAGATCCGAACGGCGCATTCAAGGACTTTCAAGTTTCCATTGATTTTACACCGGAGAATTTTGAGGCTTTAATGGCTAAATCCAAAAAAGAACTACAGCATTTACCTGTTCCTAAATTTGTTATGAATTATGCTGAAGGTTCTGCATAGACCACTGAGGTCCTGCAAGCTTGCTCTAGGGTCTAGTCAGGATCTAAGACGGAATATAAGAAATTGCGCCTGCCAAATCTAAACAGTGTCTCCATGTTTGGCTGACATTGAGTAAATGAGGCAAGCTTTGGTCTTCTGGGCAAATACCGGTTTCGGCATGTTTGATGAGACGATCTAAAGCCAGCCGATTTGCATCGCCGCGATGTTGGTTTAGAAAGCTCCCGATTGTTGGGGGGTCTTCTTCGGGAAAGATCGTAGATGCGGCTTGCTGCATACCGGACTGGCCCATAGCGCAGAGCGCCGCCATATCAGGCACCCAAATCGCGGGCGAGACGGTTTCAGCTAGGGTTAGATGTCCATGTTTAAACCCGATAACAATATGATGGTTGGCCAAGGCAGATGTTCCGTCATCCACTTGTGAGGTAAAGGTTTGGTATTGAATGGTCACCAGGGTATTGCCGGCAAATCCTTGCAGGACCTTGAACGGCAGGGAAGGTGTGTCGGAGCTTTCACCCGTTGATAATTGTTTGAATGTTGACATGTCCAAGGGCCCAAGCGCGCGCCTTAAAATATCAAGACCCGAATAAAGTGTTCTCGGGTTTGTAATCATTGAGACGAAGATAGCCGGGCCCTGCGACTTGGCGGTATGACAAGCTTGCAGGAAATGTTGGGTGTTTTTTTGATCGCTCCAATGACCATTGATATGAAAGGCCTTCCCAGCATTACTTGCCAGATCGTGCAATTCTTCGATATCATCTGGTTCCCAGGGGTGTTCCGCTAAAACGTCAAACCCTCGTGATAGCGCATCTTTAGCCAGCTGAATTCCGGCGTCTCCTGACACCGCAACGATGACGATATCGGTTTGTTTTTCGGCTAGTTCGTCCAGTGATAAATGGTGAGGAACATTTGCAGCGCGCGCATATTGAATAGACCGAGCGCTTCCCCGTGACAGGATTCCAGCTAACCGAATAGGGGCATCTGGCGATGTTAATATGGGTATATAGGTCGCGCCGTACCCGCTACCGCATAAAAGCGCATATCTCATGCGATCGGGTGCGGGTTTGGATTGACGGGCCGCCCAGCTAATAAATCATCGAGTCGCTGATTTGCCAAAGGCCGGTTTTGATACCCAAAGTGGATAGGCTGGACATACTCGCCCAAAGCGCGGGCGACTCTGAAAGGGCTTAACCTGACATCGGGCGAGGTAACGTCCACAGCAGCGACTTTCAAGCCAGCCGATTTAAGGCGCTCGGCAAGATAAGTGTAAGCATTGTCTCCGTCGTTCGGACCTGAATCACGGGTCTCGCTGTAAAGTATGGGCTCGGTTTTTGAGCTTCGTAAAAAGTCAAAGGCGCCGCGTTTGGCTGGCGGTACATAATAAAGCGCATGTTCTTCTAGAGATCGGACATCTCGGGGTTTTTTGGGGATTTTAGAATTTTGCATGATACGCGCTAAATATGGGCCAAAATGCGCTTGCTCTAGCAAAGCTTTTTGCATCGCGACCCTGATATCAGAGTGGCAGGATAGACCCAAAGAGGTTCCGCCCCAAGATTTGCCGTCGCCGATTCCCAGCGACACGACAGTCGGTATGCCAGTGCGCAGATCATCCATCACCCAAAATTCAATTTCAGCGCCTTGTTTTCCAACTTGGTCCATAACCATGGTTAGTTCTGGACTTAAATCTTCATCAATGATGAGGCGTCTTGCCGGGAGCCGGCAAAGCCAATTTAACATGAACGCATCGCGCTCCAGTAATTCATATGTGGCGCGAACAGCGGCGTCTTTAAAATCACCGCCTGCGGCAAGCCCGTTAGATGACACCTGACAAAATCTCTCACTGTGAGGCACAAAGAAATTGAAAAAGGTCGGCAAGGCCGGAACCCAAACAGGGTCATCACTTCCCATCCAGTGACCTTCAACCCAGTGGATTTTTTGAGACGGGTCCCAAGGCGTGCACGAGAAACGATCTGATTCATATTGCTCCGGCGAATAAAGCGCGAGCTTGCCTGGATCGAGCGCATCGCCATCAAGCTCATCAAATGACGCATAATGCATGGCGTCTTTCTTAAATCTTGAGGCCGAATAACGTTCAATGGCTTCACCGAGCGCGCCAATTTCGGCGCTAACCGCATTTACAGACTTTCCCGAACCAACCAATGTATGGGCTGAAGATTTCATTTCGCCTTGGGTGAAGCTCGCGACATTTGCACTGGCTGTTCGCGGCAGGGTCATTTGTTGACCGTCAGGTGTTAAAGTCAGATCTTTGATGACGCCGGTTCTATTGTCGATCCAGCTGCCCATAATTTCTCGTAAAGTTTCGCCGTCGTGAACCATGTTTAAGATATGAGATTGTGGTCCTTCAAGGCTATCGCTATCAGCTATGTCTTCGAGCGCTTTTGCTGCGCCGCCGCAAGTATCGCACCACGGCATTGGGATGAAACCGTGGTCCTTTGTTTTTCCAGAAAAAAGATCCATGACGCGGTAAGAACCAGCCGCGCGCTTACCTTCGTTTAGGCCCAGCAGTCTCAGGGCGTCCATTGCCATTAAATGTCCAACGAGCGGCGCCATTGGGGCGAGCATTGCCCGTCCGCGAGGCGCGGGGCGTTTCGCAAGTAAGGCTTCGTCAAATTCATGTGAGCCGGACGTATTTGTCGCATTGGCCAATTTACGTAGGCGATAACAGTCCCAGCACCCGCTTTCGCCGGGCGATAATGCCGGGCCAATCCAGGCCTCTTGTCCTTCCAGATGTCCGTTTAGACTGGGTATATTATTCTTGACGGCAAATTTGGTTACGGCTTGGAGAATTTGATGATCATCTGCATTTAACCCGGTAATGATAAGATCAAAATCAATGCGCGTTAATTTGAGTTCATTGGATTTGGAAACTTTCAGAACATCCGTTTTGACGTCAATGTCGTTAAACTGTGTTGTGAGATTGTCTTTTAGGGCGGCTGTTCTTTGTTTGCCGATTTGAGCTTTTGACCAGCTTCGTGTGGATAGTAAATCTTCCGCTTCGATTGGGCGGTCATCTAGTAAATGAATAGATTTGACGCCCGTCGCCGCCAGTTCAAACGCTGTTGTTATGCCCCACGGCTCAAGGCCGACAATGAGTATTTTAGCATCTTTGATTCGCTTCAATAAATTTGGCGGCAGAACTTTTGCCAGTCGTTCCTGAGGGCCAATAACACTTTTATTGGCATCATCTACGTTTTCAAGCAGCCCGCGTTCATCCAGCATTGATAGTAATTGCAGGACACTGGCATTTGAATATGTTGGTATGGTTTTGGCGATCTCTTCGCGGGTTAATTTGCCATCGAGCAATGGAATCATTTGCTCTACGAAAACACTTAAATCCTCACCCTTTAATCTAAATGTTCCCAAATCCGAATTCAGGATAACCCCTGTTGCCGTTGTTGAAATACTTGCCGAAGAGCTTAGTTTTACACGTTTCATATAACCCAATATTTGAAAGCCAGCAACAATCGCTGGAGCGTTTATAGTGTCGTTGAATTATCATAGGCCCAGCCGCCTGTCGACGGTTGGGCCTAATGTTATTAAAGTGTGTTTTTTATTATCCGCACTTAGCGCAATGTAAGCATTGTTCGCATTCTGTGCAGTGCAGGCAATTGCTGCATTTTTCACAATATAAGCAGGTCACACATTCAGCGCATTTCAGCGGTGAAGGTTCGCACAATACGCATAAGGTAATGATGCACGGTGAGCATAGGGTTTGTGCGCCGCCTGCTGCGCAAGGTGTACAAGGCGTGCATGGCGTACAGGGTGAACACTGCACACAGAGGGTGCAGGGCGAGCATTGTACGCAAGCTGTGCAAGGGGTGCATTGTACACAAAGCGTACAAGGTGTGCATTGAGGTGCGCACATGGCGCAGAAGCATACAGGTACGCCGTGAGATGCTGCCTCAGCCTGCAATTTGGTTACAGCCGAGGTAACATTTTCAATTGCTATTTGAAGTTCTTTAGTGTCTGCCATAGGTAAAATCCTTTTCTATTTTAACATAACCACAGGTCGCAGCGAGCTGCGATAAATGACGTTCGGACGATTCCATTTGAAGTGGTTTACATCGTAGCGTGTAAAACGCTCTTGATGATATTAAAGATAGGTTGCGCCTTCCACCACTTTAACGGCAGTTTTCTAAAAAGTCAATATCTCAAAAATGTAAACTATTTTATTGGTAAGTTCATGTTTTTATTCATGAAAAAATTTCAACAACATTTTCTTAATATTAACCAAGTTTGAAGGGGTTATTATTAACAACTTAGAATATTGTTCTTGCTATTCCTAAAAATCAACTATAGCGCTAGGCCGTCATCGCTCCCTTACAAGTTCAATCGGGAAAGGTGATTAATTACCTTGGGCGCACTCATTGAGAAAGGTTATAAACAAATGACAAATGTATCCAAACCCGTATTATCAAATCCTCTTATCAACGAACCAAAACAAGCAAATCCGGCGGCCCCTACAACCAGTTTGGGCCCTTTGGAACATTTGGTTGGGACATGGACAAATAAGAACAATCCTCACACAAAAAGGGGCGGAACGACCAGTCCATATTCCTACAATTTGATGCCGCTGCCCCAGGTGGATCCGTCTTCGCCATTTGGTTATATTTTGAAAAATTTCAGTTATTACGAAGAGATTACATTTTCGGCCATTCACGGTACGGCTCCCAATCGCGGCGGGCTTGGAACGCAAGTTGCCAATACGCTTTTCTACGAGCAACGTGTCTATTTTGCCGAAGGTCCTGATAAGGATAAATTGGTCCATGCGGAAAATGGATCTTGGTTGTATATGACTGATAGGAAACAATTAATTGGTCCTTATGGGCCTAAGCAATCGCCGCAATCACGCCCGCCAAAACAAGCCTTTAACTTGGTCAAACAGATATCTGTTCCGCATGGGAATTCCATATTGGCAGCGGGCAATTATACAGAAGCTGGGCCGCGCTATGGTTCGCCCGTTATAGGGCAAGCGCCGCAGACATTTCCAGTTGGTGTGAATACTTCGCCTTATACAACATTGTCCAATTCTCCGTCCGATTATAGCAATCCAAACGTCGCCTATACGGCCAATCCTAATCTGCCTCTGGCTGAAGCATTGCTGGCTGATCCGCCGTCAAGTTTCATTGAACTTGTCGTGGACACGCAAACGTCTGGCCATCCGGTTTCGAATATTGGGTTTGAGGCCAAATTTGCCAACGTCATTCGCTATTACGCCTCCTATTGGCTTGAAGCTTTCGAGGGGTCTAATGACTTTAATCAGCTGCAATATAGCCAGACGATTTTGATGGCATTTCCGATCGTCGGCGTTGGGGAGGTTATATTCCCACACGTCACGACCAATACGCTTAGGAAAGTGTGAGGCGGTTTTTGATCACATTAAAGATAGATGATTTCAGGTTTTGTGGCCGAAAAATAAGCTGACTCATATCTCTTTATTTATTCGTCATTACCGAGTTTATCTCGGTAATCCATGGTTCGGGATGTCATAAATTGGAAGATGGATTACCGCCACAAGGGAGGTAATGACGATGGTTTGTTATCTATTTTTCAAAGTTCAAGCTAAACGAATTAGCCCCCCTTAAGCCTCAAAAGCATAACCCGCTGACCGAACCGTCCTGATCGGATTTTTGCCCCCAGCCTTTTTAAGAGCTTTGCGCAGGCGGCCAATATGGACATCGACGGTGCGGGCTTCCACATAGACGTCGCGGCCCCAGACCGTGTCGAGAAGTTGCTCTCTTGAAAACACGCGGCCGGGATGGCGCATGAAATGATCGAGGAGCCGGAACTCAGTCGGGCCAAGGTGGATTTCGTTATCGCCGCATTTGACCCGAAAGGCTTTGGTATCTATTTCGATGCCGCCTAACCGAATGACCTCTTCTAAAAATCCTGGCTTGGCGCGTCTTAACAGGGCGCGGACGCGGGCCAAAAGCTCCGGCATGGAATAGGGCTTGGTGACATAATCATCGGCGCCGTAATCAAGTCCGGTAATTTTGTCGGTTTCATCGCCGCGAGCCGTTACCATAATGATAGGCGTTGCTTTGGTTTCCGCCCTTAAGCGCAGACGGCGGCAGACTTCTATGCCGGAGAGCCGGGGCATCATCCAATCCATTAAAATAAGATCGGGCGTCCGTTCAGAGGCCAGCAATAAAGCCTCTTCGCCGTCGCGGGCGATAGTAACGTCATATCCCTCTTTGCTAAAGTTATACTCTAGCAAGGTGGCGAGGGCGTCTTCGTCTTCTGCGATTAAAACATAGGGCTTCATTTGGGTCTTATGCCTCTAAAATATGATGGTTTTATGACAGGGATTCTTTATTAGTTTCTGGAACCGGAATGAGAATCGTAAACTCTGTCCCGATTTGTTCTGCTGTTTCTATAAGAAGCCCGCCGCGATGGCGCAAAATTATGTGCTTAACAATGGCCAAGCCAAGGCCTGTTCCTCTTTCCTTTGAGCTTCGGTCGCCCGCTATGCGATAAAATCGTTCTGACAAGCGCGGTAAGTGGTCTTCCTGAAAGCCCGGGCCCTTATCGCGAATACGCAGCTGGGCGTAAGTTACGCCGATCTGCGAGCCGGCGGGCGTATCGGCTTTGGGCGGGCTGACGATCTCCCGGCGAAAGCTCTTGGGCGCTAGTGTCTTTTCTGGGAAAGCTTTTTTAAGGTTCCAATTTTCCACCAAGCTACCAGTGACATAAATCTTGCTATCAGGGTCGCTGATTTTAACACCGTTATCGACGATATTTAAGATCAACTGGACGAGCTCATCTTGCTGGCCTGTGACCAGTAATTCTTTTGGTCCGTTATATTTGATCTTAATGCCTTTTTGTTTGGCCATAGGAACGACAGATTCCTTGGCGGCTCGAAAGGCTAGATATAGATCTGCGGTTTCGGTTGGCGCGCGGTGCTCCGATAACTCGATACGGCGCAAAGATAGGATGTCATTGATCAGCCTTTGCATGCGCTCGGCTTGCTGTTGCATAATCCCTAGGAACTGGCTTCTGGCCTCGGGGTCATCTTTGGCATGCCCTCTTAGGGTTTCTATATATCCAAGGAGTGAGGCCAGCGGGGTTTTAAGCTCATGAGAGGCATTGGCTAAAAAGTCCGCCCGCACCGCATTGGCGCGCTCAAGACCTGTTACATCGTAGAAAACGATAACGGCCCGCGCTATTTTTGCTTTATTGCTACTGGGCTGAAGGGCCGAGCCTGTCACCCGAATATGCTGCTCCACCAAATCTGAGGTTTGGTAAATTAAGGGATCGGGCTGTAGGCTGTTCAGCGCCGCTTTCATTAGGTCTAGAAGCTCAGGATTGTCAGAAAACTTTGAAATGTTGTCCCCAGGGCGCAGGCTGGCAAACAGATTGTAGCCTGCGGGGTTGATGTGCTCAATTTGCTGCTTGTCATTGATAATGATGATGGCTTCTTGGAGCGAGGCGGCCAGGCGCCTCTCCCCTTCGAAAACTTGTTTATCAAATGACGAAGAACGTTTTCTGCGCCATAAAACAAGAGTTATCATCATTACGTTTATTATGAGCACCGAGCCAACGAGTCCGACGGCTCTTTCCCAGCCTGGGCCAAATGGTAGGTATACTACCAATATACCGAAAATAGCCGCCAATATTAGCGCAATGATTTTCCCGAAATTCATAAGGGGCATGTCTCAGAAAATACACAAATGTTCAATGGGTTTGTATATAAGCGGCTTGGTAATCAATTATTGATTATTTGGTGTGATATTTCAGTGACAGTGATTGAATATTCACTACAAAACTCCAAAATCATTCTAATTATTATCGTTTTTCAATAAATAATGATTGACTCTCGGCATTTCTGAGCTATCCAAGCGTGTAAGGAGAACAATTATGCGCGTGATGTTGCTGACAGCTTCGGCATTAGTACTTTTATCAGGATGTAACACCCTTGATTTTAGGCCTGAGCCGACCGCCATAACCACGGAGCTTCCTGTAGCGCCCGCTCAGGACTGGACCGAATATGCGGCTGATGAACTGCCCAATACCGATTGGGTTGGTGGGTTTAATGATCCGATCTTAACATCGCTCGTTAATGAGGCCTTGGTATCCAATACGTCTATCCGGGCGGCGCAGGCTGTCTATGAAGCGGCAGAAGCGCGGCTCAATGTTTCTGAAGCTGATAAATTGCCGACAGTCACAGGTAGCGCCGGCGCGCAGCGTAATCAATTTGGGTTCGAGCTATTTGATAATAATCACGGCGTCCCAGATAGCGCCTTTACCAATGCCTCGCAAAGCCTTGGACTTAATGCCAGCTGGGTGCCAGATGTTTGGGGCAGGATCAAAGATCAAATCAACGCAAGTGAGTTAAACCTCGCGGCGGCGCAAGCCGATTATGCTGGTGCAAAACTGGCTATAACATCCCAAGTGACGCAAACTTGGTTTAGCGTGATTGAATCGCGCTTGTTGTTGGATCTCGCGCGCCGCGACGTCGAAACACAGGAGCGCGCGCTTCGCTTGACACAAAGACGATTTGAATCAGGTGTTGCTGGTTCCAGTGACGTTCGCTTGGCGCGGTCTTCCGTGGCAAATTCTGAAGCTCAGCTCGCGAGCCGGAAGCAACAATTAGCGTCACTGACGCGGAGTCTTGAGATTTTACTACGCCGCTATCCGGCGGACGCCCTTGAAGCGGCCGCCGATTTACCGCCATTGCCAATTTTAACTGGGGCAGGACTGCCAGCGCAAATGCTTGCGCGCCGTCCTGATCTTCTTGCGGCCGAGCGCCGTTTAAAAGAACAGGGCTTAAATGTAGATGTGGCCCGCAAAGCTTTATTGCCAAATCTATCCCTCAGTAGCGCATTGTCTTCAAGTGGCAACGGCTTTTCAAGTTTGTTTGATATAGATTCGCTCGTGGCTAATTTGGCGGCTAATTTAACTGCGCCTATTTTCAATGGCGGCGCCCTAAAGGCAGGTGTGCGTCAGCAGGAAGCTTTTCTAAGACAGCAGGCTGAGAGCTATTCGGGGACTGTTTTAGAGGCTTATCTAGAAGTCGAAAATGCTCTGGACGCCGAAGAGCGTCTGGCTGAGCGCGAAACGGCTCTAAGAGTGTCTTTGGATGAAGCTTTAAAAGCGGAAGAGCGGTTAGAACGGCGCTATGCAGAAGGTCTCGCGACTATTCTACAGTTGCTTGACGCGCAAACTCGGCGTATCTCAGCAGAAAGCCAACTTATAGGTGCTCGCAAAGAGCGACTCGCCAACCGCGTGAGATTACACGTGGCGCTGGGCGGCGGGCAATATGGCGAAACCCTCAACTATTGATGAATGGGTTTGAGAACAAAATAAAATACTAAATGGGGGACGCCCCAAAATAGGATTAGGCATGCAAACGAAAACACAAGCTCCGCCAGTAACGAGAGCGGGCACTCCGGCAGTAGAGCGGAGTGGCGGATTTCTCCGAAAATTATTGGTTATTTTAATCCCTCTACTCATTGTGGTAGGATTTATTATTGCTCTGCAGGTGATCGTTGCGGCCAATGAAAAGCCGCAAGTCAAACAAAAATCATTTAATCCTTTGGCCGTTACGGCTGATTACGCATTTCAAGATGATGTCCAGCTAATCGTCAAAGCCCAAGGCGAAGTCCGCCCTCGCACGGAAATTGATCTCGTGCCGGAAGTGGCCGGGAAAATTGTTTACGTGTCGCCTAATTTTATTGATGGCGGCATTATTAAAAAAGGCGAAACCCTGATCCGGATTGATGATTCTGATTATAAAGTCGCTGTTATCCGCGCCGATTCTAGCGTAGCTCAGGCCGAGCAGTCTTTGATCCAAGAAGTTGCTGAAGGCGAAATTGCCCGCCGTGATTTTGAAGAATTAGGCAGCGGCGAGCCGACAGCGCTTGCCATGCGTCAGCCACAAAGAGCGCGCGCTGAAGCAGGCCTTCAAGCCGCTAAAGCCGAACTTCAATCGGCCCGACTTCAATTAGCGCGGACCGCTGTTAAAGCGCCGTTTAGCGGCCGGGTCAAAACCAAATCATCTGATCTTGGTCAGTATGTTGGACCGGGCGCGCGGCTCGGACGAATTTTTTCAACCGATATTGTTGAAGTCAGGTTAGCGTTGACGGATTCCGATCTGGCAAAACTTAATCTTCCAATCGCCCATGTTGCCAAAGACCGGACATCTGCGTTGGCCGTAAATTTCTCTGCTACCATTGGTGGCCGCCAGCAAAACTGGCAGGGCCGTATCATGCGAACGGCAAGTAATTATGATACGCAAACTCGCGCCTTAAATGCCATTGCTGAAGTTTTTGATCCTTATGGCAAAGGGATGTCAGAAGGCGGCATGCCGCTAGTGCCGGGGCTGTTTGTTCAGGCTGAAATTGCGGGCAAAACCTATGAAAATGTTATTGTTATACCCCGTGATGGATTGCGTCCGGAAAACAAAGTCTATGTGGTTGATGATCAGGGTAATGCAGAAATTAAAGATGCGATTGTTATTGATACATCAGCGGACCGGGCTGTACTTGAAAGCGGCGTCAGTGCTGGCGAGCTTATCATTCTCGGCCCTATGGAAAAATCGCGCGTGGCCATGACATTAAAAGTGCTCGATGCCAATGATCCCAATGTGGTTTTGGTCGACCCTCCGAAACCCGAGTGGATGATAGAGCTTGAGGCAAAAGAAGCCCAAGAGAAAAACAACAAGAAAAAGAAGAAGCGCGGCAGGAACAAAGACGATGACAATGACAATGACAATGACAAGGTAGAAGATGAGAATGAAGAAAAATCCTCCTCTGACACCCCGGCTGAAACAAGCGAATAATTATTACAGACCCTAAGAAAGAGACAGCGTCATGAAATCACTGATAGCCTGGTTTGTTAGAAACCCCGTAGCCGCTAACCTGATGATGTTTACCATGTTTGCGGTCGGTGTTTTTGGGTATATGAATCTTGAGCGAGAGTTCATCCCGCAAACCACGATTAATGGAATGTCAGTTTCTGTGAGTTGGCCCGGGGCTTCGCCGCGCGATGTCGAAGAACAATTACTCTCGCGGATTGAAGAAGCTGTCGACGGGCTTGACGGAATTGATTATATTGAATCGAGCGCTCGTGAGAGCAGCGGCAATGTTAATATAAGAACAAAGCTGAACATTGATTATGAAAAAATGCTTGATCAGGTTAAAGCCCGGGTTGATACCATTCAAAATCTACCGCCGGATGCCTTCAGACCACAAATTCAGCGATGGGACGCCCGAGCTGACATTATATATTTGGCGCTCCACGGTGATGTTGATCGGTTGACATTACAACGTGCGGCGACGGATCTTCGGTTTGAAATCACCAAACTCACGGGTCTTCAACTCACAGGACAAATTTCTAAAGTTGCCGAACAGGTTACCATTGAAATTTCCGAAGATGCGCTACGCCAATATAATTTGACCTTTAGTCAGGTTGCGCAGGCAATCTCTGGATCATCCGTCAATTTGTCGGCAGGAACCGTCGAAACAACCGGAGGCAATTTACAACTCCGGGCGCGGTCATTGGCGAACACAAGGGCTGATTTTGAAGATATTATCATTAGGCAAACGCCGGCTGGAGCGACAATTCGGGTTAGGGATATTGCCAATGTCAGAGATAGCTTTGTCACAGAAAAATTTGATGCGACGTTTAAAAACCAACCCGCCGCCGTCTATCAGGTTTTGTCCCCGGACACGCTCGATATTACCAAGGCTGGTAATGCCATTCGGAAGTTTGAAAAAGAGATTAATGAGACGCTCCCTCCGGGCTTAACGTTCACGATCTGGTTTGATGGATCGACGATGTTTGATAGCAGGATGAGCCTGATCGGTGGTAATGCGCTGACGGGGATGATTTTAGTTCTGATTACTTTGATGTTGTTTTTACGTCCAGCTGTGGCAATTTGGGTGACAATTGGTATCGCCGCCGCCTTTGCTGGCGCCATAGCCATCGCGCCCTATATCGGCATTACGCTTAACATGTTGTCTCTCTTTGCCTTCCTATTAGTGATCGGGATTGTGGTTGATGATGCCATTGTTGTGGGCGAGTCTGCCTATTTCCATGTGGAAAATGGAATAGAGGGTGAATACGGCGCAATTGGCGGGGCCAATATGGTAGCCAAACCGGTGTTTTTTGCCGTTATCACGACTATCATGATGTTCATTCCCTTCTTGCTGATTACAGGGCCGATGCGGGCAATGTTGGGGCAAATTAGCCTTGTGGTTATAGCCGTCTTGATATTTTCTTTGATAGAAGCTTTCTTTATTTTACCGGCTCACTTGCGCCACTTAAAACGCCGCGAAGGCAAAAAACTGAACGGTTTATTGCGGTTCCAGAAACGCATAGCGGATTCGCTCGTATCATTCGCGTCCAATATTTTCCGTCCGCTGGTCGCGACCTTGATCAAGTTTCGATATATTACATTGGCTGTATTTGTTGGGCTTTTCATTTTGTCCGTCGGTCTGCTTCGAGCCGGTGTGGCGCCGAGCTCATTCCTGCCTGAAGTTGAAAGTGATATGATCGCGTTTGATGCTCGTTTTCCTGAGGGCACAACGTTTGAGAGACGTAATCAGGTTAGGCAGCAACTCGATGATGGTGTTGATGAGCTGAACGCAAATGCACAGAAAGATTTTGGATTAGATTTTGATATCATAACAGCACCGGGTTCAATTACGAATCGCCGAAATGTATTTGCCTTTTTAGCCTTGTCTGATCCGAATGAACGACCAGACGTTTCGACCAAAATGATCTCGGATAAACTCGAAGAATATGTCGGGCCAATCCCGGATGCGTTCCGCGTAACTTATGGATTTACCGAGGGCGGTAGCGGTGAGAGTAGCGGCGTTCGCTATGGTGTGGCTTCTGCTTATCCGGAAGATCTCAAAACCGCGCTTCTCGAAGTTAAAAATGAGCTGGAAAGCTATGGTAGTATTCCATCGGCTTGGGATGGTCTTGAATCCTCAGCTCAGGAAATACAGTTCACATTAAAACCTGACGCAGAGAGTCTCGGTCTCAAACTAAATGATGTCACCCGCCAAGTGCGTGAAGCATTTTATGGCCGCGAGGTCCAGCGCTTGCCCCGTAACGGTGAAGACGTCCGGGTCATGGTGCGCTATCCGGAAGCGGCGCGCGAATCGATTGACAGTTTGCAAAATCTGCGAATTCGGGCCGCCAATGGCGTTGAAGTCCCGCTTTATTCAATCGCGAATGTTAGCTTTGCCGAGGGCGTGACCCGTATTAATCGCCGGGATCGCAAGCGGGTTGAATATACTGGCGCGACCGTACGCGGCGACAAAGAAGAAATTACCCGAATCAAAAAAGACATGGACGAGAACTTTTTCCCAGGGTGGGAAGTTCGAAACCCTAGGGTTCAGCGCGTGATTGTTGGCAATGACATGTTGCAAGTTACGCTTGTGAAAGAATTGACAATTTCCTTGGTGGTTATTTTGTTCATGATGTATGGCATATTGGCGATTGCGTTTAAGTCTTACGCTTTGCCTCTTCTCATCATGGTGGCTTTGCCCTTTGCATTGGTTGGGATGATTTTTGGCAATATTGTCACCGGCGTACCTTTCGGCCTGATGTCAATATTTGGATTTTTCGCCGCCTCAGGTGTTGCTGTGAATGACAATCTGGTTCTGATTGATTATGTCAACCGGCTCCGGGCCAACGGCGTCGGTGCTTATCAAGCTATGCTAGATGCTTGCGTGGCGCGATTCCGCCCGATCTTGCTGACATCTGTCACCACATTTATGGGCATTACCCCGATCTTGTTTGAAACATCGTCCCAGGCAGAGTTCCTTAAGCCCATGGTTGTGGCCTTGGCCTTTGGTGTGTTGTTTGACTTCTTCCTGACGCTCATGCTGGTTCCGGCCATGTATGGTATCGGTGTTGATATCAAACGCCTCTTTAAAGGACTATGGACCGGTGAAAAGCAACAATCTCTTGGGTCCACTTATGATCCAAATGTTGCGCTCGCCCTCGAAAATTTCGAGGCGGACATGATTAAACCTGTCGGAAATTTAAATCCGGCGCCTGCTGAATAACAAAAAACGGAGAAACCTCGCATGAAACTTAAACACCTATTAGTGCCCAGTACGATGGCGCTTATTTTAGCCGCTTGCGGCAATCAAGCTGCGACAGAAAAAACTGTCGATAGCGCTAGCGTAGAAACCAAGGTCGAAAAAGTCGTCAAAGCAATAGCCAAGCCCGAGCTAGGTACATTTGGTATTGCTATGAGCGATATGGATACAGCGGTAAAGCCTGGCGATAATTTCTTTGAATATGTCAATGGAACTTGGCTTGCCAACACTGAAATCCCGGCCGACAAATCAAACTTTGGTTCCTTTGGTATGTTAGGTGACCGCTCTGATGATAATGTTAAAAAGATTATTTTTTGCATAGTCTAATGTTATCAAATAAAGCTTAGATTTAAAATTTATTTCTGAGATCTTT
>JABABK010000001.1:155576-201357 GCA_014238285.1 Hellea sp.
AAGATTATCGAAGCCGCGTCGGCCAAGAAAGCTGCCAAGGGTAGTGAAGAGCAAAAAATTGGCGATTTCTATGCCTCTTTTATGGATACGGAAACAATAGCCGCGAACGGACTTGAGCCGATCAAAGCTGACCTTGCGACCATCGCAGCTGCTAAAACGCGTATAGATATCGCTGCTATAATGGGCGACCCAACCATGGGTACTAACTCACCCATTGCTGGCTGGGTTGATGTGGATGTGAAGGATATCGAAAATTACATCTTTTACGTCACGCAGTCTGGACTGGGCATGCCGTCTAAAGATTATTACCTGGATGAAGGTGAAAAGTTTGCGGCTTATCGCGTTGCCTATGTTGATATGCTAACGACCATGCTGTCTGAAACGGGCGCTAAAAATGCAGGCGCGCGCGCTGAAGCTATCATGGCCTATGAAACGGAAATGGCAAAAGTCCACTGGGCACCCGTTAAGCGCCGAGATCGTGATTTGACGTACAACAAGATGACCACGAAAGAGATGAAAGAGTTTGCCCCAGGTTTCCCATGGGGAACTATGCTGAAAGCCACAGGACTTGCAGGACAGAAAAATTTCGTCGTCCGTGAAACCGATGCCATTCAAGGCTCGGCCAAACTATTTGGCGAGACACCGGTAAAAGTATTGCGCGATTATTTAACCGCCCATTACATGATTGGAAATGCCGCCTATCTTCCGGACGCAATTGATCAGGCGAGCTTTAACTTTTATAGCACGACCCTTAACGGTACTGAGGAACAAAGACCTCGCTGGAAACGCGCTGTCGGGCAAATTGACAATTATATGGGCGAAATGGTCGGCAAGGTTTATGTGGACAAGCATTTCCCGCCAAATTCCAAAAACCAAATGGATGAACTGGTTGAGAACCTAAGAGGCGCCTTTAAAGACGGTATCAATAATCTGGCTTGGATGGGTGAGGACACCAAAGTTGAAGCCCATGATAAACTTAAAAAGTTTACGCCAAAAATTGGATACCCTGATAAGTGGACGGATTACTCTACGCTCAGCGTTGATCGTAGTGATCTGATCGGCACGGTGAAATCAGCCAATGCTTGGCAGTGGAATGACATGATCAGCAAGCTTGGTGGACCCATTGACCGCTCTGAGTGGGGTATGAATCCCCAGACGGTCAACGCCTATTATCGTCCGTCGCTGAATGAGATCGTTTTCCCAGCGGCTATATTGCAAGCCCCGTTCTTTGATCCAAATGCAGATGCTGCCGTAAATTATGGCGGCATTGGCGCTGTGATCGGACACGAAATGGGCCATGGTTTCGATGACCAGGGCCGCAAGACGGATGGCAATGGCGTTCAGCGTGATTGGTGGTCTGAATCTGATGCTGCAGGCTTTAAAGAACGCTCTGATGCTTTGGTCGCACAATATGATACTTATGAAGCGCTGCCCGGTGAATTCGTCAATGGCGAGTTCACACTTGGTGAAAATATTGGCGATCTGACCGGTATCACTATGGCTTACGCCGCCTATAAAACATCCCTAGGCGGTAAAGAAGCCCCTGTGATTGACGGTCTGACCGGTGATCAGCGGTTCTTCTTGTCCTATGGCCAGATTTGGAAACGCAAATTTCGCGAAGATAATCTACGCTCTCGCCTGAAAAATGATCCTCATAGTCCGGGTGAATACCGCGCTAATGGTATCGTTCGGAACTTTGATGCATGGTATGATGCGTTTAACATCCAGCCGGGTGATGCGCTCTACTTACCGCCAGAAAAGCGGGTCAAAATTTGGTAAAATTTCAGCCCGCCAATTGGCGGGTTTTTTTATGAGGTATTTATGCTTGAACTTATAGATCTGACAAAACGCTATAAAAAACAAACCGTGTTTGCGGGTGTGAATTCGCGATTTGAATATGGCGTGACGGTGATTTCGGGACCTAGCGGTGTGGGGAAGTCTACGCTCATTCGTATATGTGCCAGTGCCGAGAAACAAAATTCAGGTCAAGTTAATTGGCGTGGATCGGACATCACGCGTAAACCTAAACTGTTTCGGCAGGTTCTCGGATATGCCCCGCAAATCATTGAGTTTCCTGAAGACATTAGCGCTAAGGATTTCATGTTGCATATCGGAGCGTTGAAATCGATTAGCTTAAAAGAGAGCATTTCTCAAACGCAAACCATATTGTCGCGACTAAACCTGCTGCCAGATATCGATAAACCCATACGGAGTTTCTCCGGTGGCATGAGGCGCCGTCTGGGTCTGGCGCAGGCTTTTCTAGGTAACCCGGAATGTCTCATTCTGGATGAACCCACAGCCGAACTTGATCCTCTCACAGCAGGAATTATTCATGATTTGATTTTCGAAAAAGCTCAAAACGCCGTTGTTCTAATGACGACCCATTTGGAAGCTAGTCTCACTGACTATAAATTTGATCGGTTTGTCATGCAGCCTTACAGCGCTGAAACATGAACGGGTTTTCGACTTTTTTCCGAATACAGCTTCAGCGGCATTTACGCAGCCCTGCTTTGTGGTTTGTCCTGATTTGCACGATGATTGGCGCTCGGTATTTTGTCCCCTTGCCAGGGGCGGGCTATGCGACCTTGTCGGTTAACAATGCCATCCCAGAGCCAACATCTGCGCTTATGGGAATGCAGCTCGGTATCTTGACCAGCATGCTATTATCTCCGCTGGGATATATATTCTTAAAAGCAGGCCCAACGCGCCGCCATCCTTGGCAAGTTGAAGATGTAACACCGTCCAATCGATTGGCGCAAACCCTCGGGCAAGGCTCGGCTGATATCATCGCGCTTTGGTTGATTATGGGGACAGTCGGTTTTGGGGGGCTTATTCTGAGCTTCTTTCGGATGCCTCTATCGGAAATTCGGCCCCATGAAACCCTGCTGACTTTGGCTCTGCTTGCGGCGCCATCTCTGGCCTTAATTGCCGCCGTCCGAACCTTGCTGAAGAGCCGTCCGCGTTTGAGAGGGGCATGGGGCGATTTCGTCTTCTTTATGTTATGGATGGCCGGGATCATTTTTGCGGCGACTTTTTTTACGACCGATTCGGGATCAGCTTTTCAAGATGCCTTTGGCTATGCCGCCGCTATTTCGGGGTCTACGGCGGAGCCTGTTATCTCGGCATCTGTTGGCGGCGGGCCCGCTGTCTCAGCAGATAGTATTAGGCTCGATGCTTTAAAAGGGACGACCAATTCCGAGTTTTTATTATCGCGCCTATTTTGGTTGTTCATGGCTTTTGTGATCTTGGTGTTTTCTGCTGTGATCTATAAACCGCGCCTCGTTAAATCGGCTAAAAAACGAAAATCACAGAGCCTTTTACAAAAGGCAGGAGCGTCATTAGGGACATTATGCGCCGCTTCTATCTTATCAGTTTTTGGCAGAATTCATCCCATCATTCGCTCTCACATGTCGCAAATCCTGTCGCCACGGTTAATAGCTTTTATTTTAACAGCTATAAGCCTGTCGGGGTTTGTATTGCCATTTCGAAAAGGAGTCGGCCCGGCCTTGATGCTAATTTTCATTTTCCTAATCTCGCGCCATAGCGGCTTTTGGCAAGCCCGAAATTTACGGCAATATCGCTCAACGCTTCCCAGCGCTCCGTTAGCGCAATTTATCTGGGCCTGCGCCGCAGCAGTAATATTAGTTTTCCTATTCTGTGTCCCATCGATTGTCAGAGCCGTCATGGATCAAACTATTGGAACTATCTTGCCTGACCTGGGCTTTTTGATTCTAGCCATTCCATTTGGTCTATTGGCACTAGGATATGTAACCCGCAGCGCCACTATGGGCCGGCTCATCATGCTCTTTATATGGTATGGCTATTTGAACGTTTAGAAATTACGCTCGCATTTTTCTTGGGGTATGTTAGGAAGATTTTGGGAACTTGGCGTAAGGCGCGGTGCGAAGTGGGTTAGAATTTTCTTTCCGGCAGTGGTCGGTCAGAAGTATCGATTTAGGGAAATAAGAACATGACCGATAATAAAGAAGCTGCAGAAGCAGTAGACACGGCGGACGTCACTAAAGCCTGGCAGGCAACACAGGATCAAAAAGGTAAAGCCAAAAAGCT
This sequence comes from Hellea sp., assembly GCA_014238285.1. Classification (GTDB taxonomy): domain Bacteria; phylum Pseudomonadota; class Alphaproteobacteria; order Caulobacterales; family Maricaulaceae; genus JACOMS01. The sequence goes on from JABABK010000001.1 coordinate 159,645, forward strand.
TCGCATTTTTGCCGTACTCTCATGGGCTGTTGCCATCGGCGCCGAGATTGCCGGTATTATGATGCTCCTCAAAGGTAAGTTCGACGAAGGCAACCTTGCCCTACTGATTGGCTTATTGGTTGTGATCGCCGTCTTCGCGATCGCGGGTAGCCTGATGTGGAAAGCGGCCAATAGACATGATCCTGCGACCAAGGCTGAAAAGACCAAATTCTTCATCCAAAATCAGCTCGGCGCAATTATCACCATTATTGCCTTCCTTCCGCTGCTGGCCATGATCTTTATGGACAAGGACATGGATCCTAAGAACAAAAAGATTGCAGGCGCCGTCGGGGTTGGCCTTGCTGCGCTCGCAACGGTTATAGGGGTGGATTTCGATCCGCCATCGACCGAGCAATATACGCAGGACATGAACCAGTGCGCGGCCCAGATTAAAGCCAGCCAGCCGACAACCGCCTGTTCACCGGCTGTCGCCGCACAGGCGCAGGAAATCGCTGAAGACTCGGAGCTAGTCGCTGCGGCAACGGGTGGCCAGGATGTGGTGTATTGGATTGCGCCTAAAAACGGCGCCGAAAAATCCGAGTCAAAGCTAGTGTTTCACTTATGTGAAAACGTAAGTCATTTGCGTGGCAAGACGGTGAATCAAGGCTCGGTAACAGAAGCCTATGCCCAGAACGCAACCCGCCTCACAAAACAGATTTCAATGGAGCAAAAGCAATGCGGGTTTGCAAGCGCTGAGTAAGCGCCGTTTGCGTTTCTGACCTTCCATCAGTTTAGTTGAATAAGAGAAATGTATACTACTTTATATATGTAGCGTTATTAGTTCCAGCGGTGTAGTCAGATAATATAATAAAGAGGCGACTATGTTAAAAACGACTATCAAAATTATTATTGTATCTTCACTCGTCGGTTGTGCTGGAGGTTCTACATATAAACAAAAAGACGGTGTCAGTACCATGTCTGAAGACGGGCGCAAACGTCAAGCTGAGTATGTTGAGCAACAATGCAATCAGGATTCAATGGTTGGAATGATAAAGTCTACCAATTTACTGTTTAAAGCTAAGCGAGATGCACTAAATTCAGCGGAGGCAGGATTGTCAATTACGAGAAAATCGGAACTCGTACAAAAACTAGATGGATTTGATGTTCGATGGCAATATGCGAAAAATGAGCGTGATCAAACATGTAGAGCTTATGCAGCATGCCGGTTTGTTGAGCTAGATACAGATGGGTTTTGCAAAAGCACGAGGGCTGATAACAATGAAGCTCGAAAACAAATGTTAGGCTTTATTACTGATTTAGAAGCGTTGAAAATCCAATAATAACTTAACTAGACCCGCCTGACTTAACCGCTTCAAACATAGCCTTGGCGCGTCCGGAAACGGTGTCGTCGCAATCGGCTATCTGTGTATAGCGGCGGCGTAGTTTGCCGGGTAGGTCGCCGAGTGATTTTTCGCCAAATTTTTCGGCGGCGCCGTATAATTTGCTCAGCGCTGCCGCAGTGCCGCCAACGGGTAGAAAGCCTGAATGAGCGAAATGGCCCTCAGCGGCATAAACGAATTTATAGCTGTCGGTTTCTGCCCCTAGGTCAATGCGGTCATAGCCTAGATTTGAGGCTTCATCGATCAGGGCTTCCAGCAGTTGATTGCCCGGCGAATAGATATGAAATTGTGGATTGTAAGCGACGATCCAGCTATGGAACACATCGCCGTCCGTTAAGCCAAGATCCATGGCAGCGACTTCATCGCCAAAATATAAAACATGCAAATCGCACCGCAAGCCGTCTGTTTTATTCCAAAGTTGCTTTAACAGGCCTGATGTCCAATTGGCTGACAAAACGTCATATAGACCTGTTTCAGCAAAGCGCTGTTTTTTCCATTCTATGAGTTTATCAAAAGCTATTTTGTCTTGGCTGCAATAGTCTAAGCGCCTTGTGCCAAACTCTTCTTCTGTTCGGCGGATGCGCCGGCGATTGCTTTTAAGGCCGCTGCGATAGCTTTTGCTTCTCGTGGCGCGCCAAGCTTCCGCGCCGCCGGATAGATCAACGAGACAAAGCGGGTTTTGGTCTTGATGAAAGCTTTTTAGGTCGTCGTTTTGACCGACCATAGAACTGTAATGCAGGGCACCGATACCGGCGCTGCGTAGCACTTGCAGATGATTAATTTTCGCATCTTCCGCTTCAATGAAGCCGTGATAATCGGTCATAGGCGCGCCTATGGGACGAGCAAAGCCGCCAGTGCTAGATTGAGGGCCTTGAAATGGAAAGAAACTGACGGGTTTGTCGTTTCTCATAGCAATGACAACATTCGTATCGTCTCGAAGACTTCCCAAAAGCAAAGTGTAATCGATATGGAAATAAGGTGAGTAAAGGGCAGGGTTACCCGCCCGTAGCTCCATCCACGTATTTTTATCGCTCTCGGTTATGTCCCGAGGCTTTTTAACAATAATTTGAAGATCAGACGTCAATCCAAACCCACCCAGCTCTATTTCAGCGCGTTATCTAACAGAATTTGGTTAGTATGGGTTTAATGCGATGCGTTGGTTTAGAGCATAATTTTGGTGAACGTCATTCATATCCTTCTATTGTTTGTGTATTTGTGGCGGGTTAAGAAGTGTATAGGAGATAGCTATGACCATTACAGTGACCCCAACAGATCAAGCCTGCGGCGCCGAGGTTATTGGGGTGGATTTATCCGCGTCCTTGTCTGAGACAGACGTCACTGATATTCGCGCGGCATGGCTTGAGCATCATGTTTTGTCATTTCCGGATCAAAAGCTCAGCGACGATGATTTAGAGCGCTTCACTTTGAACTTTGGGCCATTTGGCCATGACCCGTTTATTGCGCCTATTCCGGGCCGGGATCATATTATTGCGGTAGAACGCGCGGCTGATGAAACAGCGCCGATATTTGCCGAAGCCTGGCACACGGATTGGAGCTTTCAAGAGACGCCGCCGTCCGGCACATGCCTCTACGGCATTACCATACCGGATACGGGCGGCGATACTTTGTTTGCCAATCAACACAAAGCGCTTGAAGATATGTCCCCTGAGCTTCGGGCAAAGCTCGAGGGTAAAATAGCCATTCATTCCGCCAAGCGGGCCTATGCCAAAGACGGCGCTTACGGCACGGGCGATAAAGGCCGAACCATGAAAATCCTGCCGTCTGATGAAGCCAATGAAAGCTTTAATCATCCCATCATAAGAACCCATCCGGAAACTGGACAAAAGGCGATTTTTGGCTCCATTGGTTATATTATGGGCTTTGAGGGTATGAGTGAGGATGAGTCTTTGGCGCTGCTGGCAGAGCTTTGCCAATGGCAGACACAACACGCCTTTCAATATCGTCATAAATGGCAAAAAGACATGCTCGTGATGTGGGATAATCGATCCTTACTTCATATGGCGACCGGCGGTTATAAAGGTCAGGCTCGCAAGCTTCACCGTACCACCATCGGCGCAAGATAAATTATGGGATCTAGCCACGATCACGATCATTGCCATAGCGGGGCAGGCCAGGGCCGCATCGCGATTGCGGCTGTTCTAACAGGTCTTTTTATGGTCGCCGAAGTGGCTGGCGGATTGATATCTGGATCGCTCGCGCTTCTGGCAGATGCCGGACATATGCTGACAGATTTTGCGGCTTTGTCTCTCGCGTGGTTTGCGTTTCAGCTAGCGAAAAGACCGCCAACATCTTCTCATACATTTGGCTTTGAGCGCTTTCCTGTCCTGGCAGCTTTTGTCAACGGCCTGACTTTATTTGCCATTGCCATCTGGATCGTCATCGAAGCGATTGAGAGATTCGGGTCGCCTGGGGAAATTCTAGCAGGAACTATGCTCTATGTGGCGATAGCCGGACTTATTGTAAATATCGTCGTGTTTTTGATATTACGTGGCGGCGATAGGGATAATCTTAATATTCGCGGCGCCATGTTACATGTGCTTGGCGATATGCTCGGCTCCGCCGCTGCTATCATAGCGGCGCTGGTCATTATGCGAACAGACTATACGCCAATAGATCCCATTCTTTCCGTGTTTGTCGCGCTTCTGATACTCCGTAGCGCCTGGATGTTAGTCAAAGAAAGCGGTCATATATTATTGCAGGGCGCGCCTACGGGTTTGGACCGGGATGAAATTTCGGCGGATCTTTTGGAAAATGTCGAGGGCGTCGAGACTGTTGATCATATGCATATTTGGTCGCTCACTGATGGCCGGCCAATGATGACGGTTGAAGTGCAGGCATCTCAAGCAATCGAACCATCCAAACTATGTGACGCTATAAAAGAACGTTTGGATCAAAAATTTGGCGTCGAGCATGTAACCTTGGAAGTTCGGTAAGTCTATGCCCACCTCTCACTATATTGATCAAATTCAAAACTTTATTGAAGGTGTCAACGCAGGTACTTATCAGCGCGCGCAATCAGACTTGAAGCGCTTACCTGTTGAAATATACACAGACCAAAGCCGGTTTGATATTGAGATGGAGGAAGTATTCTCCAAGTCACCCATCATTATTGGCCATAATAGCATAGTGCCTCGTCCCGGGGATCACTTCGTCTTTGATCATCTCGGACAGCCTTTATTGGTTGTTCGCGGCAAGGATGACCAGGTTCGAGTATTTTACAATATTTGCCGCCATCGTGGCGTGCGTCTTGTTAGTGAAGAGGGCGTGACCCGAAAAGGCAGTTTTGTCTGTCCTTATCATAACTGGGCTTACGGTCTTGATGGCCAGCTCATGAATATTCCCTGTGTTGAAAGTTTCGTCAATGATGACGTCAATTCGCGTCACTTGATAGAGGTTTCTTCGGCAGTTGCTGGAGGGTTTATTTTCGCAAATCTACAAAAAGATAGCCAGATGGATATGGGCGTTTTCCTGGGAGAGACGAAGGACGATCTCGAGGCTCTGGGCCTATCTGAACAAGTGTTTTTTAAACAAACGACTCGCAACGTCAAAGCCAATTGGAAGTTAATCGTCGAAGCCTTTCAAGATGGATATCATGTTGTGCGCTTACACCGAAATACCGTTGGCTCGCTGTTTTTGGATAACGTCGCTGACATCGTTCGCGTCCAAGATCATTTAAGGGCCGTCGTGGCCCGAAAGGGTTTTGAGACGATGTGTCAAACCAAATCAGACCAATGGGATGTGCGCAATCAAGTCAGCTTGGCGTTCTATCTTTTCCCCAATACCATCATTGTTATTCATCCCGACTATATCAGTCATTTGGGATTGTTTCCGGTTTCGCCGGATGAGACGATCTGTGTTCACAGCTGTTTTCTGGATGAAGAACCCAAGACCGAAAAGGCCAAGGCCCATTTTGAGCGCGCCTTTAATATGATCGATAAAGGCGTGTTTGAGGCGGAGGATTTCTTTGTTTGCGAACAGGCCCAGCTAGGCATGCGTAGCGGCGTGAATAAATCTTTCCCGCTCAGTGAGCATGAGATCGGTATCAAAATGTTTCATGATATTTTGAGTGATCATCTGGAAAAGTAACTAGTGCCTAATGTCCAATTCCCATGCGCTCTTCGAAGCGGCGGATGAAGTTTATCTGGTCTTGATTGATCGGTGTTTCCGTGACGGCAATGTCTTGTAGCATGGCGGATAGCTCCATGGATTCTGCTTTGCTGATTTTAACGCGCAGCAAATCAACCATCGGGAAAAGCGCGCTTTCGGCCTGCGTTAAATATTGCGACAGGCTTCGCATTTGCACCACCATATCAGCGGCTTCATCAGAGGGTAATTGCATATGGGCCGTCAACTGCGTTGCGATCGCCTTGGCCTGCGCTTCGGAGACCCGGCCAACATCATCCATGCGGGCAATGGAAATCATCAGGACCGCCGCGGCTTCCAGCGGGTTCTCCACCAAAGCCAGGCCTTGCTTGCCAGCCTTTTTGCGGTAGCGCATTTTACGAGGGAGGTTGCTAATTTCTTGAGCTGTATCTGCGATCTCCCGCGCGCCTTTAGACGCCCGGCCAAGCCAGTAAACCAAAGTTGCTATGGCGATAAGGGCTGAAATGATGATGTGCATGATTATCCCACAAGATAGTATTGTTGGGATCGTTATAGTCAAGGTTTTGGTTTAACTCAATAAGAGATCAATCGTTTAAATTTGGGCCTTACGTCCTCTAATTTTATCTCGAAATTTTTTATCCAAAGGATATTCGACGAAACGATAAAGCAAGATCGCCATCAAATTTATCCCAATGAATGCCAAAGGTACGAAAATGATTTTTTCGTAAAAATCAAAGCCAAGCATTTCTAATAAATAGGCGACGATCCAGTGGCATAAGAAAACGGCATAGGCGATTTTCCCCAGCTGGTTTCCTCGTTTTATTATGGGGCTTTCTTTGGGTATTCGACTTTCTATATCTAATAGCGCCCATAACATAAATGCAGCCAAAATTGTATGTAGTGGCAAGCCATAAAATTTGGATTTAAAATATGGGGTCCATCCGGCATGCTCGCTACTAAAGCCCCAAACTAAGTTTGCAAAAATAAAGTGGCAGACAAAAATTAGAATAAATAATACGGCAATAAAATTCGTTAATTTGTATTTTTGCCTAATATAGTAAATTGCTGCACCAGACGCAAAAGCAATTGATGCCCCGGATACAGACATATACCTCTCCACAAATATTATATCCTGTGTGTGGTGATAAAATAAAACTGCAATTGATATAGCGAGCCAAATGAGAACGATCCAAAACCGTCGGCAAAGTACGAGCATTAAAGCATAGAAAATGAGCTCGACTCGTAAACTCCAACCTTGTGAAATCACCAATCGTGGCTCTTCAGATGTAATGAAAGTGACGTTTATTAGCCAAGCGGATAAGCTTTCAGGTATTGACGTCATCGTTACAGCTCGAATGTTTATTACGGCTTGAGGGTTAATTAAATTGCTAACCCAAATTGTTAAGCAGGCGAGAAATAAACAAACCCAATAAACAGGAAAAATTCGCAGTAGTCGATTTAGCCCGTATCGTAGAATTCCTATGTGGTCTGTATAGACTTCTTTGATAATCAACGTCATCAAATAACCACTAATTACATAAAAACCAAAAACAGCGTAAAAACCTTGCCACCACATCAAAAGAGGCCAAATGTGCCCACAAGCGACCATCATAGCGAGTATATAGCGGTAGGTTCCCAGCATGCGTGCCCATATCATGAATAATCATATGGAAAAGATATTTTCGCGAATCTAATGATTTTTCATGGTGTTAAGTCAGCTTAAAATTGTAACAAGGCCGCCCCGAATAGGATTTCATCTGGCAAAATGCCAAGTCCAGGGCGACTCGGGAGCGGTATCTTTCCGTTTTCCACGACTATCCCATTCTTAGGATCATAATGGTTTGTGATGTAAGGCGCGGCGATCCAGACGCCTTGAAGTTGATCCGGATGTGTGCTGGCACCCATATGGACACAGGCCGCCGCGATGATGTCGCCGCCCCAACTATCATCACAGGTATGGGGTATGCCGCGCGCCGCTGCCATGTTCCGGAACTGCATCATTGGCTCTAATCCGCCTAACCGCGTAAGCTTCATGCCAAAGCCGTCCACATAACCTTCATCTAAGGCGCACGCAGTAGTTTCAAGATTAATAGCATTTTCATCCATGTAGAGCTTATGTTTTAATTGCGGACGAATGGATTTAAGCTCTCTAATGGTATTACATGGTTGTTCTATAATCATGGGAATATGGGTACAGGCCTCGCTAAAGGCGATTGCTTCATCCATGCTCCAGCCCCGATTAGTATCGGCGATAAGGTTGATGCCAGCTCCAACGGCTTCATGAACCTTGTGCATGACTTCTATATCAATGGCCAGATCACGGCCGCCGACTTTAACCTGAAGTCTTTTATAGCCTGCGTCGACCTTGGCCTTGGCAAGCCTCGCGCTTTCATCAGGAGCATTAATGCCTAGCGCGTAATAGGAGGGGACTAGGCTATTTTGGACGCCCCCTAAAAGCTGGGCCACGGGAACACCCGCCGCTTTGCCGAGGCAATCATAAACCGCTATATCAAGGGCGGCCTTGGCATAATTATGGCCCATTAAAATTTGATCCATGGCCAGATGCAAGGTAGCGATATCGTCGATCTCTTGTCCGATTAATCCGGGCCCAAGCAGAGCCAGAGCTGCTCGCGCGCCGCCAGCATGACTTTCAGCATAGGTTGAGCCCAGAGGACAGGTTTCGCCCCAGCCAAATATACCGTTTTCCATGATGATTTTAACGAGCGTCGTATCCATGGCCCATAGGGTGGAATTGGCCATAGTGTAGGGGCCGTTTTGAACTTCGAGGTCGTGCTGAAAAATATGGATTTGTTTGATTTTCACGTGATTATCGGCACGTGGTTGTGGGACCCATATCCACATGAAAATGATCGGCATGGGCAGCGTTGAAATCAGGTGAGAGTGTTACGCGAAAAATTTTACAGGCTTGTTTACGGGCGTCGCGTAAAAAGCGTTTACGGTCCTTATCGCCGTTCCAGTCTTTTAGGACTGAGACCACGCGGCCATCATCCAGCTCAAAGCCCATGACATCAAAAGCGTTGGCGTAAGAGTGCTCGCTCCACTGCCCGGAGCTATTGCCGACTTGTTTGCGGCAGGAATAGCTCCCGGCATGTTGAATTTTTTTGATCCCGCTGCCAAGATGTTTGCTGGCAGCTTTGTCCATTTCGCGCATCCAAACATAAGTTCCGACCGCGAGGGGGCACTGCATGGTGACGTCTTGAGGCTTAAGGACAGCGGCTTCACTCAGGTCAATTTCGCGGGCGACGCTCCAGCCGCAGGGGGTTGATTTGGGGCGATGAGGGTCCGCCGCGCGGGTTTGATAATCAGACACGCTTTCGATGAGCTTGGCGCATGTGGATGAGGGCGACAGGCTTACTCTTAGAATTTGCATGTCTGTGGCAAATCCTGTTGGCGCTCTCATATCAAGTGAGCGCCAAGGCAGATGTTGGCGCGGGATGTATTTATTGGAAGCCCAGAGAACACCTGCGAGTAGAGCTAAAAAAATACCAAATCTGATCGGAAAGCTTGTGATATTTCGCCACTGATTACGAAAGCGCCGTCGCCATTTATAAGGAAGTCTCATACACCCTTATTTCACAAGACAGATAACCTGCGCAATACGTCTGTCGCGGCGATAGCTATCGGCGTAAGTGCCGTAGGTTTCTGCCTCAATGGGTTCTGCGGGGAGCCGAGTGCCGGACGGAATGAGGTCTTTAAGGTTTTTAGGCGCCACGGTGTAGATGCGGCCGCGGCGAGGGCTTTCGGCGGCGACAATACCAACCACTTCACCGTCTATGTCTAAAACGGGCGCGCCGGATAATCCGCCGAGTGATCCTTTAAGACCGCGGGTTCGGCCGATTTCTGTCCAGGCCAATATGGATTCTTCCGTATTATAACGGCCCTGAACAATCATTTTATGCCGGCCAAGTAGGGCGCCAACCGCTTCGCCGGGACGCCCTTGGGGGAAGCCAAAGAAAAATCCATATTCACCAATTTGTCTTTGCGTATTCAGATCAGCCGGTAGGGGACGGCGTTTCCATGTTGATTTTAAAATTGCCGCGTCGCTGGCCTCGTCGACTATACTTTCAATTTTCATGGTCTTGAAGCGGCCCAGATTAAGTCCGATCTTACTGCACCCATCCACCACATGTCTTGCAGTCAGCCAAGTTCCCTGATCATCAATGGCAAAGGCTGTGCCGACACCAGATTGCGGTGTGTTTTCCACTTCGACAATAACGGCCGGGTCGCGCGGGCTCTCTTTGGGCAGTAATTCTCCCAGCTCCATGGGCGGTGGTGGTTGCGGCAAGTCTTCATGAGACGCCCGTGTGGCGTTCAAATACAGCAACAGGACAATCGTCCCGTAGATCAGCCAGTCGGGTGTCCGGCGCATGATCTATCCTGCGATAGCAAAGGCCAGCACTATAGATCCAGCGAGCTTAAACGCTGCCAGTACAAGTGCCGGGGCCGTTTCATTATCTTCGATGCGCTGCGGCATGCCTTTAAAAATAAAGTCCGTGAAGCGAAATAAGAATAGTTGTAAAAATAAGCTGGTTGTGCCCCAAATCGCCACATCTATGAGGCCTATTTTGTGAATCATACAGGCCGCGAGAGGGAGCGCTAGGCTAATAATCAAAGCCGAAAAAGAGACTGCCGCCGCCATATTGCCGTTTTGGACCAGCTCGAGTTCTTTGTGAGGTGTTAGTTTAACGTAGATGACAACGCCAACCACATAGATTGCGGTGACCACCAAGAGATAGAGCAATAATGCCGGAAATCCATTGGCGAGACTGTTAAGGGCCTGATCCATATTTATCCTAAATAAATTCTAAACGCTAATATTTCCAAAGTCTTTAAGTGATTAATTGTCTTTGGCCAAGCGCCGTTTTTCACTTATTTTTCTTTTTCTAGTTTTCTCTTTTGGGAGGCGCGCATTTTTTCGCTTTCGGACTTTAGTTGTCCGCAAGCTGCGAGGATATCCCGGCCACGGGGCGTGCGAATGGGCGCGGCGTAACCGGCTTTATTGACTAGAACGCCAAAGCGCTCGATGGTGGCCCAATCAGAGCATTCATAAGGGCTGTCGGGCCAAGGATTAAACGGGATCAAATTGACCTTTGCCGGAATGCCTTCGAGCAGCCTGATAAGCTCGCGCGCATGTTTCGGGCTGTCATTAATGCCCTTGAGCATAACATATTCAAAGGTGATCCGGCGAGCATTGGAAAGACCGGGATAATTGCGGCAGGCTTCCATTAGGTCGACCAGCGGGTATTTGCGATTAATCGGCATGATTTGCTCGCGCAGTTCGTCATTGGCCGCGTGGAGCGAGATCGCCAGCATGGCATTGGTGCGCTCGCCTATTTTGGCAATGTCTGGGACAACGCCAGATGTGGATACCGTGACGCGGCGACGACCAATGGCAAGGCCCGTATCGTCCGCGAGTATATCAATGGCAGCGGCGACGTTATCCGTATTATAAAGAGGCTCGCCCATGCCCATGAAAACCACATTGGTGAGCTTGCGGTTTTCCTGCGTGGTCGGCCATTCGCCTAGATCGTCCCGCGTCATCATCACTTGCAGGACAATCTCTTGCGCTGTGAGATTTCGCACCAATCTTTGCGTGCCCGTATGGCAAAACTTACAGGTCAGCGTACAACCCACTTGCGAGGACACACAGAGCGCGCCAGTTTTAGAGACATTAGGAATAAACACGCTCTCAACTTCAATCCCAGGCGCCATGCGCACGAGATATTTTCGCGTGCCATCAACACTGACTTGGCGCTCGATAATTTCGGGCCGCGTGAGAGAGAAATGCTCGGCCAGTTTAACTTGCATGGGCTTTGCCACATTGCTCATCTGGTCAAATTCGGTCACGCCGTGATTATATATCCACTGAAAGACTTGCGAGGTTCGCATTTTTAGCTTTTTAGGATCAATCCCGATCGCCGCGAGATGCTCACTAATTTGCGCGCGCGAAAGCCCTGGCAGACGGATTTTGTCATCTGCTTTAATCTCGGGCGCGTTGGATATCAGGGTCGTAGACATGGCGCGGCCCTTAACATGGGGATACGGAATTGCAAAGGGGGAAGCGGTTATGCTGCCTAGGGGTGAAGGCATATATTGACTACGGGAACTGAATCTCGATAAAGGGGACGTATTAGAGGGGTTTGAGTTGACTATAATTGTGGCTTTGGCGGATAAAAAATACACATGGTTAGGTCACAATGATGCGGCGACATTAGGAAATACGCCTATGACTAACCTGAATCCGTGGGTACGGTTTGGTTCTTGGGCATTGGGTTTATCAGGAAATTCAGCTCTTCAGCAAACATTGGAATCACATGTGTCTGAGCTGGAAGCATGTGATAATAACCCTTCATCTGTGATTAAAGCAATGAAGAGTATTTTTCGTGCGCGAAGAATAAGTGGTTTTGATACGGCGAAAACAAAACATAAATTGGGTATTTGGTGTATTTTGATAAATGATAACGGCAGTATTTGGGATATTGACCAAGATTTGTCTTTTACCAAAATACCAGCAGGTGTTCTTTGTGCCGCCGGATCTGGAGGTAGATACGCTAAAGGCGCAGACCACGCTACTATCCATATTAGCTGCCTAATTTCAGCTAAAACACGCGTTTCTTTAGCTGTAAATTCTGCTATCGTAAATGACGTAACGTGTCCTGGAAGCGCCGTAATTACCCAGCTGATTGTGAAGAGATAAATGCAATGATTATTACCGCTATAACAGATGGGCATGAAGTCTGGCTTGGGCATAACAATACTGTGGTCTTGGATCACTCACCTATTTCAGAGGACCAAAATCCATGGATATATTTTGGCAACTGGGTTTTGGGAGTTACTGGGGAGACATACGTTAGGCAGTTTCTTGATACCAATGTCGATAAATTAGAAAAAGAGGCTGGTTCAGTTTCTGAAGTCATCAGATGTTTGGCCGAAATCTTAATTGAAGAAAATCTTTATTCTGAAGACGACGATAATGCGGCGCCTTCTTTTAATATTTATTGTATATTGGCAAATAATGACGGTCGCGTTTTTGATTTAGATTCGTCGTTCTCTGTTACAAAAATTCCAAATGGTAAAGCATGGGCACGGGGTGATGGCATTGATTATGTCTTGGGCGCGGACCACGTTATTAGAGAAATTAAACCAAAGTTATCCAATGAAGAGCGACTGAAAATTGTAACGGAAGCTGCAATGGCAAATGATATCGACTGTCCCGGTAAGGCAATAATGGCTAAGTTGGTTGTATAACTAGCAGGACATATTGGTTCTTACTGGAAGACCCTTCGAGACGCACCTAAAGGTGCTCCTCAGGATTGTTTGTTTAAATGTGGTATGATTGAGTTTGGCCTAACAGAAGCACACCAATTTCTGATCCCTCGGGCGCAATATCCGCTAGTGTAAACTTCTCCATAGCCCCGTAAAACGCCTGCTCCGCTTCGGCGAGAGCGAAGCGCAGACCGCAGCTTGGGCTGATGCAACAAGTTCCGCCGTCTTGTTTCATGCAATCGACAAGTGGCGTACCTGCGCTGGCTTCGGTGGCTTTCAGAACTGCGCCAACATTAATATCTTTGGGCAGCCAGTTAAGAGACAGTCCGCCCGTGCGTCCGCGTTCGGACTTTATATAGCCAGAGCGTGTCAGCCATTGGGCCGCCTTGGCCACGTGATGGAAGGAAATGTCATAGGCTTCCGCTATTTGCCCTGCTGTCGACTTTGGCTCATCCGTGCTGGCCAGATAAATCAAGACCCGTAAGGCGTAGTCAGAAAAAGTCGTGATGTTCATAAATCGCCATATTTGTTAGTTGCGGATTCACCTGCCGCTTGACTCTGTATAAACAATGTTTATTTAATACGCAAATTAAATACGTATTAAAAGGTTTGTCATGCCAATTCTAAGAGGTCTCGCCACATTATTCCTACTGCCGGGAACATTAGTGATCAACGCTCTGGATGTTTCTGTGGAACAGGACGGCGGTATATTGCGATCATTTGTGAACATGATTTTCTGGGGTATTGTGGCGGTCGTGGTGATGCTGCCCGTCATGTTTTAGGCATGTCTGTTGCCATCAATGAAGACGATATCAAAAGAGTCGTTCACGCCTTTTACGCGGATGTTCGCAAGGACGAATTGCTCGCCCCGGTTTTTGCGACTAAAATTCAAGACGATGATTGGGATCGCCACATGGCCCATATCGCGGATTTCTGGTCGTCGATTTTTCTTAAGACCGGACGTTTCAAGGGCAACCCCATGATCAAACATGCGGCTTTACCGGGGATCACGCCGGAGCATTTCAACCGTTGGCTTTCACTCTTTAATCAAACCGCAGAGCGGGTTCTAAATCACGATCAAGCCCAAGCGTTTGACATCATGGCCCGACGCGTTGCAGAAAGCCTGCAAATGGGCCTAGCGTTTAATTTTGAAAAATCTGGACAGAGGGATCATCCGTTTAAGGCTTACGGTCTTCGGCGTTCACATGCAGGTCAAGAGGGAGATTAGAGTTAGCCACGCGCATTGATTATGCGCGAGGTGTTTCTATGATTTAGACAGGTTACGGCGTCAGAAATACCTTGTCCTGGAGCTCGCTTCCGATGCCAGTATTGTCACGGATCACCCGCGATAGGGTCGTGTTTCGAATACGGCTCATTTCATCCTGATTTAAATCATTTTGATACCAAAACCGATCACCGTCTCTAAAGGCTTCAAACTGAAAGATGTGTAGTTCTCGGAATAGTTCGCCAAGCTGAGACCCTTCAGTGCTCACGGCATCTTCGGCCAATCCGCCGACCCAAAGATCGATATCATCGACATTGGAATAAGTATCGGCGAGGGCGGCTTGGATATCTGTATCTGAAGAGATATCAGAAAAAGTTCCGGCGCGATCAAGCCCCATGACTTCTCGCATTGCATTATAGGACGGAACCCCGTGATCGCGGCCGCGCTGGATATTTAGCGACGCTAGATCCAATCCACCAGACCCGGGTTCACCAAATAACATATTCCGAAGATCATGATTGATCTTGGTGTCAATTTTTTGACTCGCTTGGGCCGCTAGCCCTCTCAGGACTGGATCAATACTGTCCTGCGTGGTCAGAATGGATGGCGCCGAAAAGAACGCTTCAAACAACCCGATATGACCAGCGGCAATCTCTGCGCCGGACGCATCCAATCGCTGTAATTGCTCATTCACCAAAGAGTGCCCATAGCGATAGGCTCCGACGGAAAACTCATTATACAGGCCGGGATTCACTGTAGGATCATATCCGTCATAGGTTGAGATGGCGGTAGGGCCGATCAGCACTGGCAGATATTCTTCAAACGTTATTTTCTGAATCTTAGCGATAACCAAACGGCGGGCGGCTTGAAAAACTTCTTCGCCCGTCGCCGACGGGAAATCATCCGTCAAAATCGCAGCAATACGGTTATGTTCTCTGACCCATAATGTGTGCATGGTGGCCAGGCCTAGCTGTTCATTGACCCGTACATCGCCGGCCAAGAACAGGGCTTCGTCCGCCACACCAAACGCATTGGCATTGGTTTGACCGCTGGTATTAAAAGGCAAGAGGTTGCCATCACTGGTCGCCAGAAGCGGACTATTTTCACTGACTCTGAGCGCCGCAGCTCTCTCGTCGTCAACGCCGTAGATCATACTGCCATCGATCCAGGCCGTAATCTCGTTTTCTTGTTCACGGGGGTCAGAGGCGCTGGTTCCGGAATCCGGATCAAAAAGCGCGCGGTTAAACAGAATGATTTCTTCGCCGGTACTATCGGGATCAAAATAAATATCCCCGGTTGGGACCGGGATGTCGGCAGATTCTTGCGCGCCGTCTGTGATGCCAATGTCATGATCAATGAATTGACCCCACTGCCATAGAAAGTCTGACGTGCCAAAAGAATTGGAATTGGCCGCATCTTGGTCTTGGGCGACTAATTTATTGGAAACTTCGCGGGCGCTGGGCCTAGACTGCCCGGCGAGCGAGGAAATTAAATCCCCATAAGCTGCGTCGCCTAATCTTGCTAGATGCGTAAAGCTAGCGCCCCATAGAGGATTATCGACATTATTGTTTGAGCCGTTATAATTTCGAACTTCCCGGCTATCTATCATGGGCCGATTACCATTACGCCGCCCGCGGGCTCGATCACGGCGATCATCCGAATTTTCATTGATCCCTTGAGGGGAAGGGGCGCGATCTCGTATTGAAATGGTGACGTCATCAGAAACAATGTTCTGTCCATCACTCGCCGTTAGCCGCATTATAATCTGCGTATCGGCATTGGTTGATGGGGCCATGAAACGGGGATTGAGGTTCGTCTGAGAATTTAAATTGATCATGGGTCCAGAGACTTGTGACCATGAGAATGTGGCATTGCTGTCTTGGTCGGTAACCGACCCTTCTAATTGTACGGGTGATCTTTCATCTGCTGTTTTTGAAGCGCCTGCATCGACTACGGGGGCTAAATTTATAGGCGCCGCCTGTTCATCATCGTCACCGCCGCAGGCGGCTAAAAGGGAACAAAGCGTGATTATTGAAATAAATTTTTGACTTGGTTTCATAACATTACCTTTCAATCCTCCCGGAAAAAGGTTTTGTTAAAACAGGTCTAGGGACAAGTTAAACTTTGTCGCAAATTGTATCGGATGCCTGTCCAGAATGTAATGAACTGTTTGGCTCAGGGCCTTTAAGCGCAGCTATCCTTGGCCTTTTTGAGGGCCGCGGTTATGCCCTTGAGAGAGAAACTGTAATTGACTCTCGTGCCGCGCGCCGAGACAGCATCGACACGCATGGTCGAGCCTGCGCGCATCTTTCCAAGGAGATCTCGCTCATCGTTACCATCAGCGACAAAAGCTTCGTTCTGGGAAACATACATCGGGAAGCTCGTGCTCCCGACTCTAATCTTGGGCGGGCTACCGGCTTGCAGGGAAAAGTCGGCCATAAAGCTAGGCTGCTCGCTGGCAGCGCCTGATTTCCAATTGGCGACCAGAAAATAGATGTCACCATGCTTCACATTAGAGGGTGATTTCGTGGCGGCTTTCGACAGAACATAACAAAGCTGCTCCGCCCCTTCATAGCGCGTAAACACAGACCAATCGCCATAACTGCCTTGGAGTTTAGGGCTGGCCTGAGCTGTGCTCGCAATAGAAAGAGCTGTTAGAGCTAAAAGTGATCGGGCGAAGCGCATAATTAAGGTCTCGTTGATTTAAGCCTCTATAGCGCCCCAACAGGGTTAAAGTCTCGTTAATCTACAGTTGATTTGCAGGAAAATTATCAGACATATCCGCTTTTTACACCTTTTACGCCTTTTAGATAATATCCAAAAGTCGACATGCATCGAAAGGCAATTATTCAACTATTAGCGGACAATAAGAACGCTACTCACTCCTGGTATCGTTTCTTCTCTCTTGAGCCAGGTAGACCCAGCATCTGAAGAAACAAACACTTCCCCACCAGCCGAAACAAGCGCCATGTCGTTAGCATCAGAGGCGATACAGGCTGTATCTGCGATTCCGCTAAGCCAATTCGGTAGACCTGAACCGACTTTTTCCAGGGTGAGATTGCTTGGCTTTACGCTACGACGGTAAACTGCGCCATTTTCGGAGAAGTGACTCTCCGAGGCTGCAACGAAAATATGTTCTGCTGTAATAGCAACTGCTGAACAATATGAGGCCTGTAGTCCAGCAGTGTGGATGTTCCATGAGATACCGCCATCGTGACTTACGGCTATGCCAAAAGCGGTTGCGGCGACCACAAGGCTCGCATCGTAGGGACTTACGCGGACTTCATGCGCGTCTAAATTCACGTCGATTGTTGGGGCCCACGTTAAACCACTATTATCAGAGCGCGGTATTCCGCCGACATGGACGTTTGCGAAAAGACACCCATTCGCAGCGCCGCTCATCGACCTTATGCCAAGTGGTGGTCCGACTTCTTTGCCGTTGATAACCGCCGTACCAGCCAACCAAGTATCTCTACCGTCAATCGAATCAAAATTGTCAATCTGAGTTAATTCGCCAGATTCATTGAGAAGGAGCACGCGAGCGTCGTCAGTTCCGACGTAGACCTTGTCGTTTACAGCAAAGGTAACGGATAACTCATAGTCGCTGGATGCAATGAGGTTCCATTGGCCAGAAGGTTTACGCTGATACAGGTGGTGATTATCTACGGATGCAAGCGCCCCTCCGTCTCCATCATACGACAAACCACGGACTCTACCGTTGGGTAGCTCGTGCACCAGATCATTGCCATCTAGAACAAACAGTCCATTGTTCCAGGTAGATGCTATGATTTTTGGGATCGAAGCCATTGACGCAGGTTACCACATATCTCTTTCTATGACCACTCATGCGACGATGCTAACGAATGGTAGCTAATCACTAGAAGCGGTCGTAGCGCTTCAGTTTATGAGTGTTTTAAGTCGCTCAGTAATGTCCGCTTTTGCCCCAAAGTGGACATTTCATTTTAGCAGTTTTGATAGTTCGAAAACAGTCCAACAACCCATTTGGCGCGAAATTTGCACCTTTAACTCTCCAAAAGCAATTTGCATTGGATTGACACAAAAATTGGGCAAAGTTCGCCCATTTTCTGAGGCCTTCCTCAATAAAATAAATGCAAAATGCTCTCTAGGCCATGAACCAAATGGAGACAGTAATGTCAGATGAATTCGAGCCGAAAGTATCGGATCGCCGCATTGGAAATCGTAGAGCCCGGTCGCGAGTGCGATCTTTCAAGATGGCTAAGATTATGTTTGATGAAGACAAATCGATCTATGACGCTATTTTAAAGAATGTTTCCGCTTACGGCGCGACGCTTAATGTGGCGTCGACTGAGAGCTTACCCGATATTTTCAAATTGATGATTGTCCACGATAATATAACGGTTCCGTGTCAGGTGAAGTGGCGTCGTTCGGACAGTATAGGCGTGGCGTTTTAATTTCACCGTTCATACTGGACTTGATCCAGTATCTTTCCAAAACTACGCACGAGATCCTGGATCAAGTCCAGGATGCACGGTTTGGGAGTCAGGGTTCGCTGCCACTACAAGCCGGACACCCAGGATCCTTTGCTAGGGTCACGGTTCGGCTTTCGGCTTTAAGGCCGTCAAATATCCAGAGGCGACCTGATAGAGTCTCGCCGGCTCCCGTTATTAATTTAATGGTTTCGAGCGCCATCATAGAACCGACTATTCCCGCTAAAGCCCCAACCACGCCGACTTCGGAACAGGTCTCGGCGCTCGGCGGTATATTAGGCACGAGGCAGCGATAACACGGCTCGTTTTCCTTGCTTGAAAAAACACTGACCTGTCCATCAAACCTGCCAAGCGCGCCTGAGACTAAAGGTGTTTTAAGTTTAAGGGCCGCGTCATTAATAGCGAAACGTGTCTCGAAACTATCAGTTCCGTCCAGGATAACATCATGACCTGATAAAAGCTCAAGCGCATTTGCCGGGGTTAGACGCGTGGTATGAGCCGTGACGGATACGTCAGGATTAAGGTCCTTTAGGGTGTCGGCCATGACGATGGATTTTCCCATGCCAATATCTGTGTGCACAAATTGCACCTGTCTTTGAAGATTGGACGCCTCAACCAGGTCATGATCAATCAGCGTGATATTCCCGGCCCCTGCGGCCGCCAGGTAAAGCCCGGTCGGGCCGCCAAGGCCTCCCGCGCCGATGATGGCGACTTTTGACGTCAGCAAAGCATGCTGCCCCGCGCCGCCAATTTCTTTGAGGACCAAGTGCCTAGCATATCGTTTGAGATCATCGGGTGTCATAAAGGCTACTTATCGGAATTTTACACTTATTGAAATGCATTGATTCAATCCAATTCAGTACATTCATAGTTAATGGCACCTTAATTGCTCCGCTCTGTCTCAAGACGGAGCAATGCCATGCAGGTTGTAAAATTATTGATGGGTTTATGTATCGCGGCCGCGCTTGCTTCTTGCGGCGGCGGCGGGGGGAGCACGGCTGCGCCTACGCCCACAGGGACAACGCCGCCGCCAACGACGACTACGCCGCCCGCGCCCATTTCTAAGGTCACGCTGAGCGGTCAAATCACCTATGATTTTGTGCCTCATAAACAGCAAAGCATGGGGCTTAATTATAATAATATTTCCAAACAACCGGCCAGGGGCATTGTTGTCGTTCTATTAGATGCAAGCGATAAAGTTCTACAGCAATCGATCAGCAACGATCAGGGAAATTATAGTTTTTCCATTGATGCCAATACAGATGTTAAGCTTCAGGCGCGCGCTCACCTACTCGCAACCGACCAAAACAAATGGGATGTTAAAGTCACCGACAATACACTCGGTAATGCGTTATACGTTATGGAAGGGTCTTTGACCTCTTCCGGTAGTAGTGCCTCCCAAACTCGCAATCTACATGCTGCGTCAGGCTGGAAAGACACGTCTTATACCAGTAGCCGGGTTGCTGCGCCCTTTGCTGTCCTTAGCCCTGTCTATGACGCTATTATGGCCGTGGAGGCTATTGATAAAACGGCCACATTCCCGCCGCTCGAATATCGTTGGAGCCCAGAGAACAAACCTATGATCGGCGATAAATCACTCGGGCAAATCGGAACCTCTGGTTTTTATAAAAACGAAAATGTGGTCTATCTTCTTGGCGATGCTGGGCGGGATACGGATGAGTATGATCCCCATGTGATTATCCATGAATGGGGTCATTATTTTGAGCATAATCTTTCGCGCATGGATTCAATGGGCGGGCTTCACAGTTTGAGTGACAAGCTCGATCCGCGTCTCGCCTTTAGCGAAGGGTGGGGCAATGCTTTGGCGGCCATGATAACGGGCGATCCAAATTACAAAGACAGCTCCGGCGAAGGTCAGTCTGCTGGTTTTTCAATCGATTTTGAAAAGATTGCGCCAGCAAGAGCAGGGTGGTTTAATGAAGGCTCTGTCGCGGCCATTATCTATGACGTGTTTGATAGCCATGATGATGGCAATGACCGTATCAGCGCTGGCTTCGGACCGGTTTACAAATCCATGACCCATGAAAATATGTCAGGGTCTGACGTGTTCACAACTATTTTTGCGTTCTCTGATATTTTGATAGGACAGGCCGGGATTAATCCTACTGACTATAACCTTCTACTATCCGAGCAATCCATATTCTCTAGCAACGCTCTCGGTACGGGGGAGAATAATAGCGGCGCGATCGCGTCGGCTCTGCCCGTCTATAAAGAAGCCAAACTCAGCGGTGCGCCCATAGAAGTCTGCTCGGTCGATGATGCCGGTAATTACAATAAACTTGGAAACCGCGAGTTGATCTTTTTGAACATCGAAGAAACGGGCAGCTTTACACTTTCCATGATTTTGAAAACTGAAGGTGTAGAGCGAGATCCTGATTTTAATATCTGGCAAAACGGCGTGCTAATTGAAGAAATATCCACATCAACTAAAAATCAAGAAGTCTATCAACGCACATTAAAAGCTGGAACCTATGTGATCGAAGCTTATGATTTTTACAATATCAACGGCGTGTCTGACAAACGCGGCGACGCCTGTTTTGAGTTTACCATTAGCTCCACCTAATAAGTCGGATATAGACGGTTTATTCTCTCAAAATGTCGGGATTGTTATTGTGGGCGAGCCTCTTTTGAGCCTAGGGTAGGGGATGACAAAGTTTTCCAAAATCCTGATTGCTAACCGCGGTGAAATTGCCATTCGTATTATGCGGGCGGCCAATGAGCTCGGTATAAAAACCGTCGCGGTTTACGCCGAAGAAGATAAGCTGAGCCTGCACCGTTATAAGGCCGATGAAGCGTACCGTATTGGCCATGGTCTTGGCCCGGTCAAAGCCTATCTATCTATCGAAGAAATCATCCGCGTAGCTAAAGAAAGCGGTGCCGATGCCGTGCATCCGGGCTATGGGCTATTGTCTGAAAATCCAGATTTTGTCGATGCCTGTCACGCAGCAGATATCGCCTTTATTGGCCCGGCGGCGCAGAGCATGCGGCTTTTGGGCGATAAGGCTTCGGCGCGCAATGTGGCGGTTGAGGCCGGTGTCCCGGTTATCCCGGCCACAGATGTTCTGGGCGATGATATTGAACTGATTAAGAAACAAGCAGCAGATGTTGGTTATCCTTTAATGCTCAAAGCCAGCTGGGGCGGGGGCGGCCGTGGCATGCGGCCTATTTTTGCTGAAGATGAGCTCGAAGCCAAAATTCTCGAAGGTCGCCGCGAAGCCGAGGCCGCCTTTGGCAATGGTGAAGGCTTTCTGGAAAAAATGATCCAGCGCGCCCGCCACGTAGAAGTTCAGATATTAGGTGATAAGGCCGGTAACATTTATCATTTATGGGAACGGGACTGCTCCGTCCAGCGCCGTAACCAAAAAGTGGTTGAGCGCGCCCCGGCGCCTTACCTTTCCACAAAACAGCGCGAACAGCTTTGCAATTTGGGTGTAAAGCTTACCCGTCATGTGGGATATGAATGCGCCTGTACCGTCGAATTTTTGATGGACATGGATACGGACGAATTTTACTTTATCGAAGTGAACCCCCGGGTTCAGGTTGAGCATACCGTCACAGAGCAGGTTACAGGCATTGATATTGTCCGGGCGCAAATATTGCTCGCCGAAGGAAAGTCTTTATTCGAGGCCACGGGCGCCAAGTCCCAAGATGAAGTGGTCTTAAACGGACATGCTTTGCAGTGCCGGGTAACGACGGAAGATCCGCAGAATAATTTCATCCCTGATTATGGACGTATTACCGCCTACCGCTCTGCCAATGGCATGGGTATTCGCCTCGATGGCGGCACAGCCTATGCAGGGGCGGTTATCACGCGTTTCTACGATAGTCTTTTAGTCAAGGTCACCGCCTGGGCGCCAACGGCTGAATTGGCCATTGCCCGTATGGACCGCTCTTTGCGCGAGTTTCGTATTCGCGGCGTCTCGACCAATATTCCTTTTGTCGAGAACTTGCTCAAACATCCTAAGTTTCTAGAAAATCGTTACACCACACAGTTCATCGATACGACGCCGGAACTGTTCAAGTTCTCCCGCCGAAAAAACCGGGCGAATAAGCTCCTAACCTATATCGCGGATATTACGGTCAATGGTCACGGCCAAACCAAAGGCGCGCCCAGATCACCTCAGGCCAAGTTAAATATTATCCCGCCGCGTCTTCATCATGATACGCCACCAGAAGGGCTTAAAAACCTATTGGATGCTAAAGGTGCTCAGGCTGTTGCGGATTATTTATTATCTCAAAAACGCGTGATGATCACAGATACAACCATGCGTGATGGGCATCAGTCTCTGCTGGCGACTCGTATGCGCTCTATTGATATGATGAACGTCGCGCGCAGTTACAGCCATAACTTACCGCAGCTGTTCTCAATGGAATGCTGGGGCGGCGCGACCTTTGATGTGGCCTATCGTTTCTTACAAGAAGATCCGTGGCACCGCTTGGCTTCTTTGCGGGCCCGTATGCCCAATTTGCTCACGCAAATGTTGCTCCGTGCTTCTAACGCTGTGGGTTATACCAACTACCCAGACAATGTCGTTGAGAGCTTTATCTGGCGCGCCGCCGAAAACGGCATTGATGTGTTTCGGGTGTTTGATAGCCTCAACTGGACGACGAATATGCGTCTATCCATTGAGACGGTTCTTAAAACAGGTAAAATCTGCGAAGGCACGATTTGCTATACGGGCGACATATTAAACCCTGATCGTTCCAAATACGATCTGAATTACTACGTCAATATGGGCAAAGAGCTTAAGGATATGGGGATTCATATTCTGGGCCTTAAGGATATGGCCGGCCTTCTAAAACCTGCCGCTGCGCGGATTCTGGTAAAGGCTCTGAAAGAAGAAACAGGTCTGCCGGTTCACTTTCATACTCATGATACGAGCGGGATTGCCGCTTCCACGGTTCTAGCGGCCTGCGAAGCCGGAGCCGATGCTGTGGACGC
Source organism: Hellea sp. (assembly GCA_014238285.1). GTDB lineage: Bacteria > Pseudomonadota > Alphaproteobacteria > Caulobacterales > Maricaulaceae > JACOMS01. The sequence goes on from JABABK010000001.1 coordinate 183,093, forward strand.
GGCAATGGACGCGTTCTCCGGCGGGACATCCCAGCCATGCCTTGGGTCCATCGTCGAGGCCTTGCGCCATACGGATCGCGATACCGGAATTGATATGGACGCTGTGCGGGAAATGTCGGCCTATTGGCAGCAAGTCCGCAAAGGCTATAGCGCCTTTGAAATTGGCGTGAGCTCCCCCGCCTCCGAAGTGTACCTCCACGAAATGCCAGGCGGTCAATTTACCAATTTAAGAGCTCAGGCTGATAGCCTTGGTTTGGGTGAGCGCTGGAGTGAAGTTGCGCAAAGATACGCAGAGGCTAATTTGATGTTTGGGGACATCGTCAAGGTGACCCCGTCATCCAAAGTAGTCGGTGATATGGCCTTGATGATGGTGACGCAAAACCTGACCCGTGATGATGTCGAGAACCCGAATAAAGACATCGCTTTTCCGGCTTCTGTTATCGATATGATGCGCGGGCAGCTCGGGCAACCGCCGGGCGGCTGGCCAAAAGATTTGCAGAAGAAAGTCCTTAAGGGCGAAACCTCTTATACGGTTCGGCCTGGTGAAATGTTGGCGCCTATTGATATGGCGACTACTCGCAAAAGCTTGACTAAAGAGCTACAGGGCTATGCGGTTACAGATGAAGATCTGAACGCTTATCTGATTTACCCTAAAGTTTTTCTTGACTATATGGGCCGCCGCAAGACTTATGGGCCTGTTTGGTCTTTGCCGACGCCCGTGTTTTTCTGGGGTATGGAAGTGGGTGAAGAAATTTCGGTAGAAATTGATCCCGGTAAGACCCTTGAAATCCGTCTTGTGGCTGTCGGCAGTATGCGTGAAGATGGTAACGTCAAGGTTTTCTTTGAGCTTAACGGTCAACCAAGAACCATCATTGTGCCGGATCGATCCGTGCAAAATCTGGTAGCCAAACGGCAGAAAAAACAAGCCGGCAATAAAAACCAAGTGGGGGCGCCCATGCCAGGGTCTATTTCTACAGTCGCCGTTTCCGAAGGTGATGAGGTTTCTGCCGGAGATTTGGTGCTCACCATCGAGGCCATGAAAATGGAAACCGCCATCCATGCAGAAGCTGGCGGTGTCGTCAGCGCGGTGCACGTGGCGCCGGGCGATCAGATCGATGCCAAAGATCTATTGGTGGAGATTAAATCACCTTCATAATGTGCAGACAACGGTTTTTCGTGTCTTAATCGTTATGTTATGTATGGACAGGAAATTAGAGGCAGGTAAAACCGCGGCATGATATGCGCCGCATAATGATATGAAAAATATTGAAACATTCATCGCGCTAAACCGATTTGGTCTAGGCCCAGCACCTCGAGAGGCGCGAAAAGTCGAAGATGATCCTAAAGCCTGGATCAAAGCGCAGATTACGCCCCGCGCGACTATCCCAAGGTCTTTAATCGGTTTTAGAAATTCTGACGACATTATCCGTGACATACATAAAGCCCGTAAAAGAGGCGCAATCAAATCGCCCGATGAAAAACAAGATCTCAGAGCTGCCTTTGCTAAGGAACTTTTGGCGCGCTCCAAAAACATGATTGTGACGTCAACGCCATTTACCGAACGCATGGTGATGTTTTGGTCCAACCATTTTACGGTTTCCACCACTAAAAAACTCATTGGCCCGGTCCTACCTGCGTTTGAACGCGAAGCTATCCGCCCGCATATATTTGGAAAATTTTCAAATATGCTCGAAGATTCGACGCGGCACCCGGCCATGCTGGCCTATCTCGATAATCATAAGTCTGCAGGCCCGAGAACGCCAGTGGGTATTGAGCAAATTATCCGTTCAGGCGTACGCACGACGCTGAATGAAAATTTAGCGCGTGAGATATTAGAACTCCACACTTTAGGCGTGAACGGCGGTTATGATCAGGACGATGTTATAGAACTTGCCAAAGCTATTTCCGGGTGGAGCCACGGAAGCGTCAGACTCCCCCATGATGATCGGCCAATCCATGGACGGTTTGAATTTAAAAAACATATGCATGAGCCTGGCAGCAAATTTGTCATGGGTAAACGTTATAAGGATAAAGGCGCACAAACCGGGCTTAATATTCTGGATGATCTGGCCCAGCATCCATCGACTGCGCGCCATATTGCCACAAAACTGGTTCGCCATTTCGTCAGTGATGACCCGCCGGAGCACCTCATCGAAAAAATCGCTAATGTGTTTATGGATACGGATGGCGACCTTGCCAAAGTTTCAGAAGCCATCGTAGATTTGGATGAAGTGTGGATGAATCCGCTGCCCAAGGTCAAATCCCATTATGAATTAGTTATCTCGGCTTATCGCGTTTCCGGTAAATCCGATGTTGGCGTGATGAACCTGGTTGAGCCCTTAAGAGAATTTGGACAATTACCATTTTCGGCAAACTCTCCTGCCGGTTGGCCCGACAAGGCAAGCCACTGGGTTTCTCCGGAAGGTCTTATGCGCCGAATTGAATGGCTTGATAAATTTGCCAAGAAGCTTCCGGCAACTCTTAACCCGGCATATGTTCAAGAAGAGCTTATGGGCCCCGTGGTCAGTGATGATACGCGGTTATGGGTGTCCCGCGCGCCGTCGGTTAGCTCGGGGCTGAGTCTTGTTTTTGCTAGCCCTGAGTTTCAGAGGAGATGATGATGCCAGATAGACTGATGCCAGATAGACTGATGCAAGACAGACGATTGTTTTTGCAAGGCGCCGGCGCTGGCCTCCTATCATCTGTCATGGGCGGCAAAATCGCCTTTGCTCAGGCTCCAACAGAAAAACGCCTCGTGGTATTATTCCTGCGCGGCGGCATGGATGGCCTGCATGCGGTGGTGCCTTACGCGGATAAAAATTATCATAATCTACGGGGCACAATTGCTGTCAAAGATAGTCTAAATATTAACGGCTATTTTGGCATGCATCAATCTCTTCGCGGCTTGCACGGTCTCTATAGGCAAGGCGAGCTTGCAATCGTTCCTGCTGCCGCGACGCAATATCGTTTGCGCTCTCACTTTGATGCTCAGAACATGCTCGAAAATGGCAGCGGTACACCCTTTGGCGCCAGTGATGGTTGGCTTAACCGGGCCATTGTGGGTCTCAACGGCGGAGATCGACGCATGGGGCTGGCTTTGGGCAAACAAGTGCCTCTGATCCTGCAAGGTGCGTCCGGTATTCAGACTTGGTCACAATCTGGCCTTGATCCTGTCAGCGATGATTTTCTCTCGCGCCTCAGCCTAGTTTATGCCGGCGATGAGACCTTTGCCAAAGCGCTCGCTGACGCCAGAGAGACTGCAGGCGCAAGTGATATGATGGGGAAATCTATGAGCGTAAATACTCGCCGTAAGGATGATCTGATCGAGCTTGCCGAAGCCGCGGGCATGCTTATGTCCCAGCCAGGTGGGCCCCGTATTGCCGTCATGGAATCGGTAGGGTGGGACACCCATTATGATCAAGAGCGCCGAATTAAACCAAAATTTCAAGAAGTGTCCGATGCGGTTCTGGCCCTTAAGAAAAGCTTGGGCGCGCATTGGAATCAAACCGCCGTTTTAATTGTCAGCGAATTTGGCCGCACCGCCGCCGAGAACGGCAATCGAGGCACGGATCACGGCACAGGCGGCGTCGCCATGATCGCCGGTGGCGCTGTCAAAGGCGGGCAAATCCTGGGCAAGTGGCCCGGACTTTCAAGATATAGTCTTTTTCAAAAACGTGACGTTCGCGCCGAGAACGATTATGAAGGCATATTCAAATCAGTGTTGATTTCCCATCTAGGCCTCACGGATAGTTTCGTCGCCGACACGGTTCTGCCAGGCAATAAGAGCAAGCCCATGGAAGGCCTGATCGGGTAATTGCCCTCATAAATCCGTCATGGGTTTTCCTAATAGTTTTCGTAAGTAATTTTGATCGCGCTATTTCCAGGCTTTCCTTATGGGGCCTTATAGAAAATAGAAAACTATGACTTATCAAAGCGGATATGGCTTTCCGGCGGAAGTCCTTGGTGACGCGGCGCGCATGCAGCGTCTGTTTGACAATAAATGGTTTTTTGTGGGAATGCGGGCTGATGTGGCGCGGCCTCGTGACTATTTCAAATTTAAGCTCTTTGATGAAGAATATTTCCTGGTTCACGGACAAGAAGGCCAGATCAAGTGCTATGTTAATCGCTGCGCCCATCAAAGTGCCCGTCTGGTCAACGCGGAGACAGGGCGGTGCGCAGCGCGTATTATATGTCCTAACCATCAATGGGCGTTTGATGTGAATGATGGCAGTCTGGCACATGCCAGCCAAATGCCGGATGATTTTGTCAAGAACTGTCCGGAGGGAGAGCTTAGCCTAACGTCTATTGTGGTCCGCGAGGTAAGTTCCATGCTTTTTGCGTGTCTGGGCGATGATTCAGATCACGGCGAAATGGACCGAATGGAAAATTTGATTACGCCTTATACAGATCCCTTTGCCAAAGCCGGGCATGGTTTTAAACAAGCCTATCACAGCCGCGAAATTATCAATGCTAATTGGCTTTTGGTTATGATCAACAATCGCGAGTGCTGTCACTGTGATATGAATCATAAAGGACTGGTCAAACTGTTTGATCCATCGAGTTTTAACGGCGACATGACGCCGGAATATAAAGCGATGATCGAGCAGGCTCAGTCGCGCTGGGACGCAAAAGGGCTGCACTGGAAAGAGATGCCATTTGCACCGGATGAAAACTTTCGGATTGCGCGCTATCCTATGGCGGAGGGGTTTAAATCGATTACGTTTGACGGAGAACTTGCGTCACAGAAGCTTATCGGACCTTTTGAAAACGGTGAGCCTGATGAAGGCACTTTGTCTTTGTGGCTCAATCCTAATTGCTGGGTGCATTTTACATCCGATCATATCGCGACGAATTGGGTCTTGCCACTGGGCCAAGATCGCTGCGCGCTCTATACTAGCTGGATTGTTCATGAGGATGCGGTGGAGAATACCCACTATGACAAAGATCATATGACCGAAGTCTGGAATGTGACCAATGCCGAAGATGTAGGCCTGTGTAAATCCATGAGCGAAGGTGCCAAGTCGCGCCATTACAAGCCGGGACCTTTTTCACAGAATGAAAGATTTTGCACGCAGTTCTGCGACTGGTATATGGAAAATTCGGTGTAGGAAAATTGCTCCTATTCGTCATTACCGCCCTTGTGGCGGTAATCCATAAGTTCCATAATTGACCATGGGAAAACCTCGAAAAGGGTATGTCTACATTCTGGCATCGAAGATGAACGGGACACTCTATGTGGGTGTCACGAGTAACCTTTCCGAGCGAGTGTACCAACATAAGAATGATATACTCTCAGGGTTCACGTCAAAATATGATGTGAAAACACTAGTCTGGTGGGAGGAATACGATCTTGTCGTTGACGCAATTCAGCGCGAGAAATCCATCAAGAAATATACAAGACAGTGGAAGATCAATTTAATTGAGGAACGCAATCCTGATTGGGAAGAACTTGTGCCGCCTGCTTGGTAGATGGATTACCGCCACAAGGGCGGTAATGACGGAAATATAAATTTTTAATCTAAGCTTGGCGACGCTGTAAACAGATTAAAGTAATATACTACCATTGTCATTACCGCCCTCGTGGCGGTAATCCACACGTTCGAAACCTGAGGGCGAGAATAATATTCACAGATGAATCCATGGATTACCGGGACAAGCCTGGTAATGATGGAAGTATTTAGTTTCCGCTCTGTTGTTGCTTGATAAAATCAGATGCGCTGGTCGTAGATCCAGAACCTGTCGACGTTGACGGCGTATAGGTCGTCGTTGCGGGAACAGGAGAATTGGGCGTGGTCGGCGCGGGTGCCATTGGGCTTTGCACGTCTAGCGCGTCGGTCGAGCCACCACCACTTTGATCTGCCATTTGCGGGGTTTGAGGGGCAGGGTGTCCTGCTTCGGTGGCCGCCTGTTGTGCCGCCGCCTGAGCGGTTTGTGCGGCGGCTTGAGCCGCAACGGGATCAGATGTTGTTGAAGCCTGCTCAGCGGCTTGCTGCGCTGTCTGCGCGGCCTGAGCTGCGCGGGCGGCAGCTTCTGCGGCAGATGCACTACCCGACTGCATGGCATTATCCGCGGCATGATTAGCCGATTGGATGGCTTGTTGCGCGGCGTTTTGCGCGGCCTGCGATGATTGCTGAACCGATGGCTGTCCCTGTTGCTGACCTTGCGAGTTAGTTTGAGAACTGGCTTGTTGTCCCGAGTTTTGGCTTGAAGACTGACCAGAATAGGTCTGACCAGACTGGTTTTGTCCGCCCGTCATAATGGATCCTGGTGTGTTACCGGATTGTTGCCCAGATTGACGCTGACCTTGTTTTTGGCCCTGTTGTTGGCCTTGTGTTTGGCCAGACTGTTGCCCTTGGCCACCTTTAATGCCGCCGAGGATATCAGCGATAGAGTCAGCTGATCCGCCGCGTGGTCCATTTTGTGTGCTTTGTCCTGCTGGATCGCCAGACTGTTGACCGGCTTGCTGTCCCTGTTGATTTTGCCCGCCTTGGCCCTGCTGTCCTGAATCTTGCTGTTCCTGACCTGTTTGACCTGTGTTCGACTGACCACCAGAACCCGTTGGCCCTGTTGGAGAACCTGTCGGGGATGTGCCTTGGCCGCCGGGAATATTCCTCATGCCATTGCCAGATCCCGTACTGTTATCCGTGCCCTGTCCACTACCACCGCCGAGACGACCGTTTTTAATAGCCGCCATAATTTCGGCCGCAGTCGCTGTTGATCCACCGCGCATGGTGGAGTTGCGAGAGCCGCCGCCTTGGCCCGATACGGCGACTTTATTGGGGCCGTCTTGTCCTTGGGTTTGATCTTGCGCGCCGCCGGGCGGGGATTTGAGGTCAGTGACGATCACTTCCCAAGCTTCCATTTCTTGCTTGGCAAGATCGGGGTCAGTTTTGGCTTTTTCAGAGAGATCATAAACCGCTTTAGGCTCTTCGCCGGGAGGTGTTTCTGCCATCACCCGAGCGCGCTCTTTCATCATATGACGGCGCGACTCTTCCGGTAGGCTTTCAACAGGACTTGGAGGTGTAGTATCAATATTCCATCCGCCGCCTGTTATGGCGTCAACGACATCTTCAAAGACGTCTTTATCGTCTTTCTTTTTCTGCGAGTTGCGCCAGTCCTCTTCGGATTGATCCGTTTGGTCTGTGTCGGGGTTTGTTTGGCTATAGGCGAGCCCCGTACTGACAGCACTAGCGGACACGGAAAAAGCCAAAATCAAAGCAAGTTTTTTAATCATCATGGCTATTATATAGCAAAAACACCCTGAGCGGGGAATGAATGGCAGGTGTATGGGAGATGAATGGATTTGTCGATCTAGGGCTTACTCATATCTTGAGCCGTCATTGTTTGGCCTAGGCCTGTTTGAACGAAAAAAGCTTCCTCAGATTTTGCGCCTGCAAGGCCTCCTTGCTTCCAAATATTCAAAAAGAAAACAAACTTCCAACAGAGGAAACCTACTTTTTCCACTCCGATTTAGCCTGCCTAAAAAGGCATATTCATGCCAGGCGGCAACTGCAAATCACCAAAAGCTGACTTCATGGTTTCGGCGCGCAGCTCATCCAGTTTCACCTTAGCGTCTTGGAAAGCCGCAACGATCAAATCTTCGAGAATTTCAGCTTCTTCCGTCAGAAGACTTGGGTCAATCCTAAGGCTTTTCATATTACCTTCGCCGGACATTGTCAGGGTCACAAGTCCAGCGCCAGACTTACCCTGGGCTTCCAGGTCAGCGACCTGGCCTTGGGCATCTTGCATTTTTGACTGCATTTCCTTGGCCTGTTTCATAAGGCCCATAAGATCTTTCATGACTCGTCCTGTTCGTGTTCTATACTGCCGCTAAAATCAGCCGCGATGATGTTCGATTCAGATGTAGTTGGCACATCTCGAATTTCAAGGAGCTTGGCATTTTTTAGCAGTGAGTGGGAAAATGCCGGATGAGCACGGTCCGCCGCATCTTGGTCTTCTTTCGCCTGTTTGCGAGCCTCAGAAATTGAGGGCGCGCCCTTACCGTTTTCTTGCTCTATCAACCATAAATCCCCCGTTATGTCGCGCAGCGCTTCAACCATTTTACCGATTAAAGTAACAGGAGCATCTTGCATTTTTTCAATCGTGATAGCGCCCGGTTTAAACCGAATGACTCGTACATATTTCTCAACATCATAACGCAACTGGATTTGAGTGTCCGGCAAGTTAGATGTGAAATCCTTCAACGCCGTAATGGCAATTGACGCCGCTGGCATTGGGGCAGGTTTTGGTACTTGCGATCCTATACTTGGTATCGGCGCATAAGATTCTTCAATGGGCGCAGCAGAGATTGGCCTTGAAGAAGAAGGCCCTGTTGATGATTGTGCCCCGCCGCTCATCTCAGGTTTCTGAGAGAGGACGGGCGGGCTAAAATTTCCGGCCGCTAATTCCTTTAAAATTTTGGCGGCAAGTTCTGTCGGGGGCATCTCTCCGGCTACTGAAATTTTTAAAAGTGCCATTTCGGCGGCTGCCAATGGCACGGGCGCCATACGAACCTCGCCATAAGCCTTGAGCAGCATTTGCCAAATGCGGGTTAATTGCCCGAGGGACAGATTTTCGGCCAGCTCTTTAAGCCGCACAATTTGATCAGGCGCAGCGTCAAATCGAGCTTCATCGCCTAAGGTTTTAGCCCGGCTAACTTCATGGCAAATATCAAGAAGGTCTCGCATAACAACAACAGGGTCTGCGCCGTCATTATATTGCGCGCGCATTTCGTTAAGCGCGGCAGAAGCGTCGCCGCTGGCCGCGCTGGCGAATAATTCAACAACCCGGGCACGATCAGCAAGGCCCAGCATTGACTGGACTTCTTCTACGGTAACAGCGCTGCCATCCAGCCCGCCTTGCACAATTGCTTGATCTAGCAAAGACAAGGCATCGCGAACAGACCCTTCAGCCGAACGGGCCAGTAGAGCCAGGCCGTCATCATCAATGCTCACGCCTTCTTTTTCGCTAATGCTCGAGAGGTGGTTTTTAAGCGCGCCAGCTTCGACCCGGCGCAAATCAAATCTTTGACAGCGTGACAGGACGGTGACCGGGACTTTACGAATTTCGGTTGTGGCGAAAATAAACTTGGCGTGATCCGGCGGCTCTTCCAGCGTCTTTAAAAGGGCATTAAACGCACCGGTCGAGAGCATGTGAACCTCGTCAATGACATAGACTTTATAGCGCGCCGAAACAGGCGCGTAACGCACACCGTCGAGTAGCTCGCGCATATTTTCAACGCCGGTCCTCGATGCTGCATCCATTTCCAGAACATCCATATGGGACGATGCCATAATGGACTCACAGTGCACGCCCGGTGTTCCTAGATTAACAGAAGGGCCTTTTTCCGTCTCGCTTTCATAATTCAAAGCTCGAGCCAGAAGGCGGGCCGTGGTGGTCTTCCCGATACCTCTGACGCCGGTTAACATAAAAGCGTGGGCGATACGGCCCGATTTAAACGCATTGGTTAGGGTCGTAACCATGGATTCTTGGCCAATCATATCCTCAAAGGTCGTTGGTCGGTATTTTCGTGCCAAAACCTGATATGTCTGGGGTGTGCCTGAAGACTCGCTCATGTAAGCTCTATAAGGAGATAAACACTGGAGCGAAAGGGCTCAAAATAGAAATGAAGTGGAAGACTGCACCCTGACCCGAAAACGACTCGTTACGGCTGCTTCGTTCCCGACCTGACCGGGTTGGCGAGGATCTCGTCCAAAGACAGCCTTCCGAGGCGCTATATGGCGAAACGCGCTCCATAATTCAAGCATAAAAAAACCCGGCTATAAAAGCCGGGTTAAATTCTTTAAATTGCGCGCAATTTAGAACTTGCGAACGTATGAAGCAGTAAACTGATCGGCATTACCATTGTCTTCAAGATATGTGTATTCTACACGTACACCGTCATTGTCAGTTATGAAAAACTGAATACCACCGCCGACAGCAAATCCATCAGCATCAACATCACCAAAACTTGAACCTAAATTTGTTGTGAAATATCCACCCCGAACAAATACGTCCACTTTTTCGTCTACTGGCAGTTTACCAACAACAAATCCAGCGAGGTGAGAGTCTAGTTTAACTCCGCTGTCTTTACCGATACCAAATGCGCCTTCAACTTCAACACCAAAATTTTCCATGAAGTTATAGCCAAGTTTTGCATCAATAGCCGTTAAGTCAAAACCACCGGAACTGAATAGAGATCCGCCAATATTTCCGTATGCTTGGCCTTCATCGCCAGCTTGTGCGGTACCCACAATACCAAAAGCAGCTATAGTCGCTGCCATAATTTTCAAAGATTTCATCGTATTACCTTTCTGATCTTTTGATGACCGTTTACTCGGAGTAATTTAGTGAAAAAACAAGATTTAATTGTATAAATATAAGGAAAAATAACGAGTGTGACCTTAAAGCCACACGATTTAAGCACAAAAAACCCGGCCCCACTTTTCTAATAAAAAGCGCAGCCGGGTAAAATCAGTGTAATATGTCTCTAAATTAGAACTTGCGAACATAGGCAAGAGAGACTGAATCGGCATGTCCGCCGTTACCGTCCAGATATGTGTAATCAGCACGAATACCGTTGGCATCGTCCCACATAAATTGTGCGCCAACACCTGCGGCAAAGCCGTCCGCATCGTCAGTTACCGTCACGCCAGCGCCTTCAGCGCTAAGTTCAGTATAATAATAGCCGACACGGCCTAGAAGTTCAAAACCATCCTCAAGCGGCAAAGTTGCGACGGCAAATCCACCCAGAAGATAATCATAACCAACATCCGCCGTAACGGCACCTATGGTTTGCTCATCATCAATAATTCCAACCGAGCCTTGAGCTTCTACGCCGAAATAATCAGCAAACTGATATCCGACTTTACCGCCAATACCGTAAGCGTCAAATTCAAGACTATCGACACCCACGTTAACATAGGCTTGACCTTCGCCGGCATGCGCGACGCCAACAACACCTAGAGCAGCTATACTTGCTACCAAAACTTTCAAAGATTTCATTGTCTTACCTTTCTGTGTTAGACGGCTGCCTATTTGGGCGCTAGCGGCGCAATAACAAGCTACAAAACCTTCATAATATGAAATAGGTGTTTTGTGTACCCATAAAGCCACAGTTTTATTAACCACTGTTACACCCCGTCAATAAACCCTCCATGGTCCGTCCATGTTGGCCTTTATGTTAGCTTTTGTGATAGCCAGAGACATTAAACTTCGGTAGCAAACCCCATGACACAAGAATCACTCCCCATGCCTTTTGCCGGCGGCAATCTAGATTATGCAGAAGACAAAAGAGATATTACATCGCTTCGTCGTTTTCTGAATGACCCCAAATCCCTAACCGTTTTAATGCAAGATGGAAAGCCCGCCATGAATGAAGATGGCACCTTATGGATGGTTCATCCCAATGAGCTAAAAGGCACAAATGTCGCCGAGCCTGCACCCGTATTGCTCGGTATTCAAAGCGATGTCCCGATTTTCGCCTTTAGCCTTCACACAAGCCAGAAACTCATCCCGCAAGACAGCTTTCAGGAAATGCGCTTCGTCGCAGGCCGTATGAAACCTGATGAGCTCGCCATTGCTGGGCGCGCCCGCTCTTTATTTGAATGGCACCACAAACATCAGTTCTGTTCTAATTGTGGTAAAAAGACCATGTCAGCTTCTGCCGGCATGTTCAGCCATTGCGGTACGTGTCAAACTGATCATTTTCCGCGCATCAATCCTGTTGTGATCATGTTGATTCTCAACGGCGACAAATGCCTTTTAGGCCGCTCACCTGGCTGGCCTGAGGGGGCTTATTCTGCTCTTGCTGGATTTATATCCCCGGGCGAGTCTATGGAAGAAGCTTGCCAGCGCGAAACCATGGAAGAAGTCGGCATTAATGTGCACTCTGTGAAATATATTTTTAGCCAGCCTTGGCCATTCCCAAGCCAGCTTATGATGGGACTTCGTTGCCAGACAGAAGAAACTAAGATCAAGCTCAACACAAAAGAGCTAGAAGCGGCGCAGTGGTTTTCAAAAGATGAAGTTCAGGCCGTCTTTGACAAGCAAAGCGATGCTTTTTTGAGACCTCCAAAATTCACCATCGCCCATCAATTACTGCGCGACTGGCTGTCTGATTAGCATTTTTGAATTTAGTGAAATTTGCTTTAGGCAGTGGGCTCTACGGTTTCATCAGCTTTGACTGACTGAACATGAATATGAGGCTCGCCAAATAACGCGCAGCCTATCTTCATCAATCCGTCTTTGAGAAAACTTCGGCGGATCCAGACCAATAACAAACAACTGATCCAAACACCACAAGCCGCGTAAAACAAGCCGCCACCATCATTATTAGGGTCAATGCCCAGCGGCGTCATGGTGTGAAAAAATATCGCGCCCGTCATAACCGCCAGCCCCAATAAAGCCCCAAATCCTTGCACACGTGTAAAGCGAGGTAGAATTCCCAATAACAGCATTAATGAAGCTAACACTTCTGCGCTACCGATGACATATTGCGAAAACAACCCGGTTTGAGCAAAAATGCCATCCGCCCCGAAACTGGCAGCCCAATCATTCAGCTTCCCGAATATAACTTGTGTTTCTTCTGCATTTCCGAATTTAAACGGAATGGATGATAAAAAAATCACTGCACAGTAAAGTGCCAATGCAGCCGGTAAGTATTTTTTAATTAAACTCATGATGTCCCCTGATGTAAGTCTTTTAGCGGCTTTATTAATCGAGCAATTCTGGCCAGTTGGCATCCGCTTGTTCGATAAAGCCCGGGATATCCTGATCCCACTGTTGTTGTATACGTTTGTTGTAATTTAGATATAACTTACCGTCACGGACGTGCCAATTTTTTGGCGATCCTTTGGCGAGTTTTCCCTTGGCCGCCGCCCAAGCACAATATCCGCCATATTGCGGCACGAACGCATCGGGGTTGGTATTAAACAGATCCAAATTAGCGCGGCTCGAAAACAACCAAGTAGCCCCCTCATGTTCAGCCTGAAAACGATCATTACCTTCAAGTGGTTTACCCGAGTAAAAACTCACCACATCATAACCACCAACAGCGTCATTATCGCGCCAGGCCGTATAGATAGGATCCGCTGATGCCGCAGAGGCAATCGGCGAACTACACGCCGCGCCTAATATGCTGCTGGCAAATAGGGCCAATATCAAAAATAGTCTTTTCATGGGCTCTATATAGACATGACAGCGAAGTTTAACAAATCACAAGACTTAACGGCTTTGTGAATTCGCGGACCTTCGCATCGCGTCTGCTGGATAGGTTCCGAGCATGCTAATCTCTTCGGAGAAGAACTTTAGCTCTTCCATGGCGAACTTCATGCCAGCGTCTTCGGGATGGGCTTCGACGTCCACATAGAACTGCGCGGCGGAGAACGAGCCGCCGATCATATAGCTTTCAAGCTTGGTGATGTTAATGCCGTTACTGGCAAACCCGCCGAGCGCTTTGTAAAGCGCAGATGGCACGCTGCGGACCCGGAAAACGAAACTGGTGACGACGTCTGACCTGGCCTCAGGCATGACGCCATTTTTCGCGGCCAAGACTAGGAAACGCGTTGTATTGTGCTCCGCATCTTCAATGTTTTCCGCTAGTAAACCGAGACCATATATTTCGCCCGCCAGCGCTGATGAGACTGAGGCAACGGATTTATCACCGCGTTCAGAGACGCGCCGCGCTGCGCCGGCTGTATCCGTATCGGCTTTGGGTTTTATATCCCAACCCGCGAGGCGTTTGCGAACTTGTCCGAGCGCCATATGGTGAGAGCGCGCGGTTTTGATGTCGGAAAGCTTAGCCCCGGGCACGCCCCATAGATTGTGATGAATGGGCAAATAATGCTCGCCAATAATCGACAGCCCGCCTTCGGGTAGGAGGTGATAGATATCAGAGACCCGGCCTGCCACGCTATTATCAACCGGGATCATGGCTAGATCGTCGGGGTTGTTTCGGACAGCGGCAAAGGCGGCTGCAAAAGAATTGCAAGGCTGCGGCGTTGAGTTTGGAAAAAACTTCGTACAGGCCAAATGAGAAAAAGCCCCGGCTTCGCCTTGGTAATGAATATTACGTGTCATTTCATTCGTCCTAATACTTCGCTTAACGTTTTTTTGGCCCGTTCTAGATCACCCGGTGTGTCCACGCCGTCTGGCGCAGTTTCTAGCCTCGCGGCGTAAATAGTCATGCCGTCTTCGAGGGCGCGTAATTGCTCTAGCCGCTCTCTTTTTTCAAGAGGTGATGGAGTTAATTCGCAAAATCTATTGAGCGCCGCGCGCCTGTAAGCATAAAGCCCGACATGGTGCCAGACGCCCTGATGACCATTTTCGTCTTGTCCCGTCGGGGCGCTGGCACGGGTGAAGTAAAGCGCGCGGCCATCCTCAGCTAGTATCGCTTTGACCACATTGGGGTCACTTATCTCACGCGAGTCTGTTGTATAGACGACCGCCGTCGCAATATCGGCGTCTGGTTTATCTTTAAGTAAACTGACCACATTCGCTACGATAGCTGGGTCAAGCGTCGGCATATCGCCCTGCACATTGACCACGATATCGTAATCCTGACCAGCATCGAATATATCAGCCGCGACGCGCACTCTATCCGTTCCTGAAGGCAGGTCAGGGTCGGTAAGCATGGCCTCTCCGCCAGCGGCCTTGATGGCATCCGCTATTTCAGTCTCTGCGCAAGCCACGATAACAGGGCCGACCTTGGCCGCCAAAGCTCTTTCATAGACATGCACGATCATCGGCTTGCCGTGAATATCCGCCAAAGGCTTACCCGGTAATCGCGTGCTGGCCATGCGGGCCGGTATGACAATCAATGTTTTCATTGGAATTTTCTTTAGAGTAAGGGGCCAGAATAGGAAACTGTTTTCGCGCATCAAAACACCACACAACCTCGTCATTACCGCCCTTGCGGCGGTAATCCACGGCTCTTTGCCTGAGTATCGTTTGGATTACCGGGACGTAGCCCGGTAATGACGAAGATGAAAAACAAACGCGCGACCCTTCGCCGCAAGACTGTTTTACCTAAAACGGCTAATTTTGGTTGGCTTGGAAAGCGTTTTTTTATAGTAAGGCATCAAATTCTTATAGCGCTTCATTGGTAGCGCACTCGGCAAGACCTTAATCTGGGCCGATCAAAGGACAATATTATGAGCGGTGATCTCACATTTAATAAATATGCAGCGGCTATTTTGGCGACGGCACTCGGCTTTATGCTCATCAAAGAAGTCTCCCATGGCGCCATGCATGTTTCCATTCCAGATACACCAGCTTACGGCGCTGACCTGGTCGTTCAAGACGCAGGCCCTGACGTCGAGATCGACCTTCCTTTCCCGCAGCCGATTTTCGTCGCCTCTATGGATGCTACCAAAGGCGCGAAAGTCTTTAAAAAATGTACATCCTGCCATAATGCAGATTTAGACGGGAAAAATGGCACGGGTCCCAATATCTGGGACATCGTTGGTCAACCAGCAGGTCAGAAAGCAGGTTTTACAGGCTATTCCGGCGCGATGACAACATCTGGCATTACCTGGAATTATGAAGAGCTCAACGATTTCTTGACCAAGCCTAAGAATTTCCTCAGCGGCACAAAGATGAATTTCGTCGGCCTCAAAAAAGAAGCCGACCGCGCCGCTGTGATTGAATATTTACGGGTCGCATCTAATGCGCCTATCGCTCTGCCTGTCGCAGCTGCCGCGCCGTCTCAGGAAAGCGCAGAAGATACAGCCGAGCTTAACGAAATTATTGAGCAGGATGACGTCAAAGGTGAAGCCATGGGCAATATGGCTGAAGGCGCAGATGACGCCGCTGAAAAAGTTGGCGATATTGTTGACGGCGCGCAAGAGGTTGTCAATCAAGCAACTGACGCTGCTGGAGATGTTGTAGATGCGGTAACAGATACTGCAGGCGACGCAGCTGATAAAGCAGGCGACATCGTGGACGCGGCCAAAGACAAGGTCAAAGACATCGTCAAGGATGACGGTCATTAAGCTCCCATACATATGAATTAAAAAGCGGGCCTAGAGCTCGCTTTTTTTATGAGCACTTCACCCTATCATCCCTTTATTTTTCGTTTTAAATAAAGACATGATCTTATTAACTGACATGTCTGTAGCCGGCATTTTACGCCTCACGCTAAATGACATAGCGCGGCGCAATGCGCTTTCCGATGCCATGATAGATACACTTTCAAACGCTTTACTAGGTGCTGCCGACAACCCTGACATCAAAGTTGTGGTCATCGCCGCCAATGGCCCGGCTTTTTGTGCTGGCCACGACCTCAAGGAAATCACAGCCGCTCGCAGCGCAGATGACAAGGGCGACGCCTATTTCAAAGCATTGATGAAAAAGTGCTCCAGCTTGATGCAGTCTATCGTCCACCACCCCAACCCCATCATCGCCGAAGTCACAGGTGTCGCCACAGCCGCCGGCTGTCAGCTCGTTGCCAGTTGTGATCTCGCCTATGCCGCTGAAACGGCCCGCTTTGCGACGCCGGGTGTGAACATCGGTCTGTTCTGCTCCACGCCCATGGTAGCGCTTTCGCGAAATGTCTCAAGCAAACACGCCATGGAAATGCTCTTAACGGGAGAGATGATTCCAGCCAGCCGCGCCGCCGAAATCGGTTTGATCAATCGCGCCGTTCCCGTGGACACACTGACCGAAACCACAATGCAGATGGCGCAAACCATCGCCTCCAAATCCGGCAAGGTTTTGAAAATCGGCAAGCGGGCTTTTTACGAACAGTCCCAGATGGGTTTATCCGATGCCTACGCCCACACATCCAAAGTCATGGTCGAAAACATGCTCGCGCGTGACGCCGAAGAAGGCATTGGTGCTTTTTTAGAGAAGCGTAAGCCGGAGTGGGAGGGATAGGCCTCTACAAGTTTTACTCGACTCGAGAGTCCGAAATCAGAGACTTAACCACGGCAATACCCATCAACCCCATAACGATTGAAAACGGCAAAGCGCCGATCATCATGGCGGTGTTGATCGCGTCTAATCCCCCCGCTAGGATCAGAACGCCAATAACGGATGTGAAGACAATACCCCAAACTATAATATGAAGAGAGGCTTTGGTCGCTGTTCCGCCTGCCGCAGAAATCGTGGTCGTGACCAAAATCGCCGAATCTGCGGAGGTCACCAGATAAGTTAGCAGCAGGATAACAATCACAAACGACATAACCTTGGCCATGACAGAGCCGAGCATAACATTTATGGTCGCAAATAGCTGCGCGGATAAAGGCGCATCAATGATCGACCCTTGAGCCTCTCCGATAAGTTCAAGCCATATGGCATTCCCGCCGGCCGAGGCGAACCAGACAAAGGCCATGAGAGTCGGAATGACCATGGCGCCGAAGATATATTCTCGCACAGACCGACCGCGGGAAATCCTGGCAAAGAAAAGCCCGACAAACGGCGCAAAGGCAATCCACCACGCCCAGATGAATATGGTCCATCCGCCCTGCCAAGAGGCCAGCGCTTGGCCCGTTTCTGTCCCGTCATCTGTCCATATCGTCGTTAGCAGGGACGGTAAATTGACAACATAGTCCCAAAGGCCTGTAAAAAACATTTTGAACACAAAGCCCGTTGCGCCGAAAAGGATGAAAAAGGTAATCAGAAAAAATGACAGACTCATATTCAAATTGGACAACCACTTAATTCCCTTGCCAACACCGGACAATGCTGACCACGTCGATAAGGCCATGATGATGACAAGACATAAAATCATCGCCATCGTGCTCGGTTCTCCCGCCGCGTTTAAAAGCCATGTCGCGCCAGTGATGTTTTCAAGACCAGACGCAAATTGCGAAACGCCTGCCCCGATAGCTACGGCCACGCCGAGGGCGGTTGCGATAATCGCGAGAATATCGACTATATTCCCAAGCGGACCTGACATCCATTTCCCAAATAATGGGATTAAAGATGAGCGAATAGTTAGCGGTTGTCCCTTGGCATAGGCCGGATAGGCCAGTGCCAAGCCGATAAAGGTATAACACCCCCAAGCGGATAAGCCCCAATGCAGGAAGGACCATTTAAAAGCTTCGCGGACGGCCCCGGCGCTTTTGGGTTCGACATTGCCCATGATCGTGTCCGGGCTGTTGACGAAATGCGATATGGGCTCACCTGTGGCATAGGTCATCATACCGATACCGATCCCCGCCCCGAACAACATAGAGAACCATGAAAAGCGCGAAAACTCTGGTTTTTCATTTACGCCGCCAAGACGCAAACGCCCTGTTGCTGGCCATAGCGCCATGGCAAA
>JABABK010000020.1:0-34256 GCA_014238285.1 Hellea sp.
CATTGAAGACGAGCATGATGACCTTGATCCTGAAATTAAAACGGTTACCCGCAGCGGACAGACCCATTGGATCGCTGATGCTCGCGTGACCATTGAAGACTTCGAAGAAGCGATTGAACGTGAATTTGCCTCGGATGATGAAGAAGACGAAGTCGATACTCTCGGCGGTTTGGTTTTTACCTTAGCGGGACGTGTTCCTGAACGCGGCGAAATTATTTATCACCCAGATGGTTTAGAGTTTCAGATCATGGATGCTGATGCCCGGCGGGTCAAAACCGTCAAGGTCAGGATTGTTCCTCAATCGACGATTATTGAAGCGCAGAATTCGCAAGCCGCAGAATGAACGTAATCAAGTATTTCGCAAATCTTCAGGGTTGGCGTTACGCACTATCTTGTATTTTGCTCGGGCTTCTGGCGATATTCGGGCATTCGCCTTTTCATGTCTGGCCTATAGTTTTCATTGTTTTCGCGTCCTTGTTTCAATTGATCCAATTAGCACCGACCCCTCGTAAAGCGTTTTGGACAGCCATGTTTGTGGGCTTTGGTTATTTCATGGGGCAGGTTTACTGGATTGGTGAGGCTTTTATTGTACGCGGGCCGGAATTTATCCCTGCCATGCCGCCAATGATTTTTGGTCTAGCTTTTATTTTGGCCTTGTTATGGGCCGTGGCTGCATGGCTATTCAAGAGATATGAACTGGGCAGGCGCTGGCCATATTTGGTTCTCGCCAATGTCTTTTTTATAGCTGAATTTACAAGAGGACACTTGCTGGGAGGATTCCCTTGGAACCTCCCGGGTTATGTTTTTAAGGGCGGAGAATTTATGTCCCAATCCGCCTCTATCTTTGGTACTTATGGTTTGTCATTACTGGTGCTTATCGTGTCGGCCCTGTTAGCGAGGTTCATATGGGGTAAGTCGAGGGGTTCGCTCGTTTTACTTTTCGTCTTATTGGCGAGTAATTTCATTTTTGGATATGTCCGGCTTTCAAGCACTCAGCTTGACTATGTAGATAACGTTAAGCTTCGCATTGTGCAGGTGCCCTTCGATCAAAAAGACAAGATGGATTATGAAAATCCAGAAAAAGCGGTTGAGATTATTCGTGAACATTTGCGAGTGACTAGGGCGCCAGGCCTAGAAGGCATTACTCATGTTATTTGGCCAGAAGGGGCAAGTGACGGGGTCGCTATCGAAGACATGCCGCTGCGGCGCGCTATGGGAGATATTTTGTTGTCCGCTGATGACACTCCGCCGGTCTGGCTCATGAACAGTCTACGAACGGAGGTTAACCCCGAAAGTCATTACGGTGTCGATTACTATAACACCTCGGCGGCCATTGAGTTTACCAATTCTGTCGAAGGTGAAGTTTCTGTTTTTAATGATAAAAAGAAGCTGGTACCTTTTGGGGAGTTTATTCCTGGAGGACGTATTGTCGAGGAAATCGGCGCGAAATTGATCTCTACAAATCTGGGCTCTATTACGCCGACGTCGAAAAAAACACTGGCTCAGTTTCCGGGGCTGCCGATCGGGAGTCCACAAATTTGCTATGAGCTTGTTTTTTCAGGCTTAACGCCAAAAGGCGATAATGGTGAGCGGCCCGAGTGGATATTAAATCAGACCAATGATGCGTGGTTTGGGCAAAGTGTTGGGCCCTATCATCATGCTAACATTGCTCGCTACAGGGCTATAGAGGAAAAGATCGCCGTTATTCGTTCGGCTTCGAATGGATTTTCAGGCGTTATTGATCCCTATGGAAGATTTATCAGCGTGGGGAATCCAGATTCTAGGGTCGCGATTGATAGTGCTTTGCCGCAACCTATAGGGGAAAGTGTTAATCATAAATTGATCAACTTACTTATGTGCTTGATCACATTGCTATTCACGCTTATAGCTCGTGCCAACGTTAAATTCATAACGTTATCAACGATAAACCGATTTTGATGTGGTATCATTTAGGGGCTTAATCGGAGTTAATACAAAAGGTTTATCAATGTCCACTTCAAAACACGCACCGCGTGCTGCTAATCCAATTGACGTCCATGTGGGGACGCGGGTTAGATTGCGCCGGAAAACATCAAAAATGAGCCAAGAGCAACTCGGAGATCAGTTGGGGATTACATTCCAGCAAGTCCAAAAATATGAACGGGGAACCAACAGAGTTGGCGCTAGTCGTTTATGGAAAATTTCTCAAGTTCTCGAGGTTCCAGTACAATATTTCTATGATGGTCTTAAAGACGGTATTTACGACGATGTGAGTAAAAACACTCAGTCTTCGATTATCTATGAATTCATCAATAGTTCAGATGGTATTGCCCTTGCTACGGCAGTTTCGCAAATTACCAATCGCGCTGTGCGACGTCAAATTCTTGAATTAGCACGTTCATTGGCCGAGCAGGAAAATTTAGAAGAAAATTAATGCCAAAAAAAGTAGGTAAAACTGCTAAAAGCATTGAGTCTATTACAGGTAGGCCTAGACTTTATGGGCGATCGAAAGGTCGCCCATTGCGGTCTAATCAGCAGTCTTTGATGGATGATTATTTTCCGACCCTTAAACTGAGCTCGGATAGCGACTTTTCAAACTTCTCTGAAGTTTGGATGGAGATAGGGTTTGGCGGCGCTGAGCATTTACTTCATCTGGCGACCTGCAATCAGGATATCGCCGTGATTGGCGCAGAGCCTTTTCTAAATGGTGTGGCCAAAGCTGTTAGCGGGGCTTCTGAGCAAAACCTCAACAATTTATTTCTTCACCACGGCGATGCTCGTGATGTGATGGACTTTTTGCCGGAGCATTCACTGTCGCGTCTTTATATTTTATTTCCAGATCCATGGCCAAAATCGCGCCATAATAAACGGCGGATCATCAATGAGCAATTTTTGATCGAAATCTGCCGAGTTCTTAAGCCGGACGGACAGCTGTTTTTTGCCAGTGATATTATGGATTATGTGGACTGGACCGTCACACGGTTAAAGCAAAACGGGCGATTCTCTTTTGTGATAGACGGCCCGTCTGCGTGGCGAGAGCCATATCCTGGGTGGCCAGGAACGCGCTATGAATCCAAAGCTAAAAAGGCCGGTAGACCTTGTCATTACCTGACCTTTACCAAGGCGGCTTAACTTATATTCAAATTGCTTTTGGAGTCTGAATTTAAGAGTAGACATAAGAGGTCGTTTGAATTATACGCAGTTCAAATATAAACGCCTAAGCGCATTTAAGCGCTAACAGGGCGGCCCCAGCGGGGCCGTTTTTTTTATGGCCACAACAATGATTGGGCCTTGATAAGGTCGGGCTCAAGGAGACTAAATGAAGACCAAAACGGATATGGATTCGCGTATTTTAGCGATCGCAGAGCCTATTGCGGCCGATCTCGGACTGCGGGTTGTGCGTATTCGCGTTATGGGCGGAAAGAAATCGACGGTTCAGCTTATGGCCGAGCGGATATCTGATGGATTAATGGGCGTTGATGATTGCGCAAATTTATCGAGAGAGCTCTCTAGCGCCATGGAGGTTGAAGACCCGATTCATGATCCTTATGTGTTGGAGGTATCATCTCCTGGACTTGATCGACCTCTGACGAGTATTGAGGACTTTGAAACCTATAAAGGGTTTTTGGTGCGTTTAGAGCTCGACCGTTTTGTTGAAGGACGGAAACGCTTTCGCGGTATCGCGGCGGGCGTTGACGGCGACAATATTGAAATTGATTTGGACGGTGAAGAGGATAGAGCGGAAATTCCGTTTGCGTGGCTAAGCGATGCAAAACTTCTTATTACCGATGAACTTATAGCGGCCGGTCAGGCGAAAAAAACTGACCAGGCTGAAACTGAATAGCTGTCAGGGAGATTACAATGTCAACAGCGGGAATTAGCGCAAACAAGTTGGAATTACTGCAAATCGCAAGTGCGGTCGCGCATGAAAAGTCTATTGATAAGGCCATTGTTTTAGAGGCCATCGAAGAGGCAATCCAGAAGGCAGCTAAACTGCGATATGGTAGTGAACTTGATATTCGGGCCAATCTTGATCCGGTGACAGGCGAAATGGCGCTTAAACGTGTTGTGACCGTTGTCGAAGACGTTGAAAATGAGTCGACTGAAATTGATCTGCCATCGGCGAAGCTTGACCACCCTGAAGCCGAAATCGGCTATGAAATTACGACAATTTTACCGCCGATTGAATTTGGCCGTGTTCAGAGTCAGATGGCGAAACAGGTTATTGTTCAAAAAGTACGTGAAGCGGAACGTGAGCGTCAGTTCAATGAGTATAAGGATCGCGTTGGCGAAATCATCAATGGTATCGTTAAGCGGGTCGAATATGGTCACATCATTGTGGACCTTGGCCGCGCCGAAGGCGTTATCCGCCGCGAAGAGGCTTTGCCCCGTGAAAACGTTAAAGGCGGCGATCGAATCCGCGCTTACATTCATGAAGTTCGCCAAGAACCACGTGGTAGCCAGATTTTCCTATCTCGCGCCCATCCACAATTTATGGCTCAGTTGTTTTCACAAGAAGTACCTGAAGTTTACGAAGGTATTATTCAGATTGTCTCAGTTGCTCGTGATCCGGGAAGTCGCGCAAAAATCGCCGTTTATTCCAACGATAATTCTATAGACCCTGTTGGCGCTTGTGTCGGTATGCGCGGTTCTCGCGTTCAAGCCGTCGTGAATGAACTTCAGGGCGAGCGCATCGATATCATCCCTTGGACAGATGATGCGGCGACTTTTATCGTCAATGCTTTGCAGCCTGCTGAGGTCGCTAAGGTCGTTATTGACGAAGGTGATAACCGTATCGAGGTTGTTGTACCTGATGAGCAATTATCTCTAGCGATTGGTCGCCGCGGTCAAAATGTCCGCTTGGCATCTCAGCTTTCGGGTTGGGCTATTGATATCATGACGGAAGAGCAAGAATCTGAACGTCGCCAAAAAGAATTCGCAGAACGGTCCCAGTTGTTTATGACCGCGCTTGATGTGGACGAAATGATTGCGCAGCTTCTGGTATCAGAAGGCTTCGAAACTTTGGAAGAAGTTGGTTATGTAACTCAAGAGGAAGTCACGGCTATTGAAGGCTTTGACGAAGATACAGCTATTGAGCTTCAGACACGGGCTCGTGAATTCCTAGAGCGTCAGAAGCAAGAGCAAGACGCAACGCGTAAAGCGGCGGGTGTTGAAGATGCAGTCCTGACTATCGAAGGCGTTACAATGGCTATGGCGGTTGCCTTTGGTGAAAATGAAGTCAAAACTGTTGAAGATGTTGCGGGGCTTATTCCGGATGATCTTCGCGGTTATACTGAATTGAAGAACGGCGAGAAAGTTCACGAGGACGGTATTTTGGAGAGCTTTGGACTGTCAAATCAGGCGGCGACTGACATGATTATGAGGGCCCGCGTTGAAGCTGGCTGGATTGATGCATCAGAGCTTGAGCCTGAAGTTGAAGAAGAAGTTGCTGTTGAAGCACTCGTTTCAACTGAACCAACAGCTGATAGCGTTTTTAAGAGTTAAGTCCTGAGTACTGAAACTGACATAACTAGCGAAGGTCTCGTAGAGACTGAAGATCGGCGGGGCCATAAAGGCCCTGACCGGCGCTGCGCGGCAAGCGGTCAAACGCACCCTAAAACGGATATGATCCGTTTTGTTAAGGCACCTGATAATAGCCTTGTGCCTGATATTGCTGAAAAACTTCCTGGGCGTGGTGTTTGGGTTCTGTCAGATCGTGGTTCTTTGGAGCAAGCTATCAATAATGGCGGGTTTAAACGCGGTCTTAAAGCTAACGTTAAAATCGATGCTGCAGTGATTGATTTGACTGTTCGGCTTTTACGTCAACGCGTGTTGTCACTGATGACAATGGCTCTTAAAGGTGGCCGTATATATCTTGGTTTTGATCAAGTGAAGTCCGCGGCTCAATCAGAGGTATTAGGGTGGCGTATTGAGGCCTCTGATGGAGCGGCTGGAGGGCGTGGTAAAATCCGCGTTTTGACCAAAGCGGTGAGTCAGGAAATGGACCAAACGCCAACGCCGGTTATAGGCTGTTTCTCTGCTGTTGAGCTGGGACAAGCCCTTAGCCGCGAAGCGATTGTGCATGGGGCGATAAAGGCAGGACCTATGGCCAAGCCCTTTAAACATGCCGTTAAGCGATTATCTGGCTTTTGCGATCTGGTTCCTGAGAGCTGGGAAGATAAAATACACGAAGGCAGTAAATATTCTGCTGAAAGAAACGGTGATAAAGGTTGAAAGTCCTAAGTTTGCCGTTAGAAGACAGGCGTAAGTGAGAACGAATGAGCGATACAAACGATAAAAAGCCAGCGGCCCGTAAGCCGCTCACATTGAATAAATCTGGTTCCGGTACGGTTCGTCAGAGCTTTTCGGGTGGGCGTTCGAAATCTGTTGTGGTTGAAAAGAAAAAACGCCGTGTTATCGGTGTTCCAGGAAAACCTGAAACATCGGGCAATGCGCCTAAGCCAAAGCCGGATGCTCCTATTGATGAAGCTGCGGAAGCTGCTCGTAAATTAGGCTTATCCAAAGCTGAATATCTAAAGCGTCAAGAAGCTTTATCTTCAGCCGCTAAAGAGCAGTCCAAACGCGACGCTCTTCGTCAAGCTGAAGAAGACGAGCGTAAGCGCCGTATGGATGAAGAGCGCAAAGTGCTTGATGCCAAGAAACGGGTTGAAGAAGAAACAGAAATGCGCCGGCTTGCTGAAGAAGAAGATCAGCGTAAACGTGATGAGGCTGAGGCCGCTCGCCGCGCACCAACGGCGGCACAAAAAATATTGTCTGAAGGCGAAACCGTTGATGAACGAACAGCGCTTGAAAAAGCAGGCGGGCGAATCAAAAAGTCGCGCGGAGCCGGACCTAAAACTAAAACAACGTCAAAATCTAACGACCGTCGCCGTAAAGGCAAGCTTACGATTGTAAGTGCATTGTCCGGTGCAGATGATCGTCAGCGTTCATTGGCGTCCATGCGCCGTGCTCGAGAACGTGAAAAAGAACGTCAGAAACAGGGCGGTGACAAGCTTAAAGTTGCTAGAGAAGTTATTATTCCAGAAAACATCACGGTTGCTGACCTAGCCAACAGAATGGCCGAACGTACAGCAGATGTTGTTAAATATTTGATGAAGCAAGGCACGATGGCCAAAACATCAGATGAACTGGACGCTGATACAGCGCAGTTAATTGCTGAAGATTTCGGACATATCGTTAAGCGGGTTGCTGACTCTGATGTTGAAGAAGACTTCATCGATCAGGACGTTGAAGAAGAATCCGATTTACAGCCTCGCGCACCTGTCATTGCGATTATGGGCCATGTTGACCATGGTAAAACCTCTTTACTGGATGCTTTGCGTTCGACAGATGTTGCCGCAGGCGAAGCTGGCGGCATTACGCAACACATTGGCGCTTACGAATTAACGCTTAAATCAGGTGCCAATATTACGGTTCTTGATACGCCAGGTCATGCGGCGTTTTCCGCCATGCGGTCTCGCGGCGCCGAAGCGGTTGATATTGTCATTCTCGTGGTTGCGGCAGATGATGGTGTTAAACCACAAACGAAAGAGTCTATCGCTCATGCAAAAGCATCCGGCGCGGCTATCATTGTGGCTGTCAATAAAATGGACACTTATGAAGCCGATGCGCGCAAGGTTGAAACTGAACTATTGCAATATGAGATCATTACAGAGTCAATGTCCGGGGATATTCAGTCGGTTCATGTGTCCGCGCTTAAAAAGACTGGCCTAGAGGATTTGGTTGAAGCTATTACGCTGCAGTCAGAGCTTTTAGACCTTAAGGCTAATGCAAATAGAGTTGCTGACGGTCTTGTTATTGAATCTAAAATTGAAAAAGGCAGAGGCCCCGTTGCTACGCTATTAGTGAAGCGCGGAACCCTTAAGCGCGGCGACGTCGTCGTGGCTGGGCAAAATTGGGGTAAAGTTAAGGCTATGCTTGATGGACGTAATGCCCAGTTAAAGTCAGCCGGTCCCTCAGTGCCAGTTGCTGTCATGGGATTTGACGGAGCCCCTATACCGGGTGAGCCTTTTGCGGTTGTTGAAAGCGAAGCAAAAGCGCGTGAAATTACCGAATATCGTGCTCGCAAGGCCAAAAATGATGTAGTAGGCCGTCCGAACGCGATGGCTTCTATGGAACAGATGATGGCTAAGCTTAAAGGGAAAGAAGTCAGCGAACTTCCTGTTCTTGTCAAAGGTGATGTTCAAGGCTCTGTTGAAGCTATCAAGACATCTATTGAGAGCGCGGGGAATGATGAAGTTACAGCTCGTGTTGTTCACGGGGCTGTTGGCGCGATCAATGAATCAGACGTTCTTTTGGCGAAATCATCCGGATCTCCTATTTTGGCCTTTAATGTGCGGCCAAATAGGCAAGCTAAAGAGCTAGCCGAGCGCGAAGGCGTTGAAATCCGCTATTACTCCATCATTTATGCTCTCTTGGACGATATCAAAGGCGTCCTTCAAGGTATGTTAGCGCCAGAGCGCCGCGAAACCTTTATTGGTTATGCTGATATCCTGGAAATCTTCGACATCTCTAAAACCGGTAAGGTTGCCGGTTGCCGGATCACCGAGGGCCGCGTCGAGCGGGCATGTGGTGTGAGGCTTCTGCGCGAGAATGTTGTTGTCCATGAAGGCATGCTATCTACCTTGAAACGCTTCAAAGATGAAGTTGAAAAAGTTCAAGCTGGTATGGAATGCGGTATGGCCTTTGAGAAATATGAAGATATGCGCAAAGGTGATCAGATTGAATGTTTCACCGTCGACTATATCGAACGTAAACTCGATTAACATCTTATTATCATTCGCCTCATTGTTTCAAATTGGGGCGAATGATTGAAACTTCCATTTATTCCTATTTGTCAATAGAGGGATTTAACTTCTGGTAAAGAAGCTTAACAATGCTTTAATTTTGAGCTTTCGCATCGAGATTAAGTTGTTGATTTTATTGAATAAATATAAAATATGGTTTACGGGAATTAACCTCTTGCTTAGGAATTATTTACCGTGTTTCTGAGCGTCAAATTAATCATTATTTCCTATGTTGTCCGTTCCTAAAAAAACAAGGGAATGGGATAATGAAAAATACAAAAACTTTCTTGAAGGCTATGCTTGGTGCAACTGCGCTCTGTGCTTTCACGACTGTTTCTGCTCATGCGGGCGGGACAGATGCCGGAACTCCGGTAAAAAATACCTTTAGTCTGACATATGATGTGAATGGCGTCGACCAGGACGAGATCAGTACTTGTCAAACGGGCGATGCGGGTTGTTCAACTGAAACATCGACGAACTTCACGGTTGACCGTTTGATCGATTTAGCTGTTGAATCTACTGTCGATACTGACGTAACGCCGGGACAAGCGTCTGCGACTTTGACCTTTACATTGACTAATGAAGGTAATGACGATCAGCAATATGATTTGACGATTGTTGATGAGTCATCAAATGATGATTTTGATGCTAGCACATATACCGTGTGGTATGAAGATCCAACCGATCCTGGTGTCTTCATTGAGTTCACTGGATCTAACTATCCAGAGCTTACAAAAGATCAAAGTATTACGGTTCAAATTCGCTCGAGTTTGGTCCCAACGTCAGCTGAGGACGGCGATATAGAAGCTCTGTCTCTATTAGCGACAACGTTAGATACTAGCGGATCTGTTGTGACGGAAGACGGCGATGGCAATGCTATGATAGGCGCTGCCGAGAACGTCTTTGCTGACGATCCAACAGCGGGCGAAACGGCAGCTGATGATGCTGCAAACCCTGATGGTCAAGAATCTGCGACGGCTTTATATGAAGTTAAGTCGGCTGATATGGCCGCCAATAAGACCGTAGCGATCTTTTCTGAAGACGGCTCGGCTTGCACATCAGCCCCTGTTTCAGGAACAGCTGACGATGGATATGGCCTTCCTGGTGCATGTGTGGAGTATGTAATTACCGTCACGAATGATGGGACTCAAGACGCAACAGATGTAACTGTTGGCGATGTGCTGAACGACAATTTAGAATTTGTTGATGCCGTTGCAAGCGGGTTTACGGGCGGAAGTTTCTCGCCTGCCTTGCCAGCTCTTGGTGCTGATTGTACCGGCGGTGCCTGTGATATCAATTACACTGGCGCAACAGTTGATGCGGCTTCCGGCAGCACCACGACGGCTACGGTCACAATCTACGCGATTGTTAAATAGTTAATCCGTAATTTTAGTTCTTTCCCGCAGGTTTTCCTGCGGGATCTTTGGCGAAGCTTAAAGAGCCGCCTTTGGCTGGGTGAATGAAAAACAACAAACGACATATGTACTCACATTTAGTGATATCAGCGAGCTTGCTTGCTTTGACTTCAGGAATTGCCCATGCGAGCAATTTCGGTGTTGAAGTTCCAAATATTGCTGACATTACCTATACCGATGGCAGTGTCGAATCTAGTCTTCGGACCAATGAAGTTATATTCATTATCCGCCCTCCCGTCGATGAAAACCCGACGATTGAATTCTTTAGATATTCTTCCAATGCACCAACGCCGCAGCTCGTAACTTTAAACGGTTCAGAATTTAGCCCGTCTGGTGACATAGAAGGCCCATTTGTCAGTACGGGTGAACCTTTAAACACAGGCAATTTGCTGGATATTTCAGGTGAAGTTCCACTGATTTCGACCTCGACCTACCTTTCTGGTGAATTAATGTTTGTGCGCGTGACCAATATGGGCGCAAATTTGAACTCAAGCGAAATCGATAGGCTGGTTGTGACCGTAGAAGCCGATAATGGCGATATGATTGTCTTGCGGCTTTACGAATCCGGACCAGATACTGGCGAGTTCTGGGCTTATATGCAGTCAACAGATGATCAAACCGGGCAATATGATGCGGTTGTGACGGCGGGAAATAATGACCACCTTACAGCGACCTATGAAGATACGATTGTTGATGCCAATTCTGGCGGCAACGTTAAAGTCCGAGTGGTTGTCGACACGGCAGCTGTTAATCCAAGTAATACTGTTTTCGATAGCACGACCGGCGAGCCTTTAAACGGGGCGGTCATTTCACTGCTGACAGCAGGTTCTGAAGGCTATGCTAGCGTCTATGGTGTCGATGCATTTTCTGAATTTCCAGCGACTGTAACGAGCGGAGAATTAGTAACAGATTCTGGCGGTTTAAACTACGAACAAGACATAGGTACATTTACGTTCCCATATATTGGCGAAGGCGAATATGTCATCGAAGTTATTCCGCCTGAAGGGTATAACTTCGCGTCAGCCATGAGCCCAGATGTTATCAATTCCAATACGGGCGCCGGATATTTTATCCTGGATGCATCTTATGGACGGGCGTTCTCGCAAACAGAAGCTGGTTATCTACGTCTTGATATTCCGCTTGATCCTGAATCTGAATTATTAATCACAAAATCTGCTGACCGCTCTTATGTCGATGTCGGCGATTTTATTAGTTATACTGTGACGATGCAAAATTTGGGACAACGCACTGCGCCGGCTCAAATACATGACACATTACCTATTGGCTTTCGCTATGTTGATGGCACATCAATACAAGATAGTTTACGAATTGCTGACCCAGCTGTTTCTGATGATGCGACGCTTCTAACATACCCGATCGCCTTAATCGCACCGGGCGAAACAGTGACATTAAATTATGCCCTAGAAGTTGGGCCTGGCGCTTATCTAGGTGACGCGATTAATGAAGCTATTGCCCGGGATTCAGATGGTGATGCGCTTTCTAATATTGCGCGGGCTCAGGTAGAATTGCGTGAAGATCTAATGCGATCCCGCAGCACAATCATTGGACGTATCACACAAAATTCTTGTAATGGGGACGAGGATTGGGCGCGTGAAATAACGCGCGGCGATGGCGTTGAAGGTATTCGTCTATATATGGAAACCGGCGCTCACGCGGTGAGTGATCCAGATGGTCTTTATCATTTTGAAGGGATCACCGAGGGCACTCATGTGGTGCAAGTTGACGAGGCCACATTGCCGGCTGGTTTCGAAATTATGACGTGCGAAGAAAATTCTCGTTATGCGGGAAGCGCCCGCTCTAAATTTGTCGATGTACAGGGCGGTGGAATTTGGCGCGCTAACTTCTACCTCAAGCAAACAGGTGATGTTGCTGACACAACCGTCGATACCGAAGAGTTCGAAGAAGCCACTAACTACCAAAAATTTAATCAGTCCTGGATTAATAATCAGTCGGCTAAAGTCGAATGGGTTTATCCGGCAACTGACAGAACGCCTGACCGTGCCTCCGTAAATCTTGGGATTAAACATCCGGCGGGTGCCAGTGTTCAGCTGACCTTAAATGGCCGCCCAGTCCCGGGCACCAATAGAGATCGCGGGGAAACTAGTTCTAATCGTCTCGTCGGTTTAACACGCTTTCGCGGCGTCGATATCCGTGAAGGCCGCAATGTTTTTGAAGCTGTTGTTAAAGGCGGCGACGGACAAGTCATCAAGGCTTTGTCTGAGGATGTTTGGTATGTAACCAACGTCGCCCGCGCGGCCGCCGTTCCTAATCTTTCAAACCTAGTAGCCGATGGCCGGACAGCGCCAGAATTGGCAATCCGCCTTGAGGATGAAACAGGCCGTTCAGTCCATAATGGACAGATTGTCGATATTCAGGTCGAAGCTCCATATCAGCTATATGATAAAAATGACCGCAACGAACTTAAGAAACAAACCAATGATCTGATTGCGCCTTTTTCTGCCCGCCAAGAAATTAAAGTGGGTAATGACGGTATTGCAATGGTCAAACTCCAACCAACCCTGCAAACAGGTAAGGTTACGGTGATTGTCACGCTCGATAATGGGCGGCAAATACCTCTTTATCTATATCTGGAGCCAGAGAAACGTGACTGGATCGTTGTAGGGTTGGCCGAAGGTTCTGTCGGGTATGAAACCATCAAAGACAAAGCTATTAGTTTGTCTGATTCAGAAAAAGACACATTCACTGATGGTCGTGTTGCATTCTTTGCCAAAGGTCTGATTAAGGGTAATTGGCTCATGACCTTAGCGGTTGATACGGATAAGCGCCGAGGCGACACAGATAGTGATTTCGCCTCAGAGATCGATCCAAATGCTTATTACACACTTTATGGTGACAGATCCTATCAAGAGCTAGAGGCGAAGAGCCGTTATCCTGTTTATTTGAAACTTGAGAAAAAGTCGGTTTCCGCGCTCTTCGGGGATTTTGATACGGATATTAGGGAAGGCCGATTGACGTCCTATAATAGACGCCTCTCTGGCCTTAAGGCTGAATATGTTAGTGAGAAATTACAGGTTCTTGGGTTTGCCGCTGAAACCAATCAGGGCTTTGCTAAAGATGAACTCGCCGCCGATGGAACCTCAGGAACTTATCAGCTCAGTCAACAACGTATTTTAGCGCAATCTGAAACAATTACGATTGAAACGCGCGACCGTAATCGCCCAGATATTGTCTTAGAGACCAAAACATTGGTTCGCTATCTGGATTACACTTTAGACTATCTGACGGGTCAACTGATTTTTAGACTTCCTGTTGATGCTAGCGATACGCAGTTCAATCCAAATGTGATTGTCGTGGATTATGAGACCTCTGAGGAGGCGGAACGTAATATTACGGCGGGTGGGCGTATTCAGGTGCAAAATGGCCGTGTCAGAGCTGGTAGTAGCTTTGTACACCAAGAGGGTAGCGGACAAACCGCTGGCGTTGAGTCCAATATGATTGGCCTCGATATTGTTGCTAAGATTAATGACAATACTGAAGCGCGTATTGAATATGCTGTGACCGAAAATAAAGCGGCCGGCATTGATAGTAATGTTGCAGAAGGCTTATTGGCTGAAATTATTCACACCTCTGAAAGCGTCAGCGCGGAAGCGTATTACCGCGAAGAAGAACAAGGTTATGGGGTTGGTCAAACAAATTCCAATACCGCTGGGTTCCGCCGATATGGCGTGAAGGGCAATGTTAGGGTCAACCAGTTTGAAAACGAAGAAACTGGTCGCCGTGGCAGTCAATCTATTGAAGGCACAGCTTATCACGAAGATAATCTGACAACGGGCAGCACGCGCGATACCGTAGAAGTGATGGCGCATCATCAAGGTGACAAATTAAAGGTCGGCGCTGGAATCAGAGCCAGCCAGGACGAACTTGCCAGCGGTGAGCGTAGAGACTCATTATTGGCGGTTGCGTCAGCCAGTTTACAAATTCCTAAACACGGCGCGTCAATTCAGTTCAGCCATGAACAGCCACTAGGCGGTGACGATGCTGTTAGTAACTACCCACAGCGCACGACTATCGGTTTGACCAAAAGCATTGCCGATAAAGCCGTGGTTTCTATCCGTCACGAGCTCTTAAATGGTGATAATGCGAATAGCCAAAACACGGTTGTGGGCCTGAACGTTTCGCCATGGAAAAACTCTACGATCACGGCTTCAAGTGACCTCGTGACGAATGTTTCTGGTCGCCGCCTTGGCGGGACAGTTGGTCTTGATCAACAAATTCGTATCGATAAGAATATGACGGCGTCTATCGGGGTCACAAATCGCAAGCTTCTGGACCAAAAAGGGACCCATGTTGATGTCTCTGCCGACGCGGCTATTTCTCCGCTTGAAGTCAATGAAGACTTTACATCAGCCTATGTTGGTCTTGGGTATAATACAGAAAAGACTACAGTGTCTGGGCGTCTTGAAACGCGTCAGGCGGGTGTGGGGGATACTTGGATTGCCAGCCTTGGCGCCGCTCGCGAATTGTCAGAAGAATTATCGCTTGCCAGCTCATTGCGCGCTGTAGCGACAGATCCGAATAATACGCTGCAAGGCGATGAGTCGCAAATCGATGCGCGTATTGGGGCTGCTTGGCGTCCACGAAGTGAAGACACTGTCATCTTTGATCGGCTGGATATCAGTCATAAAACCAGTGAACGCGGCGAGACACGGACGAAAATTGTCAACAACCTTGCGGCCAACACAATGGTTAGCGATCGCTGGCAGCTTTCGGCAAATTACGGCGCTAAATATGTCCGTGAAGATATTGCGGGTAAGAAGCTAACGAGCTTCAATCATTTAATCGGCGGCGAGACTCGGTTTGATATCACTAAGAAAATTGATATCGGCCTGCACGGATCAGTGCTGACAAATGGCGATAGTGCTCAGTATAGCTTTGGTCCATCTATAGGTTTTGCGCCGGTTGATGATGTGTGGATCAGCGCTGGTTATAACATTGAAGGCTTTAGCGATGACGACTTCGAAGCAGCTGAATATAGCCGTGACGGCATTTACTTGAAACTTCGGATCAAGTTTGATCAAGACACGGCTAAGGGATTGCTCAAGCGTATTTCGCCAGACGCTTCGACAGTTGGAACGACCAAGGTTCATCCGCAGGCATTCTCTGCGCCTTAGTTTGCTCTCTAAGCTATTTGCGAAATTTTAGCCTGTTGGGCTGATTGGTTTAAAACAAACCGGATGGCGTCAAATAGACCGCGCGCGCTCACAGGCTTTGTTAGAAATACATCAACACCGGCTACCATGCAACGCGCATTGGTTTCGGGCGCGACATCTGCCGTCACGGCGATGATTGGAATTTGGCTAAAGGATAATTCTGAGCGGCGAATATTCCGAGTGGTCTGAATACCGTTTACGCCGGGCATCCGAATATCCATTAGGATCAAATCAAAATGTCTTTGTTGTAAAGTTGAAATGGCATCTGCACCGTTTGGCAAACAGGTCATAGAGCAGCCTTCAGGTTCCAAAAATGTTTTCAGGACATTTTGGCTGGCCAGGTCATCTTCTATGATCAGGACGTTTTTACCGTTGAGCAGAGGCATGGTCTTGGGAGCTGGCATATAGGTACTGGTTGCGTTTTGGACGGGTTGGGTTTCAACCAGCATTTGCGGCGCCCGCACCGGCAATACAATGGTAACTTCGGTGCCTTTACCGTCCCTAGAGTTTACGTCAATGATACCATCCATGATTTCGACAAGGTAATTGGCCAGTGACAAACCTAGGCCATTACCGCCATATTGACGGGTCATAGAGTTGTCAGCCTGAACAAACGGCTCAAATATGATTTCCATGGTATCAGTATCAATGCCAATACCCGTATCGGCGACGATGCATTTTAACTGATGTAAGTTTGAATTTTCTTCGGCAGGTTCGCTGGTCACATGAACATGAACGCGGCCGCTGGATGTGAACTTGGCGGCATTAGAAATAAGAATTTCAATACACTGTGTAATACGCTTGGTATCGAGGAATAAGTGTTTGGGCAGTACTTCATCGACGTGAACTGTGAAAGCTATGTTTTTGCGTTCGATGACGGGCCGCCATTTGTTTTCTAGTTTTTTGACGACTCTCTGAAGTGCCATGACTTCAGGATAAATTTTTAAACTATTGCCATTGACGAGGCTCATATCGAGCATGTTCTCGACCGTCATTAAAAGATCATGACCGCATTGCAAGACGGTGGCATTTTGATCCCGAAGTTGTGGACTCGGCGCGGTGCGGGTTAAAACATCGGACAGACCGATAATGCCGTTAAGCGGTGTTCTTAGCTCATGACTGGCAACGGCGAGGAAGCTGGCCTTGGCTTGCTCGCCCGCGAGTGCTGCTTCCGCCGCTTCGGCGAGCTGTTTTGCGACTTTAGCCCGGAACCGTAATTGCGAGTTGATCGCGACACTGGCTGCTGCGAGCAGGATGAGTAATGCGATCAGCGCGACGTTTTTCTGTTGTTCCTGCTTTAGGGCTTCGGCTTTGAGGGCTGCTTGAGTTTCAAGGGCGGTTTCGCGTTCGGCGCGGCGGTCCTCGGAATTTTGCAATGATGCGAGCATTGTTTGGGTTTCATTGTTCGACAGTTTCAGGAGGTGTCTGACTTCTTCATCTAATCGATTGTTGAATAATTCTATTGCTTTGAGGGTATTGCCGTTACTTAGTTCTATAAGTGCTTGCGCATATAAAATATTCCGACTTAAACCGGAGTCATTTGGTATGGCGTTTTCAGTTTGTAGGGCTTTTAGAATTTTTACGGCTTCAGAATTATTACCTGTACCGGCGAGAGCCATAACTTGGTTTAATTTGGAGGCTTGAATAATTGGTCTTAAATTTGCTTCTTTTAGGGACATGTTAGTGTAGTCTAGAGCAATTTGATATTCGCCAGTTTTATTGTGAACCGAAGCCATACGCATCGAAGTTAACCCAGGTGTGCTAGCATGATGCTTTTCTTCTAGCCGCAGTAAGGTTTCGCCAAGCGATATCGTAGTTTGGTAATCTCCCCATGCTGTAAACGCATACATCAAATTATATAAAACGCTCATCCCATCTAAAGGTAATCCAGTTGTTAGATGTGCGGTGATTTGAAGTTCGGCGTTCTTTACGCTCAGCTCTAAATTTTTCATGGATGAATAAATAAATGCCATTTCACCACTCGATAGAAGTTTGGCTTCTTGGACATATAGATTATCTTGAGTTGGTATAAGTAGGAATGTTTCTTGCGATTTTTGGAGTTCACTGCTTGGATTCGAAAGAAGTGTTTGGTATTCATAGCGAAGAATGTTAGCGTGATGTTTTACAAACCAATCATCGGATTCTAGGAATTTCCCCATCTGTTTTTGAATGTTTGTTTTTTGCGCTTCCGATAAGTTGACATGATGTAACTTCGTTACTGCATCAAACATTCGAGCGATTTCTTGATCTTTTAAGTTGCCGGATTTATCAGCGAGTAATGTGTAGGTTTGTAATATACCTTCTAATTCTGACTGGGTTGCACCCTGGAGTGAGTTCATGAAGAAAGTACGTATTATGGCTAGTTGTTCGGTTTCAGAACGGTTTTGATCAACTAAATAATCCTTTAAGCTATCGTGAAGAATAGTGTTGTCGGATTCGATAGATTTAGCGATGTTTAAGGCTCGTTCGCCAAGGCTATTGTCTAAAGGACCTGCGCTCGCCGTTGATACGGATATGAACAATGTTAAAAAGGCTATAACCCAAGTGATTTTTTCAGTAATTAATTTCACATAGTAAGTGTGTCAAAATAGTATTAACAAATTATTTTGCATACGATTTATAGGCAAAAAAATAACCCGCTAAAAGCGGGCTATTTTTTAGTAATCTACTACTACTTTGCCACCAACGACAACTTCTATTTCTTCATGAGTAAGTTCACGCATAGAACAGTTTCCCAATTAGAGTTTATGGTAACTATATCGTTACTACAGACATTAAGGCTGATTCTGATTCGATTAATCAAGTATTAATTAAGGTTAACGCTGCTATTTTGGCACAATTTCTTGATTTTTTCGCAGTTTTAGAGAGTTTTAGCCAGAAAATTCAATGAGTTAGCGAGTGTGTTAAATTTTTCAACAAGCTAAAGTTTCATAACTTTGTTGGAGGCTTTTATGAAGGCCGGGCGGTGCGCGACGATAATTCGGGTCATTTTCATGGACTTAATGACTTCAACGATTTGTTTTTCCGTTTCTTGATCCAGATTGGCCGTCCCTTCATCCAAGAATAATAGGCGGGGTTTATGATAAAGCGCGCGGGCTAACAGGATGCGCTGCTTTTGTCCGCCGGATAATATTGACCCCATATCCCCGATCAAAGCGTCATAACCCATAGGGATTGCTAGGACTTCCTTGTGAATTTGGGCTGCTTTAGCAGCCTCGACAATGGCCTTCATACTCATGTCTTGATCAAAGAAACTGATGTTCTCGGCGATGCTGCCTGTCAGCAAGCGATCATCTTGCATAACCACGCCGATTATTTCCCGCCAGCGATTTTTGCCAAATTTAGCGAGATCAATGCCATCAATTTGAATGGCGCCTTGTTCGGCTTGATAAAGCCCCAGAAGCAATTTCATCAAAGTTGTCTTCCCGCCGCCAGATTTACCCGTCAACGTCACCATCTCGCCGGCTTTGACAGACAGATTGAAGTCCTGCAAAATCCAAGGATCCATGGGCGTATACCGAAAGGAGAGGCCCTTAATATCTATATTGCCCTTAATAGCTTGTGGAGCCACGGTTAAAATGTTGGTTATTGGTTCTGTCTCGGCAAAAATGATATCCGCCAAACGGTCCAAATGCAGGGACAGCAACCGAAACTCAATGCCCTTTTGTAAAAGCTGTGTGACGCTATCCGTAAAATACTGCCGATAGGCCAGAAAGGCCAGGAGCATGCCGACGGTAAAAGGCGTGCCGTCCATCATTATCTTGGCCGCCGCATAAACGACCAATATGATTTGAAGGCCCGTCAGTAAGGTCTCTGCAAATTTCTGCGCGATCATCCAGCGCCCGTAAGCAATATTGGCGTTGATGAAGAGCGTATAAAGGTTACGCCAAGAGGTTTCGCGCTGAGCTTCGCGGCTAAACAGTTTAATGGTTGTACTGGCGCGGATACTTTCGATCAAATGGGTTTTCTCTTCGGCTTCGGCGTAAATGGCTTCTTCTTGTGTGCGGCGAATATTGGGGTAAATCCAAAGGGTCACAATAATAAGAATCAAGACCGATACTAAAACGATACTGGCCAGTAGAGGAGAATATAAGAACATCACGATCAGCATTAAAATAGCCATGACGCCGTCGATTAGGATGCCGACGATAGATTGCGTTAAGGCATCTTGAATAGGCCGGGTCGAGTTCATTCTAGAGATTAAATCGCCCACATGTCGTTTTTCAAAATAACTTGTCGGTAAATGGATCAGATGACGGAACACGTTTCCGATCATCTGGGCGCTCATTTGATTACCGTAAATCAAAATAGCCCAGCTTCTTGTCGCTTCGGCAATGGCGCGCAATATGGCCAAAGCTCCAAAGCCTAGGAGCAGACCCCATAAAAGGCTCGTATCATTTTTCGGTAGAACGCCATCAATAACGACTTGCAAATAAAACGGCGCCGTTAAAACAATGATTTGCAGAATGATTGAAAGCGTTAGCGTTTGGAATAGCGCCCGTTTTAGCCCAACTAATTTATCCCACAGTAAAGATAGATGCGGTTTTAACCGCGCATTAATCGGCGAAAACTCAGCAACAGGGGAAAGTTCGAGGGCGACGCCAGAGAAATGTTTCGATAAACGCTCAAGCGGCATGACCCTAAGCCCTAAAGCCGGGTCATGGATGTGGGCTTTGTTGCCTTTGATTTTGGTTAGGACGACATAGTGATTTAAGTCCCAGTGCAAAATGGCTGGGAGTTGGAGTTGGGGTAGATGTTCCATATCCAGCCTCAGAGGGCGTGGGGCCAAATCTAATGCTCCGGCAATTTGCATCACGGATTTAAGGGAGGCGCCAGCTAGTGAAATAACGTGATCTCGTCTTAAAATATTCAAATCAACGTTATGTCCCCAATAACGGGCAATCATGGCAATACAGGCTAGGCCGCATTCCGCGACTTCTGTTTGAAGTATAACTGGCGTGCGGCGCGATTTAAACATTTGTGCCCCGGGATAGGAGCCATTTTAGAATAGAAACAGGACCAGCGTCTGTTTCAACTTGGCCGATGAGCATAATCCCGACGAGGGAGACGAAAACGGCAATCAGTAAGAGCGTAATAATCCAGCTGGCGGGCGGCGCTGATAAAATCACCTCGCCATATAATCCGCGATATTGGTGTTCTAAGGCTTCGTCTCTGTATAATTTTTCAGTCATGCGTCTTGGTAGTCATGAAAATGGCGTCTGAAAAGCCCTTGTGCACAATTACAATTCTTGGCTGTAAAGACTTAGGTTCTAGTCAGGATTTAAGAATTATTAAAACGGGTGCAATTTTGCGTGAGTTATAGGTGAGAAGCTCAAGGAAGGGCTTGCACTTTCGAGCATTTTCAACGCGAAAATCACGCAAAAGGGCCCGCTGCTCCGCAGTTTGGCCAAAACCACTAATCTCGTCGTCAAATAACCTTGCCGTGTGATGCAGGCCATCGACTATTTTCCTAAACCTTTGCGGTTTTGACTCAAATTTTGATAATCCTTAAATCCTGACTAGAACCTAGTGAAAAAACGAATTAACACTTGGTCACGGGTCTAGGCCTGCTATAACGTCGCGAATTGCGTTAGGCATTGCAGGGGAATCATATGGCTGAAAGCCGGTTAGACACTTTATCTAAAGCCGCCAGTGTTTACGGCGAGCGTAGTTTTGACAATTATGCTCAAATTCGATCTGTTGCCGAACAAGTACGAAATTCTCTTTGTGCCTATCTGGATAATGGACAAGAATGTGTATTTCTCGTACCGCCTCAAGGTCCTTTCATGGCTCAAAATTACCGCTCCATGGCGTTTTCTGTCACCGGAAAAGGTTTTTTACCGCTAGAGCCAATTAGTTTCGGCCTCGCTGTCAATATATCCGGCAAAGGCGATTATATGCGTCTTGTGGTAACCTGCCATAAAGAAGGGCAAAAAATGTATCTTCAAGTCGAAGATGCCGAGAAATATGAAATAGACTTGCCGCTAGAAAAAGAGGCGCTCGGCCAAATCAATGAGAACCTTTACCAACATTTACTACATTGGTTTACCGACAGAGTTAGCCAGTATGACGACGGCCAATATGGCACCAGCGATATTGGATTTGATATTCAGCGTATTGATGACTAAATATACAATCTTGAATAAGAATACATAAGCTAGGAATTTCATGGCAACAGCTGTCGATACTGCACATCACGTCGTAAATATGCTACCGTTTAAGATTGCGCTCATTGGCGCATTGGGTATCGGAGCGCAGTGGCTCGCGTGGCGTCTACAAAGACCCGCCATTGTATTAATGGCGATTGCAGGTTTGATATTTGGCCCGCTGCTTGGTTGGGTCTTATCGCTTGGCCTGCCCGGCCCGGTGGATCATTTCCTCGATATGTTTTGGCTTAACCCCGTTGAAGACTTCGGCGATGTTTATCGCCCTATGATCGGGATTGCCGTGGCAATCATCCTGTTTGAAGGCGGGATGAATCTCCGCTTTAAAGATTTAGGCGATGCAACTCACGCTGTCGGACGCATGGTGTTTATCGCCGCGCCGATTGCTTGGGGCCTTGGAACCTGGGCGGCGCACAAAATTGCAGGATTGCCGCTCGACGTTGCTGCTATGGTGGGTGGATTGTTCGTGGTGACAGGGCCGACTGTTATTATGCCGCTTTTGCGTCAGGCTCACTTGAAATCACGCCCTGCCAATATTCTTAAGTGGGAAGGGATCGTCAACGACCCGGTTGGGGCTCTATTCGCCGTTGGCGGTTACGAATTTATCCGCTTCACTATGCAAGAAGCCAATATGACTTTGGTTTTCGGCAAGCTTATTTTTGCCGCTTTGCTTGGCACAGTGGTTGGTATTATCTCTGGGTATGGCCTCGCTTGGGCTTTCCGAAAGGGACATATTCCTGAATATCTTAAAGCCCCTGTGGTGATGGCTTGGGTTCTAGCGATCTATGTTTTAGCTAACGCCATGGCCGAAGAAACCGGACTACTGGCGGTAACGGCCCTTGGTATGACCATGGCGAATACGAAATTTGCATCCATGGTGGAAATGCGCCGCTTCAAAGAAACCATTGCTATTATGCTTGTCTCTGGTGTGTTTGTGATTTTGACGGCAACATTGACTCCAGCAATTTTGATGAGCTTTATCTCGTTTAAGGTTTTCGGATTTGTCCTTGCGATGATGATATTTGTCCGCCCAATTTCTGTAATGATCTCGACCCTTTGGTCAGGTATTTCTTGGCGCGAGAGCCTATTAATTGCCTTCATCGCCCCACGCGGTATAGTCGCTGTGGCCGTTGCAGGCTTGTTCGCGGCAGAACTCCAAGCCCTTGGCCGTCCTGAAGGCGCGATGTTTGTGACTCTTGCTTTTGCGCTCGTTTTTGCGACAGTTCTATTTGCTGGATTTGCCATTGCCCCTTTATCCAAAGCTCTTGGTCTATCCTCTCATAGCGGTGATGGCGTATTGATCGTCGGTGCAAACCCATGGTCCTTGGGTCTTGCAAAAGCCCTCAAAGATATGGGTATAGGCGTCTTGGTCGCCGATACAAATTGGCGCCGGTTAAGAGGCGCGCGCCTTGAAGGCTTTGCAACATTTTACGGTGAAGTCCTGTCAGAAAATGCAGACTATCGTCTGGATCACTCCACGTTTAATCACTTAGTCGCAGCTACGCCCAATGATGCTTATAATGCTCTAGTCTGTGTTGAATTTGCGCCAGAGCTTGGTCGTCACCGGGTTTTCCAAGTGGCCGGGCAAGATAAAGAAGACAATGATAGTGATACCATCGCTTTCACATCTCGGGGACGTACCTTGTCGTCTCGCGGACGTAGTTTTGACGCCCTTACCCGGGATTGGTGGAGCGGATGGCGCTTTAAGGCGACCAATGTTTCCGAAGAATACCCGATCGCCTCTTTGTTGGAAGAACGCGGAGATGATGTTGATCTTATGCTCGTCAAAAAAGAGACAGGCCTCGAATTTGTTCAGCCTGGTCAAGGTGGAAAAGTTTCTGGCGGATTAGTGCTAACCTTTGGGCCGGTCAAAGACCGAACCGAGGCCAAACTCGAAGCAGCTGTTAAATAAAGTTATTTTTACGCGGGCTTAATATCTTTGCCTCATGAACAGGGTTAATAGCTATTAACCCTGTTAAACATGACCCAAATAGAACCCATATGGAAATCCCGGCTGTTAGGGGCTGGCAAAGCTGCTTTGACGGTCGGTCTTCTGTCGGGTTATTGGGGGGCTTTGGGTCTTATGACTTATTTTGCCAAGTCGGCAGATAACTTGCCTTCCGTCGAAACGTTTTGGGAAACAAGCCGTCCGCCAAGCGTTCAAATCATTGATCGCCATGGTAAACACTTGGCCGTCAAAGGCGCCGTGGATGCAAGTCCGGTGAAATTATCCAAGCTCCCTGAACATGTGGCCAGCGCGGTCATCGCGACAGAAGACAGGCGTTATAATTACCATCCGGGTCTCGATCCTATTGGATTAACCCGCGCGCTCTATAAAAATTGGCGCGCAGGCTATGTGCGAGAGGGCGGCTCTACTATACCGCAGCAATTAGCCAAGAATGTATTTCTTACGGCGGATAAAACTCTGAAACGTAAATGCCAAGAAATGATGTTGGCACTTTGGATTGAACGTAGTTTCTCCAAAGAGGAAATTTTAGAAAAATACTTAAACCGCGTTTACTTCGGCGGCGGTAATTGGGGGCTCGAAGCCGCTAGCCAATATTACTTTGATAAATCTGCGTCTGATATGAACCTGCCGGAAACCGCCATGATTGTCGGGCTGCTCAAAGCGCCGAGCCGATATAACCCGCTGGCCAATCAGCGAGGCGCAGAAGCGCGCACAGAAATCATATTGAATTTGATGAAGGCGCAGGGCTTAATCAGTGAGTCTGAGTTAAAAGCGGCTATATCAAAGCCCATTATTGTCCTTAGGCCCGAGGACCAAAGCAGCGCGCATTATTTTGCAGACTGGATATGGCCAAATATTGAAACTCTAATAGGTACCCCGACAGCTGACATAGTCGTCCGAACGACCTTAGATAAATCCATACAAGACTGGGCCGAATGGGCCGCTAGTGAGAATATCAATTCAGACAGAAATGCCAAAGAAGTCGCGATCGTAACTCTGGCGGGCGATGGTGGTGTCCGGGCTATGGTCGGCGGGGCGTCTTATGCCAGCAGTAAGTTCAACCGCGCCGTACAAGCCAAGCGTCAACCGGGTTCTGCATTTAAGCCTTTTGTCTATTTGGCGGCCTTTAATGCTGGTCTATCGCCTTGGGATAAACGCATTGATGAGTCGGTTGAAATCGGAGATTGGGAGCCGAGAAATTTCACGGAAAAATTCAGAGGTGAAATGACGTTAGAAACGGCTTTGGCTCTTTCAATCAAT
The DNA here is from genome assembly GCA_014238285.1 of Hellea sp. Lineage (GTDB taxonomy): Bacteria > Pseudomonadota > Alphaproteobacteria > Caulobacterales > Maricaulaceae > JACOMS01. The sequence goes on from JABABK010000020.1 coordinate 24,787, forward strand.
ACGGTTGCCGTAAAACTATCTGAAGAAATCGGCCGCGAACGGGTTGTTGAAACGGCGGCCAGCCTAGGACTTCCAGATTTGAAACCCCTGCGAAGCTTGCCACTTGGGGCGCAGCTAACGACGCCGCTGGAATTAACGGCAGCTTACTTGCCCTTTGCCAATTGGGGGGACCGGGTCGCGCCCTATGGTATTATGTCGATTTCAACGGCTGAAGGCACGCCGCTTTATATTCATATGCCGCCGCCTCGGGAGCGCGTTGTTAGCTCCGCGGGTCTACGTCACATCAATAGGGTTTTGAAAACCACTGTTGATCGCGGCACAGGTAGGCGGGCTCGCATAGATGGCCGAGATGTGGCAGGTAAAACAGGTACGACTAATGATTACCGTGATGCTTGGTTCATGGGCTATGTTCCCGATATGGTCACAGGCGTATGGGTCGGCGCGGACGACAATACACCCATGTTGCGCGTGACCGGCGGATCAATACCCGCGCAAATTTGGAAAGACATGATGGACGAAGTCGTCAAGCCGCTCCCCAACCGGAAACTACCAGTGTCCAAACCGCCACTACGGGCTGAAACAGATGATAATTTAGGTGTGTTATTAAATTCTATTGAGACGTCACTGGATTGAAGCATCCTAATGAGTCCGTTCCTACTGGCGTAGGCCGGTATCTCTCAAAGGGTTGAGAGGGGACTCTGGATCAAGTCCAGAGTGAGCGGTTGAAGAGACTTAGTCGACGGTTACAGTGTCATCTAAAACGATCTTCACGCCGCGAGCTTTTATCAGGCACGCCGCATCAACGATTGCAAATGTGTCTTGATAATCGGCTACGATTGTTCGTATCGTTTTTGGGTTATCTTTTGGACTGGTTTTAACCGTAACACGAGAAACCCCTGTGATGGCCTCATTATCGTTTGAAAGCTCAGTACTTCCCATCTTATGTTGCCACGTCGCACTTTCATGAGAACCCGCATGCCTCGCGGAAAGTGCATCCCGACCTGTCACTGTATTTGAGCCTAAAGTAAAAGATCCGTCTGGCGTGAAGAGATTAGCATATAGGTCAGCCGTTTCCGGATTATCGCGATATTTTGCGTAATCGGAAATGGTCGTCTCGCAGAGTTTTATGAGAGTCGATTTTTGAGTGCAGGCGATCAGTATTAGTATAGAAACCACTGCCGCTAATTTTAAATCAATTTTCACTCTAGACTCCTTTGGTCTTTATGCCTTCGACACTGTATAAAATCGCTCAACATTAGCAGAAGCTTTGACCCAGTCTGTGCCTTGCATCCGTTTTTTATGGGTCCGAAAATCCGCTTCGGATTTGAACGCTTCAAAGACATGGAATTTGTATTTGTCTTTGAGGTCTTGAAAGACGTTAAAGCGCAGACATCCGGGTTCTCCTATAGTGGCTTTTTTGTGCCCGGGCAGTTCTCGGCGAACCGCTTCCAGATCCGCATCAGACACTATAACATGGCCTGCCAATAAAAAGGCTTCTGGCCCGAAATTAGCTTTGCGGTATATATCGCACAGGCCATCCCTGTAGGAGGTGTGCTGTGGTTTCCAGTCGAGGTCTTTTTTGGCCCGCGAATTATCGATCCGCTTGGTTTCTAGATAGAAGCTGCGCGCCATAGGGGTCAATTCAGCTTCCGTAAAGTCAATGTGCGGTGGGCGCGGTTCGCCAATAAGGTCTGCGGCAAAATCTAAGACATCTTGAGGCGGGGCGGGGTTTCCATCTGATATATTATAAACCTGACCCGCATCTGGCTTGTCTATGGATGCCATGACCGCGGAGGCAATATCATTAACGTGGATACGGTTAACGATATGACCCGGCTTAATCACCGAGCGGACTTGACCTGATCGAATTCGGCTAAAGGCGTTTCGAGCTTGTCCGAGTATGTTGGGGCCGTAAATACCTGACAGCCTAAACACATGGACGGGTAGGCCGGATTCTAACCAGGCGAGCTCTGCCATTATCCGGTTCTTGCCCCGCTTTGTGGCCGGATATAGCAGCTCATCCTCAAATGCCCATTTGCCTTGTCGGTCACCATAGACGGATGTTGCGGATAAATATCCGGTCCATTCACAGTTGGCCGCTAACTTAGCAATATTCGGAATAGCTGAAATAACTTGATCCGTTCCGTCATCAGCAGGGGGGACGGAAGACAGAATAATATTGGCGGATGTTATGGTTTTTTTTAGGTCGCGATCAACATGGCCGGTAAAGGCGATAACCTTGACGCCGGTTTTGTTTGATAACCGATCCGCTTTTTCTTGGGACCGTACCGTTGCGATAATGTCATATCCGGCTGACTGCAGTTGTGGGAGCAGGGCTTTGGCAGAATATCCAAGGCCAAATAGAAGCGCGACCGGGCGATTTTCCGATCTGCTTTCTGTCTGTCTTTTAACAGTTCTAGCCATTGCCGCCTGTGATCCTCGCGCGTAGAAGGCGCTTATGAAAAACTTACTCCTAACCGGATTCACCTCACTTGCAATGGGCTTTACCGTATCCACTGCGGCTATGGCTGGCGAAACCACCAATAGCTTTGACGAAAAGCACAAAACTTGCCTTGAGCAAATCGCGATTGATGCTGATATTGCCTATGAAGACGCCATGGCATGGCGCGGCGATGGCGGCGGCAGGCGGGCGCGCCACTGCGAAGCTATGGCGTTATTTGCGTTAGGTCATAAAGAAGAAGCCGCCCATCGTTTGGATCAGCTTGGCGAAATGGTCGGTGTTATTAGCCCTGCCATGCGCAAAACCTATTATCTAGAGGCCGCGAATTTTTGGCTTATGTCGGAAGAAACCGGTAAAGCTTATGCCTCAGCGTCAGCTGGCCTTGATATAGATCGAGAAGATACCGGGCTGAGGATTGCCAGGGCGCGGGTTTATGCGCTTTTAGACCGATATGCGGACTCCGAAACAGATTTGACATCGGCTTTAGTCTTTGATGCCAATAATGCGGCTGCGCTTAGGTATAGGGCAGATGCTCGGTTGAAGCTGGATAAGTTAGCCCTCGCTAAATCTGATATTGACCGCTCTATGATGGCTGACCCGACCAGCATCGAAACGGCTTTGGTTAGAGGCCATATCATCGAGGCGCAACGCCTGCGTCGCCAAACGCCAGTGGCCGAGCCAATTGCTGCGCCAATAGATGCACCTGTAATTACCGAATAGAAACCATTCAGACTTGGCTCTGGTCACGGTTTCAAGTTTGAAATAGTTTGAGCCATAAAAGGAGCTTACCATGATTTCATATACAACCGTTGGATCAAATGATCTGAAAAAGTCGACGGCGTTTTATGATGCTGTTTTTAGTGAAATCGGCATTGGTCAATTATGGGCGATGGATACTTTTGTGGGTTATGGTCCTTCTATGGATCAGCCTATGTTTGCGGTTTGTAAGCCCCATGACGGAAAAGCTGCGACTGTGGGTAACGGCACAATGATTGCGCTGGCCTGTCCAAATAAAGAAGCCGTGCACAAACTTTACGACAAAGCCATAGAGCTTGGCGCCCAGTGTGAAGGTCCCGCTGGCCCGCGCGGCGAGTCCGGGTTCTATTGCGGATATTTCCGTGACCCTGATGGGAATAAGATCAACGCCTTTGCGATGGTTAGCCCTGAGGCATAGAACTACTGTCATTTCGGTTCGCTATGGCGCTCCCGCAATGACAATTACTAATGATCTAGTTTCCGGGCCTTTCTAAGATCTGGAAATAATATGCCTGTCAGCGCCGCTACGCCCATGGCGGCAACACCCCCGGCGACAACCGTAAAGATAGCGCCCCATTTAGCTGCCATAAACCCGGCGCGGGCTTCACCCAGTTCATTAGAAGCCCCGAGAAAGATCGAGTTTACAGCATTGACCCGACCCCGTACTTCATCTGGCGTCCAGAGCTGCAATAGAATTTCCCGGATGACTACACTGATCATATCAAAAGCCCCGACCAGAGCGAGTGCGAGGATAGATAGCCAGGCAAGTTTAGAGGCCCCGAACACGGCGGTCGCTGCGCCAAACAGAGCGACTGAAATTAAAAGGATAATTCCCGCGTGATCTTTGATCGGAAAGCGCGTCATAAAGATAACGGTCAATATAGCGCCAATGCCGGGGGCAGCCCGTAGAAAGCCATTGCCGATTGCGCCGATTTCCAAAACATCTGTGGCGTAAATCGGTAAGAGCGCGACCGCGCCGCCGAGAAGTACGGCAAACAAGTCCAGTGTTATCGCCCCAAACACAATCTTGGTTTTCCAGATATATGAAAACCCGCCTAAAAGTGTTTTGAGATTGGTTGGTTCTTTTAAAATCTTTTGGACAGGCTTGGGAATCGACAAGATCATAAATGACGAAATGATCAGAGCCCCAACCGCTATGCCATAAGCTATGGGCGGATAGATAAAATATAATACACCCGCAATGGCGGGACCTAATATATGGGCGAGTTGCCAGGAAGAAGTGATCCAGCTGATGGCGTTGGCAAAATCTTCTTTGGGAACAATATTCACGGCAAGAGAGGCCGATGCGGGTGAGTGAAAAGCCCGCCCGACACCGACAAGTGTCAAAACTCCCAAAACCCAAACTGGGTTAAAACTCCCGAGTGCGGCCATAGCAGATATCAAGGCCGCGCAAATGCCTAGCAATATAATCGCGCTGGCCATAACATTGCGGCGGCTAAATCTGTCAGAGGCTATACCTGTGACAACCACTAGCAAAAGTCCTGGCAGGAACTGAACCAGTCCTATCCAGCCAAGCCAGATTGGGTTGCGGGTTTCTTCCCAGATTTGGTAAGCCACGGCTGTCGATAATATTTGAATGGCTGACGCTGTTAAAAATCGCGATGCAAAATACCGACGATAGCTTTTATGGCGAAAGGCCGCGAATTGATCTTGCGATGACATAATTCGTGATGATGTTGCGCTGGTTTAAGGTCAAGTGGAAATGATTACAAAATTTGTCATCCCGCACTTGATGCGGGACCTTAAATGCTGACGGACATATTTTAGGTCCCGGCTCGGGAGCCGGAATGACAGGTTGTTTATCTCTGTTTATGTCGCCGGATAAACAAAGGATTGCTTCACCTTGCCAAAGGCCACGCTGCTATCAATGGAGGCGACGGCGGGAATACGTTGCAGGCGTCGGCGGATCAGGCTTTCATAATGGTCAAAGTCGCGTACAATAACCCGGAGAAGATAATCTGAATCGCCGGTGATTAAGAAACAGTCCTGTATCTCGTCAATGAGCCTGATTTGTTTTTCAAAATTTTGAATCGCTTCTTCGGCGTGATTGCCCAGTTTGATCCGCAAAAAAATCGTCACCGGGAGGCCGTATTTTTTCTGATCCACGACCGCCGTATATCCGGTGATAAAGCCCTCTTTTTCAAGGGCTTTGAGCCGCTTAAGGCAGGGCGAAGGGGATAGGCCCACACGGTCCGAAAGGGCTTGATTGGATAGACGTCCTTCCTGCTGTAAAACTTTGATAATATTCCGATCTATAGTGTCCATGGGACTTATTGTGATAGAAACTGCTATAAATCAATAAAAATGAAGCAATAACGAAATATAAAATTTCAAGCTATGTTGTATCCTATCTCCGCATAGGAGAATCGCCATGACTGACATCGCAAATATGAAACAGCTAAGTCCGCTTAGAAATACGACGGACAAGCAAACGGCCGCTGATCTAGCGCGAGAACAGTTACAGCATTTCGGCATTGGCCTTGAGACTGATTTCGGTAAAGCTCTGATGACGCTCACGGAAAAGCTATATGCCGTCAATGTTGACGCTCACGGTCTATGGCAAGCGACAATGGAAGGCCTCGAAGACCTTGATCGCTCCGACCGGATTGCTTGGTTTAACGCTAAGCGGTTTTTATCTTTCCAGCTCGCTAAGGTTCTCGATACTTTGCAAAACCCAAGCCGAGCGACATATCAGTCGCTTGTAACCCATAAAGGTCAATTTGGCTCTAAAGGCCCTTACCCGATTTTTGACAATGTCACGGCACTGTTTTCGTCAACGCCTGTTATTACGCGGACGGCAACGTATTTGTTCGCCTGCACCGAATGGGTCGAAGACGCGTTTACAGGCCGCGAACCTCTGCATGAAATTTACTCTCGGCTTTTAAACCCGACCTCAATCAGTCTCGCCAATCATGTGGTTGATCTGGAATGCGGCAAAGACGCTGCCAAATATTTGGCATGGAATTATAATTCCGGCATGGCGGCGATTGATGGTCTTCTGTCCCATTTAGTCGGCTATCAAGATGTTATTCTGGTATCGCGCAATGTTTACGGCGGCGTTTATCAGCTGCTCCACGACTGGTACGGTAAAGCTTCTAACCTTAACGTCGCTATTGAGTGGTTTGATGGTTATGACGGCGAAAGCTTTGAAAAAGCCCTCGCGGACTGTGAAGAAAAATACAAAGATCGCCTTGAGGGTGGCCGCCAAATTTACGTTTATCTCGAAAGCCCGTGTAACCCACATGGTAATGTGCTCGATGTTGCGGCGATTTCAAAAATCGCCCACAGCCATAATTGGTGCGTCGCTTGTGACAGCACCGTCGGAACGCCGTTTCTCGCGCCTGTCATGAAAAATCCGGATATGATGTCTCGTCCAGATTATGTCATTCACTCTTACACCAAAGAGATGACGGGCGGGGGGGCAACGACTGCCGGTGTTGTGATCGGTAAGGGCGAACGCATGTTCATGCCAAAGGGCGAGACCATGGAGGCGCCAGATTATAACGGCGAAATGACAACGGTTGGCTGGGACGCCACCATGTTCTGGAATGTCTATTATATTAAAGGCGCGTTTTTAGATTCGGATAAAGCCTATGAAGTCCTAAGCGGTCTTAAAACCTATGAGCTGCGCGTCATCGCCAAGGCCGTGAATACGCTCACATTGGCCAAGCTCCTTGATGCTCACCCGATGATTAATGTCAATTGTCCAGCACTACCTGGTCATCACAATCATAAAGTCTTTAAAGCCAATATGCACCTTGGTCTGCCGGCAGGTCTGTTCACCATCGATTTTGAAGGTGACGGCAAATCAGCAAAAGTTCCGGTTGAAGCCTTTAAACGTTTCTTTGACAGTCTGGAGCCATCCATTGGTATGCAGGTCAGTCTTGGCCAAACCAATACGCTGGCGCTTTGTCCGGCCCTAACCAGCCACTCAGAAATGTCTGAAGATGCTCTGCGGGATGCGGGCATTGCATTGACGACGGTTCGGATCGCTGTCGGCCTCGAAGACCCGCGCCGCTTGATCGCTCATATGAAGGAAAGCGCCTCGATAACTATTGATCCGGCGCATCCGGGTTTTTCAGACGGTTTCATGTCCGGCGAGGAAATGGATACGCTCTATAAAGACATCTATATGGACGTCCACAAACGCTTCATCGAAAGCACGCCGGGTTTTGGGGAGTTGGTGGAGTAAGGCACACTGTCATTCCGGGGCTCGCATAGCGAGAACCCGGAAGGTCGAAACGAATAAGAACCAAGTTTTCTCGACCTTCCGGGTTCGCTACGCGCCCCGGTATGACAGGAGATTATGCCCAAGCCGTTTTGACAATTTTCCGAAATAGTTCATTGGCGGCTGAAAGTTTGTCCTTGGCCGGGCTTTGATAATCTTGCACATGTTCTTTGGCCCAGTTGAGCTCATTCACGCAAAACGCGTCTATATCGGGCCAAGGGTCGGAATAGCCTAACTCTTTGGTTTTTGCCTTGCGGGCCAAAATATCATCAATTTGTGTCCGCAGATCAGGCGCAAGATCACAACCTTCCATCAGCTTGTGAAAATTCATTGGCGGAAACTCATCTGGGTTTAACCGTACCCATCGTACAGCCATGGCAGGCCGTAAGACATAAAGTAATTTTTTGAGCTTGATTTTATCTTTGCCGTCAAGATGAAGGCGGTACTGGCCCATACCCAAACTACGGTAATGATAAAGACAGGCTTTGGCATGAGAGATTTCTCTCGAAAAGGTGACGAGGGGCGCGCATATGTCATCCTGCCAAATATATCGGATTGGGCTGTCTAGCCATTCCAGTAATACAGGATTGGGTTTCAATAACAGCCCTAGTGCTTTTTGAATATCCCAGCCATTAATGTCCAATAGGTCATCTATCGGAAGTTCAATCACGTCGCGTCTGGGCGTGATCGATAAATACCAATCTGGATGGCGCGCATAAACAAAGCGAGCATCATAATCGCTATCTGGCGATGGGAAACCCCAAGCGCGGCTGCCGCTCTCTATGGCGAACAGTATTTTGACCTCTTCACGGCTTTCTATGCCGCGGAGTTCGTCCATGACTTTTTCGCGATATATTGGATCAATTAACTCCACCTACTCCCCCAAAGTCTTCACAAAAAATTCCAATATCATCCTGTCGCGGTGGATTTTATTGCTGGTGCGGCGAAATCCGTGTTTTTCGCCGGGATAGGTCATCAGGCGCATATTTTGCGCGCCCTTGTCTTGCAGGGCGTCCATGAGCTTGACTGTATGCCGGAACACTACATTATCATCGGCCATGCCGTGGATCAGGAGTAGGTCTTCTGTGAGGCCGTCCAAATATGGAAAGATAGATCCATCTTCATAGGCGCCTTTGGTGTAATTTGAATCTTTAGGATCAGGGCTGCCAAGATAGCGTTCTGTATAGGCCGTGTCATATAACGCCCAATCGGTGACGGGCGCGCCTGAGACGCCGGATTTATAGAGATCCGTTTGCGCCAGCATATGCAGGGTCATATAGCCGCCATAAGACCAGCCATAGACGCCCATATTGTTGGGATCGATAAAGTCTTGTGATTTAAGCCAGTTCGCGCCGGCGCTTTGATCGACAACTTCGGCCCGCCCCATGGAGCGGTAAAGATGATCTTCAAAGGCTTTACCGCGATTGCTCGCGCCGCGTCCATCAAGCTGAAACACGACAAAGCCGTGATGGGCGAGCATTTGCGCAAAATGTTTGCGTCCCCAGGATTTATCCACACGCTGCACGCCCGGCCCGCCGTAGACGATTGTAATCGACGGGCGTTTCTCTCCGGGCTCTAAATCTTTGGGCTTATAAAGGATATAATCTAGCGGCGTGCCGTCCTCAGCTTTGATCTGGCCATATTCAGGCGTGATGTGATTGGCTTGATAAGGGGCGTAAGGATGAGCGTCGCCGAGTTTGTTTTCGGAAAGCCAAGCTAAAGGATTGCCTTGATTGTCAAATGCGCGGCTTTGAGGCGGCGTATCTGGACTGCTAAAGGATCCGATATAGCGAGAACAATTATCGGCAAAATTCGCACTATGCTTTCCTGAAGCATTGGAAAGCCGTGTCATATTTTGTCCGTCTAAATCAATAGCGAAAATATGCTGTTCGGTTGGTGTTTGATCCCAGCCGATAAAATAAAGACGGCCCGCGTCTTCATCGACGCATTCCATATGTTTGACCAAAACATGATTCGGTGTGATCTGCCGATCTGTTGCCGCAT
>JABABK010000020.1:34266-52788 GCA_014238285.1 Hellea sp.
GAGGTGATTTTGTAAATTTGGCGCTTTCCTGATTTTTCCGATGACCAAATTATGTCGCCATTTTTGAGAGCCTCAAGGTCCGTGCCTATATTAAGCCATGTGGGGCTTGTTTCCTCGAAGATGATTTTGGATTTACCTGTCTCGGGATTGATTTTGTAGAACCGATGGCTTTTGTGATCTCTGGACAGAATGCCGGCATAGAGCGTCTTGCCATCTTGGCTCCAGAGAACTCGCGTGAGATAAATGTCTGCATTATTGCCAATATTGACCCAGATGGTTTCGCCGCCTTTGCGCGGTATTATACCCAGCTTGACGGTCGCGTTCTTTGTGCCCGCAAAAGGATAGCGCTGCGAGATGTTTTTGATACCATCAGCGCCAAAGTCTATGCGGTTTTCAATGGCGATCGCGCTTTCATCGATTTGCGTATAGGCGAGACGGCGATCATCCGGTGACCACCAATAACCCGTCTGGCGATCCAGTTCTTCCTGAACCACGAAACTGGCTGTGGCGTTGCGGATGAAATCTGTTGCGTTATTGGTGAGTTGGCGTTCCAAACCGCTCTTGAGATCGGTGACATATAAATTGTCATCTCTGACATAGGCGACATGCTTACCGCTTTCGCTGACCTTGGGGTCTGTTTCAAATCCAAGCGTCGCGGTGACTTGTTGAGATTTCTGGCGGGCCAAATTGTAAATATAAATATCGCCGCCCAAGGGAAAGAGTAGAGTGTTCCTATCGACCCAGTCATAGGAGATAATGCCTTTGCCATATTCTCTGGCCCGTTCACGGCGGTTCTTTTCTTCTTCGGATAAAGATTCCGGCGCGCCGAGTAGGTCTGTTGAGCTGACCAATAGGCTAGCTTCGCCCGTTTCCAGGTCATACGCCCAGAGATCTTGTTGATCGGCATCATCGTCTCGGCCTCGAAGTACTGTCACTTTAGAACCATCAGGCGCTATGGCGGTGCTTTTCAAAAATGTACCATCTATAGAGGGAGAGGCGTGCACGGCTTCCGGTGAAAGATAGTCTTTGGATACGGTTGTTTTCAATAATGTCTTCGTTTGGGCGGCGGAGATATCAACAGGCTGAGACTGGGTAGGCCGCGTCTTTTGGCACGCAGATTGTCCGAGGCCTAGTCCAAGACCGAGCGTAAGGCAGAGAATAAGATTATGGTTCACGGTGTTTCCTTGTTTCTTTGGCGTAAGACTAGCGATAGCCAGTCCTAGATACAACGAGGCTGTTAACGCGCCCTAGTTGTGACAGGCTAGCCGTATATATTGAGACGTCAACAATGTCGCAGTTGATTCAGGTATAAATTGTAAAAAAAAAGATGGACATTTTTTTTTTGAAATTTTCGCATGAGCTAAATGCCCTAGTTATTTAGGTTTTTTCGAGTCAACAATAAAGAGTCGGTAAAATGGTAAATATTTGCGTTGACGAGTCGAAAAACGGACGTTTAAAAGAGGGCCATAGGGGTTGTGACAGCTTGTGCCTTTTTGGGGAATAAGGTCAGTCTAAGTCTCGTTTAGGCTGATAAAGCAACAAAATATAATATTATAATTCAATGAGTTAGTGGCGACTCTATTGGGGAATGTTGGAGTAATAACGCGTGACTAATGGTTCGGCGCCCGTAGAAAATGTGACTTCCGTCAAGCCGGACCTCTTTACAGGGGAAACGCCTGTGGAGAGCGCGCATAAGACTTGGGCGAAAGTTCAAAAAGATTTATCCTATGCTTTAGGGCCTAATGTTCATAGATCTTGGACAGGGCGCCTGCATATCAGCGCCGCCAATGAGTATTCTGTTACTTTAACCGCTCCAACAAAATTCATTGCTTCCAAAATTGAAGGCTCTTACCAAGAAGAGCTCAAGCGGATTTGGAAGAAGCATGATCAAGTTGCACCGCCGCGTGATGTCGTTGTGATGAAGCCAGCACAAGAAGCACCGTCTCGGCCGACGCCGTATCTAAGAACGCCTTCTAAGTCGGCGACCATTCCTCAAGGGCAACCTCGTATTCAACCAAGTCTGTCTGGCGATAAAGTGCCTAACCGTCAAAACCGTTTTACTTTTGATAATTTTGTTATCGGACCTTCAAATGAGTTCGCTGTAGCTGTAGCTCGACAGGTCGCTAATTTTGATATGTCGCAATATAATCCAGTGGTTATTTACGGTGATAACGGCATGGGCAAAACGCATTTGCTCTATGCCATTATGTCGGCGATCGAAGCATCCACGCGCGACTGCACAGTTTTAAAAATTTCCGGGGAGGAATTTGTCAGCACATTCGTTTCATCTCTGCGCGGTAATAGCCGTGACGCTGTTGAAGCGTTTAAGCACAAGATACGCAATGTTGATTTGCTGATGATTGATGATGCGCATTTTGTCGCAAATAAACCAACCAGCCAAGAAGAGATGTTACACACTTTGATCTCGATGGTTGCTGAGGGTCGTCAAGTATTGCTGACAACAGATAGCCATCCGGACGATCTTGAAAAAGCCACGCCGCGTCTTAAGTCACATCTTAATAGTGGTCTGGTTTGTAAAATTGGCTCAGCTGATTATGAGCTTCGGGTGCGTATATTGGACCGTTTGATTTCACAGCGCCGCGAAAACGGCCATCCAAATTTGGCTATTCCGGCACAAGCCCGTGACTTGCTAGCCGCGCGTATTAACGCAACGCCACGTGATCTCGAAGGCGCGTTTAATCAGGTCGTTGCTCAGTCTGAATTTTTAGGCACGCCGATCACGCTTGAAAGCATTCAAGAGACCTTGTCTGGCAGTAAATATATGGCCAGTATGCGGGTGACTGTCGATAAAATTCAGCGCTCAGTTGCCGAAGAGTTTAGTGTGACGTTGGATGACATGTCCTCAAAACGACGGGCCCGCATTGTTGCCCGTCCGCGTCAGGTCGCTATGTATTTGTGTAAACAGCTAACGAAGCGCTCTTTGCCGGATATTGGTCGCCGTTTTGGCGGTCGGGATCATACAACGGTTATGCATGCGGTAAAACGTATTACTCAATTACGTGCAGAAGATCCGATTTTGGATGGTCAAGTCCGGCGTTTGGAAGAAGCGCTTAAGTCATAATTTTTCAGTTAATAGGTTCTTGGCTTTTTCGCCTATTAGGGTAAAGTGATTCTAAATATATCGCTCCGTCGGTTACTGCCAGCGGAGCTGTTTTACCAGTTAGACATCCGGCATAAGCCATTGGGAATGAACCATGAAAATAGCGATTGAACGCAGCGATCTCTTAAAAGCACTAGGCCACGTCCAAAGTGTTGTAGAGCGCAGAAACACAATTCCAATATTATCCAACGTTTTGATAAGCGCTAAAGACGGCCGATTAAATTTTGTCGCGACGGATCTTGATATTGAAATCTCTGAAGGCACAGAAGCCGTGGTTGACGCGCCGGGGGATATTACGGTGCCGGCTCATACGCTTTATGATATTGCGCGCAAACTTCCTGATGGTGCGCAGGTCTCGATAAAGATTAATAGCGAAGAACGGTTGGATGTGGATGCCGGTCGGGCTCATTTCACTTTGCCTTTATTGCCTGCGGGCGATTTTCCGAAAATGACCGCCGATGGGTTTACCCATGAGTTTGATTTAACGGCCAAAGAATTAAGCCGCCTCATTGATAAAACCAAGTTTGCGATCAGCACGGAAGAAACCCGTTATTACCTAAACGGTATTTACGTTCATGCTCATGAGGGTGTGCTTCGAGCTGTTGCCACAGACGGCCACCGTCTTGCGCTTAGCGAAATGCCACTGCCTAACGGCGCGACAGGTCTACCGGGCATTATTGTCCCGCGTAAAACAATCGCGGAAATCCGCCGCTTGATCGATGGTGTGGACAGTGATGTAAAAATTTCCGTCTCTGACGCCAAAATTCGCTTCACACTCGGTAATGCCGTTTTAACCTCAAAGTTAATCGACGGAACGTTCCCGGATTATGAGCGGGTTATCCCACGTAATAATGAACGTGAACTTGTAATCGATAATAAAGTTTTCGCGGCTGCTGTAGACCGCGTCGCAACGATTTCTGCTGAAAAATCACGCTCTATCAAATTATCCCTCAATGGAGACACTCTATCGCTTTTGGTCAATAACCCTGAAAGCGGGAATGCCCATGAAGATTTGATGGTTGATTTTGGCGGTGAGCCGCTCGAAATTGGTTTTAACGCCAAATATCTTTTAGATGTTGCCGGACAGATCGAAGGCCGTGACGCAACCTTCATGCTCGACGGCCCGGCATCACCAGCTCTTGTGAAAGATAGCGAAGATAAAGACTCGCTCTTTGTTCTGATGCCGCTTCGCGTATAGGTCAGGCGAAATTACTGCCGACCATTACATTTCTCAGCTGCGCCTAACCGATTTTCGCAATTATTCTTCCCTAGATATCGCCTTTTCGGGCGCGCCTGTTGTGATGTACGGTGAAAACGGCGCGGGTAAAACAAACCTGCTCGAAGCTATTTCTCTTTTATCACCGGGGCGAGGCCTGCGACGGTCCAAACTCGACGCGGTTACGCGGCGCGACGGCGAAACGATCGCGCCGGCTTGGGGGGTTACGGCCACACTTAATATTCCTGATGATCAGTTTAAACTCGCTATCGGGCAGATCCCGGAAGCGCCGGGTAGGCGTGTTGTCCGGATTGATGGTAAAACCGTTAGCGGAACAGCGCTTAGCGATTACGTCACCATGTTCTGGCTCACTCCCGAACAGGATAGGCTCTTTAGAGGCCCAGCCTCGGATCGCCGTAAGTTTTTAGACCGCTTTACCCTGATGCACGCGCCGAGCCATGGAAGCCATGTTTTGGCCTATGAAAAACTGCGAGCCGAACGTAACCGTCTCTTGAGCGAGGGCATAACAGATACATCGTGGTATGAGGCACTGGAAGCTGACATGGCCAAACACGGCGCGCAAATTGCCGCTGCGCGCAGCCAGACTCTCAATGCTTTGGTCGATGAAATAGAAGCCCGGCCCGAAGGTGCTTTCCCTAAAGCTATCGTTGGGCTGAAAGGCGAGGCCGAAGAACAAATTCAGAGCGGCTTGCCGATTGAAACCGTTGAAAATAACCTAGGCGCTCTATGGGCTGACACGCGTCAACTTGATATGCGGGCAGGGCGTACGCTTCAAGGCGTGCACCGCTCTGATCTCAAAGTCACTCACGCCGCCAAAAACATGCCGGCTCATGATTGCTCCACGGGGGAGCAAAAAGCCTTACTGATTGGTCTCATGCTCGCCCAAGCCCGCGCCCAGGCGGATAAACGCCCATTTCTACTGCTTGACGAAGTCGCTGCTCATCTCGATGAAGGCCGTCGCGCTGCGCTGATCGAAGAGCTTATTGATCTAGGCACTCAGGTCTTCATGACCGGAACGGATGAGAATTTGTTTGAGGCGTTTGAGGGTAGAGCGGATGTTTTTGAGGTTCGGGACGGAGCGGTTTCAAATGGTTGATGGCACTCTGGATTTCAATTCGTCTATATTTTTTTCGTAGCGTGTGAGTTGTTTGAATGCCTTTTTCAGCATTTTTGAAAGATTTGGTTTCAGATATGGTTCTGCGATGCTGATATCGATGTTTTTTACCTTCATAAATATTCCGAGTGCAAAAACCATGTCTGCTTCTGGCAAATAGCCTGCGCCTGACGCCTGCCAACCTATATTAGTGGATTGGAAATCAAATCGACTATTGGCCAAAAATACTCCGTATCCAAGATAAATGGCGGTCAAATCGGTAAATAACTCATAGAGTTCTGGTTCTATATCTACAGGCTCTCGGCATCGATTATGTAATGCATGAGAAAGTTCATGAGCGAAGGTTGCAATGAGGTTGTTGGGATTGTCTAAAAGAGACAGATCATAACAGATCGTTTCCACATATTTCTCGCCGACCTGTTCGACTTGATAAAGTCCGCAAGCGCCTTGTCCTGTCGTTCTTATTAGTGCGCCGCCTTCCAGAAACCCGCCTTTCGGGTCGTCTTTAGCCGTTAGTATTATGCCGTGATCATCTCCATATCCGCATTGCTGCGCTATTCTTGTAAAGAGATGTTGCGCTAGGGCGTTGTCTGTTAGGGGTGGGCCCAGTGCTCTATTGGATCAAAGTGCTCGCTGATTGGAAGCCATAATTGGCTATCAAGCATCCCCGCAGCAGAACTAAAATTGTCTATAAGATATTCAAATAATTCAAACTGCCATTCTGCAATATCTGAATCTACAAGGTTTTTTGAAAACAATCCCACGTCATCTCAATAAACTTGGAAGCTCACCATGTAAACCCGCTGCTTCATTGATGAAGAAGCTTTGCGCGGGGGCAATTTTATCCATGAGGCCTAGGCCGAGACGTCTGGCATGTTTGATCGGGGCGATGTTGTTGGAAAATAGCCGATTGAAAATGTCGGTTGAAGCGGCAAGGACGCGGTTATCAAAATTGCGCCAGATTTGCATGTTGTCTAATTGCATGCCGATATCAAGACCATTGGAGCGGGCTTCATGAACCACATCGGCCAGAGCTGCGGCATCACGAAGACCCATATTCAGGCCTTGTCCGGCAATCGGGTGGATGGCGTGGGCGGCATCGCCGATCAGGGCGAGGCGGCCCTTGGTATAGTCTTCAGCCATTTGCAGGGAGAGCGGGTATGACCAGCGCGGCGCGCAAGGACCAATCTGTCCGTACATATCGCCAAAGCGGCGGGTCAACTCGGCGGCAAAAGCGGCTTCGGGCAGGGTCATCGCGGCATCAACCGCGCCTGGCGTGTCCGTCCAAACGATGGATGAGCGATTTTCTGTGAGCGGCAGAATAGCAAAGGGACCACCAGGTAAAAACAGCTCGTGGGCAACCCCGTCATGAGGCACTTCGTGAACTACAGTCGTGACAATGGCTTTTTGCTTATAGGGAATGGTCTCTGTGCCGATCCCTGTCTGTTTGCGGCAAAAAGAATTCCGTCCGTCGGCCGCAATTAACGCGCTGGCGGATAGCTCGCCATGATCTTTAAGATTTAAAGTCATGCCGGCGGGCGTCTCATTAAAGCCTAACACTTTGGTCGGGGCGATCATGGTGATCTTGTCATTGGCTTTGATCGCGTCATAAAGCGCGCGGCGTAAAAGCCGGTTTTCCATCATATAGCCCATAGGCGCGCCGCCAGCATCCTTGCTGTCAAAATGAAGTGAGAGCGGCGAGATATAACGCCCAACTTCGCCGTCCGTGATCATGATGTCTGTGATGGACTGGATATGACCCTTAAGGCGTTTATCGATGCCAAGATGACGGTACATCTTAAACGAACTCGCGGCGATGGCGGATGCTCTGCCGTCAAAGTCAGCGGTTTGGTAAGTCTCAGGTGATTGGCTATCAACGATCGTGACTGAGGCCCCTTTATGGGCACAGGCTAAGGCCGCCGTCATTCCGACCAGACCGCCGCCAACAATTATGAGATCGCTATTTGTCATGACCGATCCATAAAACATTATTAAATGTACTGCCATGAGACTCTTTGGCCCTTGGCGTTAAGGATGACATTGACTCTAAACTTCGAAAGCCCTAGTCAGCGACCCTAACATTCGCGCCGATTTGCTCCTATGCTTGCGGGCGCTTAACAAATTCTTGCTAAGAGAGATCTCATGCCTGTACCTGTTATCGTTCTAAATTTTGGTCATTCCGTTTTGAAATCCCTTGAGGACTATACAGATGCAGCGTCAGAAATTTATCGCCATTATCGCCAAGGCTATAATGTTGTCGCCGTAACATCAGCCCAAGGTGACCAAACGGATGTGCTACTCGCAGAGGCCCGCCGCATTGGCCCAGATGGCATAGCTAAAAACCTGCCAGAGCTGGTTCAGCTTGGTGAACGTAAATCAGCGGCTCTTTTGGCTCTTGCGCTAGAACGTATTGGCGCACCAGCCTTTGTTCGGCAGGCACGTGATTTGGGTCTTAAAGCTAAGGGCCCGAATACAGAGGCTGAACTAGTTGATCTGAATGTGGAACAGCTCGAAGAAGATCTCAAAAATCACGATATCGTCGTTATGCCGGGTTATGTGGCCATTGGTGAGAATGATCGCCCGTCTTTGCTCGGCAATGGCGGCGCGGATCTAACAGCGCTTTACGTGGCGCATCGCCTTAACGTACCGGCGCTCCTTCTTAAAGATGTGGACGGCGTCTATGAGGCAGACCCGAAAACGGTTGAAGGCGCGGTCGGTCGTTATAGTGAAATATCATGGGCCGAAGCCCGCGAGCGCGCAAAAGTTCTCGTCTCGCCTAAAGCGCTCGATTTTGCTCAGGAAGCCGGGCTTGAATTTGACATCGGGACACCGGGCATTCCCTTTTACTCACGCATCGGTAAGACTAGCGGTACAACTAGCGCCGCGCCGAAACCGACAAAACTCCGTATCGCTATGATGGGTTGCGGGATTGTTGGCGGCGGGGTTTATCGCCGGGTTAAAGCCCAGTCTGAGCGTTTTGAAATGGTCAAGATCATGGTGCGGGATAAACAAAAATATCTCGACCAAGGCTATAAAGAGGCTGAACTGACGACGGAATACCAAGACCTCGTTGATGCCAAGCCCGACATTTTTATTGACGTCTCGGGTCCGATTGATCCAGCGCTAGAATATACCAAAGACATGCTTTCTCGCGGGGTCCATGTGGCCTCTGCTAACAAACAAGCCATCGCGGCGGGCGGTCAGGCTCTGATTGACCTTGCTAAAGAGAGCAATGCTATTTTGCAGTTCTCAAGCGCAGCGGGCGGCGGCATGCCAGTTCTTGAAATGTGTATCCGTGAATCGGGCCGAATCGTTCGGGTTGAAGCGCTATTAAACGGTACAACCAATTATATGCTCGACGAAATTTGCGCCGGAAAAACTTATGATGAGGCTCTTAAAGAAGCTCAGGATAAAGGCTTCGCCGAATCTGATCCAACGTCCGATGTGGGCGGCGAGGATGCTGCTGCGAAAATTCGTCTGGTCGCCCTTCTAGGTTTTGGCGAAGAGATTACATTGGACGATATTCCGCGCGACACCATTGAAGGTTTTGTGCCGCCAAACCAGATCAACGGCGCGGTCAAACGTATCTCAACAGCTTGGCGTCATCAGGCCGGATTTAATTCCGCGCTAGAGCTCAAAGACCTATCCATGAATAATTTCATTGCTCAAGCCGCTGGTGAAGAAGCCCATGCGATATTCTATTTTGACGATGGCGACGCCTATAAAATCCGCGGAAAAGGCGCGGGCCGCTGGCCCACAACAGAATCCGTCATGGCAGATTTGTTTGATATATCAGCGACTTATTTTTAAAACCGTCCCGCCCTTAAATCCGCAAATGCCTCTAATACTTCCGCGCGTGTGTTCATGACAAAAGGTCCACCGCGAGCAACCGGTTCTTCCAGTCGTTTGCCAGCCATAAGGAGGAAGCGCGCGCCTTCGGATGCGCTTGTGATTTGCACCGCTGCACCGTCGCCAAAGACGCCGAGCTGCTCGTGGCAAAGATTGGTATCATCAATAGCTACTTCTCCTTCGATCATATAGATCACGGCGTTATGGGATTGCGGCACGGACTGCGAAAACGATTCACCAGGCGTTAGGGTGATATCTAGATAGAGTGGATCCGTGAGCTTGTTGATGACCGGGCCTGCGGTGCCTTTATCCGTCGTCCCTGTTATAACGCGGATGATGCCGCCTCTCTCTGTGTCTTCACGCGCGATGTGGTCGCCGCTAAATTCCTGATAGCCCGGTTCGCTCATTTTGTGAGAGGCAGGCAGATTGATCCAGAGCTGAAACCCTCGCATCAACCCCTCATCTTGTTCGGGCATTTCAGAGTGCATGATACCTTTTCCTGCCGTCATCCACTGAATGCCGCCGGGCTCGACAACACCTTCATTTCCAGTATTGTCTTTGTGGCGCATGCTGCCTTCGAGCATATAGGTCACGGTTTCGAACCCCCGATGAGGATGAGGTGGAAAGCCCCCGATATAGTCGTCGGGGTTTTCAGTCTCAAACCGATCGAGCAGTAGTAGAGGGTCAACCATATCAAGCTCAGGCGAGGCAATTATACGGGTGAGTTTTACACCCGCGCCGTCCGTAACTGGAATGCCTTTTGTGGTTTGGATGATTTTTCTAATCATAACTGCATACCTCCGTATTGGATGCCGGATAGATGCGCCATGTCGCGTTTCCAAGTAGTGATGTCTTTGGGGTTTAGTTTTGAGAGATCATCATGACCACAAGCGCGGGCTAGAACCTGCATCAATTTTACGCTCGCCTCAAAATAGCGGGCTAATTTTTGTGCGCCAATTTGAACGTCAAGCCGTGCTCTTAATTCTGGTTTTTGTGTTGCGACGCCAACGGGGCAATTATTAGAATTGCACATGCGGGCGGCGATACAGCCGACGGCCTGCATGGCTGAATTTGAAATGGCCACGGCGTCAGCGCCTAGCGCCATTGCCTTGACGAAATCCTCAGCCACTCTCAGACCGCCAGTAATGACGAGTGTGACGTCGCGTCCAGTTTTTGCGTCTAGATGCTTGCGAGCTCGCGCTAGGGCAGGAATTGTCGGAATAGATATGTGGTTTCTGAATATGAGAGGCGCGGCACCTGTGCCGCCGCCGCGTCCATCAAGGATGATGTAATCGGCACTGGACTCCAGCGCGAAATCGATATCGTCTTCTATATGGTTGGCGGATAGTTTGAATCCGATGGGAATGCCGCCCGTGCGTTCTCGAACTTCGTCAGCCAGTTTGCGAAAATCTGCTGTCGTTACGAGGTCTTTGAATGTGGAGGGTGAGATCGCAGCATGGCCGGGCTCTAGGCCGCGAACCTCGGCAATTTTGCCTTGAACCTTTTCACTAGGTAAGTGCCCGCCTGTACCGGTTTTGGCCCCTTGACCGCCTTTAAAGTGAAAGGCTTGTACCTTCTCAACTAGTTCAGGTTTCCATCCAAATTTTGCGGAAGCCAATTCATAAAAATAGCGGGAGTTCTCCGCCTGCTCATCGGCGAGCATACCGCCTTCGCCTGAGCATATGCCTGTGCCTGCGATTTGTGCGCCGCGGGATAGTGCGACTTTGGCTTCTTCGGATAAAGCGCCATAACTCATATCTGAGACAAATAGGGGAATGTTCAGATGGAGCGGCTTTTTCGCGCGCGGGCCAATAATGACAGATGTACTCACAGGATGATCATCCAGAAGGGGTTTGTGAGCCATTTGCGCGGGCAATATTTGGATGTCGTCCCAATGGGGTAAGTCTTTGCGTGGAACGCCCATAGATCCCATTTCGCCGTGATGCCCGAGCTTAGATAAGCCGTTTTTTGCTAGCTCATGAATACGGGCCACGGTTGGTTCTTCCGGCGTTGGCGTTGCTTCTGGAATAGCGGATTTAGATATCGGCGCTGGGGCAGGGTCACCGATGTTCAGGTCACCTAATCTTGTATGACTACCATCACAAAACGGGGCGTTCGTGCTGGCCTTACACTGGCAAAGTGCCGCGCCGCCGGTTTTATCCGCCGTAAATTTTTGCGGCGCAATGTCCGTGCCTTTGTGGGAGCCATCACAAAAGGGCTGGCTTTTTGAGCGCCCGCATTTGCACCAATAATAGTCTTTCCCGGCTTCGAGTTCGACTTTAATCGGGTGCTTTGCAGCAATAATAGACGGAGTTTTATTGTTAGACATGTGCTTTCCCTTTTTCTTGTAAATTACCGTATATCGTATGGTTTACGAGAAATAGATGCGTTATTGGAAATTATTGTTCTGATAATCAGAACAATAGGTTTAGCCGCGTAATTTGTGATGTAAAATAATTGGCACGGCGAGCTCTTCTTCGTCACTGAGATGACGGGTCAGGAGGGTTTGAACCTTTTGCGTTATAGGCAAAAGTTCTCCGGCCTCGTCATAAGCGGCTGTTTCATCAAGTTGAACCAGCTTAATGACGCGATTGGCTTTACGGGTGAGCTGTTCCAGTAAATCATTAAAGCACACATGATCCTTTTCCAAAATGGCTAAGCCTGTATCAAAGCGAGGATCAGCCGCGGAAAGTTCTGGAAAATAGGACCTATCTTCCCAGTGGTGGTGACCGTAGAGATTGCGAACTAAAGCGTCACCATAATAGGCTAAGCCGCCCGCTAATTCATCACCAGGAAGGTCATGGTTCAGATAACTCTGAGTTTCCTCCCGCATGACTTTGCTTAACTTTCGAAAAGCGCGGTGGGCACCAAGCCAGTTTTGGGTCGCCTGTTTGAAGTTGGGATGAGCCGTCCAAGTTTCGCGAGGATAATCTTTTAAAAGCGCACCCATATCGCTCGGCAGAGCGTTCTCTCTTATAGTAATTGTCTCAATCATGTCAGCTCCTTTTTGCTTTGGGACATTGGTCCGTTGCGATTGAAAACTCATATAGGGGCGTAATTTTGAGAACTAAGAGGGTTTTCGAGAACAATAAGTTCTGATATCGAGAACGAATGAACAAGTTTGAAGAAATAGAAACATTTGTACGGGTCGTTGAAGCGGGCTCTATAACGGGCGCGGCCAATCAAATGCGGATCGCGAAATCAGCGGTCAGCCGACGTCTCAAAGAGCTGGAAACTCGCCTTGGGGTGCAGCTTATTATTCGTTCTACTCGCAAACTAACGATGACAGATACGGGCCAAGCACTTTATGATCGATCGCTTAGATTGTTGGCAGACTGGGCAGAAACGGAAGCAATTGCCAGTGACACTCAAACGGCCCTCGCAGGATCGATCCGAGTTGCCGCGCCGTTGTCTTTTGGTGTGGCTCATCTTGGTCCAGCTATTTTGGATTTTATGAAAGAACATCCTCATGTTAATTTTGATATCGATTTCAATGACAGGATCGTCGATTTAATAGCTGATGGTATGGATGTGGCTGTCCGTATTGGAGACTTGCCAGACTCAAGCCTGATCGCCCGAAAGCTGGCGAATATTTGTATGGTCGCGGCAGCTAGTCCGGCGTTTTTAAATCAAAACGGTGTTCCTCAATCGGCGAAAGACTTAAAGGGTATCCCGCATCTTGCTTACGGGTATAGGCCATCATCTATCGTGGATTATACTTCTCCGGACGGAACTGAGGGAAAAACTGAACTTAAACCACGGTTGCGTGCGACGAATGGAGAGTTTCTTCGGGATGCTGCGGTCGTAGGCGAGGGTATTTTATTAGTTCCAAGATTTATCATTTTTGAAAATCTACGGGATGGATCATTGGTAGAAATACTGCCTGATTATCATTGGCCCGAGATATCCGCCTACGCAGTTTATCCACCAACGCGTCATTTATCAGCCCGTGTTCGCGCTTTTGTCGATTTCATTGCGGACCGCTTTAAAGGCACACCTTATTGGGACGTATAGGACCTAAATGTCGACTCCCTGGAACGTGCCAATGAATCCAATCGTATCAACAAGTCCGTGGACAATCATGATAGGCCATAGGTTTCGTTTTAGTATAATGAACATGGCGCCAAAAGCGATACCAATAAGACCTGTGGTGATAAACCCGCGCCATCCCTGATAATAAAAATGCAGGAACCCAAAGAATATTCCCCCGAGAATTACGGCGACCCAAACGGCCAATTCTTTGCCGCCGAAAATATCGGTCAGGCGGGTTATGATAAAGCCTCGAAACATAACTTCTTCGCAAAAAGCGGCGGAAACCCAACCGATTGCAATCCACAATAACAGAAAAGGGAGGCTTCCATGAATATCGCCAAATCGATCATTCACGGTTTCAGGTATTTCTTTCATAAACTCCCAACCGAAAAGTTCGCCGCTGTTCAGGGCAATGGCGACCGCCGCGATGAACGCCAGCAGAACTAACCCTGCCTTTGGAATTTGCATTAATTTATCTTTGACCGTGGGTAATTTCGGGAGGCCGATAGATCGCCAGCCTTGACCCGTAGCATTTAAATAAATGAACAAAGCAATGGTTCCTGTTGTCAGCGCAACGGGGCCAGCATATTTCCAGATATAATGATCTAAAATCGCTTTTAATCCGGTCACAAGTCCGATGAAAAAGACAAGTTCGAGCAATGCTCGTATGCGCGGGTTCATTTTAGCAAGTTGAGTCATAATAGTCCTGTTTGCATATTTAATATCGATAAACGATAATTATTTATCGTTTATAATGCAAGAACTATTTTTGGAAATTTATCGGATCAGTCAAAGTTGAGAAATTTTATAGACCTATTTCAATATTCCCAGGGAACGGTCTGGATGAACGCCGTCGACATATCCCATAAACACGCCGTGAGTATTGTAACCCAGCAGTTCGCGAACGCGGCGGGGGAGTTTGGCCGCAATGTCTTTGGGGACAGCCAACGCCATATTCTCAAGCTGTCTGGCCCAGCCCGGACAGTATTGCGGCGTTACGATCAGGCGGGGTTGGTCAGATTTATTGGCACCGCCGCGATGGTAAAGTGTGCCTTTGGCAATCATGAGAGACCCGGAAGGTATAATCACTTTTATGGCATCGTCATGGGGATTCGGATCATCGTGTTTTGGATGGCTATGTTTTTCATGGAAATCTTGAGTATAGCTCAACCGTTTGTCGTCTCCCCATTTATGACTGCCTGGAATGATTTCGGTCGCGCCGTTTGTTTCGGTCATATCATCAATCGCCCAAAAGGTACTGACGCCATAAGCTGGGCGAGGCCTAGGGACGAAAATTTGCTCATCATCAAAATGCCATTCCTGAACGGTTTCACCCGGATGTAAGTTGATCGCGAGAAGGCCGGAGAGCAGGCATGACCTACCAAGCTCTCGTTCTGCAAAGGCAAGGGCCAAAGGGTGTAAAACCATATCTGAAAATACTTCGGGGGCTTTGGCGAGTAAGGCGTAAACGCGGTTGGATTTAAATCCTTCAAAATTATTGCGACCGGTTTTGGTTAGAAATGGGGTTAGAGCCGCGCGGATGAGGGAGACTTCGTTTTGGTTTATGATATTTTCAAAAATGATATAGCCTTTGTCATCATATTTGGCGTAGGCTTCATCGAAAGTTTGGTTGCCGAGAAATGGTTTTAGTGATGCAAGGTCAACACTATATTTGGACTGTGAATGGGCGGGCATAGACTATCTTTCGGATCGCGGTTTTTCTGAGTAGCATTGATCTTAGAGATTGACAATTTTCACTGAGTTGACGCACACAGGTTCTATGACACCAAAATTAAAATCCGCTTATAAATCTGAAATGAGCTCGGCGATTAGTGCCTATGAAGCTCGAGATCTGGAGCAAGCGTTTCATCATTTGGAGCGGGCTCACATATTGGGTCAGCGGAAGTTTTCCCCTCATCTCGAAACCCATTGGTGGATGCTAAAGGTCGGAGTTCTGCGAAGGGATTTACGTGAAATCATGGGGCAAGTATTGCGGGCGTTCGCGGTCCTGCCTGCTAGTGTTTTCGGCTGGGTACCTGTGGGCAATACAGGCGGCGCAAATGTCTCAGCTTTGAAATCCATGGATATCCCGGAAGACCTCGCTGTATTCTTAGAGGACTAGACCTGGAATGGTTTTCGTTATGACTTATTGATTTCGCCTGTAAAGCCTTTGACCAAAATAGCATTAGCGGTACTGGCAGAAATTCGATGTTTTGAAATCCCTTTATAGGGATCTGACGTTATCCAGGCTTGCCAATTTTGTTTAGAAGGAAATTCGATCAAGACAGACCGAGAAGCTGTCCAGCTTCCAGAAATATCTAATGGTGCGTCGTCAATGCTAAGAATTTTCCCGTCGAATGTTTCAAAAACTTCCATAAAACCGTCTTCATATTTGCTGTATGTTTCTGGATCGTGAATGGTCATTTGCGCGATCATATAAACAGTCATGAAAGCCTCTTATATTTTGTTTAAATTATGACATTCATTTGAACTGCCACAGTTGAACCGTCTAGCAGTTTTTCAGATTTTCTGATGGCTGCTTTGACAGGAAGAAAATAACAGGCTGACTTTTTATCAGGAAAGAGGGATGTGAGCCATTCACTACCGCCGATCTTGACCTTGACCCTAACGGTGCGAAAGCCGCGGGCGGTATGTTTGGTGAAAGCTTTGATATCCGCCGAAATCTCATCCGGGACGGTCACGAAATGCCAAGACCCTTGTCCGGAATATTCCCATAGGTCGGTCGTGAATTCAAAATCTAGATCGATCATATTCTCGGGGACATTCTCTCTTAAATCTCTCGGCTTTGTGACTTGGTTGTTATCCCGTCTTTGGGTATATCTAGCTTATGAAAAAACTTATGATAATGACAAGTCTGATCTTCTTAGCAGCTTGCGCGGAAGCTCAAGTTTCAGAAATGGCTTCGGACGTAAATCCAGAAGTGACATCTGAAGTTGAACGTGATATAGCTAAAACCGAACATCCGGACGCCCCGGAGCAGACCGCCGCGCAGAGAACTGATTCAGCTATCTTCGCTGGCGGCTGCTTCTGGTGTGTGGAAGCGGATTTTGAAAAGCTCCCTGGCGTGATCGAAGCTGTGTCTGGCTATACGGGCGGGCACACGGAAAACCCGACCTATAAAGAGGTGACCCATAAAAAGACGGGTCATTATGAGGCGGTTAAAGTCACCTACAATCCTTCGAAAGTCAGTTATGGTGAATTAGTCGATTATTTCTGGGTCCATGTAGATCCGACGGACCCTTATGGGCAGTTTTGTGACAAAGGCGATAGCTACCGCAGCGCTATTTTTGCCCGTCCTGATCAGCTCGCCGCTGCTAATCAATCCAAATCTCACGTGATCAACGTCAAACCGTTTCAGGCCGATATTGTGACGCCCGTCTTGCCCGTATCAGAGTTTTATGACGCTGAGCGTTATCATCAGGATTATTATAAGAAGAACAAATTTCGCTATAAATTATACCGTAATGGATGTGGTCGCGACAAGCGGATTAAGTCTCTTTGGGGCGCGAAGCGTTAAGCGATTGTTCCTGTGAAACAATCGCAGCGGAGCGCTTCATCGCCGCCACGATGAAGATTGGGTACTCTGTTCAACTGTTAGTGGTCAACTTTTACTTAGCGCATTGCCCAGGTACGGCGAACAATATATCGTGAATGCGGGCAGCCGCTATCTCGTCATTGATGGGTTTCTTGACGACGGTTTTTTTCCATTTCATGATCCAGTTATTTCTCTCTACATCCCATCTGGTATTCATCTCTATGTCGTCATCGGGTGTTTTTATGACGAGGCGAATAAGACGATCATCTTGAGACCCTAAAGACTTGGACGTGGTGTGGGCTTTGTTATCGGCCGCGGCATAGGCAGAGATGTCACCACTACCAAAATTAAGGGTGAGCTTACATATCTTGCCTTTAGAGCCCGCAAAACTGGTTTTGCGAAACGCCCGATCTTTCATGCCTTCGGGCTTTGTC
The DNA here is from genome assembly GCA_014238285.1 of Hellea sp. Taxonomy (GTDB): domain Bacteria; phylum Pseudomonadota; class Alphaproteobacteria; order Caulobacterales; family Maricaulaceae; genus JACOMS01. The sequence goes on from JABABK010000020.1 coordinate 51,610, forward strand.
TTATCCATGTCGCTAAGAACATCAAAAGCGTTGTCGGCGACTGTGTTGAGGCGATTTTTGGCGGAAGGTTTAATAACCAATCGATTGATCATGCCGCTGGCGCCGTCCTTGATCGCCCCTGCACCATCACCAACGACTTCTATGGCTTTACCCGCTCCGTCGCCAACAGCTTCGACGACATTCCCCGCAGCATCTCCAACGGCCGCAACTGGTTTGTAAAACACCTTATAGCCTGCCCAGCCGATGGCTAAAATTGTGATACAGACCAAGGCTATACTGACCCATTTGATGGCGCTAAACGCGTTTTGCGCATTATCCAAAGTCCCCGTCGCTCTATCGGCCAGATCAGCCGCCTTTTGGGCGCTGGTTTTAATTTTGTCAATTTGAGTGGGTTCTGAATTTTCTGGTGTTTCGTCGTTCATGATGTTCCCCGCATTTTCTTATTAAGTAACACAAAAAACGGAGCCTCTAAAGGCCTATTCTTTGATGCTGCATTGATCCGGTATAGCCGATAGGACTTTGCGAAGGGTCATCCGCGCAGTTTCATCGTTAAAAGACTTGTTAAAGGTCACGCGCCGCCAGCGCATTTTCCATTGGGCTTCAGTTTGATCCCAATAGGCCCGCAGACCAACGCCGGGAGACCCTGTAATTACATGAACCCGTATGACCCGGTTTTCTTTAGAGCCAACAGCTTTGGCCGTGGCATAAGTTTCATTATTGGCCGCCGCGTATATTGGAACGGACCCTGTCCCAAAATCGTAATCAAATCGGCAGACTTGATGATTGCTGGATCTTAAGTTTTGCGCCCAAAACAGACGTTCATTGATATTCACAGGCTTGCGCACCGGATAGGCGTTTAAAATGTTAAAAGCTGTTTCGGCGAGCTGATCGAAGGTCTTGTCTTTAACAATGTCGACTTCCAGCCTATTGGCAATTTGGTCTGCCTGTTCTTTCACCGCATCCGCTGCCGAGGTCACGCCGCGAACAGGTGCGCTGGCGACCCGGTAAGCTTTATAGAGCACAGCGCTTAAGAGCATCATGGTCAATAAAATAGCGATCCACTTAATGGTCGAGAGCCAAGAGCCTGTTGTTTCTTTTGCCATGGAGCCTTTTAATATGAAACTCTTACCAAATACAAACCTTCTGGCGGGGCGACGGGGCCACATTTTGTGCGGTCCT
>JABABK010000021.1 GCA_014238285.1 Hellea sp.
TTCAATTTGATAGAGCCATTGCGAGTTTCCAAGCCTATAAGCATAAATGTGCCGATATGTTCATTGCGCTGGAAGAAGCTAAGTCCGCGACCTACGCCGCTGCCATAGCTGCGCCTGAAGATAAAACTGAGGCGGCGTTGATCGCTAAGGCTGTTGCAACTGAAGCCTATTTCAAAATAGCGGGAGACGCGATCCAGCTCCACGGCGGCATTGGCTTTACATGGGAATATCCGCTACACTTCTTTTTCAAACGGGCACGGGCTAATCGCACCATGTTTGGAAACCCTAGCAAAGCCCATCGGGATATAGCTGACATCATCTTTGGAGATGCGGCATGACATTACGTGATGAGTTTTCTAAATGGATGGGCGAAAACTTCGGCGGGAAATATGAACCGCTAAGATGGCGCGCAACGCCCGGCGACGAAGATGCGTTTCCGGGACTTCGTTTGGAATGGGAAAAGAAAATGGGCGAAGGCGGCTGGATCGGTGTGGGCTGGCCCAAAGAATTCGGCGGTCACGGCGCGAGCCTTGAGGAGATCGTTGGCTTTAACGAGGAATATGCCAAGCATGGTGGACCAGGCAGAGCGGGACATATCGGCGAGACTTTATTTGCGCCAACATTAATTGCCTATGGCAGTGACGTGCAAAAGGCCAAATATTTGCCGGGTATCAAAGCCGGGACAGAGTTTTGGTGTCAGGGTTATTCCGAGCCAAATGCTGGCTCCGATCTTTCCAATATCAAAACCAAAGCACGTTTAGAAGGCGGAAAATGGATCGTTGATGGTCAGAAAGTCTGGACATCTCTAGCCATGGAGTCAGATTACATCTTCACCATAGCCCGCGCCGAAAACGGCAGTGCTGGTCGTCACGGTCTGGTGTTTCTATTGATTAAACTTGATCAGCCGGGCGTTGAAATTCGTCCTATCAAACAAATGAGCGGAACGGCGGAATTCAACGAAGTGTTCTTCGATGGCGCGCGCTGCGCCGCTGATGATATGATTGGCGGCATAGGTGATGGTTGGAAAATAGCCATGGCGCTTCTGGGATTTGAGCGCGGCGCGTCGACCCTGGGTCAGCAAATGACATTTGCTAATGAATTTGATCAAATCGTAGCTTTGGCCAAAAAGAACGGCGCTTCAAAAGACCCGATTATTCGCCAGCGTATTGCCAAAGCCTATTGCGGCCTTAAGGTTATGCGCATGACAGCGCTGCGAACTTTGGAAGCGGCGCAACAGGGTGAATTGCCACGAGCCGGTTATATGTCGAAAATATATTGGGGCACATGGCACCGTGATCTCGGTGAGCTTGCCATGGATGTAATGGGGTCTCGCGCTGAAATATTAGAAGATGGCGAGTATAGTAAAATGCAAAAGCTGTTTCTATTCTCACGATCTGATACGATCTATGCGGGGACTAATCAAATTCAGCGCAATATCATTGCTGAGCGCGCGCTTGGCATGCCGAAAGAACCCAGAGGAACTAAAACATGACAGATCTTACAAAAGTTCCTGACTATGTTCCTGGTCATGGGCTGCTAAAAGGTAAGCGTGTTGTCATCACGGCCGCTGCCGGAACGGGCATTGGCTTTGCGGCGGCTAAAAAATGTATCGAAGAAGGCGCTATCGTTTTTATTTCCGATATCCATGAAGGTCGACTTCAAAAAGCGCAGGATGCGCTTGAAAGTGACACAGGCCAACGTCCTGATTACGCCATATGTAATGTTACAGTTCAGGACGATGTCGATAACCTTATCTCCGCTGCAGGTAAGGCGCTTGGCGGCATAGATGTGGTCATCAATAATGCAGGTCTTGGCGGAACGGCTGACCTCGTTGATATGACCGATGATCAGTGGATGGTTGTTCTGGATGTGACGCTCAATGGCTGTTTCCGGATTAACCGCGCGGCCATGCAATATATGAAAGATGCCTATAATTCTAATGGGAGCGGCGGCGTGATCGTCAATAATGCTTCGGTGTTAGGATGGCGGGCTCAAAAGGGACAGGCTCACTACGCGGCGGCTAAGGCCGGCGTTATGGCGCTGACACGCTGCGCAGGTGTTGAAGGCGCTACATTTGGCGTGCGCGTGAACGCCGTTGCGCCAAGTCTCGCGCTTCATCCATTCCTGCATAAGGTTACGTCTAAAGAACTCCTCGCCGAGCTGGAGGCCAAAGAAGCTTATGGTCGCGGCAGTGAAGTTTGGGAACAGGCCAATGTAATGGTGTTTCTAGCTAGTGATTACTCGTCTTATATGACAGGCGAAGTTATTTCGACAAGTAGTCAGCGGGCTTAATGGTTGGCGCCGTCGATAAAGGTCACAAGGCCGATTGGGGAGAAACGTCCCGAGACTATGCTGCTCACCGTCCCGGGCCGCCGGCTAGCTTCTATGAAAAGCTAGGTGAACGCGGCATCGGCGTTGAAGGACAATCAGTTTTAGACCTTGGCACAGGCACGGGTGTTATGGCACGTGAACTTGCACGGCGCGGCTGCAGAGTTGCGGCCAGTGATATTTCCAGCGGACAAGTTGATATGGCGGCGGAATTGGCGGCTCAAGCCTGTCTTGATATTGATTTTAAAACAGGCGTAGCTAGCCAAATCGACTGGCCAGATAATAGTTTTGATGTTGTCACCGCGCTACAATGCTGGTGGTATTTTGATCACCCTAAAGCCATCGCTGAAATTAACCGTGTTTTAAAACCGGGCGGGCGCTTGGCGGTTTGTTCTTTTTCATTCCTACCCAAAGAAGACAAAATTGTTGCCGCATCTGAAGCTATGGTTTTAAAGCATAATCCAGAGTGGAGCGGAGCAGGCTGGGATGGCACTGTACCTATTTTCGGCGATACTATGCCGGATGAAAAATACCTTGTCGGTAAGTTCGTTTACGATGAGGCAATACCGTTTACGCGTGAGAGCTGGCGGGGCCGTATGCGGGCCTTACGGGGTATCGGCGCTAGTCTAAGTGTTGATGCGGTTGAAGCATTTGACCGTGAGCACGAAGTTCTATTAAATGACATTGCAGGTGCTAATTTTACAATTCTGCACCGTATCGACGCCCATATATATAAATTTGAATAGAAGAATAACGGAGAGACTATGACTTTAACGACATTTGATGCACCCGGTGATTTAATGGGCAAAGAAGGTCTAAAAATAGGGCCATCTGATTGGATGGAAATTTCTCAAGAGCGGATCAATACATTTGCCGAAGCCACAGGTGATCATCAATGGATTCACATCGACGAAGAAAAAGCTAAGTCGGGCCCGTTTGGAACGACAATCGCTCATGGTTATCTTACCCTATCTTTGGCGGCCAAGCTTATGCCAGAAATCATCCACATTAACGGTATGAAAATGGGCATCAATTACGGCACTGATAAAGTCCGTTTCATTACGCCTGTGAAGTCCGGCTCGAAGGTTCGAGGCCATGGTGAATTTGTAGAAATCAAAGAAGTACCCGGTGGCTATCAGTCCACGTTACGGGTGACAATCGAGATCGAAGGCGAAGACAAACCCGCCTGTGTCGTTGACACGATCAGTCGTTATTATCCTTAAGGAGTTATCATGGATCACGCAAAAATGCAGGCCGCCGTTCAGGCTTATTTCGATTTGTTCAATGCCGCTGATGCGGAGGGAATAACCAACCTTTATTCCGATGATGCTATGGTGCAAGACCCTTATGGGACGCCTGCCAAAAATGGCAAAGATGAAATTCGCGCCTTTTATTCTATGGCCGTCAAAAGCGGATCGCATTTGGTGCAAGAAGGCCCGACACGCATTGCAGGCAATCGCGCTGCTTTTGCCTTCACAGTACATGTCGGTGGCCTTACCCAAGAGAGCAAAGCGGTAGATATGGATTTACCTATGGGCAAAATGCAGATCGATGTGATTGATACATTTGAATTTAATGACGATGGTAAGGTCACGGCTATGACAGCCTATTGGGACCCATCCGTTAATCTCAGAAAACTTTAAAGAGTGAATGCTGTCTTTTCAAAAGAACTGACTAATTTGTTTTCTGAGATAGTGCGAGAAAATAAAACTGAACCAGAATGGGCAGAAATTGAAGCCGATGATTGGTTTCAACGTGATAACATTATCGGTGGATTTGACGCCACTGAAAACGAATTCACATTTTCAATATTTGTGGATGAAATTGAATACTGGCTTCAGATAAGCTTAAAAGACATTGCAAAATATATGTCGGGCGAAATAATTTTCGCTGACATTAGGAAGGCAGAATAGGAAAAATCATGCGCGACGCCCTCATAATCTCTACCGCCCGAACGCCCATTGGCAAAGCTTTTCGCGGGGCTTTTAATGACACTGAAGCGCCTGTTTTAGCGGGACATGTTGTTCGGCACGCCGTTGCCCGCTCCGGCATTGAGGGCGCTATGGTTGATGATGTCATTCTGGGATGTGCGGCGCAGCAGGGGTCACAGGGTTATAATATAGGACGGCTTGCGACCTATACCGCGGGACTTCCAAGGTCAGTGCCAGGCACGACTGTTGATCGACAATGTTCATCCGGCATGATGGCAATTGCGCTGGCCGCTCAGAGCATCATGACGGGTAATGCTGACGTTGTTGTTGGCGGCGGCGTTGAGTCTATCAGTCTTGTTCAGACTAAGCACAAGAACAGTCACCGCGCTGTGTCTAAGGCAGCCATAGAAGCCGTGCCTAAAGCATATATCCAAATGATTGAGACAGCAGAAATTGTGGCCGAGCGTTACGGCGTATCCCGTGAAGCTATGGATGAGTATTCGGCCCAGAGCCAAACTCGAACGGCGGCGGCTCAAGAGGCGGGGAAGTTTGATGATGAAATTGTGCCAATGGCTTCGACTATGGTCGCTAAGAACCGCGAGACAGGCGAGACAACAAGCCACGATGTTACGCTTGAAAAAGATGAAGGTAATCGTCCGGGGACGACAGCGGAGAGCCTCTCTGGCCTTAAGCCCGTTTGGAAAGATGGTCATTTTGTTAAAGAAGGTAATTTCATTACGGCGGGTAATGCCTCTCAGCTGTCTGACGGCGCGTCTGCTGCCGTGGTCATGCGGAGCAAAATTGCCGAACAGCGCGGACTGAAACCACTGGGCCGTTTTGTGGGAATTGAATTTGCAGGGTGTGACCCGGACGAAATGGGCATTGGGCCTGTCTTTGCTGTGCCAAATCTTTTGAAACGCCACGGGTTGAAAATGGATGATATTGGCCTTTGGGAACTGAACGAAGCATTCGCGGTTCAGGTTATTTATTGCCGAGACCGTCTGGGTATTCCAACCGAAAACCTCAACGTCAATGGCGGCGCCATTTCAATAGGTCACCCATTTGGGATGAGCGGCGCGCGTATGGTTGGACATGCACTGATCGAAGGCAAACGTCGCGGCGCGAAATACGTTATCTCTACCATGTGTGTTGGCGGCGGCATGGGAGCCGCTGGACTGTTTGAGGTTTTGTAGGTTTGCGGTTTGCCCTGCCTTTGATTGGATTAGTTTTCGCTCTGGCGTCTTGCCAAAAGGGCACAGATGCTTGGGAGGAAAGCTTAGGCGAAAACTGCGTCTCTCCCATTGGCGAGGTTCGCCAAATCGAGGGTGGTTCATTTCAAATGGGCTCTGATTTTTACCCCGAAGAACGCCCCATTAGAACAAAAATTGTAGATAAGTTTGATATCGATGCTGTCGAAGTAACTAATGCCCAATTTCAAGGTTTTGTAGACGCGACAGGTTATGTTACCGACGCCGAAAAAGTTCAGCCGGGATTTGATAAAATCGGCTCGGCTGTATTTTCAATACCAAACGCGACTAATCCTAATGGTTGGCAATTCCTAGAAGGCGCGAATTGGCGTCATCCGGAAGGGCCTGACAGTAATATTATAAATCAGGATAATTACCCGGTTGTACAAGTGTCTTACGCCGATGCGAAAGCCTATGCGACGTGGACCGGGCGTAAACTGCCGAGCGAATCTCAGTGGGAATATGCGGCGAAAGGTCAAGGTGATACGACTTATGTCTGGGGCGAAGAAAAAGCGCCAGACGGCGTAGAGCAGGCTAATAGCTGGCAGGGCGCGTTTCCTATACAAAACACGGCAAAGGACAGATACTTTTTAAGAGCGCCTGTAGGGTGTTTTCCTGCCAATGATAGTGGTCTCTACGATATGATCGGCAATGTCTGGGAATGGACCGATACGGTCTATCAGGATAGTGCGGGGGAGCCTATTTATACAATCAAGGGCGGGTCTTTTTTATGCGCCCCAAATTATTGCAGACGATACCGCGCCGCGGCACGCCAACCTCAAGAGGCGGGGCTCCCGACCAATCATATTGGCTTTAGGACGGTTTCTAACTGATCAAACAGTATTTGTATCAAAGCCTTTTGCGACGAGTTCGGAACTCGCTGAGCATCAACTATAGTTTTTGATATTACTTAACTTGGGCCTTAAACAGTCCGAGGGTACGATAAGGTGAGGCATGTGTATCAAAGTTCTTCGATGAAATTACGTTTCCTGTAGAGCCGATAACAACTACATTTAACCCTCTTAAGTTTGGGGAAACATTATTTCCCTTTACGTCAATCACTGAATGATTTCCGCCGTACATGCCTGCACTTAGAACTGTTCCTAAATTAAGGTTTTTGTGTTGTTCCACCTTTATACTCACGGACCCTTTATTATTTGTCTCATTAATCGGTGGGCGGTCAGGCTGAATAATAGAAACGTGAGAGCCCCTTAAAGTAAGATCACTTAAATCAACACCAACTTTTTTCAATTCCGCGATATCTTCTTCTTCAAAGCGGAATATGGCATTGTCACGCACAGCTACCACAACCGTATGTGATGAATTGTCAGATATGTATTTCGCAATAATTGACTTTGGTGGAATTACTTCAGTTAGACTCAATTTTGGAAATTGAATAGCAAGCTCGTTTATTGTAGCCCTGCCTTGCATGTAGAACCCATCTGAACTCCCAGAGGCCTTACTATTAGATATCGGCCCAAGGCTGGTGAGGGCCGAAACATATGGTCGCCTACGGCTATTGGCGTAGCATAAGCGCGCTGCGGCATTACAAACAGTGCTCTTAGAACTAAGAGAGTCTATTTGTTTTTCAGGCTGGTTTACTTTGAAGTAATCGCCATCATCTGCGTATTTTTTTCCAAAAGACCAATGTTTTTGTGATTTTAAATTTTTGCTGGCATGAATTTTATAGAGGGGTTCACCATTAATATCTATATGACTGAAACATTGTGATTTACCATCATGTTTTACAACACGGGCGTTCTTTACAATAAAATACTTTAGGCCATCAGAAGGTCTACGGGCATCTACGTCAGGGGCAGTTTGAACTAAAAAAGGAAAAGATGAAAACGTCCAACTTTTAAACTCATCCACACTATCACAATTATCGACGCCAAAATACAAAACCTTATTTCGAATACTAACATGAGGCGTTTCATTATTATCATACGATGTGACATCTAATACTTCTCCTCCCGCTAAACTACGTGCTAAACTCGCGTTTACGCGTCTACCAGCTTCTTGGTCTATTCGAGCAATCAGTTTTTCAACTAGGGCTTTGCTGCCTATATTGGTTTGTGAAAAGGCTTGTGATGCAGGCATGATTAGAAGTGAAGCAGTTAAAGCAGTCTTACAAAAAACACGGGTGTTAAATATATTGCTCATACTCATTGATTTTGTACCTTAAAGTTCTTTATTTTATTCATCACATGCCAATTTTTGATGAACACTCGTTCCAAGTTCAAGCCTAGTTGATCTTTAAATCGCGCTTAAGGCGCTACTGTATCCATGCCTATGACATATTTTGAATGCCGAAAAACTCGGAACGGAATATTCCTCATCATTGATTGCATCATAGTGCGTTTCTGGGCTGGGAATTTAAACTCTACAACACAATAAACCGGAGATTTTCGTAAGTTTTGACTTGGGACAGGGTAAAGTTTTCGAAAGGCTTGGTTGACATCAAGCGTCATCCTCAAATCATCAGCCAACACAAAATACTCGCGGTCGTATTGGACTTCTAGAACAGGAGTTGACGTCTCCAAGATGAGGTGCTCCGTGCTAGCTCTATGATCTGCCATAATATTTCGCACCCCCTCTCTCGTACGTGGATCATGGTGGTTCGGATTTTCTAGCTTAAGCAGTTCCTTGCGGGACGCCTTATTTCGTTTGATTTTTAGCTCTAAAGTCAAACGTGACAAATCATCATTATACCATCTAATTCTCGTCTTTGTCCGGTTCGCAATCCCTGAGGTGTTGTCTACATAATCATCGAGATCGTGAGAATCGAAATAAACTGAATTAATCTTGCGGGGAGGAAAAGGACTTACAGGATGAAGTCCAAGTTGTCGTATATAATGATTAAATTCAATCAGTTGAACTTTCTCGAGGGGGATCTTTAATTCATACCGAAATTTTTCCAGGTTGTTGTTAGTGACTTTCGAAAAAATACTCATTCTATGTCCCTTGTTCAATCAGGCCAGCCTCAAACATTTGCTTTTTACTTAATGTTTTGCGTGTAATCATCTTACCGTCTAATTTGATGATCGTCCCCTCTTGAGCGCCAATACGTGTCATCTTCCCAATAAAGGTGCAGCTACTACACTCTAAAGCTGATGGTCCGTATTCTTGTTTCTTTATGTAGGTCATTAGAGCTGTCCCGGTTATGTCTTCGAAACGAACATTCTTAGCACGAGCTTTGGATAAGTCTTTACTCACCAACCCTAAAACAGCACCCTTAATATTGATCCCGTCCGCGTGTAATGTTGAATTTTCGCCAACAGAGACTGCCTTATCGCCGATATTGGTCATCGTGATGTTATTCAAACTAAGCTGCGTACCTGAAACGTCAATGCCGTCATTGCCGCTGGCAATAAATGAGGAGTCAACAATTAAACCTGTCGAAAAGTCACTGTCAAATGCATCGGCACGTGCGCCTTTAATGACAATATTATCGAGCTTAAAGTCCGCTTTAACGATATTGAGTGCGTCTTCACATTGGGCATCAATAAATGCAGAATTTGAAATATCGACGTCGCTTTCGTAAAAGCTGAAACACCCTGTCATCCCGTAAAACCCCTGACGTGTATTTAGGTTTTGCAGGCCATTCCCTGTAAGGGTTAAATGGGTGACCGAAGAGCGTTTGGGTGATTTGGACACGACAAGACCTCCCCAAGACCCCATACTCTTAAAATCAGTATTACTCTCTACGTTCATGAGTACGGGTGCCGTTTTTGTGCCTTTAACATTCAAAGGACCTTGAATTTTTAGCAAAGCTCCGTTTTTAAAATTCAATTCTGCTCCAGCCTTCACAATCACACGCCATCCTTTAGGTAGCGCAATGCTTTGTGTAAAGTTATGTGTACCTGCTGCAAATACGACTTCCTTCTTGAGTATATGTACCGATTGTTTCCCGCCAAGCTGACGGATGGCTGCCAGCGGGTCGGCTGTAAATCCTGTTGGAGATTCTTTAAACTGTACATATACAGGTCGCGTATATTTATTGCCCTGATAGTTATACTCAACAATAAACTCAGAGTTCTTTGCCAGCACCTCATCAGGAATGACAGATTCTACTTTGACCGCCCCTGGTGACGTTAGAGCAGATGGAAGCTGAAACGCTTCAATATCGAGAGGTGTATTTTCTCTCTTTTTTCTCAGAATATATACATCCGTAATATCAATTGGCTCTTCCGTTAGGTTTCTAAACTCAAACGCGCCTGTTTTATCGTAAGGATAATAGAACGAACTCATATGAAGGTTTATATTACTTTGAATTTTGAGAAATTTTCGTCCGATAAGCATTGGGTACGGAGGAACATAGGCATGTTTAAAATCCCCATACTTTCCATAATTATCTGACAAGTCTTGTAATAGTACTTTCAAGTTTTGAATTAGGACTTCCGGAGATGCGGAAACAGCGCGATATTCAAAACCTTCATACTCAAAAATTTCTCTATGCAGAGTTTGGCTATCCGCGAGTTTTTTCTCAAATTCTTTAGATTGTAAGTCTTCGTATATTTCTTCCGCAGACAACGCCACTTGTGTTAAAAATTGCGGATCTTGTAGAGCGGCTTTGACGTCAAAACCAAAACAGACTTTAAAGGCTTTAGGATCGGGAATGTTATCAAAGCCCACGGGTTCTAACAGCCCGCTAATGGGATTAAAGTAAAACCTACGATTATGCCAAATTGCGGAATGGCATCCACCCCATATATTGACTAAAATCCAATGTTTAGATAGCTTTTCATAATCAAAAGCATCGCGTGATGAAACTTCTCCATCCAAAAAATCTCGGAACAAAGCTTGTCCTCTAATGACATTATTGGTTGGAATGGTTCCGCGATCAAATTTGGACTTATTGAAGTTCTTAATCATGCTATCGCGCGGGCCAGAAAAATTAACAGCAAATTCACCAACGGGATTCTCGTCATTAACATTGATGTTCCATTGCTCCCATAAAGGGTCTTCATTGATCGCAAGTAATGGCCCGTCACGGCGATTTTGAGCCTCTATCATTTCTTTACGGAAATGCTCTTCAATCGCCATAACGCCGATTGGAAAGTCGTTAACAAAAACATCAACAAAACTATATCTGGGTACTAAGATATCGTGAGATCGCATATGATCTAGAAGCAAGGGTTCATTGCCATAGTTGCGAGTTTTCGGATGCTGAATCGATAAGGCTTTCATGCCAAATAGATATCCTCCAGCACGTGTTTTAATTCGAAAGGATAGTTTTTTCGGATGTTCTAGGTGGTCACCCCAATCTCCTTTTAAACGTAGTAAGACTTTGGATTTTTCTTTTGTTTGGCCGTACTCAACCATAATTGTTGCTTTGACCCAATCTTTATCTTCGGCAAGGTGAATGGGGCGCCGCATTGACAAAACAGAGTTGCGTTTGTCATCCACTTTCTGGACGGCTCCATCACTCATATATATTCGAACAATCGGGAGCTTGTCTTTAGACAGGGCAAGTCTGTTTATACCAGATCCGCCATTGTGCAGTTCATTTAATATTGAAACTAAACCGCTACACTTCTTATCCAAGCTAGCGCATTTTTGTTCGACCTTGCCGGTCCATGAAATTAGGATATTGCCGTTGTCTTTTAAAAATACTGAGACAGCGAGGAAGAGGAAGCCTAGCAAAATGACAGCGAGTGTCATAAAATGTTTTTTCATGCCTGTCTCCGGCTAACGCCCAAATCTCAGCTTAAAGTTTCAGTCATTAACTAGCAAGCCGAGATTAACGCCTCAACAAATTAAGTAATGATGCGTGAATTTTGAGTCGCTATCATTTTCACACCAGGCTGTAATAACTGCAATACTTCTTGTGCGCGCGAGAAATCAGTCATGTCAAAATTGGCAACGTCCAATAACATCTCTGTGTTAGGTCCCGCGTTACTTACTCGTTTGATTTCAAACTCCAGCCCGATGGACTTAAGTTTGCTTTTCACTTCCGATACATCAACTAGAGAAGGTTCGTTTGAAAAAATGACATCAACAAAGGTATTTCGCGTATTCTTCGCTGACTTATTTAAAAGTCCTAATGGCATCAACCCTAAGCAAATTGCGCCAAAACCTACGACTGTTGCTACGATCTGATTGGCTCCCAAGCCTAGGCCAACAGCTATTGCAACAAATAAATACAATAACTCTTCGGGTTCTTTAATCGGCGTTCTGAAACGTACAATAGATAACGCGCCGACTAGCCCTAAAGATAATGCGATTGAAGATTTGATAATTGATATAATTAAAATCATTGATGGAATTAGGAGCAAAAATATAGGTAAATACTGTTTTGTATCCACCACAAGCCTCGTTGATTTTCCAACAATAAAAGCCCAAATAACTGCAAAAATTAGTCCAAGTCCCATGTTACGTATCAGATCAACCAGGGAAACATCAATTGATGCATATGGATTCAAAAAGTCCATGCCGTATCCTTTCAGGAAAAACTATCGCGGTATTGCACTACACATACCAGTTTGCAACAAATTAGAAACACTTTTTGACCTACTGACATAGTCAGGAGATAGGATTCTATAGTGATCAAAGAATTGAAGCTTTAAATTGCTCAACGGATTCCCTGGGTGGTATGAATTGTAGCTGATAGCGGTCCAAACAGTGTTTGTAATTTCTAAAACGAAATAGTCTTATTGTGTGACTCGACTGGCTTGACTTGGATGCGAGGCGGGATGAAGGTTGGGGCGTCTTATCGGAGAGAGCCCATGGCACAGACCCTAAAGTTCCCTAGTCAGCGTCCACCTGAATATATCAAGCTTGAGGGTGAGCCGGAATTTGACGCGGCCAAACATTTGCAATTGGAACAACCTGAGAGTCTCAAAACACTCACAGACTTAGGATATTCTAGCAAAGACATTAAGAATTGTCCTTCAAATTTTGGGGTGAGTTCTGCTTTTCGTATTTTGTCCGATGAAGGCTTGGCCGTTATGCGCGACATCTGTTTGAAAATGTATAGCAATCGAAATATCAGTGTCGGAACGGGTGTGAACCGTTTGGGCTCATATATACGTGGCGCTGGCTATCGCTCTAAATTTATCAAAGCCTTTTGCGATAGTCCTGAACTGGCCGAGCATTTGTCTGAAATGGCACAAGTCAAACTGGCGCGCCATTCGGTTCCTGCGGTAGCCTGTGGTGTGAATTATGCACCAAAGGATCTTTCTAAAGCCGTCGATACTTGGCATACGGATTCTGTCGCTTTTGACATCGTCATCATGTTGTCTGATCCTAAGCAAATCATGGGCGGTGAGTTTCAATATTTTGACGGTACCAAAATGGATGGCCAAGAATTACTCGGCATTGAGGGCGAAGAGGGCACTGATACGAAACTTCCTGATGAGCGTGTTGTCACCATTCCATTCCCGGCGGGTGGCTACGGATTTATGCAACAAGGTAATATGATCTTTCACCGGGCCCGCCGCCTAATTCGCAAAGCTGAGCGCATGACGATGATCCCGGCCTTTGTTGTTGTTCCAGCGGACGCGCCTGATGCAACCAATTCTGTGAATATGGCGGGATGGGATGATCCTTGCCTTGCTGCAGAACTCGCACGTCACGAAGCATGGCGCGCCTCGGCTCGACTAGAAAAGTTGGTCGATGATATTAGCCTTCACAGTAGCGAAGAACGATTAGTTGCCGATATGGATAAGGCTCTTGAACCCCTCTTGGCTTTTAGAAACCGCTTGGCTGAGGATGTCTCTTAATATGGCCCATCCATTAAGCGGTAAATCTGTCCTTGTAACCGGTGCTGCCGGATGTATCGGATCATGGGTTGTAAAAGAACTTTTGGAAACTGGTGCAAATCCTGTTGTTTTTGATCTATCGGAAAACCGAGCACGCATGAATTTAATTATGGGCAATTCCGATATGGTCCACAGGATCAAAGGTGATATTACCGATTATAATCAGATTGTAAGTGCGCTCAAGTCTCATGAAGTTTTTGCCATTATTCATTTGGCTGCTTTGCAAGTTCCATTTGCGAAAGCTAACCCAATTCTGGGCACAAATGTCAATGTGATGGGAACAACCCATATATTTGAGGCTGCAAGAACATTAGGTATTGACCGTATTGCTTATGCGAGCTCTATCGCCGCGCCTGCAATGGGGGACAATGATCACCTGGCAACGCTTTATGGCGCGCATAAGGTTTGCAACGAACAAATGGCGGCTGTTTATTGGCAGGATTGGCAAGTACCGTCCGTTTGTATTCGTCCTGGCGTGATTTATGGGCCTGGGCGAGATCAGGGCATGAGCGCCGCGCCGACAATCGCTATGCTCGCGGCATTTGCAGGTCAAGAATATTCCGTACCTTTCATAGGGCTCGTAAGTTATATTCATGCGCAGGACGCCGCGCTTAGATTTATTGGCGCTATATCCCGAAAAACAGAAGGCGCACCGGTGTTTGATATGAACGGCGTCGTCGTGGATATGGCTGACGTTATGGGGGCCATTCAGAATGAAATTCAGGGAGCCAAAGTTCAAGCTGTTGGACACCCACTGCCATTTCCGGCTTTGTCAGATGATGGTGAACTGGATGGTTTTATTGGTGCTTCGCCTCATAGATCATTTGTTCAAGGCGTATCTCAAACTTTGGAAGTATATGAACAGGCACGGCAACGCGGCTTATTAACAGATAATGTCGTTACACGGTTGATTGGAAATAACTCATGAAACTGATTAGATTTGGAGATAAGGGCGCCGAGAAAGCTGGTGTTGTTGATAATGATGGCGTCAATCGTGATATCAGTTCTGTCGTCGCGGACTGGACGGGAGAAACTGTCAATGATGTCTATTTTGATAAAGTCAAAGCAAAGGCGCTTGATAGCTATCCTGCTATTCCTGAGGGCTCGCGTATTGGCGCGCCTATTGGCAATGTTCCCAAAATTATTGGCTGCGCGCTAACTTATGGCAAACATGCTGCTGAGGCAGGTCTCGAAACACCGACAGAGCCTATGATTATGCTGACGGCTCGCACGGCGATTAACGGCCCGTTTGACGATGTGATCATGCCAAGGGGCGCGACAGAGCTTGATTGGGAAGCTGAGCTTGTCGTTATAATGGGCAAAGGCGGTAGCTATATATCCGTCGAAGAAGCCATGGATCACGTTGCGGGATATGCCGTTGGCAATGATGTTTCCGAACGACAGTTTCAACTCGCTCGCAGCACACAATGGACTAAGGGCAAAAGCGCAGACACGTTAAAACCTATAGGGCCTTGGCTCGTGACTAAAGAGGACATTGATGATCCGAATAATCTCGATATATCGATCAAGATCAGCGGCGCAACCCGCCAGTCATCCAATACGGGCGATATGGTGTTTTCTGTGGCAGAACTGATCTCGCAAATTTCTAATTTCCTGACATGGGAAGCCGGTGATGTGATGTTCACAGGAACGCCGCCGGGTGTTGGTTATGGTATGAAACCACCAACTTATTTGAAACCAGGTGATGTGATGGAACCTGCTATTGCAGGCCTGGGCAAACAGCGCAGCGTGGTGAAAAATATCTATGACTGATTTCAAGGATAAAGTTGTCATTGTCACAGGTGGTTCGCAAAATATCGGTCTGGCGATTTGCGAGACGTTTTTGGAGGCGGGTGCTACTGTTGTTTCTGCCGACCTCAATCCGCCCGAACATTCGGACATAGATTTCTACAAGACCGACATCGCCAATGAAGATGACGTCAAAGTTTTAATGGATTACGTTGCCGACGAACATGGCGGGTTGGATGTTTTGGTCAATAATGCGGGTGTAGCGCTTGAAGTTTCCATTGCTAACATGACAACAGCGCAATGGGATAAGACCATGACTGTGAATGTCAAAGGCGTGTTTCTAACAACCAAACATGCATTGCCTTTGTTGAAAGAATCTAAACGGGCGACGATTGTAAATATCAGCTCCATTGAAGGCCTTGGCGCAAATCCGATGCATTCTGCTTACGGGGCGTCCAAAGGTGCTGTATCGTCTTTCACTCACAATACAGCGCTTGAATATGGGCCCTACGGCATTCGTTGTAATGCGATCGCGCCGGGCTGGATTAACACGCCGTTTAACGAACAGTTTTTGGCTCAATATCCCGATAGGGACAAAGTCGATTCAGAAATAAAATCTCTACATCCTGTGGGACGGCTTGGCTTGCCGACGGATATTGGCGATGTTGTGCTATGGCTCGCGGGCCCGCATTCGGCATTCGTGACGGGCCAGACGATAGTCGTCGACGGCGGACGTATGTCGAAACTTCCATTGCCGAGTTTGTGAGGGCGTATGGCTGGAGAACCCAGAAATTTTGTAGGTAGTAATGTCCTCATAACGGGCGGCGGTAGCGGTGTTGGCCTTGAGACAGCGAGGCTCTTTCTAGCTGAGGGAGCCAATGTCACCATATTGGGGCGGTCTCAAGAAAAGCTTGAAGTTGCGGCTCTATCCCTAAGCTCTGATCGAGTCGCTGTGTTTTCTGGCGATGTGAAATTATCGCAAACAGCTAAGGATGTGGTAGCATTTGTGGCTAAACACTTTGGAAGTCCATTAGATGTTTTGGTGAATAATGCAGGCGTGATTTTGCGAAAAACCG
This sequence comes from Hellea sp., assembly GCA_014238285.1. GTDB lineage: Bacteria > Pseudomonadota > Alphaproteobacteria > Caulobacterales > Maricaulaceae > JACOMS01. The sequence goes on from JABABK010000021.1 coordinate 16,095, forward strand.
CTGAAGAAACCGGGGATGATGACTGGGCGTATTTGATGGATATTAATGTGACCGGATTGTTTTATATGAGCCGTGAAGTTGCCCAGCAAATGACGAATGGCGGAACGATCATAAATTTATCATCCACATGTGGCCGCTACGGCGCGGCGGGCTTAACGGCTTATTGCGCCAGCAAAGGTGCTGTGGATCAAATTACGCGCTCCATGGCGCTGGAACTTGCACCGAGAAAAATTACGGTAAACGCCGTTGCCCCTGGCGCGATTAATTCGCCCATGTTGTTTTCCGAGCATGCTTCGCAAGGATTGGCAGACAGTGTAGTTGAGCGTAATACGGCGTCCATACCTATCGGCTCCGTTGCCGAGCCACAAGAAATTGCTCGGGCCATTTTGTATTTAGCGAAGGAAAAGCATATAACGGGCTCCGTCCTTAATATCGACGGCGGTTATACAGCGTAGTAAATAGGCGAGCATATGGGACATAGTACTAATCCGACTTTAGAAAAGGTCTACGCCGCGCAGACGGATGAAGATCGCCGGGATGCTTATAATGAATGGGCCAAGGATTATGACAAGGATGTCACGGAGTTCGGCATTCAGCTGCCTTATGTAGGCGCCTGTGTGTTTTCAAAATATGTTGAGCTGGGGACCAAGCCAATTTTAGATGCCGCCTGCGGGACGGGGATGCATTCTTTGCCGCTAAAAATGATGGGCTATGACGGATTTCACGGCATTGATATTTCCGATGGCATGCTCGCTATCGCCGCCGAGCGTAATATCTATGAAACCTTACAGCAAATGGCGTTAGGTAAACCGCTTGATTTTCCTGACAATTATTTTCCTGTGACTTATGCGATTGGCGCGCTTGCGACGGGCAATGCTCCTCCAGAAAGCTTGAACGAATTTATTCGTGTTACGAAGCCAGGCGGCCTCGTGATCTGGTCAACCCATGGACACATCAATGAACGCACGCAGCCTTTTCATGATCTTCGTCATAGTTTGACTGAGAAAAAAATGTGGGAATTGGAATTTGAAACCGAACCTTTCGTATCTATGCCAAATGCGGATGCCGTCATAAAACATGCGGTTTATGTTTACCGCGTTCTTTGAGGCCAACAATATACTATTAGGAATGCTTCTTAAGTTAGTTCATCTGAACTTTGCCGTGGACATTGCACCGTTGATTATGACATGTAATTTTCAAAAATAACATTAGGGGAATTTATGTCATCCGAGACAGCTGAGCAAGAGTTTGAAATTAAGGTCGCCACGTCGGGGTTCTTCAAAGGCCTTAATAAAAGTGTGGCAGTTTCCGCTATCGTCTTGACCGTAGTATTCTTGGCGTGGGTATTATTAAGCGCTTCCGCCGGTGATAAACTGACTTCAATACAATTATTATTCAGCAAAATTTTTGGAGCATGGTATATCTATGTTTCGGCGTTTTATCTACTTACGTGCCTTGCATTGGCTTTATGGCCAAGGACGGCCAAGGTTAATCTTGGACAGCCTGGTGAAAAACCAGAGTTTTCAAGATTTTCTTGGTTTTCTATGATGTTTGGAGCAGGGCTAGGTGTTGGCATGTTAACTTATGCTGTTGGTGAGCCTGTTTTCCATTTTCAGGATAATCCCGATGTTATTAAAGGCCTAGCGACTGGCTTAGCCGAAGATAATGTCCGCCCGGCTTTTAAATGGACATTGCTGCATTACGGTTTAACGGCATGGGCGATTTACGGCACTGTCGGATTGGCCATGGCCTATTTTTCCTATAATCGGGGTCTTCCTTTAACAATCCGTTCTGGGCTGCAACCTCTCTTCGGGAAAACATTGTCTGGCCCTATCGGTCATGTCGTGGATATCACGGCTATCATCGCGACGATTACAGGCGTTGGATATACGATTGCCCTGGGAGTCAAGCAATTTGCATTTGGAATGCACAATGTAACGGGCGCAAATTGGATCATTCCCGACGGCGCGTCCGAACCAATTTTGTTATCGCTACTTTTAGCACTGGCTATCATTATGTTCGCCTCAATTTTATCGGCTATCTCAGGCGTAGGTAAAGGGATTAAATGGTTGTCTAATATCAATATGAGCTTGTCCATTTTTCTTTTGTTGTTCTTTGCAGTATTGGGAGCCTTTTCAGGGGCTCTACTATTCGGAGCCAAGCATTATGTTTTGGCCATATATGATTATATCATAGCTTTGCCGTCCATGAGTTTCACGGTGTGGGGTGAAGGGACTGCTCAGTTCTTGGATGACGGATCGAAGGTATGTGCGAACACCGAATGTACTCTGGCGACCTGGCAGGGTCCTTGGACCATATTATATTGGGCTTGGTGGATTGCATTTGCGCCTTTTGTTGGCCTGTTTTTGGCGCGTGTATCCCGTGGTCGTTCGATCAGAGAATTTGTCCTTGGCGCGATGATTATGCCTAGTCTGATGTGCTTGGTGTGGTTTGCCTTGGCGGGGGGGAGCGCCATATTTGCGGAGCTCTCTGGTAAGGCTAAGGGAAGTATTGTTGGCAGCGATTTATCGGCGCAACTCTTCGAAACTATCAATGTATTGCTGTCGAGCGGATCTATGGCGGCGAGTTTCATGTCGGTCATAATTGTTATTTTGTTGATTACATACCTAGTGACCTCCGCAGATTCAGCAATTTTGGTCATTTCAACAATCGCGTCTGGCGGAAAACCAAGCCGGTCAAAAAAGCATGTAGTTTTCTGGGGCATGTTACTCTCGGCCGTTGTTGGCGTTTTGTTAGCTGCTGGCGGGTTAGGGGCTTTACGAGCTGCGATGCTTATTGGCGCGCTGCCATTTTCATTGGTCGTAGCCCTTATGGCGATTTCTCTTATTAAGGCGCTGATTCAGGGGAAGAATAGCTTGAATAGCTAAAAGTGTGACTTAAATGTCGCGCATTGTAATAAAGTGAACCTATGTCCTTACTATAAGGGATATTGATTACTTAAAAGTTGTCTGTAAAAAAATATTTAAAATCAATATGATACGTAACATTTTAGTGAGCGTTTGTCCCGATTTAACCTGTTAGTAGCCATTCATCTAATGGAGAGGGCCTTTAAAAAAGGTCTTCATAATGGAATAAAGGTTTCACCACACTAAAACGCGATGGGATTCTCCCTGTCGTTTTAACTCAGCAGGAATGAAGCCTGCAAACTTTGCAATAAGGGGAACTTAAATGCAACGAAATCGATTATTAGCCTATTCAGCCTTGGGGGCATTATCTGCGGCCATGGTCGCCACACCGGCTTTTGCTCAGCTAGAGGACGAGATCATCGTCACAGCGACAAAGCGTTCAGCAAGTACACAAGATATTCCTGTTGCTGTTGTAGCCTTGGGCGAAGATACCCTTGATGAACTAGGCGTAGACGTCTTTACAGACTACCTGGTACAATTGCCAGGCGTTACAGCTGGTGGCTCTGGCCCAGGTCAGTCTACAATTTACATTCGCGGTGTTGCGTCTACGACGCCAACGCTTTCAGTCGCTGGTGTTGCTGGTCTTGCACCCAACGTTGCACTTTATTTGGACGAGCAGCCGTTATCACAACCTGGTCGTAATCTTGATGTTTACGCAGCTGACATGGAGCGTGTCGAGGTTCTTGCTGGACCACAAGGTACACTATTTGGAGCGAGTTCACAGGCTGGTACTGTTCGCTTGATCACAAATAAGCCAAAAATTGGTGTTGAAGAAGCAAAAATTAAGCTTGGTACGTCTTTCACAAAAGGCGGCGATATGAGCTATAACGGCGAAGTTGTTTACAATGCGCCTGTTGGTGATGACACAGCTATTCGCGCCGTTGTTTATTATGATCACGCTGGTGGGTACATTGATAACGTTGCTGGTACTGTTACATCTGCAGACTCTGCTCGTTTCCGTCCAGCATCATTCGTTCGCGCAAATGGCGTGCCCGTTGGTGCCGTTCGCGCAGGTTTCCAAGCAGGCGCTGATCTTTCTGGCGTTAATTTCGTAGTCGGTGATAACTCAGACGTTGTTGAAGATAACTTTAACCCAGCTGATTATTTCGGATTTAGAGCTTCTGTTCTTCACGAATTTAATGATGACTGGTCGATAAACGCATCTTATGGCCACCAAGAATTAGATGTCGATGGCGTATTTTTCGTTGACCCTAACCTAGGTGACCTTGAAGTTCAGCGCTTCTCAGCTGAAAAACTCCAAGATGATTTTGATAACTTTAACTGGACCGTTAAAGGCCGTATGGGCGGATTAGATGCTGTTTATACGGGCGCCTTTACAGAACGCCAAGCTGATCAAACATCAGATTATACAGAATATAACTTAGTTGGTCAGTACCACCCATATTATATCTGTGATTCGACTGTTACATATCCGGGAGCAGCCGCTCCTTCAGGAACATGTCAGTCTCCTGAATCTAATATTGATGTTTACTCAAACACAAAAGTATCAACCCACGAACTTCGGTTTAATACTGATGCCAGTAAACGTTTTCGCGCAACCGTTGGTGCTTTCTATAGCGATCTAAGCCTTCGTGAAGTTGTGAATTTCAACTACCCTGGTAGTAGATTTGCTGATTTTGCAAGCTTTGGCGGCGGCGTTGGATTCTCACCTGATAATCTTCCGGCTCAAGGATCCAATACACTTACAAACACGGCTTATGAAACTGCTAGACTTGGTACAATCTGGAGAAACGATATTCTTCGGACTGATGAGCAAAAAGGTCTGTTTGGTGAGGCGTCATTCGATCTTACAGATCAGTTCTCTATCACTGTTGGTGGACGATATTACGATATTAAAGTTGACCTAGAAGGTAGTGCTGCTGGTTCATTTGGAAATGCTGGCGTAGCATCTGGTGATAACAATGGTGGTAACAATCTTGATACATTGTTTGATGGCGACCCAAATCCTGATAAAGCTGTAGCTGATGGGTTTATCAAAAAAGCAACGCTGACTTGGACACCTAATGGTGATATGCTTTTCTACGGTACCTATTCAGAAGGTTTCCGTCCTGGTCTTCTTAACCGTCCAGGCGGCGCGACATTGAATGACCCAGCCACAGGCGCGGTTCTGTTTACGGTTCCACATGTTGTTGACACCGATGAGGTGAATAACTTCGAATTTGGTTGGAAGACAACGCTTGCTGATAACCAGATCCGGTTTAATGGTAGTGCATTCTTCGTTGATATTAGTCGTTTGCAAACGACTATTTTTGATCCGAATATAGCTAACCTATTCTTCTCTGATAACGCGGCTGATGCCGAAATTAAAGGTGTTGAAGGTGATCTAACTTGGGCGCCTAAGTCTATGTCCGGATTGACTGTTTCTGGTGCGTTCTCGTTCCTAGACACTGAAATCACTAGAGTGATTACACCGACGGATCAGGTTGTTGTTGGGCAAGAACTTGCTTATGCACCAAGCTTCCAAGGTAATCTACGAGCTCGTTATGAGTGGGATATGGGTGGAAACACTGCTCACATCATGCCTCAAGTCGTTTACTCCGCAGACTCTAAGAGTGACATTGTTGCGATTAACACAATCGATGTTGATAGCTGGGCAACACTTGGTCTAACCGCTGGTATCACTGGCGATAACTGGTCTGCCGAAGTCTACGGTGAAAACCTAACAGATGAGCGTGCTACACTGAGTAATTACTTCGGTAATGACCGTGAACGTGCCACTGTTAACCGTCCTTTGACTGTCGGTTTACGTCTTGGGTATAACTTCGACTAATACTTTCAAACAAGTTTGAAATAATCTATTGAAGCGTCCTTAGGGACGCTTCTTTTTTGTCTAAATTTAACTGCGGATAATCAGTGATCGATCAAAACAACAATTTGGTACAACAAATGTCTTTGGCCCAGGGGCTCTTGGGAAAGGGACGTTTTGCCGAAGCCTTGGCTAGTTTGCCTGCTGATGTAGTTGCGTCTGACCCAAGCCGTGGTGATTATCTATATTTGCGGGCCGTATGTTTTCGTTATTTAAAACAATATGATAAAGCCATTGAAACTTTATCAGAGCTAAAAAAGACCACGCCAGAATTTGGCCGTGCCTATCAAGAGGAAGGCCATGTTTACCGAGCCGTTGGTAAGTTGGAAAATGCTGTATTAGCTTATCAACGAGCGAGCCAGTATAATCCGGCTCTTGAAGCTAGTTGGCGCGCGCAAGCCGGTGTTCTGCAAAAGCTTGGACATATTCAACAAGCTGAACAAGCAATTGGTCAAGCGGACCGTTTAAAGGGGCTACCAAAGCACCTACTCGCCGTTACTAATTTTATGCATGAAGGTAAAATATTCAAAGCCGAAGAAATATGTCGTCAATATTTAAAGGTAAACCCAACCGATACTGAGGGTATGCGTTTGCTGGCGGAAATTGGCACGCAATTGGGAATATTAGATGATGCTGAATTCTTGCTAGAAAGCGCCATAGAATTTGATCCAGACAATATACAGTTGAGACTTGATTACATTAAGGTTCTGCGCAAGCGCCAAAAGTTTGCGGCCGCTTTGAAAGAAGCGAAATCTCTCTTTGAACTTGATCCAGATAATGTATTGTTTTTGTCTCAACTTGCGGTCGAGGAAATGCAAGCTGGGGATTATGAAAGCGCTTTAGCTCATTTCGATAAGGTACTTGAACAGCGACCTAACGATGTACCGACTTTGACTTCGTTTGGCCATGCGCTTAAAACTTTTGGGCAACAAGAGAAAGCAATTGCGGCTTATCGAAAGGCATTTGGCTTAAGACCTGACCATGGCGAAGCTTACTACGCCCTGGCAAATCTGAAAACATATGAATTTTCGGATAAAGAACTGGTACACATGGAAGAGCGTACCGAAACTGGTGACTTAAGCCATAAAGATAGAGTTCATTTTAATTTTGCCTTGGGTAAAGCCCATGAAGATCGGGGCAATTTTCAAAAGTCTTTTAACTATTATAAATCGGGCAATGAACTAAAACGTGCTCAAGCCAGATACACATCCAAAGTTATGCGTGAAGAGCGCGAAGCGCAAATGAGAGAGTGCACATCTGACATGTTTGCTAAACAGGGTGGTTGCCACAGCGCAGATCCAATATTTATTCTTGGGTTGCCTAGAGCCGGGTCAACTCTCTTGGAGCAGATTATTGCCTCCCATAGTCTCGTCGATGGAACTTTGGAGCTACCTAATATCCTATCTTTGTCCCATAAATTGCGAGGGCGAGACCGCACTGGACCTCATGCTCGTTATCCGAAAGTCCTCAATGAGCTGACTCATGAGCAGCTTCGAGAGTTCGGTGAGCAATTTATCGAGGAAACGCAAATCCATCGTCAAGATGCGCCGTTTTTCATAGATAAAATGCCAAATAACTTTCGGCATATAGGTCTTATTCACCTCATGTTACCTAACGCAAAAATTATTGACGCACGGCGTCACCCTATGGCGTGTTGTTTTTCCGGTTTCAAACAGCTTTTTGCTGAAGGGCAAGAGTTCACTTATGGGCTTACTGAAATTGGGTCCTACTATCGCGATTATGTTGAGCTGATGGATCATTGGGATGAAGTTTTGCCGGGTAAAATACTACGTGTGCAATATGAAGATGTTGTCGCTGATACTGAGACGCAAGTTCGGCGTATATTAGAATATTTAGGCCTTCCATTTGAAGAATCCTGCGTAGAATTTCATAAGACAAAGCGATCTGTCAGAACGGCTAGCTCCGAACAAGTCAGGCAGCCGATATTTAAAACCGGATTAGAGCAGTGGCGCAATTTTGAGCCATGGCTTGATCCATTAAAAGAAGCCCTTGGTCCCGTTCTGGATCGATACCCAATTACCTGAAACTCGAACGACAGAAGAGAGAATTATGTCCCATATTACGATGACTGTGTCCGAAGTTCATGCATTGGCCAAAGATACTCTAATGAAGTTCGGTGCCGACGACGAGAACGCAAGCGCTGTCGCTGATGTTATCACTATGGCCGAACAAGATGGTTGTCATTCCCACGGTTTGATGCGCCTTGCTGGTTATGCGGCAACTCTAAAAAGCGGTAAAGTCAACGGTAAGGCTCGTCCAACTGTGACGCAGCTCGCGCCAGCTGTCGTGCAAGTGAATGGACATAATTGTTTTGCGCCAATGGCCCTCAAAGAGGGCCGTGAGCATTTGATCAAAGCCGCTAAAACCTGCGGTGTTGCGATCATGCCGTTAATTGGTATTCACCATTTTGCAGCCCTTTGGACGGAAGTTGAACCTGTTGCCGAGGCAGGCTTGGCGGCTTTTGCCTGCACGTCATACAAACCGGCGGTAATTCCGGCTGGCGGAACCAAGGCGCTTTACGGCACAAACCCGATTGCGTTTGGTTGGCCGCGCAGCGGTCGTCCGCCAATGGTTTTTGATCAAGCCTCATCTGTCATGGCGCGCGGCGAAGTTATGTTGGCAGCCCGTGAAGGACATGAATTACCCAAGGGTGTTGGGGTTGACTCTGATGGTAATCCGTCGACAGACCCTAATGAGGTTCTCAAAGGCGCTCTTTTGGCATTCGGCGGTCATAAAGGCTCGTCTATTGCGATGATGGTCGAGCTACTGGCGGGCGCAATGACGGGCGAAAGTTTCAGTTTCGAAGCTGCGGCTCGTGATAATGGCGACGGCGGGCCGCCACAAGGTGGTGAGTTCATGATGGCGATTGATCCGTCTTTGGTTCGTGGCGATGATGACTGGGCTGATCACGCTGAAAAGTTCTTTGACAAAATTAAAGAGCAAGACGGTACGCGTTTGCCAGGTGAGCGGCGTCACCGCAATCGAGCTGCGTCAGCGACTCAGGGTGTTGAAGTCTCTCAAATCGTTCTTGATAAAGTCCAAGCTCTTTAGACACTCTTTGCCAAACGTGATAAAATGGGTTTTCGCTAACCGAATAAATGTAGATTAATAGACAAGAACTACTCCCATAAAAGGGTAAGTGCTGTGGGTAATGCCTCGTTAGTGTCTTTTTAAGACCGTTAGCAATGGAAATTCCATTGTATAAGAATGCATGATATCAAACTCAGCGCCTTGCCGTAGATGTGCTTCGACTTTACGTGGGGGATAGCACAAAAAATAATTGAGCTTTATATATAGGGCCAACATCTTAACATGCGGGTGAGAAAATTTGAACTTGCCATCTGAATCAATAATTGGAGTAACATTATGATTCCTAGTATTTGCGGTAACCTCATTAACGGGGAATGGATCTTAAAAGGTGACGTTTCAGAAAGCCGAAACCCTTGTAATGTCAGCGAAGTCATTGGTAAATTCCATAAGGCCACGAATGAAGATGTAGAAACAGCCTTGGATGCTGCTCAGGCATCATTGGACGGTTGGGCGCAATCCGGTCTAGAGCAGCGTAAAGCTATTTTGGATTTCATTGGTGATGAACTGATTGAGCGCTGTGATGAAATTGGCGCAATTTTAGCGCGCGAAGAAGGCAAACCATTTGCGGAAGGCCGCGGCGAAACTTACCGTTCAGGTCAGTTTTTCCAGTATTATGCCGCTGAATGTCTACGTCAAATGGGCGAGTCAACGCCTTCAACAAGACCTGGTGTTGATGTCGTTGTAACCCGCGAACCTGTTGGCGTAGTGGCTATCATCACACCTTGGAATTTCCCGATCGCTGTTGGCGCTTGGAAAATTGCTCCGGCTTTGGCATATGGTAATGCCATTGTCTTGAAACCTGCCGAAGTTACATCAATTAGTGCTTGGATTCTGGCTGACATTATTAATCGTTCAGGCTTGCCAGCGGGCGTATTTAATATGGTCATGGGGTCTGGGCGAGTTATCGGCGAAACTCTTAGTTCTTCTCCGAAAATTGACGCAATTTCCTTTACCGGTTCCGTGCCTGTTGGCCGCGGTATTGCGCGCAATGCTGTTGAAAACATGGCGCGTGTTCAGTTGGAAATGGGTAGTAAAAATGCACTTGTCGTCCTAAATGACGCCGATTTGGACATCGCCGTGAACTGCGCGGTTTCTGGCGCGTTCTTTGGAACGGGTCAAAAGTGTACAGCTTCGTCTCGTCTGATCGTCGAAGAAGGTATTCACGATGAGTTCGTTAAGCGTCTTATTACGGCAACTGAAGCTTTGGTTGTTGGAGATTCTATGGATCCAAAAACTCAAATTGGTTCTGTGGTAAGCGAACGTCAACTTAGCCAAAATCTATCCTATATCCAAAAAGGAATCGATGAAGGCGCCACGCTTGCAATAGGCGGTCAGAAATTGGATCTAGGCAATGATGGTTACTTCATGAGCCCAGCTGTTTTTGTTGACACAACATCTGATATGACAATCAACCGTGAAGAAATCTTCGGGCCGATCACAGCGGTTATCAAAGTCAAAGATTATGACGAAGCGCTAGCCGTTTCTAATGATACTGAATTTGGTTTGACATCGGGCATTGTTACGAACTCTCTACGTAATTCTATTCATTTCCAAAAGAACTCAAAATCAGGCTGCGTCATGGTCAATCTGGCAACGGCCGGTACTGACTACCACGTTCCATTTGGCGGACGTAAGTCCTCTAGCTATGGTCCGCGGGAGCAGGGCACTTACGCGAAAGAGTTCTACACGATTGTGAAGACAAGCTACATTAGCGCTGGAAAATAATATGTTGATCGTTGACGCACTGCAATATGTAAACTGGACACGGGCTCTTTTCGAAGAGGCCCGTGACGGCGGCGTTAACGCTATACATGTTACCATTTCCTATTGGGAAAACACGCGGGATACGCTTGAAAACATTGGTGACTGGCGCAAACGGTTTCGGGATTACCCTGATCTGATCATGCCTGTCCTGCAGGCTTCAGACATCAAAAAAGCTCAAGCTGAAAACAAAGTTGGGATTATACTAGGCTTTCAAAACTGTTCGCCTATTGAAGATGATCTACGCCTCGTAGAAACCATGTATAATGAGGGTGCCCGCATCATGCAGTTGACTTATAATAATCAAAGCTTACTCGCGACGGGTTGTTATGAGGACGGCGATAGTGGAGTCACGCGTTTTGGCAAACAGGCGATCAAAGAAATGAACCGCGTTGGCTTAATCATTGATATGTCCCATAGTGCTGAAATGTCTACGCTTCAGACGATTGAATTGTCTGAACGTCCCATTGCCATCACTCATGCTAATCCATCTCGCTGGCATGAAGCTCTTCGCAATAAGTCAGATGATGTTTTAAGAGCGCTGGGTCAAAGCGGTGGTATGATGGGTTTTTCTATGTACCCGTTCCATCTTAATAATGGCCCTGATTGTACGCTGGATGATTTCTGCGGAATGATCATGGATACGGCAGAGCTGATGGGTATCGATCATATCGGTATCGGGTCTGATCTTTGTCAAAACTGGGGCTATGAAACGTTAGAGTGGATGCGTTCCGGTAAGTGGACATTCAAACCTGATTACGGCGAGGGCAGCGCAGCGAATGCTAACTGGCCACGTCAACCGGATTGGTTTGGCTCGTCCAAAGATTTTGGGAATATCGCTCAAGGTTTACGGGATAAGGGCATGGTCGAAGGTGATGTCGAAAAAGTTATGGGCCTTAACTGGTACCGTTTCTTTGAAGCCGGGTTCGTTGGAAAATGAGCGCCGTCACAGACGTTCTGGCCTGCAGACCCGTCGATGAAGTGATGGATTTAGAGCGGCTTGGTACGCTCTATCCTTATCCTCTTAGCTTTATGCGCTGTTTAGTTCGCCGTGTTATGACCGAAGGTTGGTCGATTGCGCGTACAAAATTTGACATCGATTCTGACGGATACGGCGATGCTGTTTATAAAATCAACACAGGCAATGATGTCTTTAATTTCGCAATTTTTTCTCACTATCTGAATCCGGAAGACCGCAGTGATCGTGTTATAGCGGAAAGCTGGGATATGACAGCGACTTTATGCGCGGGCGAACTCACGGATGAACGTCATCAAAGGTTAAAAGATAATGTACCTTTACAAGAAGCTGGTCGTGTTGACTGCGAATGTATTGTATTAACACGCGCCAATAAAAGCCGACGCAATTTTAACTATGTCGTCGATTGTCTGGTCGAAGGTAAACAACCCGACGTCAATCTTATTGCAAAGGTCGGGTATTTATTTCGGACAACAGCTGTTTATGGCAGCGGCAAATTTGGCATGGCTGATTGGGAAAAGGTATGTCACCGTTATCCGGATTTTGCGCGTCCGTTTATGGCCGAAATGCTGGCTTGTTTTCTAATACGTCAGTTTTCATTGGAATTAACGGATTGGGTTGCATCGCAAAAAGGCCCGGATACTGCTATAAAATTATCTGATAATATTAAACGTTATTTCGGCATTGGTAATGCGACAGGCCTTGGTATGGCGCCATATTTGATCAATCATCCAGGGCTCATATCAAATTGGATAAATATAAAAGAAACCGCCCTACGTGAAGTCGTTGAAAATGGACGACCGGACGCCGAAGCAATGTCACGCTTGCAGTCTATTGGCGGCAAAGCCATTCAGCATTTGTCAGAGATTTCGACAGATAATGATGATCAAAATGAACTGAACGATCGAGCTCGAATTGAAGCAAAGCAGGTTCTGGTTTGGGCTAATAATGCTAGCCTTTCGTCGTGGTACGAACTTATTAAACATTGTTCGGATCATACGGGTGTTGAAACTCAAGAATTGATCAATTCAATCCTATTGGAAGTCCACAAAGACCTGATTATTGATTTGGAAAAAGAACTATCAGTCGAGGAAGTTTATCAACTGAAACCTCAAAAGACGATGTCGGAGGCTCAGAGTGTGATAGAAAGTGCCTATGATTGGGCGTTAAATACCGATTATTCAAACGAGTCAGCCTTTGAGACATTTTGGTATCGCTCCGAAGAAAAAATGGAGCCAAGGCTTGGGCAAAGATCTGAAGATATTGGCGCGGAGAAGGAAATGCTTCTGGGGATCGCTTGGGCCGTACAGTGCTGCTACGATGACCTGAAAACATATACTGCAAAAGTCGGTGATAGGTCCGTGGGCGAATTTGTTTTCCATTATCCACAACATCGATATATTTTACGCCGGGTCCAAACTATGGCGGATACGGCTTATGGTGAAATCAGGGCCAATCTTCTAGATGAAGAAGTCCTCCCGATACAGCTTCTAAGATGTAAACTTTCATTTTTTGGAGTCGGTAAATTTGATCCAAAGTCAAAATTATGGGTGCGTAATACAATGTTCCAGGGCGCGCCCTTAGTGGATGATATTGGGCGTCCATTTATGGATGATTGGTTTTTTCCGGTTATGAAAATGTCAAGTGATGCAGCCCAATGACCGATACGATTACATTGTCTATCAATGAATTTAGAGCCATCCTTCGAAAGGCTTTCGAAGGCCTCTACGGGCATGATCATGATTTCAATCAATTAGCACGGCTCGTGATCTGGTTGGAATGTCGTCAATTATCAGGCGTTAAATTATTCCTTGAAGCCGAGGCTGATCATGGCGCAAAATGGGACCTAATATTAAATGATCTTGAAACAGGTGAGTATGAGATTGAGGCAAATGGTTTGTCTCTGTTATGTTTTGGTGACCTTGCCTGTGATCTGGCTATTGGCCGCGCTAAATATACGGGATTTAGCGTTGTGCATATTTCTGGCGCAATGCACTCTGAAGTGATTGCGGCTAGCGTGGCGCGTTGCGCGCGCAACGGTTTAGCGGCTATTGCATGGTGGCCTGATGAAAATACAAAGGTTGCTAACATGGCGAGCCAGCGTTTGGATCAGTCGGCGCCTATGGTGTGCCGTGTAGATTTGCCTCAATCTTATGAGGGTTCGATCGAACGCGTAACATTGGTTTGTGCGACCAAAATGTCTGTCCTAGAAGAGCATTACGCTGATTGGTTTTCTTATAAAGACGAAAACTATATTGCTGCTGACGCGTTGACGAGCACATTCACGCGCAGCTTGGATAGAGGGCTAATCTTGTCGATAAAAGACTATAAGAGATTATGTTATTGTGCCGACCGAGTCCTAGTTGAATCAACTGAGGCGTCAAGACGGGGCGCCGGAGCTTGATCAAGGCATCACAGCCTTTTGTCATTTTAGCCGGTGGGCAATCGCGACGCATGGGCCAAGATAAGGCTGAGCTTCTTATAGACGGCCGCCGAATGATTGATTTAGTGATAGAGAGCGTGTCTGCTCAGAACTCCAATATTCTTCTATCAAGGCCCAAGGCTTATCATACCAATTTACCGCTAATTCCTGATTTAGAAGAGGGTCCAAAAGGACCAGTCGCGGGTATATATGCCGCTTATAAATGGTACGAGACCAAGGGCGGCGAAGATGGGTTTTTCACAGCGCCCGTAGATGCGCCAGCTCTGCCAACTGATCTTTGCGAAAAGTTGTGGAGCCAAGAACAAAGTCAATTTGCTGCCGGGCCTGAACGCACGCATCCCGCTTTTGCGTGGTGGCGTTTACAAGACTTACGAGAGAGTTTTGAGAAGATGGATTTCTTACAGTCCAATAGTTTGCATGACTTAGTCAAAATATGCCGTTCTAAGAGCGTGACGTGGAATAGCGAAATTCCATTTTTCAACATTAATACTCCTAATGATGTGCGAGAGTATTTGACGTTTAGATAAAGCGAAAATAAAAGCTGACTGATTAGTTAGTCAGTAACAGGATTTTGCTTTTAGACATGACGACCCGAAAAATTCATAACGAGACCTCACAGTCCATCATCGACGGCGCAATCGCTGTTATGGCGGATTCTGGCCTGCGTCACCTGACAACCAAGCTAGTTAGTGAGCGCGCCAGTGTTTCGACCGCCTCAATTCATTACTTTTTCAATACAAAAGAACGGCTTATCCACGAAAGCTTCGCCCATGTTATGGACGAGATGTGGGCCCAGTTAGTCGACGCTAGTGATGAAGGCGGTGAGCCTTTATCATGCTTACGCCGGATAATGGATACATTTTTTGTAGCGGGTAGAAATGGCATAAATGCTGTTAAAATTTGGCCGCAACTTTGGCATCACGCAGGGGCGAATTCTGAAACTGGCGAACTTTTTCGTGACTATAATGATCGCGTTATTAACTTGTTAGCTGCCAAGCTTATCGACGCTGGAATGAAACAAAAAAATGCACGCCTATATGCGTTCCGACTCAACGCACTACACCGCGGACTCTGGATTGAGCTGCATGTTGGATCTGTACTGAACAAGTCAGATACCGATCAAATTTACACATCAATATTCACAACCATTACTGATGAAATTATGGGGGAAAACCATGAGTGAAATTAAATCCACAGCCAAGGCTGTCGTCATAGGTGGCGGTGTTGTCGGCGTTTCGACTCTTTATCATTTGGTCCAAAAAGGTTGGTCGGATTGTATGCTTTTTGAACGCAAAGAGCTGACATCTGGTTCGACTTGGCACGCTGCAGGGCTGCTGCCGCTATTTAATATGAGCTACTCTGTTGGCCAACTCCATAAGTACTCTGTTGAACTTTATAACCGTCTTGGTGAAGAAACAGGTCAAGATGTTGGCATCCGCACAGTATCAAACATCCGTCTTGCGACCAATCAGGACCGTATGGATGAATATCATCAATATGCAGGTGTGGCGCAAACCATTGGCGTTAAAGTTGACTTTCTGACCCCTGAAGAAGTTGTCAAAATTTGGCCATTTGCAGTGCCGGACGGCCTTGTTGGCGCCATGCGTCACCCTGAAGATGGTTATGTTCAACCAGCGGATCTTACACAAGCTCTGGCCACTGGTGCGCGGGCAGGCGGCGGTAAAATTCATCGTAACACGACGGTTCAATCGATTGAACAGCTCGAAGATGGCCGCTGGAAAGTCGTTACCGATAAAGGCGAAGTGATCGCTGAACATGTGATTTCTTGTACAGGTTCATTCGCGCGTAAAACCGGCGAAATGATTGGTCTTGATATTCCCGTTGTGCCTGTTGAACACCAATATATCGTGACAGAATCTCACCCTGATATCGTGGCCCGACGTCAACGTGGTGAGCCTGAGCTTGGCGTCTTAAGAGAAGCTGATGGCTCTTGGTATATGCGTGAAGAAGCAGGCGGTCTTATTCTTGGCCCTTATGAGGCAGGCGCGCCGGCATGTTATCTTGACGGTCCTGATCCAAATTCAGAGTATGAGCTCTTCCAAGAAGATGTTGATCGCTTGATGCCGCACATTGAAAGTGCATTCCATCGAGTTCCGATTTTTGCCGATCTGGGTATCAAAAAAGTCTATAACGGGGCGATCGCCTACACACCTGATGGCAACCCGATTGTTGGTCCTGCTTGGGATAAGAAAAACTTCTGGCTCAATGAAGGTCACAGCTTTGGTATCACGGCCGCTGGCGGTGCTGGTTGGCAGCTGGCTGAATGGATTGTCGAAGGCGAACCTACTGTGGATATGCTCGGTGTTGATCCTCGCCGTTTCGGTGAATATGCCACAAAATCATATTTGATCGAAAAAAATGAAGAAGCCTATGCCGACGTGTTTGAAATTCATTATCCGGATGAAGAACGTTCTGCCGCGCGCCCGCTGCGCACATCACCTTGTTATGACCGCATGAAGGAAAAGGGCGCTGTATTTGGGCAACTATTTGGTTGGGAACGCCCTAATTGGTTTGCGCCTGAAGGTGTTGAACAAAAAGACGACTGGTCATTCCGCCGTTCTTCTTATTTCGAACATGTTGGCAATGAATGTAAAAACGTTGCCGAGAATGTTGGTGTTTTGGATATGACAGCCTTTGCAAAGTGCCGGATCCAGGGGCCTGGCGCTCGAGCGTTCCTTAACTGGATGCTGGCGCAAAAAATGCCAGTAACGCCGGGCCGCCTAGCGCTTTGTCATGGCCTGACAGCTAAAGGCGGTGTGCATTCTGAATTTACGGTTCAGCGCGAGTCTAAAGATAGTTTCTATCTTGTCTCAGCGGGCGCAAACCATCGCCTTGATCATGATTGGCTGCGTAAACATATGCCGACAGACGGCACCGTTCAGATGACTGATTTGACTAATTCAATGGGCGTTTTAGTGGTCGCAGGACCGAAGGCTCGTGAAATGCTGCAGCCAATTTGCGGATCAAATCTTTCTAATGAAACTTTCCCATGGCTAACGGGGCAAGAGACTTATGTGGGTCACGCCCCTGTTAAGTTATTGCGGGTGAACTTTGTCGGCGAACTTGGTTGGGAAATTCATCACCCGATTGAATATCAAAATCATATTTTCGATGCTTTGTTTAAGGCGGGCGAAAAACACGGCGTTAAACCCTTTGGTATTCGCGCCATGAATTCTATGCGCCTTGAAAAATCATACCGTTTGGTAGGCACAGAAATGTCGATTGAATATTCGGCTTATGAAAGCGCCTTAAACCGCTTTGTTTCTCTTAAGAAAAAAGGCGGCTTCCTCGGTAAAGACGCTTTGCTTGAGTGGGAGAAGCGAGGGTTTGAAAACGCCTTTGTGACACTTGAAGTAATGAACGTAGATGATGCCGATGTAATAGGCAGCAACCCGATCTATTCAGGCGGCGAAGTCTGCGGACGCGCGACAGGCGGCGGCTTTGGCTGGCGTATGAACAAGTCTTTGGCGCTTGCTATGGTACATCCGTCAAAGTCAGAAATTGGTACGGAACTGGAAATCGAAATTCTCGGTAACCGTTATGCTTGCCGGGTTCTCGAAGACAGTCCTCATGATCCAACCAATGAAAAACTAAGATCCTAGATTATGAAATTCTCAGCCCGATCACTCTTTGCGAATGCGCTCTCCGGTCACGAAAATTGGCCGGAACAATTTCCTGATAAAGAACCAAAAAAAGAATATGATGTCGTCATTGTTGGCGGCGGCGGGCATGGCCTAGGCGCAGCTTACTATCTGGCTAAAAAATACGGAATCACGAATGTAGCCGTGCTAGAAAAAGGCTGGATCGGCGGCGGGAATACGGGTCGGAATACAACCATTATTCGCTCTAACTACCTGTTTGATGAGAGCGCAGGGATTTATGATCACGCGGTTGATCTGTGGGACGGGTTGTCTCAAGAACTAAACTATAATGTTATGTTCTCGAAGCGCGGTGTTTTGATGTTGGCGCATAATGTCCACGACGTTCAAAGCTTCCAGCGCCATGTTCACGCTAACCGTTTAAACGGCGTTGATAATAAGTGGCTTAGCCCAGAAGAGTGTCAAGAATTTGTACCTATCCTCGATATTTCACAAAACCGTCGCTACCCCGTCATGGGCGGCGCGCTGCAAATGCGAGCAGGAACTGCCCGTCATGATAGCGTGGCTTGGGGTTATGCCCGGGCCGCATCTCAGCTCGGCGTTGATATCATTCAAAACTGTATGGTTACAGGAATTCGCCGCGGCCCTGATGGCGCGATAGAGGGTGTTGAGACAGTTAAGGGATATATTGGCGCTAAGAAAGTTGGTGTCTCTGCAGCGGGTAATACATCCGTTGTCATGGATATGGCAGGACTTCGTTTTCCGCTTGAAAGCTATCCACTGCAAGCCTTGGTTTCTGAACCGATAAAACCGGTCGTGCCTTGCGTGATTATGTCAAATGCTGTGCATGCTTATATTAGTCAGTCGGATAAAGGTGAATTGGTGATCGGCGCGGGTACGGATCAATATACATCCTATTCACAGCGCGGCGCGCTTCATATTGTCGAACATACGCTGATGTCGATTTGTGAAATTTTCCCGATTTTCCGCCGTATGAGAATGTTGCGAAACTGGGGCGGCGTTGTTGATGTCACACCTGATCGTTCGCCGATCGTTGGCAAGACACCTATCGAAGGTCTTTTTGTGAATTGCGGCTGGGGTACTGGCGGCTTTAAGGCCACGCCGGGCGCAGCCGATTTGTTCGCCTACACTATTGCCAAAGACGAGCCGCATAAAATCAATGCACCGTTTAATCTTGACCGCTTTGTGGGAGGCCGTCTCATCGACGAAGCCGCCGCTGCGGCTGTGGCTCACTAGGAGAGATCGATGTTTTTAATTCATTGTCCCTATTGCGACGAAAAAAGACCTGAAACTGAATTTGCTCATGCGGGCGAAGCTCATATTGTAAGACCAAATGCTGCGGAACAATCAGAAATGACTGACGCACAGTGGTCTGAATTTATGTTCATTCGTGACAATAAACGCGGCGATAGTTGTGAGCGTTGGTGGCACGTGAACGGCTGTAACATGTTCTTCAACGCTGTCCGTAACACCGTAACCGATAAATTCGTCAAGACCTATAAAATGGGTGCAAAACGTCCGAGCAATGCTCAGATCCAGAAATGGAAGGAAGGCGTATAATGGGCGAATTTCGTAGAGCAGGCCGCGGCCTTATCAATAAAGACAATCCGGTTCACTTCTCCTTTGATTGCAAAACCTATCAAGGCTATGAAGGCGACACCATTGCCAGTGCGCTGTTGGCTAACGGCGTCCACCTTATGGGGCGTAGTTTTAAATATCACCGTCCGCGTGGCCCTGTTGGCTCAGGATTCGAAGAGCCGAATGCCTTAGTCACCGTTACGCGCGGTAAGGGTCGCATGACGTCAAACCTGCGCGCAACGACTATGGAAATTTATAGCGGCATGGAGGCATCTAGCCAAAATCGCTGGCCAAGCCTTGGCTTTGATGCAGGGGCTTTTAACAACACGTTTTCGATGTTTTTTCCCGCAGGGTTTTACAATAAGACTTTCATGTGGCCGAAAAGTTTTTGGGACAAAGTTTATGAGCCATTTATCCGCAATATGGCGGGACTTGGTCCTGCGCCCACAGAGGTTGATGCCGATGTTTATGGCTCGGTCTATGGTCATTGCGATGTACTCATCGTTGGATCAGGCCCTGCTGGCCTTGCAGCCGCTATTGCTGCTGCCAAAAAAGACCAAAGCGTCATTCTTGTTGATGAGAACGCTGAACTAGGCGGAAGTTTAAACTCTAGCCCATCGGTAGTGATTGATGGAAAACCGGCCTCAGAATGGCGTCATAAGACGCTTAAGGCGCTTTCCAAGGCTAGCAATGTCACGCTTATGGCGCGCACAACGGCTGTTGGTTATTATCATGATGATTTTGTCGGTTTGTCTGAACGGCTGACGGATCACTTACCAATCCTTGAGGGCAATCAAATTCGGGAGAAACTGCACCGTATTCGAGCCGGAAAAGTCATTTTGGCTCAAGGGGCGATTGAACGTCCACTTGTGTTTGATGGAAATGATAAGCCGGGCGTTATGCTCGCATCAGCTGCGCAGGACTATCTCAATGTTTACGGGGTTGCTGTTGGCAAAGAAGCCGTTGTCTTCACAAGCCATGATAGTGCCTATACGGCCGCTTTTGAATTAGCTGATGCCAATATTCGTATCGCCGCCATTGTCGATGCCAGAATTTATATTCCAACCTCACTAATCACTATGGCCAGCGATCGCGGTATTGATGTTCATGTCGGCAAAGTGTTGTCAGGCACGTCAGGCAAAAAACGAGTATCATCCGCTGAAATTTACGATCCAACATCCGGTGCAAAAGAAACCATCAAATGCGATAGTGTCTTAATGTGCGGCGGCTGGACGCCGAGCCTCCATCTTTGGTCACACTCTAAGGGGTCAATCAAATGGGACGCGGAAACAGGCGTTTATCTTCCAGATGTCGCCAATGAAAACTGTGTCAGTATTGGCGCCAGTAATGGTGACTTTGGATTTAAAGCCGCGCTTGACGCGGGTAGTAAAATAGGCGGTGGTCGTAAAACCTATACCGTTGAAGAGCCTATCTTTGGTACTGGCGAAGTCTTCAGTTCTCTTCCAAGTTACAAGAAATCATCCAAGCAAAAAGCTTTTGTCGATTTTCAAAACGACGTCACCGAAAAAGACATCAAACTGGCTGTTCGTGAAGGCTTTAGGTCTATCGAGCACGTTAAACGCTATACCACAAACGGCATGGCGACGGATCAAGGCAAAACGTCTAATTTGAACGCCCTTGAGATTGCCTCCAAAGCTTTGGGCAAAGAAGCACCTCAAGTTGGCCTAACCACATTCCGTCCGCCTTATACCCCGACGACATTTGGCGCGTTCTGCGGCTATAAAATGGATGATCTGTTCGAGGTGACGCGAAAGACGCCTATTGATGCTTGGGCCGAACAGCAGAGGGCCGTTTTCGAACCTGTCGGCGTTTGGCGCCGCGCTTGGTACTTCCCTAAAGCTGGTGAAGATATGCACACAGCCGTTGCCCGTGAATGCAAAGCCACCCGCGATAGTCTCGGAATGTTTGATGCTTCGACCTTAGGTAAGATTGAAGTGGTTGGCCCAGATGCGGCCAAGTTCATGAATAAAATGTACACCAATCCATGGGGCAGTTTGAAAGTAGGCGCTGCGCGGTATGGTCTGATGTGCCGTGAAGATGGTTATATTTATGATGACGGGGTCGTTGGCCGTATCGCCGAAGACCGCTTCCATGTCACCACAACAACGGGCGGCGCGCCGCGTGTTTACCGCCACATGGAGGATTATCTACAAACGGAATTTCCAGAGCTAGATGTCTGGCTAACCTCGACAACCGAGCACTGGGCGGTGATTGCGCTTAACGGGCCAAATGCTCGTAAGCTGATCGAGCCTTTTGTTGAAGGCATTGATTTATCACCTGAAGCATTCCCCCATATGAATGTCAGGGAAGGCAAAATTTTCGGCTTGCCGACCCGGCTTTTCCGCGTGTCTTTCTCTGGTGAACTTGGGTTTGAAGTCAATGTTCCGGCCCAATATGGCAAGGCTGTGTGGGAAGCTTTATACGAAGCGGGACAGCAATATGACATCACGCCTTACGGCACAGAGACCATGCACGTCTTACGGGCCGAAAAAGGCTTCATCATTGTCGGACAAGACACGGACGGAACCGTAACGCCGCAAGACGCAGGAATGAGCTGGATCGTTTCAAAAAAGAAAAAAGATTTTGTTGGTAAGCGTTCCTTGGCGCGGCCTGATCTGACGGCGGATGGCCGCAAGCATTTAATCGGGCTTCTGACCGAAGACTCAAATGTAGTCCTAGAAGAGGGTGCTCACATTGTCGCCGACCCTAACCAACCTATCCCCATGGATATGTTAGGTCATGTGACGTCTTCCTATTGGAGTGAGTCTCTTGGTACATCAGTCGCCATGGCCCTCGTCAAAGATGGATTTAAACGAATGGACGAGACCCTCTATATTCCCATGGGCGGCGGCATTGTTCATAAAGCCAAAGTCGTGAAGCCCGTCTTTTATGACCCTAAAGGGGAGCGCCTCAATGTCGTATGATATGAAAATTGATTTGGGCGTCGAAATCCCTGAAGTCCTGCAAAGCGGACCTGTTACAGCAGAGCTACTCGGTGAAAAGGTACGCCTGTCATTAAGAGTGAAATCCGCTGATCGCACAGTTGTCGCCAAAGCACTTGGTTTGACTCTGCCAGCTAAGATCGGGGTAGCCAGCACTAAAGCCGACCTTATGACGGCTTGTCTCGGGCCGGATGAATGGATCGTCATTGGCGAAACAGACAAACACGCTGGGCTCTATGAAAAGGCACACAAGCTCTCGACCAAATATGTCATGAGTGTCACTGATGTGTCCTACAGAAATATTGGGGTTGTCCTAACGGGCCAGGCGGCCGCAGAAATGGTCAATGTCGGTTGCCCGCTTGACCTATGCCTCGAAGCGTTTCCGGTTGGAAAATGTACGCGGACCGTTTATGAAGCTTCGCCAATCCTATTGCACCGCACAGGCGAAGATAGTTTCGTCATGGAATGCTGGCGATCATTCGCGCCCTATATGATCGGATTGATGGCGGCCCATGCTCGGGGAGGGTTTCGCTCAAACTAATTAGGGCCGAAATATCCACCGCCAAATCCACCGCCTCCATTGTTGCAGCTTTCAGCTGAGAAGATGTGTGTCTGGTAGTTTGACCAACCAGATGCGCTTAAATGTCTGACGCGCATCGTAACTGAACTATTGCTAGGAAACGAAACTGATCGGCTTTTTTGACGAGTTACTCCGACACTTGTCCAACCGCCATTCCCTATTTTATACTGGAAATCATATTGGCGGATCGTGCCTTTGGTGAATGCTTGAAGGATATGTTGCGCTGAACTGCCAGTGCAATACAAAAATTCTTCAAATAATAACATGGGGGAGGGCAAGGTTTCTATGTCACCTCCGTTACCGGCGAACAGAATCCTAGTGCAAACATCAGATGTAATGGTTCCCGTATCGTCAAATGTGAGGATGCATCCTGGCCCAAAGTTGGGAGTGTCACTTAAGACGGGATAGGTAATGGGAATTGTAGTCGTACCAATGTTGTTATTTGAGTCGGTAATTTGCAATGTTACCGAAGACGGTTTTTGACTGATATATGATGTTCCTTTTACAGGTCCAATCACCATAGATATTGCTTTACTTCCATTTTGTTCCTGAAAAGACATTGTAGGACTCACAGACCAGTTACGATTTACGATAACACCTTCGATCTTGCTGGCATCTTCAATTGTTAGCGTCAGTGGCTGTAGTTGTAAGGTCACACAGCCCCATTTCCAATTAACTACAGGGTCACATCCTGCTATGGGTACAATTTTTTGTAGATTTGAAATTGAATAAGTTAAACGGGGCTCTAGAGCGACTATAGGTACGCCAGAAAGCGCCCCGTCCAAGTCTACTCTTTGATAGTGAATTTGATCGTTTGAATTTAAATATGCACCGAGAGCAGACATTCCGGTCGAGCTGGATAATGCTGACCGTACCTGGGTAAATGTCAGGTTCGGATTTAGATTGCGCATCTCTGCGATAATTCCAGCGACACGCGGAGCAGCAAATGAAGTGCCGCAGGCTTTCCCTTCAGAATAGCTGTATCCCGGTGCGCAGCCAAATTCGACATAGAAATTTTCTGGACCGTTTGAGGCCTCTGGTGCATTGGAGGTGCACATCAGTTGAATTGAGACCCGTTGTTCGAACGGTAAGATGTCACAAGGACCCGGCCCGGGTTTGAATCCTGAACCAACAGCAATTGTATCTGAACGCGCAGCTAATCCATTCATTCCGAAACCTGATGTTTGTGGGTTAAACCCATTTAAGCCATTATTTCCAGTTGAGTTTATAATTGTGACTTTGTGAGTGTTGTTGAATGCCGAATATTGTGCTGACGTAAAAGTACTTGAATTTGCATCATGAACTAGAACAAATGACGCAATTCTTTCAGCCATAGCGTTGCTCGCAACCCAATTTATTTTCGCCTGAATATCGGGGCCAGTTAACATGATGACGTCTACATTTGTTGTACCTTCTAAAGCGGAGGCAGCTGAAGCCCATGGATGAAATGTTGTTGAAATATTAGGGTTGGCCGTTGCACCGCTTGTTGTTCTAGTTGTGCATTGACCGCTTGCGCAATATAGATATTTGTGAACTTTGCATCCGCTGGAGCCAGCGGTTGCGCCAGGTACGGTGCAGTTTCCTAGAATATCGGGGCGAGATTTAAAATCGAAATTTTCAACTACATCTGAAATCGCAACCCGCTGTCTGTTTTGTGCAAAGGCATCGGGAACCAATAATGAATAAACTAATACAAAAAATACCAAATACCGCATAGGGACGCTCCATGTAATGTGGTGTGATGTAGTTATGTATCAGAAATTGATGCTTATTAACAGTCTTAAGTTTATAAAAGTTCTATAAAGTCAAATTTGGTTGGAATAGTATATAAAGAGCCATCATCATTCGATACAAATAAATCGCATAGTGCTAGGGTCCTCATCCCATAATAACCCCCGCCGCGTCCCGCATAACCTGCCCAATCTTTTCGAATTTCTGCGAAAGCGGTGAACTTTGGCGCCAAATCAGACTGACCTGTCTTTTGGCGATAGGATGGTCGACCCGGCGGACGATGAGTTCGGGGTCGCGTTTGGCTTCTGAGATAGCATAGAGACTTGGCAATATGCCGACGCCGCTTCCCATTGAGGCCATTTGCCGAATGGCATCAAAACTGGTGCCGTGATATTCATCCTGTATGGACGCGCCTGATAAATGAGCCAGGTTCATGACAAAGCTTGTAAATTTATGGCCATACCCAAGCGTCAGAAGTTCCCGGTCCTTGAGAGCTTCCATATTGATCGGTGATTTATCACCGGCCAGCTCGTCATCTGGCGCAACGCAGATGTAGATATTTTCTTCCACGATGGGTAATTGGCGCGTGTCTTTATGATGTTCCGATGTTGATAGGATGGCGTCGCAACTGCCATTGGACAGATAGTCTGTCAGATCGCTAATGCGGGCTTCGCGGACTGCGAGCCTCAAATCTGGATAGGCTGCATGAAGCTTTCGTGTTGCTCGCGGCAATAGATAGGGGCCAATGGAGGGCAGAACGCCGAGCTTAACGCGCCCGGCAAGACTACCATCGGATTCCCGGGCCAAGACCTTCATCTCTTCTATATGGGTTAAGACTATACGCGCTCTTATGACGAGCTCTTCGCCTATTGGGGTTAAGATAGCGCCGTGGCGCCCACGCTCTATTAACTGCGCGCCAACATGAAACTCCATGTCCTTAACTTGGGTCGATAGGCTCGGCTGGCTGACATGGGTGCGTTTGGCCGCCTCGCTGAATGTGCCCGTTTCGGCAATGGCCACTAAATATTCTAATTGTCTCAATGTCGGTTTCATGAAATTTGTATACCATAGTTTAAAACTATGGGAAATATATAATAGTTATATTTTAACTATGTAAAAAATTCCGCCATACATCAATCATCAACACAACGGAGAACAAAAATGAAAATCGAGAGAACAACAACTGAAATCAATACAGCAGTAGACCAGCCGGTCAGCGCATTATCACGTCGCCGCAGACGTCAGCGCCGGTATTACGGTGTTTCAACTGGGACAGCCATAAAGACAACCTGGTTCTAAACGAAAGAGTGGGCGCGATATAACTCCCACTGAGATGTATCAATAAACGGAGACAAACATGACAATCGAGAGAGCAACAACAACATATTCAAATACAGCCGTAGAAGAGTCTAGCAGCGCGATGTTACGCCGCCGCAGACGTCAGCGCCGATACCACGGCGTTACAACCGGGGCTACGCTAAAGACAACTTGGTTCTAAGTAAAAGGACCGAGGCGTGAGATAACTCGCTCGGGGCAGGGCGAGTTATTTTATACAAAATATTATAACGCAACGTTTGAGGCAGTTTTGGAAACACTCAAATATCTCATTCAACCGAGATAAAAATGACAATCGAGAGAGCAAAACAGAATATTCAAACACAACCGTAGAAGAGACAATCAACACCGTGTTGCGTCGTCGCAGACGTTAGCGCCGGTATCACGGTGCCATAGGTGGGGCTACGCTCTGAACCATTTGGTTCTAGGCGTAGTGGGCGCCCGGTAACCCGCTCTGGGTGGGCAGAGCGGGTTATTTCTGCGTAAGGTAATGCGGAATAGTTTAGTATTGAGGGCCAATGGCTATGCTGGTTAACGGAATAGCTAAGAATGTGACCCAATTGACTTTGCCGACCTTGTCTCGTCAATAAAACTTGTGTTTTGGATTTAAAAGACCGAACATCAAGAATATGAATATACAATTCGGGGATTATGTTGATCGAACCAACATCTACAGTGGCTGTCGTTGCGGCAAGCAAAGCATACAATACGGCAAAGGGTTTTTGGGATAGGCTAAAGCCTTCAACCAAAGCCTTGATTTGGACGAAGCTTGAAAAGCACTTCACCAATTTTTCCGAATATTTAGAGCGCACTTATGAGCGGGCCTCGACGGTGCAATTAATATGCTCGCGGTCGATCAATTCAAATATAGAAGATATTTATGTCTCCACCTATTTTGTTAAGAGACATGGACACGATAAACCGATTTCTGACAACGATTTGATCAGCGATATTCGCGACGGAAAAAGAGTCGTAATTCGGGGAAATGGCGGGTCTGGAAAAACGCTTTTTATGAAGCGTTTATGGTTAGATGTTTTCAATGAACCCAAGGGAAAAATTCCAGTGATGATTGAACTACGCAAGTTTAATCAATTCTCAGACATCAACATCACAACACTTATTCGAAACGCGCTGTCGACGACAAAAACTATTTCCGAGGACCTGTTTGCAGAACTGGCTGTCGACGGAACTTTTTTTCTAGTCTTTGATGGGTTTGATGAAGTCGCTGTCGAGAGACGCGAAGAAGTTGAAGCTCAAATCTTAGAATTCGAACGGCTTTACAAAAAGTGTAATATCGTCGTTAGCAGTCGGCCCAACGAAAACTTTGTTGGCTGGCAAGTGTTTCATACCTACGATGTCTTACCGTTTAAACGCGAACAGACACTGGATTTGATTTCTAAAGCACCTCTGGATGAAGGATTGTTAAAGCGGTTCAAGGCTCTCATCTCGGATGATTTTTTTGATAAATATGACGAGTTTTTGTCGTCGCCCTTACTGGCTTTAATGATGCTCGTTACCTTTAAACGAAAAGGCGATATTTCAGATATATCTGATAATATAATTGAGTTTTACGATAATGCCTTTCATGCACTTTATTCAGAACATGATGCGATCAAAGAACAATTTAAACGTCCGCACTGTCTTAAGATCAATGACTTTCGTTTAGTGTTCTCTACATTTTGTCTTTTCAGTTACTACAAAGAGCGGTTTGAGTTCAAAGAAACTGAGATAATCGAGCTTGTTGAGAAGTCCATTGAACACGTAAACTTGACCAAAAATGCAAATGACAAGATCTCGTGTTCTGTTGAGGAGTTTCTTCACGAAGTTTTTGATGCTGTAAATTTGATGCGAAAAGATGGGATGTTATTTTCATTTATTCATCGGTCATTCCAAGAATATTTTGCGGCATATTGGATAATATTTGTCGATTCAAAAAGAACAGAGAGGTTATTTGGAGACTTGTGTCGAAGGCCGCAAGATAACGTTCTGAATCTGTGTTATCAAATGAACAAAAATAAAGTTGATCAGAGTTATGTTTTGCCGTTTTATGATCGCCTTGTTTCGTCCGAACTAATGTTCAAGTCAAAACCACCCAATAAGTTTAGATGGCAATACCTAGAGAGTTACGGGTTTCAGGGTATATGGCAGTTGATTAAATCTAAAGACCCCGTCAGCGGGCACGTTATTCCCAAGATCATTTCAGGGTGGGATAACGGTGAAGTCGGCGTTTATTATACCAATATGGATAGGCT
Organism: Hellea sp.; assembly: GCA_014238285.1. GTDB lineage: Bacteria > Pseudomonadota > Alphaproteobacteria > Caulobacterales > Maricaulaceae > JACOMS01. The sequence goes on from JABABK010000021.1 coordinate 44,220, forward strand.
AGTCTTTGAGGGCGCGCTTCGGAAAAAGTTTTTCCCAATCGTTAGCGACGGGCTTCTCGTGCCAAGGCCGGTGTGGTTGATCAAGGACTATTATGACGAAAAGAACTTTCGTCATAAACGTCTTCAAGTCGAAGTTGACGCTAATGAAATTTCGCTCAAACTATATCACAATGCAGATGATTTCGAGGATGTGACGGCCAAATACCTAGAAGGAAATGACAAGTATCGAACAAAGTTGGAAAACACGTTAGATCAGATAGAAGATATGCTTCATGATTTAAATAAGATGGTCAATTTACATATATCAACTATTCGGCAGGGCCATAATGCTTCAGAAAAGAATTTGGATGAAATGTTTTTCTGATCAATGAAGGAAAAGACCGTGATAAGATATATTTTAGTTAGTCTTGGCCTTAGTTTGATGGCTTGTAACGGGGCTAATGCACCTGATGATGCTCCCGCTGAACCAACGGAGTGGACAGCTTGGAAACAGAGCGGAGAGGACGGCTACGTAAATGATGACCTCGCTGTTTTGAAGGCTGTTGACTATCGTTATATTCCTGTGGGAGCAGCAGTCTTTGTTTCTCGGCGTGATAGTGGTTATGCGCTGATAGTTGATGACACAGAAGCTTATGTCGTCAAGGCTAGTTTAGAGCCCGATAACTTATGCGTCTTGTCAGGTGAGGATCAAAGCCACTATCGTTACGCCGACCTACCAACCGATCCAATCCTTTTATCTGAAACTCAAAGGCTACGGTTCAATTTAGAGAATATCACGCATGAAGAAAAACGGGTGAGGGCTATTTTATATGATGATAACGCGCCTGAGCTTAAAGGTTTTCCCGGGCTTACTTACTTCCCTTACGATCAATCCGGCGTTGTTACGGCGACGTTTAAGGCTGATCCTAACGTTCCGGAAATCATTCTAGATACCGAGCGGGGATTAACTAAGGCGTTTTACCGCTTGGGCTTTGCTAAGTTTTCGATCAGCGGTGAAGATTATGAAATGCCCCTATATACGGGGACCACAAACCCAGACGAAATCGATAGTTTTTTCACGGGGTTTGTAGATGATACAACAGGCGCGGAAACTTATGGAACAGGGCGTTATGTGCCGATATCAGGTTTTGGGAGCTTTCCACCAAAGACCTTGAAGATCGACTTTAATTACGCCTATAATCCCTATTGCGCCAGGTCCAGGGCCTATAATTGTCCCGTCATTTCATTTGCCATTAACGCGCCAATGCGCTTTGGTGAATCCTATGGCAAAAAAGAAAAAAACTAAGGCAAAAGATAAGACGAGGCGAAAGGTTGTATCGCCAATAGCTAAGAAAGTTGGCGCTTTAACGCTTGGCATGTATTTGCCGGGACCGATACAGATTCACTTTCGGTATATCCGCAATAATTTGAAATTGTGGGTCGCGCTTTTCGTGGCACCGTTTATGGCGATCAAGTTATCGCTTATCGCGCTGTTTGCCCTATTAGCTGAAGATGGGACGGGGGCGTGGAAATATGACTTGATCGCCATTTTTTGTGTGGGGTTGATGTTTTACCTTGCTGAGCGCAATCGGGACTTTCGACGATTCTATGTTTATTTCGTGCCCGCAGTTATGGCTGCGTCCCTGCTTTATTGGGTCTGGGGCAGTAGCAATTTCCTAAGCGCTGAATTCGCCGTCAAGCTCGTATTGTGCGGTGTTTTGACTTTCAAAGTGGGTAATTACATTATCGAAGACGGTTATCAGCAACTGAGCGAAGGGGCTGACAAAAACTTCCATCAAGGCCGAATTCATTACGATCTTCAGGAGTATGACCTTGCGATTCCATTTTTGGAAAAGTCTGCCAAGCGTGGTCATTTTAAAAGTATATACCTATTAGCTGAGGCTCATGAATTTGGATATCATTACCCAGTTGACCGAGTCAAAGCCGCCAAATATTTTCTAAAGTCCGGTAAAAAAGGATATCGTAAGGCTACGCTGCGCTATCAAAGCTTACTAGATGTATTGACGCCTGACGAAAGATCTGAGTTTGATAATTATTTGATTTGAAACGGATTATTTTTCTTCATATTTAATTGTGACAGAGGCGCATAACTTGCCCGCTTGATGCATTGTAAGACCGATAGTGTTTTCGGCGCGACGGTCATCGGTCAGTGTGATTTCAAATGGATGATCCAGTTCAACAAAGCGGTTAAATTCCATGGTCCCACCAGTGCAGTGTAGTGCCGCCCCATCATTCAAAAGACACGCGAATTGCAGCCCGACATCGGCTAAGTGCGTGGCGTTGACATGATCGCCAGATCCCGAGATATGGCGATGGACCGGGATAAATCCGTTATCTTTGGTTATGTAAGCCATCGCGGAAATGCTTTTACCAGTGATGAACGGGGAGAGATAGCTCTCTTGCTGTAACTCGGCTCCTGTCATTTCAGCGGGTGCATACTCAAATTTTTGAATTTTGGGAAGTTTAGCCATTTTGGCCTTGGCTTTTCCGCGCCAGGTTTCAAAGTCACGGTTTTGAAATACAACGCCGCTACCGCTTATGATGTAAACGATTCGATCTTTTTCATCATAATAGGTGACCTTATAGTCCATTCTCCGTGATTCATCAGTAGGCTCAGCGATGCCTCTGACAGCGTGTCCTACGCCAGATTTACCGCAGCTCCATTCTGTTATAGTTAGAGCCGTCCATTTGTTTCGATCAAAAGTACCCTTGGTTTCACCTGTCTCAACCGGTACCCAGTAATTGATGGTTTGAACAACAATAGGATCATGAGGCGGTAAGGCGAGCCACGGCCATGTTTTTAGATCTGATGAGCACTCAAATGCCATAGAACCGTCATCGAGGAGTTGGTGGTTGTGCGTGAATCTGTTTGTGATCGGTTTTGGCATAGGATTAGATCGCAAATGATGGAAGCTCTGGCAACGAACTTATGATAAATTTAAGTTCTAATGACCACTATTAATTGTCAGTGCCGCCGCAGATAGAGGACTAGCCACAAGGACGGTTGCCTGATAGATCGTCAGCTTCTTTTGATGGAGGCGCTTTATGGCTGATCAAATTTTTATTGAAGCATTGACACTGGATGCTTTCATTGGTGTTTTTGAACACGAATATGACACGACGCAGCGCGTACGGATTGATCTGGATATTGATCTCTTGCCGCTGGAAAAAGAAACGGAATATTCCACAGGGAACATTGTTCGCTACGATCTCGTTGTTCGCGACATTCGCCGTCTTATCCGATCAGGGCATATTGAACTAGTTGAGACCATGGCAGAAAGTGTCGCTGATATTGTTTTGGGTTATGAGGGCGTTGAGAAAGTCTCTGTTAGAGTTTCCAAGTTAACGGCTATATCTGAAGCTGATGGTGTCGGCGTCAAAATCGTTCGGCGAAACGTTAAAGCCAATTAAGGCCCCAACAACTGTCCTGAAAAAGCCAATTCAACAGTATCCAGTTTGGATAAATCTAAATGTTCATTGCCTGGCAAACTAAAATCTATGACCCAGACTGAAAACGGACTTAATCCTGAATAGCCCTGCCTTTCGTCCCCTAAAACGCCTTCGACGGTAATTTCTTTTTGAGCGTAATTCCATTCGAAATAGGTTTCGCGGGGCTGGTGAGAGAAACGTTTGATTGTGCCGTCCTGACGTTTGAAACGTCCAACGCCGCAATGCATGATTTTGACTTCCAGTGTTCTCGCCTCCTTGGTTATGTCGAGGCCTGGGAGGTATACAGAAACTTTTTCCGCGATCACATCAAACTTATTAATAAATGTTGGGTGATCCAGCGGTATAGAGACGGTCAATTTCTTGATCTTTTCCATCAGTGAAAATTCACTGGGGAAATGATCTTTATGAAACTCAACTCTTAAATCATGAAAGGCGCTGCGGGGGCGCCCAATTTTCAAGCGAACATCATCGATCTTCTGTGAGATATGAATATGGGCATTGCGAAGCCCCGATAAATTTCGATCAATTTGAAAATCTTGATCCGTAAGCGACCAGAACTCCAAAGCTTTATTTTCCTCATAGATTTTCGATAGCAGATATAATCTATTTTGATTGTCTTCAGCTTGAAGGTAATTCGCATACTGGCCCAATTTATCATCATGTTTTTCTGCAAGTTGTTCGGCTATAGATTGAACTGTCGCTTCCCGCTGTTTGATTTCAGCATCCACATGTTGTTCGTGCAAATAGGCGGCATTATAATTCAGGACTTGCTCATTTCTGATTTGGACGAGCTCAAAATAATGGTGAACGGCTTTTTTTAATTCGGCTGCGCTGGCATATTTGTCTGTGTACTGATTGATCATTTTGTCGAATTTGGTTTCGTCGACAAACATTTTGGCGAAATCAGGTTTCTTGGGCGAAATCATTGTTGAGATTTGATCGTATCCATCTTTGAGCGCACCAAATTCTGAATCCACAGACTTCACAAAACCTATACCATTGCTGATTTCATCGATTGGAGATTTTGCTTTTTCTAATTTCAATGCAGCTTCGCCCATTTCAACGGATTGTTTGAAGACGGACACCGACACTTTTAATATGGTTTCAGCGCCGTTGAGGATTCCTTGAGGCGTACAACCTGTTTCATTGTGAAAGTCTGCACTGAATTGACTTTTTAGCTTTCGGACGACGTCCTGTTGAGAGCTGACCTGATTTTGAAGCGTTGTTAGCATACGATCTGTTTGCCCTAGGTTTTTGCCGGCCGAACTGATGAGGTGATCCAAATCTTTTTGAAACCCTGTTTGCATAGTTGATAGGGCAAGGCGTTTGTCCGTATTAGAAACATCTCTGGCTTGCAGTCTTAGCAGCGTTGCGTTGAGAGAGTCTTCGAGTTCCAAAAGCTGATCAATGCGGTGCTGCAAACTTTGAATGGTTAGAATAGGGACCCAGTCAGATGCGTTTCCGTAAAAATCCAGGCGCCTTCTGATCCGGGCGATTTGTATTCTGCTTTTCTGAACAATAGCCGCCACCGACTTTGCATCGCTATCAGTTGCTTTGGCGGAAGCTGGGGTAAGGCTTGTAAAATTATTATTGTCTGCGGCGACTAATAAATCATATCGTGACAGAGCCGAATGATATTCGTTGTTTAGATATGCAATATCAGCCCCATATTTGATAACCTGTAACTGTCCAAGTGAAGCCTGTCTGGCCCATCCATTTTTATAAAACCGGGTTTTCCGCTAATGATGGATTGAGCGCCCTTGGGACCAGAAGGCCCTTGCTGGCCTAGATACCCTTCTGTACCGTGCATCCACAGGCGGCCGTCCCAAACGCCATTGGCTTCACCATGTCCACTCCCGCCGCCTTTTCCGCCAGCGCCGCCAGATATGTTGATTTTAAAATTCCCGTTCGGGAAGCTGTCAATGGAATTGATGGTGATTTTTCCGCCTTTTCCGCCTTTGCCCCCGTCACCGCCTTTGCCGCCAGTGGCTCGATTGCGTCGGTCATCCGTGCGCTTAGGAGGCGGGGCATTAAGTCCAGGGCCTGGAATGCCGCTATGGCCCCATTGTCCGGTCCCGCCTATTCCGCCCGTTGATGTTAGTATTACATTGCCGGGCTTCACGGTTTCTGAAAAAGTGATCTGGGCGGCATATAAATTTATGTTCCCGCCCGTTCGTCCGTCAGGCCCGACCTTTCCGGGCGCACCATTTGCGCGTGGTGTCATATCCGTTTGATGAGCGGCATTATTTCGTCATATTGTTTCAGCAGGCCCGGAGCAGATGTATCGATGCTACTGTCTTTGTCGAATAATATGTTGTTAGCAATGATGTTTACATTTTTACCTGGGTTGACCAAAGCTCCCTGAACGTTGACCTGATCAGCATATATGTACACATCCAATGTTCCGCCGGGTTCAGGTTTCCCTTTAGCGGCTGGTTTGAATGGAATATCAGCCTGGGTAAGATTGATTTGAGATTCTATAATGACAAATTTGTCGCCAATTTGTTCGCGAATAGATGCCCCGCTATCGTCTTGGTAAACCGTTCCCATGTGCAAGCCCCATTTTGTTTTGGCTGTTTGTATAGCTTAAAACAAGGTCTGTGTAGACTTAAGTTTAATAAGCCGCAAATGGCAGTGGCCCAACAGTTGCCCGTCTTTTTCCATCAGTCGCGTAAACGTTTAGAACTGTTTCATGGTCCCAATGTTTCTTATCGACCATGCCGATGGCAATATTTTTTCCGTAGTCTGGGGACCACACGGCTGCGGTGACATGTCCGACTTTTTCGCCCGCCGCATTTGTTAGTTGCCATGGATTATGACAGAGCGGGACCCGATCACCATCAATTATTAAACCGCGGATCATTTGCTTGGAGCCCGCTTTCTTTTCGGCCAATAAAACATCACCTCCAATACAGACGTCCATACCGGCGCGGTGGCAATATTTACCAAGGCCGGCTTCATAAGGTGTGTTTTCATGGGTCATATCGGTGCCATAGGATAGTAAGCCGCCTTCGATCCTTTCTATCCCATTGGGGCAGCCGGCGCGGACTTGGTACTTCTCGCCGGCTTCAAACAGTATATCCCAAAGAGGCTCACCGTTTTCAGTTCCGTCAACGTAAATTTCAAACCCGCCTTGTTTAGACCAACCGGAACGGGCCACGAGATAGTTTTTGCCGCCAATGTTGAAATTACGGTGGCGAAAAAAGCCTAGGGAACGAATGCTGTTGCCGACAATATCGGCCATAAGGTCATCCGACTTTGGGCCTTGCACGGCAAGCGGTGAAACATCTGGTTCAAAAATATCGACATTGAGACCTTTGCCGATCGCCAGTCCTTTGAGCCAGTAGAGCATGTCAGAATCGGCGAGCGAAACCCAATAGCGATTGTCTGATATTTTTGTCGCCACGGGATCGTTTATCATCCCGCCTTTTTCATTAATCATCGGAATGTAATAGCACTGGTCGTCCTGCATTTTAGCCAGATTACGCGGCGTGACCCATTGAATTAGCTTAGCAGCATCCGGACCTATGATTTCCACCTGGCGTTCTGCGGCCACATCCCACACTTGAACGTGCTTTTTCAAATGATGGTAGTCGGCCTCAAAACTCTCAAACATCGTTGGTAGAAGCATATGGTTATATACCGTATAGGCTTTCACGCCAGATTCAGTCACACGGCGCGTAAAGGGTGTTGAACGAACACGCCGCGTTACTGATAAAAAAGGCGTTTTAGTCATAATTATCTCCCTGCTTGAAATCCCCGTAATGCAAAGTAGGTCTTCGAGACAATAATCCGATTGAAATATCAATCCTATGATTGTTTAAAATAAAGTAATAGTTCTTGAATAATTTATAGTATAGGCCAAAAATCATCTATTTACTTAAGCAATGCTTATGGTAGAGGTGTATTAATGTTAAAACATAGGGGAAATTGGTGAAAATACCCAGTAATTTTGATCTGCGCTCATTGCAGGTATTCGTTGTAACGGCTGAACAGGGCGGGATGACGCAAAGCGGGAAGGTGTTGCATTTAACGCAATCCGCAGT
>JABABK010000022.1 GCA_014238285.1 Hellea sp.
CTGCTGCAGCCCGTCCAACATAGCGAGGACGTGTGTGCTTGGCACCAAGTTCTATCAAAGTCTCTTCAATGAAAGGTTCGATAAAGCTCCAAGCGCCCATATTCTTAGGCTCTTCTTGACACCAGATCATTTCAGCATTTTTAAAGCGTTTTAATTCCGTCGCCATAGCATCACCCGGATAGGGGTAGAACTGCTCAAGACGCAGAATATAAACATCATCAAGGCCGTGCTTTTCGCGCTCTTTGTAAAGTTCAAAATAAACTTTGCCAGAACAGATAATGACTTTCGTAATCTTGTTATCAGCGGCAATCTTGATGGTAGTTGTATCAGGTTTGTACTGGGCATCATCCCACAAGACGCGGTGGAAAATCGACTTGCCGGACATTTCTTTGAGCGTAGAGACGCATAGCGGGTGACGCAGCAAGCTTTTAGGGGTCATCACGATCAGCGGCTTGCGGAATTTACGTTTCACCTGACGGCGTAGCACATGGAAATAATTGGACGGGCTGGTCACATTGACAACCTGCATATTATCTTCGGCGCACATTTGCAGATAACGCTCTAGGCGTGCGGAGGAGTGCTCTGGCCCCTGCCCCTCATAACCGTGAGGTAGAAGCATGACGAGACCGGACATACGCAGCCATTTCTGCTCGGCGGAACTAATAAATTGGTCGACCATGACTTGAGCGCCATTGGCAAAATCACCGAACTGTGCTTCCCAAATCGTCAACGCATGCGGCGCCGCGCCGGAAAATCCATATTCAAATCCCAAGACAGCCTCTTCTGATAGATGGGAGTTCATGACTTGGTAATATTCTTGAGTCTCGGATAGGTGATTAAGCGGTATATATTTTTCGCCAGTTTCTTGATCTGTAAAACTGGATTGGCGCTGAGAGAACGTCCCGCGCTCACTATCTTGACCAGAAAGTCTGACGGGATGACCTTCTAGTACTAAGGTGCCGAATGCTAAATGCTCAGCGAGGCCCCAGTCAATATTGATGCCCGATTCAATTTTTTCGCCGCGCGCTTTGATAATGCGCTTGAGTGTCCGGTGAATATTAAATCCGTCCGGGATTTTTGTGATTTCTTTGCCAACTTTTTTAAGAAGTTTGATATCAACGGCCGTTTCGCCGGAACGTTTTCCAAACTCATTTCGTTGAAACCCTTGCCAAACCCCCTGAAGCCAATCCGGCTCTTTGGTTTCAAAATCTTTAGCCAGGTCAAATTCGCTATCAAGGTAGGCGTAAAAATCGTCAACCCATTTGGTGTATTCAGCTTCTGTGATTGTGCCATTCGCAATCAATCTATCCGCGTAAACTTTGGCGGAAGACGGCAGACTTCGGATAACTTTATACATGATTGGCTGAGTAAAGGATGGGTCATCCCCTTCATTATGGCCGTAGCGGCGATAACAAATAATATCGAGCACAACATCTTTACCGAACTTCTGGCGATACTCTGTCGCCACGCGCGCCGCATAGACCACGGCTTCGGGGTCGTCACCATTGACGTGGAAGACTGGCGCTTCCACCATAAAGGCCACATCCGAACAATATTGCCCTGTCGCATATTCGTCTGGGGTCGTCGTAAATCCGATCTGGTTATTCACCACAACATGGATGGTTCCGCCAGTCCGGTAGCCTTTGAGCTGTGACATCTGGAAACATTCCATGACCACGCCCTGTCCGGCAAAGGCGCTATCCCCGTGAAGAATAACCGCCATAACCTGTTCGGGGTTTCGCGACTGATAAGTCCCCGAAGCCATTTGTTGTTTAGCACGGGCCTTACCCATAACAACGGGCGACACGACTTCGAGGTGAGATGGGTTTGGCGCGAGTGATAAGTGAACACTATTGCCGTCAAACTCACGGTCATCGGAGACGCCGAGGTGATATTTAACATCACCGGAGCCAAAGTCTTCGCCGCCTTCGGCAACGCCGCCTGTAAATTCATAAAAGATCGCGGAATATGGCTTTTGCATAACAGAGGCCATCACGTTGAGGCGTCCGCGGTGCGGCATGCCAAAATTGATATCTTTTAACCCGAGCTGACCACCGCGTTTTATAATTTGTTCAAGTGCCGGAATAAGAGCTTCGGCGCCGTCAATCCCGAAGCGTTTTGTACCAGGGTAACGTTTATGTAGGAGCTGCTCGAAAGCTTCGCCTTCAATGACTTTTTTCAAAATCGATTTGCGGCCTTCCGGCGTAAAAGAAATTTCCTTATCCGGCCCTTCAATCCGCTGCTGAATCCAGGATTTTTCTTCCGGGTCAGAGACGTGCATAAACTGAACGCCAAACGTCGAACAATAAGTCCGTTCCATAACTTCGATAATCTGGCGAAGACTAGCGGTTTCCAGTCCCATGACGCCATCAATAAAAATCGGACGGTCCAGATCAGCTTCGGTAAACCCGTAACTGGTATATTCAAGTTCGGGATGGCGCTTCTTTTCTTTGAGACCTAACGGATCAAGATCAGCGATACGATGTCCGCGTATCCGGTAGGCCCGAATTAGCATCAAAGCGCGAAGAGAGTCTTTGGTTGCGCGGCGAATATCTTCTTCAGACGCGCCGGACATTTGACCTTTGATCTTGGCCTCGACTTTTGGTTCTTCTGGCCATTCGCCTGTGAGCGCAGAGGTTAGTTCACCATTTGGCTGGGCCGGCCAGTCCTTACGCTTCCAAACAGGACCGTCTGCATTTTTTTTGGCAACACCCGGATCTTCCCCGAGGGATCTGAAATAATCCTGCCAACTAGCATCCACACTCATTGGGTTTGTCATATATTGCGCGAGCATTTGCTCTAGATAAGTGGCATTGCCACCATCCAGAAAAAGCGTGTCGAGCATAGCCTGATTTTGATCAGAGCGGCCTTTATCGGACATAAGTTCGTTCCCTTTGCACCCCGATCTCGGAAGTGCTTATCCGTTCAAAACTTCCATCATTGTGACACCAAGCTTGGCGGGAGAGTTTGATACACGAATTCCGGCTTTTTCCATAGCTGCAATTTTGTCTTCCGCGCCGCCTTTACCGCCAGAGACGATCGCCCCAGCATGGCCCATTGTCCGGCCTGGAGGGGCTGTACGGCCCGCGATAAAGCCGACCATTGGTTTGCGCACGCCTTTTTTGGCCATGTGAGCAATATATTCAGCCGCCTCTTCTTCGGCCGAGCCACCGATTTCGCCGATCATGATAATTTGTTTTGTGTCATCATCATTTAAGAAAAGTTCCAGACAATCGATGAAGTTAGTGCCGTTAATCGGGTCACCGCCAATACCAATCGCTGTTGTTTGACCAAGACCAACTTGTGTAGTTTGGAACACAGCTTCATAGGTCAGCGTGCCGGAGCGTGAAACCACGCCGCATGTGCCTTTTTTGAAAATTTTACCCGGCATAATGCCGATTTTACACTCATCCGGGGTCAAAACGCCCGGACAGTTCGGACCAACAAGTCGGGATTTAGAACCTACCAACGCCCGCTTAACCGCAATCATATCGCGAACCGGAACGCCTTCAGTAATAGCGATGATCAATTCCATCTCAGCGTCAATGGCTTCTAGGATTGAGTCAGCGGCAAATGGCGGCGGCACATAAACTACAGAAGCGGTTGCGCCCGTGGCGTGCTTGGCTTCGTGAACCGTGTTGAAATTTGGAAGCCCAATATGGGTGGTTCCGCCCTTACCTGGCGTCACGCCAGCCACCATTTTCGAACCATATGCAATGGCTTGCTCAGTATGGAATGTACCGGTTTTTCCGGTCATGCCTTGGGTGATAATTTTAGTATCTTTATTGATAAGTACTGACATTGATTAAGCTCCAATCGCCGCGACAATTTTTTGCGCTGCGTCGTCTAGGTCGTCAGCCGCAATCACGTTAAGGCCGGAATTATTGATGATCTCTTTGCCTTTGGCCACGTTTGTGCCTTCAAGGCGCACGACGAGGGGTACTTGAAGACCAACATCTTTAACCGCTTGGACAACACCGTTTGCGATGACGTCGCATTTCATGATACCGCCGAAAATATTGACAAGAATACCTTCAACTTGCGGATCAGATGTAATGATCTTAAAGGCTGCTGTGACTTTTTCTGTCGTCGCGCCGCCGCCAACGTCCAGGAAGTTCGCTGGCTCTTTACCATACAGTTTGATGATATCCATGGTCGACATGGCAAGACCCGCGCCGTTGACCATACAGCCAATATTGCCGTCTAGCGCCACATAAGACAGGTCATATTTCCCCGCTTCGATTTCTTTAGCGTCTTCTTCAGTTTCGTCGCGAAGTTCTTCAATATCAGGATGACGGAACAAAGCGTTCTCATCAAAGCTGATTTTAGCATCCAAACAATGTAGGCGCTGATCTTCTGTGACGATCAGCGGGTTAATCTCAAGCATGCTCATATCTTTGGCAAGAAAGCCGTTATAAAGCGTGCGGCCAAGCTTGCTAGCTTGTTTGGCGAGGTCACCAGAGAGACCCAAGGCGCGAGACAATGTCCGGCCATGATGCGGCATGAAGCCGGTCGCAGGGTCGATATCAAAATTGATGACTTTTTCCGGCGTGCTGTGGGCGACTTCTTCAATATCCATACCGCCCTCAGTGGAAGCGATGAAAGAAACGCGCGAAGTTTCGCGGTTGATAATGATTGAGAGATAGAATTCTTTATCGATATCAGAACCATGTTCGATATAAAGACGGTTCACTTGCTTGCCTGCATCGCCGGTTTGCGCTGTCACCAGATGCGCGCCGAGCATTTGCTGGGCATTTTCGACCACTTCGTCAATGGACCAAGCCAGACGAACGCCGCCTTTTTCACCGGCGCTATCTTCGATAAATGTGCCTTTACCGCGGCCGCCAGCGTGAATTTGAGATTTCACAACCCATAGGGGTCCGCCGAGCTTTTCTGCCGCCGCTTTGGCTTGGGAGGCATCAAAAATAGCGATGCCTTTTGAGACTGGCGCACCGATTTCTTTTAGGACAGCTTTGCCCTGATATTCGTGTATATTCATGAAAAGTCTTTCCGTCGTTATCCTAGGGCCGCAGGCAGAATCCTCTGCCATGGAAATAAGAGCATTTTCTATAATAGCCTCGCCCAATTTCCGCAACCGTCAATACCGATAAATCCTATGCCAAATCTTGATTACGACATAGACGAACCGCATGGATAAAATTTAACACACGAAGAATTGATTAACTCAGCTCACATTCATATGACATGATGGATTGTCTTTACTCACGTATATTGGTAATTTTGATCAAAATAAGGATCAAACTATGAAATTTCCGCGCTTTTCGGCTCTTACGCTGACATCAACTGCCCTTTTATTGACCGCTTGCGGCGGAAGCAGCAGCACATCAACACCCGTTTTTCCTCCAGGCGGCGGCTCGACAGGACCAACATGGACGGCCGGCGTGTTTGAACCAGCATCGACTTTTAAAAGTAATTGCTCATCTTCTCTTTTTCAAAATCACTGGCTGAGATCATGGAGCGATGAAACCTATCTTTGGTATAGCGAAATCCCAGACCAAAATCCTGCGAATTTTACGAGTGTACTTGGTTATTTCGATGAATTGAGAACTAGCGCGACGACAGCTTCAGGCGCGCCAAAAGACAAGTTCCATTTCACCTATGATACAGACGAATATAATGATTTGGTCAATAGCGGAGCGTCAGCTGGTTATGGCGCGCGTTTCAGATTAATCGCTACCTCTCCGCCTCGACAGGCTGTTATCGCCTATGTTGAATCAGGGTCACCAGCAGCAGCAGCTGGCTTAGCACGCGGGACCGAAATCATCGAAGTTGATGGCACAGCATTAGTTGATGGTGACCCAGCAGCGCTCAACGCCGGATTATTTCCAAATGGAGCCGGCGAACAACACACATTTGTTGTGCGTGATGTCGGCATGACAGATACACGTAGTGTCACTATTAACTCGGCCATCGTTACATCCGCTCCTGTGCATACAATCAACAGCCGAACCCTCAGTAATGGCGACACAGTCGGCTACATGTTATTTAACACATTTGGTACATCCATTGCCGAAGACGCTCTTTTTGATGGCATCACGCGGTTTTCCAATGAAAACATCGACCACCTTGTCCTAGACTTACGGTATAATGGCGGCGGCTTTTTAGATATTTCGGCTGAACTCGCATATATGATCGCCGGGCCATCGGCAACCAATGGCCGAGTTTATGAAACCCTCGTCTTTAATGGCAGAACCGGTAATACTAATCCGGTAACCGGCCAGCCAATTACACCCACACCGTTTCACTCAACTGGGCAAGGTTTTTCAGTAAATGAAGGCACGCCCCTACCAACCTTGAACCTCGATACAGTTTATGTGTTGTCCACCAGCAGTACATGTTCTGCCAGCGAGTCTTTAATCAACTCCCTTGAAGGTATTAATGTAAACGTCGTGCTGATCGGCACGACCACTTGCGGAAAACCTTACGGGTTTTACGGGACAGATAATTGCGGAACAACTTACTTCACCATCCAGTTCCGCGGTGAAAACGACAAAGGGTTTGGCGATTATTCTGATGGCTTTTCACCATCTGAAGGACAAGCAACTACCGGCGAACCTATTGATGGCTGTATCTTAACGGATGATCTCAACAACCCGCTTGGAAATTCCTCTGAAGGCTTATTCGCCGCTGCCATAAATCATATTGAAACGGGCAGTTGCCCGGCAGCCGCCACTAAACCTCAAAGCTTTGTCAATTACACCAAGCCGGCGACTTTCAACGAAGGTTCACTTTTGGCTGATCCCCGAATTGAGAAACGTCTCATGCTTGAAAACAGCCGCATCTTAAATCATCCTGGTCGTCAGTAATGCGCCCGAGAATATCAATGGTGCTGTTATTAAGTGCCGTGACGAGTTTGGGAGCCTGCGCAACTGTGGATTATTCAAAATCAGTACCAGCTCTATTAGCACAAAAAAGTGTTGATGCCCGGCCTGAAATTAGCCGAGTTTTATCGGATGCTTTGGATGGCCGAACAGTGTCGTTAAGCGCAGATATTCTTACAGAAGACAGCCGCCTGATCATAGAGCCCAAACCAGAAGGCATGGACCCTTTTGGCAATCCAGCCAGCGGACGCCTTATGGGACGGCCTGATCACTTCACGCTTAAAACAGTCGATAATCAATGCGCGCTATTTCACGAAAAAAGCGGCGAATATTACCCGCTCTATGGCGTGACCTGTAAACCCGTTTAGATATTGATTAATCGGGTCTCGAGAGGCCAGCGCGGTGATGGCGAGGTATTTTTAGCAAATCCCAATCGGAATATTCCCTGAACTCTAGATGGTCCTTCAATATTTAGTAATTCATGGAGCTGCGTGTAGTGTTCCAACATTTCTGGAAATTCCTGGAGCACTTGGCTAAGCGGATGAAACGCCAAACCCACGCGCGTTGCGGCGAGATGAACACGCACCCAATTTCGACCAACGCCTATTTGGTGTTTGCGCGAATTGCCAGGTGAAACAAGCCAGGCGAAAGCCATGCTTGTTTCAATTAGTCCATTGTAAAAATTCAATGTTTCCTGAAACATTCGTGACGCGGGGTCATCCATCGCCTCTTTGTTCATAATTCCGGCAAGTTTTAGTCCCTCAAATAATGGGCCAGACAAAGAAATCCCATCCGGGTTTGCATTGATTTCCTTTTCACCAATTCGAGTCAGTCTTGTACTTTCAGCATGGGTGCGTTTTGTATGGACTTCAGTCTCCCAACCACCCCTGCATAAGTTTTTAATTTGGCCAACCTTTTCAGTGGAATTCGTAAAACCAAGGTGATCATCCACGCCTTTAATGGCAGAAGCTAATTCGTTCAGATGAGAGAGGCTGACTGATCGTTCAATATCAAAAAGCAGACGATTGGTACGCCGTTCTTGGACATGAACAAACAATGAGTCCTTAATTGCTGTTTCGTCCTTGATAAATAGAATATGCGCGACCGGGCGCTCATCGAGAACCAATTCGGGCTCGCCCTCTGGAAACAAGTCCATTTGGAGCCGATAACCGTTTTCGCCTGCTGCTATTTCTAGAAGTTCCAAAAATGCCCCCAGTCCGATGACAATTTGCCTATTCATCGGATCTGTTTCCGGCAATAACCGCGCCTGGTCACAATAAAGCGTAAGTCCCAAGTCATCCCGGAGTTCCACGAGCCAAGGCTGACGGTTATGTGGATTCGGCGCCAGAATCGCAAATGACAGAGCCGCAAGTCTGGGGTCTTCCAGCGAAAGATTGGCATCGCTCCAAGGACTTCGGGCAGGCTTCAAATTTGAATGTAAAGCGAGACCGCCAGCGGTGCCTAAAATAATTATTGATGCAGACCCCGCGATTAAAAGTTTTCTTCTGTTCATGTTCAAGCTTTCATTAGGGCGTGATAATAGGTCAAAATCGTCCGTTTTAATAGCACTAGCTACCAACAGTAACATGCCATAATAGGCGACCCGGCAGAAATGCCGCAAGCCCCGGGATTAGTAATGCACCAAAGAACAAGCCCCTGGCGGCCCCTTGGTGGCTCTTTATATCTTTTTTGCGAACGTAATAAAATATCTGCGCTATGGCCAAAAATGTCAGCGGAACGAACAAGTGTATCCAGCTATACCTGTCTCCGTTTATACCCGTGATAAATAAAGCTGTAAAAGCCGTTATAGCCATAAAGACCACAAATATTCGGCCAATCATTTTATGACTGGGCGTTCCCTTCTTACGAAGCCACATGGCCGTCCCCAAGCCAAGGGCTCCAAAAGCACACGCCGTGTGAATAATGACCGCTGGGCTAGCAGATAAAAACGCTTCTATATTCATAACAAATCTCCTTTTCTCTTATGAAACAAAGATTTTTTATCGATGAAAGCGCGCATACGTGAGGCTACCACCTTGATGCGTGAATGAAGCTCGCTTACACTTGACGAAGCGCGAATGGAGGACTGATTCATAGAGATTTTGCGAAAATTCGGACTATCAGGCTTTGGTATTAGCCTTATCGCAGGCATTTTCTTGACGATTTTGGCCCCTTATAATACTGGAAGTATTCCCTTCCTGACACGGTTTCTCTATTGGACTGGACTTTGTTTTGCAGGCGGCGTCGGCGCTACGGCTTTTGCGGCCATGGCCGATAGAATTGGATGGAAGCTTTCCCTGCCGCTACTCGCAATCGGAGAATCTATTTTTGCAGCCATTGTCGTCACAGCTTTTCTCGTTGGATTAAATTTGTATCGATTTCAATCAATCGGCATTGGCGGCGTGGTGGGAACATTTTTCTTTGTCTGGGTTATCAGTATTATAATCACCGCTATCGCTTTATTGACTCAAAAAGCCAATCAGCCGGGTCAGGACACTTCCACTCGGCCAACTATATTTGAGCGTATCAAACCCAGCCTACGCAGCGCAGAGCTCTATGCTCTGAGCGCGGAAGATCATTATGTCAGGGTTTTTACATCCAAAGGTGAAGACTTGATTTTGATGCGCCTTGGGGATGCCATTAAAGAAAGCTCGCCCTTGCCTGGCCTATCAGTCCACCGCTCTTGGTGGGTGGCAGAAACGGGCGTGAAGGCGGTCAAAAAATCAGATGGCAAACTCAGTCTTGAACTACAGGGCGGGCAAATCGCCCCTGTTAGCCGAAGCAATGCAAAACGCGTCAGAGACGCAGGTTGGGCCTAAGGCTTTCGCTTTCTACTTAAGACTTTTCTTGGCCATAGGCCCAGCAGTTTACCTCTCCAAATGGCGGAAGGTTTGAAACATGATAAAGCCGCTTTGATCCCATAGCTTCTGCCGTTTTGATACTGGCAATGTTTTCCTCCCCGATTGTGTGAATAACCCTATTCCAACCAAGTTCTTTGAAAGCATAATCAACACAGGCTGAGCCTGCTTCTTTGGCATAACCTTTACGCCAATGATTTCGGTGAATTGTCCAGCCGACCTCAGGTTCAGGCCAACCCGCAGGGTTCCAGTGACCAACGCGGCCAACCCACGAGCCAGTCGCTTTTTCAATCACAGAATAAAAGCTATACCCCCATATTTGCTGATGCCCAATGACGGTCGCCATATGCCTCCACGCAGCGCCAACACACATAGGTGCGCCGCCAATAAACGTCATAGTTTCTTTATCAGAAAAACAATCGGCCCAAGCTTCGAAATCGGCATCTGGATCAACATCCCGTAGGATTAATCGCTCGGTTTCTAGTCTAATCATTATCTATCTCTATTTCACAATGCGAAGAAATGGGCGTTTGGGCGCCTCATCCTTATATTCAGGGATGAACGGCTCATCCTCTTCTTCAGGTAGATCATCTTCGATCTGCCTGACCTTAGGCACATAGCCTTTATTGTTAAAGCCATTTTTTTTAGTCTTAAAGGAGGATGTTTTTCGCGCTTTGATCGGTTTACCGCGCTGATCTTCTTCAGACTCACTTTGAGACCTCTTTGGTCCCTTGGCCTTTTTCTTTAAAGCCGCGACAACTTTTTTCTGCGCAAAAGACAAAGCATCTGCGGGCCTGCCTTTTTCAGGATCATGAAAAGCACTGCCGAATTTTTCGAGCCGCTCAGTCACGCTGGAGGAAAATTCGTCTTCCCAATCGGACAGCTCCCCGCTTTCGGAGAGCTTTAGTCTTAGCCGTTCAAGCTTGCGCTGGGCATTTTTGGCGGAGCGGGCTCTCGTCTTGGCCCATTTCTCACGCTGCGCCTCTAACGCGCTATCGCGAGCCGCCTGCTCTTCTTGCCAAATTTTACGATCATATTCGCTCATATCGACACGAACATAACATGAACATATCTATTCGTCTATAGCACCCATATAAAGCTCAAGCAGCGCTTCTTGCTCGGCCCGCTCATGAGCTTCGACTTTACGAAGACCAATGACTTTGCGTAAAATTTTCGTATCAAATCCAAAGGATTTCGCTTCGGCAAACACTTCACGAATATCGGCGGCAAGTTCTGCTTTTTCAGCTTCGAGACGCTCAACACGCGCGATCGTTTGTTTCAATTTTTCGCGAGTCGCTTGACCCATGCTATCAACGGTATCCATGATGTATCCTGTCGTCTGGAAGAAATTTTCCTCACCCTAAATTTTTGAACCCCAAGAAACAATAAGAGGAACGGGATTGTTGTGGATGGAATTTTGTCGTAGGCGAAATAATGATAAAATTTATACGCCTAGCTTTGGCCCTCATTATCCTAGCCGTCGGGATTTACGTCTTTGGAATATTAGTGCCTACCACTGACGCCAAAATGAACCCCGTGGTCAGCCATGATAAATACGAAATTTCCGAAAGCACTCAATCGCTCCACAACAGTTTGACCATAGCAGACCTGCACGGCGATGCGCTTTTATGGCGGCGTAATCCAGAGCACAAGCATGATCGAGGACACATAGACATCCCGCGCCTTCGAGACGGCGGTGTTGATATCCAAATTTTCAGCACGGTCACAAAAGCGCCCCGAGGCCTTAATTTTGATGGAAATTCCGCCGATGCGCCCGATGACATAACCCTGCTCGCCCTGGCTCAACTATGGCCCATGCGAACCTGGAGTTCGATCTATGAACGCGCCGCGTTTCAAGCTCACCGTCTTCAAAAAATCGAAGCCAATCCCAAGAATAACCTTATCATCGCCAAAACGAAATCTGACATTGATCAGCCAGACGGGACTTTAATTGCTGTCCTCGCCACTGAAGGCTCCCACCCGCTAGAAGGTAAACTTGAGAACATCGATCGTCTCTATGACGAAGGCTATCGCATGATGGGGTTACAGCACTTTTTCGACAATGAGCTTGGTGGTTCGTTACACGGCGTCAAAAAAGGCGGCTTGACCGATTTTGGAGAGCAGGCTGTTCGGAAAATGCGTGATATGAATATTATTGTCGACGTTGCCCATTCATCCAGAAAGGTTGTCAGCGATGTTTTGGCCCTTTCTGATGATCCCGTTATTGTGTCGCATGGCGGCCTTGCCAGTCACTGTCCCCGCACAGGTAATCGCAATTTACCAGACGTGCAGCTCCAAGAGATCGCCCGACGCGGCGGTCTTTTAGGTATTGGATATTTTAGCGGTGCTATTTGTGATATTTCGCCCGCAGGCATTGCCGACACTATTATAGCAGCTGTTAACGTGATGGGTCCTGATGCTGTTGCTTTAGGGTCAGACTTTGATGGTACGGTAAAGACCACTTTAGACACGTCCGAAATGGCTATCATCACGCAAGAGCTACTAAAGCGCGGCGTAAGTGAGCAAACAATTCGCAAAGTTATGGGTGAAAATGTGAAGCGGTTTTTAGAAGAAAATTTACCGGATTAATGTTCTTCACTGGATAACCCTTCAAGACGCCAGCAAGCTGGCTCCTCAGGATGAGGGTGTTTATGCAAGAACCAATGAATAAAAATAAAGAAGCAACCTCATCCTGAGGTGCGAAGCGCTAGCGTAGCCTCGAAGGGTCTTGCAGCCGGACTACAACACATCCCCAGAAATATAACCTTCAAGCAATCGCACGCGATCTTTAACCGTCTTCTGCGCAGGATAGACGTCTAGCGCCTGTTTATAAGCTTCAAGGGCTTCGTCCTGGCGGTTTAGATTCTCAAGTAAATTCCCCATGGTCCAAAGCGCGTAAAAATGGCGGGGCTCATATATCAGTGCCTGAGTGATTTCAACGACGGCCCGATTATAGTCTTGTTCTTCAAAAGCCAGGCGGCCAGACCGTGACCAGCCTTCGGCATAGTCAGGCTTTATCGTTGTAACATGGTCATAAAGACGTCGAGCCAGCTTATTATCCCCTCGTTTATCAGAGGCTGTCGCCCGGCGTAGCAATAAATCCACGCTAGCCGATCCAGAACTAAGCCAGATGGCCCAAATCTCTTCAGCCACAAGATTAGCCGCGTCCACATCCCGTTCTAGTTCTAGCTTGACAAAAAGGTCATTCAGGCGGGCTTCGCGTTCAGCCTTAGGGGCTAGATGCGAATAATTGGGTTTATTGGCTTCTTTTATGGCATCACCGATTTTATCACCAAGATCGGTAATAACATCAGGAATTTCGATTTCCGGTAATTTATCGAGCAATTGCGCCTGCGCAGGAACTGCGGTTCCCACCATCAAAGCCAATATACAAATAAGTCGTTTCATCACGGCAAATACACTGACGCCCCCGACCAGTTTTGGCAAGAGGCGTGTTGCAGTCAATCGCACACGAGGCGCGATAGATATAGAAGTTTCAGGCGAGGAGTTAACCTTGACGCGCCTTAAAACGTGGATCAGTTTTATTGATCACATAAACACGGCCTTTACGACGGACAACTTGACAGTCGCGGTGACGGTTTTTCAGTGATTTCAAAGAGCTGCGGACTTTCATGACCTGGCACCTTATAATTAGATAAATTCGAAGTGGCCTAATATGGCGATGATTCCCAAAAGTCAACGGAAAAGCTGCCTAAATCATACGCCCCTGTTTTATCGGCTTTACGGCGCGGGCGAGACAACTTACACACGCAATCATGCTTCAAAATTTATTTATATCAACGACGACTGTTTTTGCGCTTTCATTTAGCGGGTGCGCCACCCAATCTGAGGCCGCAAGTCCCGTAACTGTAGCGGCACAAACCTCAACGCAAACGCCGGAACTACGCCCAGCATCAACGATTTCGTCGATTCCAACGCCCGACCTAACCCAGGATCAAAAATACGCCGCCTGGAAACAAGATTTCATCCGCCGCGCCATCGCCAAAGGGCACGAAGCTGATATGGTTCGCAGCTTAATACTTCCAGCTACCATAAGCGAGAAGGCGCTGGACCGCGATTCGACACAACCAGAATTCTCCAAACCTATCTGGTCCTATGTAGACGGAGCTGCATCAGCTGAACGCCTGAATAATGGCCACTCCAAATTGTCTGAGAACGGTTCTTTGTTTCAAGCTGTCGAAGACCGCTATAAAGTCAGCCGCCATTATCTGACCGCGATTTGGGGCCTAGAAAGCGCTTATGGGAAGATCATGGGCGATTATGATATCGTGGATGCCCTTTCGACCTTTGCCTTTGACGGGCGGCGCTCAAGCTTTGGCGAGCAACAGCTTTTTGCCGTTCTGGACATGATCACCCGGGGCGATATCCGGCCGGATCAGCTTAAAGGTTCTTGGGCAGGCGCTATGGGTATGACCCAGTTTATACCCGCGACAATGCGAGATTACGCCGTCGATTTTGATCGCAATGCTAATATAGACCTGCGCGGCTCTAAAGCTGACGCGCTCGGCTCTGCGGCTCATTACCTCTCCCGTCATGGCTGGAAATGGGGTGAACCTGCCATGACAGAAGTTGCCCTGCCTCAAGGATTTGATTACAGTCTGTCTGATGGCACAAAGAAATCCGTCAATGATTGGACGGTATTAGGCGTCAGACCTGTTGGCGGAGAACGATGGTCAACAGCGGCAGGGTTTCTAGACGGAAAACTGTTAATACCAGCCGGTCATAAAGGCCCTAAATTCCTGACATTTAAAAATTTCGATGTCATCAAAAAATACAATAACTCAACCAGCTACGCCATGGGCATCACCAAACTAGCCGAAACCTTTCAGGGCAAACGCGTTATCACGACGCCTTGGCCACGAAATGACGAGCCCATTTCCTTTACTCAGAAAAAACAAATGCAAGCTCGTCTGACCCAGCTTGGGTTTGATACAAAAGGCGTTGACGGCCAAATAGGCCCCAATTCCCGCCGCGCCATCCGTGCCTGGCAGAAATCCAACGGCCTGATTGCCGATGGATATGTGGATCTTGCGATTTGGAATAGGGTGATGGGCAGATAACAATAATCCCGGCTCGAAAGCCGAGACTGAGCGCATTTAAAATCTAACGCTTAGCGATAACCAGCAATAATATCCCAATTATCCAGTAGCTTTTTACGGCTCATCGCCGCGTCAGTTTGGTGCAATCCACGGCCAAGACGCGTGCCACCCCAATCGGAATCAGCTCGCATGTTTGAGAACACCGGTACGCGCACGCAAGTTTTCCCTGCCGCCCAGCACTCATTTTCATAGGCCATAACCGATCTTATCGGTGTTGCTACATCAAATGCCGAAATTCCGTAATTATATAGGTCTTGATTAATCCCTAAATCACCTGCCCTGTAACGGTCATGATTTAACCCCATATTATGCCCGAGTTCATGGGTAAATGTGTGACCAGAAATACAGTCCCGAGATGTCAACGAAAACACAGAATTGGGATTGCCGGCATAAGGCGCATAAACCGCAACGCCGCAACCGCCGCCGCTCTTACGAATAAGCGCAACCATGTCAGCACTACTGCTATTACGCACAGCGGCAGCGCGAGCCCCGATACAATGCCCCGGATTACGAATATCGTAAATAGGTTGAACATAGCCAAATGCTCCGCCGTCTTCATTATAACTACAATAAGTGCTTCTAAAGCCCGCAAATTTAAGCCGCTGACCGCGCATATTTGTATTGGCATAGGTCGTATTCGCCATAGCCATAGCCAGTACCGCTTCATCACGCGGCACGCCGCCTGCATTTTTAACCTCAGTTATGGCCGCTGGCGTATAAAACACTAATAGCCGAATACGTGGAGAGAATGCTGAAGGACTTTTGTTCAGTTTGGTTTTCTTGAACGTCACATCATCTTCAGGGAATGTCAAAAGTGGTTCCTCTGGCGGTAAATGATCCAGTGAAAGCTCAGAGATGACATGAATGCCGTCCTGTTTGGGCGTAATCCGGTAGGTTTCGCCGCCATATTGAATATGACCGATAATACGATCATTCTTCAGACGTACGAGCGTTGCAAATCCGTCTTCAAACCCTTCGACGCGGCCACTCCAATTACGTGTGCCCTCGCCCATATTACGGTCGAAGTCGGTTTTCTTCAGCGTAATGACCCGGCCCGGAAACATTGAAAGAGACACAGATTCAGCCGGATTTTTCTTGTCGAAAAGTTGCGCGCCAATTTTGTCATCTAGCGTAACTTGCCGGCTGCGTAGCTGACCGTCGAGCTGAACCGCATTAGCAAGAAATTGATCTGACAGTTGCATATCAGAGAAAAGGTTTTGCGCATATGCGCTACCGGACATAGCGATTGATGCCGCCGCGCCGAGTAAAAGTTTAGATAAAGTTTTCATAGGAAAGCCCCCAATTAAGTTAAGTTGATAATTCAACATAAACTTAGATTTGGGGGTCTGACGTGACGCCGATCACGCGAGTCTATTTTTAACGTTGAAAACTCTTTCTAATAAACTCGTATGATTGGTCAGCTTCACTTTGCGTAAACAGCCACGTAATTCCCCCGCCTCTCACAGAGGGTTTGACGGGAATAATATGTATCAACATTTCCGTACCAGCTGATTCAATGAAAAGTTCATATTTGAAATTCTTTAGGTTATTACCCTCAAAGTCATTCAACACGTACGAGACCGCTTTCTGTCTTATTGGGTTAACAATAGCAGAGTCAGTTGCGAATGTTATATATTCTGGCAATCTCAACTTTTGTGCCATAATTTCAGTTGATGACGTTTGCCCCCTATCAGTCATCAAGTAGGTCGCAAAGCTGGCAAGCCAATGAGAGCCTGAATAATGCTCATCTGATACCGCCGCTACGCCAGTATCAGCATGGATTTTGGCGGCAGCGACTAATGACGGAATACGGGGGTCGTTGCTTGGCAATGCGCGGGCGATATTATAGAGATTCCAGGCCCTTGAAGAATTGACGCCGTCCAAATGAACCAATTTTCCATCAGTGACATCCTTCACGATACCGGGCGCGAGCCAATCCCCTGAACCGTCCGTTGGGACCGTTGGCATGAAGGCGTCAAACCAAATAGAAAACTCTTCCCGCGTTAATATACGGCGCATCAGATCCGCTTCCATTAAACAAGGCGATAGAAAATCTTCACCAGAAGGCTCATAGGCTAAAGGGCAGTTCACATCATTTAAATGAAACGCTCGAGACCGGTCAACAATTAACTGCTCCATATCGCCATCGCCTGACGTACGGGCCCAATCCAGCATAAGACCAAAAGCAAAGGCGCTCTGATTATGAGTGCCTAAGCGAATAGGATAAGCTAGTTTCGGGAGCCATTTTCGAAGACTATCCGCGATTTCCATTTCTAGCGGTTCTAATTCCGTAAGCCATCTTTTGGCCATCGGATCATCCCATTGACGCAGTTCTGCCATGAGCTGAAGATACCAAGCTAGCCCATAGGGACGTTCCCAAGACCCCGGCGTGACCTGCGCAAAATTTCTGAGCTCACCGGCTACGTTCTCGGCCGTAAAACTCGCATCAAGTTTGGCAATCGCAGGCTCTCGCCAAGGCGCGTCTTGAGGGCCAACCCGTAATAGGCGCACTAATAGCCAGTGCCCATGCACAGAAGAATGCCAGTCAAAACAACCATAAAAAACCGGAAACAAGTCCTGCGGCGACCCTATTTCAGCATCATCCTTATAGGTTCGGGAAATTTTATTGGGGTATTCTCGGTCTACGCAGTCTATGGCCAGCGATGAAAATCGGGATGCCAATTCGGTATCGATTTGGCCCGGATATTCTATCTGCACGGACGCTTCAGCATGGCCCGTCAATTCAGGTTTATCTGCCGTCTTCGCTGAGCAGCCTGCAAGAAGAATCGATAAGAGAATAAGTATATTTCGCATAGACCGACCATAGGCCTAATAATTAGGAAATACCAAATCCAAATTATACAGAGTTTACTTAAATTCAAAACTCACTTCGAGGCCATAATGATCGGATAAAGGCACAGAGAGATTATCGTCTATTTCAACTGAATCTTCGGTGTAAAGACGCTGCGCATTCGTCAAAACCGCCTCTGCCGCAAGGCTATCTGAGAAAAAGATCAAATCAATGCGTTGCTGAATGTCCGCAGCGTAACCGCGAATGGCGTTATGGTAATTATCGCCGGCCCATGTTGTTTCAGGAAACGTAATTGCACCCCCACTATAGGCCCAATGAGTATCCACATAAGAATTATAGCTAAACAGCTGATAATTTTCGCGGGAAACAATCGGGCCGGCGTTAATGTCCCCAAGAATAATTTCATAGTCTGTATCTTTGGAACCAGCCAAATCAATTGCTGTTTGTAGTTGCCGCCCTCGCATAGCATTGATCTTGGGATCGTCAGAGCTATAAAGTGTTCCGCCAGATGTGGCATGCAAATTAACGATGCTAATGCGTTTACCTTTGATTTCCACAACAGCCGATAACAGGCTTCTATCGGCCAAGAAACGCTCGTCCAGCGGGCCTTTTTCGGGTTGCGACATACCTTTGCGATCATTCAGGGGATATTTAGAAAACAGCATCAAACCATTATTGAGCTTTAGGCGGCTGTTGTGCTGGAAATAATAATGCGGATATACTGGCTTCAACTCTTCAATCAAAAAATCGATGTGGGCTTTTTCATAAACCTCTTGAAAGGCAATAAGGTCAGCATCACGCGCCAACAGATGCGTGGGCGTTGCGGCCAGACGCGCCTCAATATGGTCCGTTGGCATAAACTTGGTTTTGCCTTGAATGCGTAAATCCAAAAAACCCGCGTTAAAGGTTATTAGAGTAAAATCTGTTTTTGCAGCCAGTTCAGGAGAGACGGCCTGATCAAACTTAACACTATTCCAATCGAAATTCTTATAAGGCTTGGGATGAAGGGTATAATATCCAGATACCAACACTGCGATGACCAAAAACAGGATTAGGACTAACGCCCAAGAAAGAAATTTGACGGCTTTACGCATAAGTTTTGCGGCCTTACCTGATAAGATAATTGAATAATTTATGTATCAATATCCCATACAAGGTCAAACAATTATAGCCTTAAATCTTAAATGCTAGTCATCTTCTTCCTCACGGATCATGTCGTGCTTCTTAAGCTTTTCCAGACTCAAGGACGGAAATATTTTATGAGCCCCGCCAGAGATGCGCAACTCATCCGCTCCCATGGCTTCCAATCCTTCATAAGACAGTAAATAATCAAGTCCCGCCCGTTCAAATGCGGCATCCCCTACTAGGGCGTCATTCTTAAAAGCTTGGAATCCAAACAGCGCATCCGCTTCATCAAATTGCACTAAGACGTGCGTCATTTTCGGTATCAAGAGCGCGACAGGGCCCGGCACAATTTTCTTGATGACAGACTTACCGTCTTTGAGGCCGTCCTTAAGCTCGGCCATCGAATAGCTGCCGCTATCATTGCGAAATTCGACATTGAATTCCATTGAAAATTCAAATGCCTTTTCACTTTTTAGCATACCTTCGCGGCTTGGGTCCTCTGAGCAAAATTCAGACTTTTTATCCCTTGGGAACTTTTCTAAAAACTCTAAAACGCGGCCTTCCTCACTTATTTCAAAATTGATTTCGTTAGTTCCCGTTCTAGCGAAAAACCGGCCTGGCATTCCGCCGCCATCAGTTGGCTTAATTGTAAAGTTTGGCGCGGGATCGATTGTATCTCGCTTCTCCGGTCCTAATTCACCGATTTTCTTGACCAATTTGGCGAATTTCTTACCGGGCACACATTCAATGCGTTCGCGCGGTCGATCAGCATCATCCGCTGCAAAAGCGGCCCCGGACATCGGCGCAGAAACAACCATACTAACCACTAAAAATTTCATTAAACGCATACAGCCTCCATTGGCACTCGCTGTAAAAGCTCGCCTAATAATGGACCAGTGAATTATTGGTCATATTGCACATAATAAAACACCATGAGATTATGCAATGATGGCGGATGAGAGAATATTTCGATGCCCACATCCTCGAAAATATCACGAGATTCGACCTTTATGTGGTGCGCAGTTTGACCAAAATTCACCGCGCGCCCTTGAGCCTTCCCTCAAATATCCAGTATTATGAGAAATAATCAGTGATTTCACGCGACATTATGAGAAATTTTGGTGATTTCATATGAAATTTTTTATCGATTTTCGACGAGATCGAGATGTGTTTCAACTTCAAAACAATGCCCTCTATTTGACAATTCCTATCAATTCGTTGCCAAGTATGAAAAAGCTTACCAAATTTGAACCATGACCCTTTGTAATTTGAATCGCTGTAAAAATCGGTGTAGAACTTCATTAATCTGGTGGAGCTAAAATGCGTTTCTTACAATTGATAACATTGGTTTTGGCTTCATTACTTTGTTCAATCAATAGTTACGCGCTTCCTGATCTGGAAGTCAGAAGTAGAAATCAATCTGATCAAGATACCGGCAATCCAATTTCATTACAGGACATTTCAGTTAAACTTAGCCCCGGCCTCGGTGCCTTCCAAATTACGATCGAAGCAACCTTATTTAATCATGGCGATGATGAGGAGGAAGCTGAATTTCTCCTAGCCATGCCCAAAGGCGCTATCATCAATGACTACGCACTTGATATAGATGGGGTCCTTGTCAGCGGTGTCTTAACTGAAAAACAACGCGCCGAAAAAATCTATACAGATAAAGTTGTAGAAAACATTGACCCTGGTATTGCCGAACGAATTTCTGACAATCGCTATAAAACTCGGATATATCCAGTTGAGCCCGGAGAAACTCGAAAAACTCGCCTTGGCTTCGCCGTCCCTTCTGAAAATGGATTAAAGTGGGCATTAAATTATGATCGCCTCATAAAAAACATATGGCTCGACCTCCCACAAGACACCGTCGATGACTTGGCATATTCCAAAACTGAAACTGGTATATTTCAAGCAAAAAATGCGAAGCTTGAACTTGAGCTAGCAATAGCGCCTGACAGAAAAACGCCATTAGCTGAAATTTTAGAACACCCAAAAGCTGGCCCATTTTTTGTGACTAGGCTAACGCCAGATGAACGCTCCAAGCTAGTGTCTCAAACAGATTTCATCCCCAAAGACATTGTCATTATTTGGGATCAATCGCTATCGCGTCAAACCGATAATCATGCCAAGGAAATTGGTGCCCTCAAGACGTTTCTTAGTTTAGCGTCACCGGAAAGTATCCGGCTTATTTCCGGGTCTGGTCGCATTATGAGCGATAAAACATATTCAGGTCCAAACGGAAGCATTTCCGTTCTAAACGACTTGAACAACATTCACTATGATGGCGGCAGTGATTTCGCAGCTCTACTCGACTTCCAAACCAGTGCGGATATCTGTATTTTCGTCTCAGACGGCCGCTCGACACTCGGCGGGAAAGCGCTCAGTTTACCAGATTGCCCAATTTATAGCCTCTCGACATCCTCAGACCCAAATATTTCCTTCTTTCAAAATCTTGCCAATAGCACGGGCGGCTGGGTCATTCCGGATAAATTTGATAAAAACATGGTCATTGCTACGTTCTCTCAATCGCCACGCCCTTTTATCTCGAATTCAAATTTTAAGCGCGGCCATTGGATAGGATCATTGGACAACGGACTTTATATCGCGCCAATTAAAAAACAGTCGCGCCGTTCGAAGCTTACGTTGAAAGACCGGAACGGCAATATAGTCAAAATTCGTAGGCGCGCAGAGATTTCCAAATCCCGCAACTCATTAGCCCCGATTACTTTATGGGCGGCGATTGAAGCGGAAACTTTAAGAGCCGAAGGTAAGTCAATTTCAGAAATCATTAATTTTTCTCGGCCCTTTTCCTTAGCTGGGTCAGAAAGTGCCTTACTCGTTCTAGAAGACCCTGAGGATTATGTATCAGCGGAAGTAAAACCTCCATCTGATTACCCGAACGAGCTCATGTCATCCTATAAAGAAAAGCACTCTGACTACCAAGTAGAACTATCTGACGAAAAAGAGGATCGCCTCGATGACATCATAGATATATGGGAAGACCAAATAGATTGGTGGACTGAAAAATATGATATTGAACCATCCCATGCGTTAACAGAACCACCTCTTGCTATAGAAGACACAGAAAGAAGTGCAGTACGACATTGGGATGGCACCGTCACTTATGAGGACTTGCAAGAACCCGCGCCTATAGTCACGCAAAACTTATTAGGAGACGATCAGATCATTGTTACAGGTTCACGGAGAAGCAGAACCGACGATGAGGTCGTTGTTATGGGTTCAAAATTCGGGGAAACCATTGATATTGAAATCCGTAAATGGTCCCCTGATCGCCCTTATCTGAAAGCTATGGCCGCATCTGCAAAATCTGAATGGCATACGACTTACAAGAATCAGCAAAAAATTTATGGAAATCTGCCAGCCTATTACCTAGAAATGGCTGACTTTTTCGCACAGAATAACGATAATCAAAGCGCGCGGCATATTATCGTTGGGGCGCTTGAATTACCGTCAGCCAACACTGAAACTTATACATTGGTGGCTCATCGCCTGCTGACCTATGGGGATTTTGACCGAGCGATTGAACTCTACGAACAAGCGCTTGAGATTGCGCCTAACCTACCCCAATCTTATTATAATTTGGCAATCGCTTTAAAAGATCGCGCACAACAATCTTCAGGACGAGCGGCTCAAAATGATTACATTCGGGCCTTAAACGAACTGGATTATATTATTCGTACGCCTTGGGACTTTATGGAAGGTGAAGATTATGACGGTATTGAGCTAGTGGCCCTGATGGAAGCTAATGCCATTATCCCATATCTCTCCTCCAAAAACCGAAAACATAATCCACTAGACAAAGCCCTTGTCAAAAAGCTCGATGTTGATCAACGCATTGTCATGGATTGGAATATCGATCACGCCGACATAGATTTATGGGTCTATGAGCCGACGGATGAAAAAGCGTCTTATAGCAATCAACTCACGGCAATAGGTGGCCAAGTTTCAAACGACATGACCGATGGATACGGGCCCGAACAATATCTGTTAAGAAAAGCGCCGAGCGGAGAATATTCTGTCAAAACCGACTTTTACTCGGAAAGCGAATATAACCCCAACGGCGCGGTCACTGTTCGGACACGCATCACTAAGAACTTTGCGCGAAAGAATGAAGTCACAAAAACAATAATCGTCGAACTTTTGGATGATAACGACGAAATCGAAATTGCAACATTCATAGTGAAATAATGCTGTCATATTACATCTTCCGACTCGACGCCTAGCAAATGCAGCGTTAAAAGAACCCAAAATATGGAGACCCCCATGCGCCGTAAACTCATCATTGCTTCTTTGATTTCCAGCTTTGTTCTGGTGGGCTGCGGTATTAAGGGCAATCTTAAAACGCCGCCGCCGCTTTGGGGCGATAAAAAAACAGAACAGCCCCAAGCTCCTGAAACTACTGCGCCTGACGAGACCCCATCCGATACTCCGTCATAAATTATGCGACATTTTGATTTTAATGCCGGCGAAATGCATGCCGAGGGCGTGCCTTTACGTCAAATCGCCGAAGAGGTCGGGACGCCCGTCTATGTCTATTCAACCGCCACGCTTGAGCGCCATTACAAGGTTTTTGCGGATTCATTTAAAGATGTTCCCGCGCTCGTTGCCTATTCGGTTAAGGCCAACTCAAACATAGCGGTCCTAGCGACCCTGGCCAAACTCGGATGCGGCGCAGATGTTGTCAGCGGCGGCGAATTAAGCCGCGCGTTGATGGCTGGCATTCCAGCCGATAAAATCGTCTTTTCCGGCGTGGGTAAAACGCCCGATGAAATGCGCCTCGCACTTGATGCCGGCATCAGAGTTTTCAATGTCGAAAGCCGCCCTGAACTCGAAACACTCAATCAGACCGCCGCTGATATGGGTAAAATCGCCAATATCGCTTTCCGGGTAAATCCCAATGTCACGGCGGGCGGTCATGATAAAATTTCTACAGGCAAAGCTGAAAACAAATTCGGCGTTGCTTGGAAAGATACAGAAAAGGCCTTCGCGCTCGCCGCGTCATTACCAGCTATCAAAGTTGTCGGCGTTGATGTTCACATCGGTAGCCAGATCGATGACCTAGCGCCGTTTAAAGCCACGATCCAGAAAGTCAGCGGTTTGGTCACGCGCCTACGCGCTTCCGGGCACGATATTCAGAGCTTTGATATTGGCGGCGGGCTTGGCATCCCTTATGGGGACAATCGAAAAGCCCCGCCTTTGCCATCTGTTTACGGCGCTATGGTCAAAGACCTAACCCGAGATTTAGGCGTCGAAATGATATTTGAACCTGGCCGTATGATTGCAGGAAATGCAGGCGTATTACTGTCTAAGGTCATCTATGCCAAAGAAGGCGCAGATAGAAATTTTCTGATCATCGATGCGGCCATGAATGATTTATTGCGACCCGCCCTTTATGATGCTTATCACGACATGGAACCTGTCAAAGCGCCGGGTTCTGATTTTGAAGAAACACTCTATGATGTGGTCGGACCGATCTGCGAAACCGGTGATACTTTTACCAAAAACAGATCCCTGCCTGCCATGAAAGCGGACGATCTTTTGGTCATCCACTCGGCAGGCGCCTACGGCGCGTCGCAGGCCAGCCAGTACAATACAAGGCCGCTCATTCCGGAAGTATTAGTCAATGGCGATGAATATCAAATCATTCGCGAGCGACCCACCGTCGAAGACATTCTTAAAACTGAAAAAATTCCACATTGGTTACGGTAATTTTTCTCGAAATATTATGTAATTTTAATGCATTAATTAATCAAAGCGTCCTATAACGATTTGATGTCCTCGACGACCGACATACTCCTCAAGAAAGCTTCGCGCCTCACTCGACGCGCGCTAGGCTATCTATATTGGGAACAATATAGCCCGGTTTTTGCCCGAGCCGCGGTTTTGCTATCGCTATTTTTAATCGGAAGCTTTTCGGGATTATGGCAGTGGATCGGTGATCCCTTTCGCTTAATCATACTAATCGCAGCGATCGTCTATCTGGTTTTATCGTTTATCAAAGCCTCAAAATTGAAACGGCCCAACGTCTCGGCCGCCAGGCGCCGTGTTGAAGCGGATTCAGACGTCAAACATCGCCCGCTCGACACATTGCATGATCGTCCCGCTCTATCAGATAAAGGCTGGGAAGCTCACTACAATAAAGCCAAAACAGCGGTAAGTAACCTAATGCCGCCTCGCCTACGTCCGGTGTTGGCCCGTATTGATAAATATTATCTACGCTTCACCCTGCCCATAGCCATTGTCTTGTCTCTGATGATAGGAACCGGCGATAGTTTTGAGCGCCTGCGCCATGCCCTCACGCCGGGCTGGGTTAGCGGCGCTATGAATGATGACATAACCTTTGAAGCTTGGGTCGACCCGCCAGCTTATACAGGCCGCCCGCCAATATATTTCAAAAATACCAACCAAGTTGAAATTCCGGTAGGCTCAGAACTGGTCGCCCGCGTGATCGGAACCAAAGACCCAACCCGGTTAAAGCTTAAAGGAAAAAGAGGCTCTCGGCACTTAGCCCTAACCCGCATTGGCCCCGACAGTTTTGAAGCCCGCGCTATCATCAATGAAACTTCTACCGCACAGTGGCGCATTGGCGAAACGCGCCAGGACTGGAAAATTAAGGCCCTCAAAGACCGGCATCCCGTAGTCAGTTTTGTCCGTGAACCTGATGCCGATAAACGCGATCGTTTATCTTTTTCGTTTTCAATAAATGATGATTACGGCGTTGATGATTTGTCTTTGGTGATGACTTTATTGCAAGATGATGAAACCGCGCCCGATCTAGTTCGCGTCGCCCCTATCCCCATCGGCGGCAGTATTCGAAAAACCGATGAAGAAAATGCCGCGCTCAATCTAACCAAACATGAATGGGCCGGGAAAAAAGTCATGGCTGTTTTATCTGCCGAGGACGGCCTCGGTCAGCAGGCCCGCTCTGACATTGTCTATTTCACTGTCCCTGATAAAATATTCGTAGAACCGCTGGCTAAAGCCATTGTCGAGCAACGCAGTCTGGTCATGGCCGGACAAGCTGAATATGAAGAATTGCCACGACTTAGCCGTAAAGAATGGCGTAATCAGCCATGGTTTGATACGTGGCAACCAGAATTCAGAATGGAACGCGCGCCTGAATCCGTGCAGCTTGCTGCCGTTTTAATCGATGCCGTTACCGACCGTCCCGCAAGTCTTTTTCAAGACCCGGCTATCTATATGGGCCTACGCAATGTGTCTTCACGGCTGCATTATGCAAGAAACAGCGCAGAACTTGGCGGTATTCCCGAAGACCTTTGGAACATTGCTCTGCGGGCTGAATTTGGGACGCTAGGATCTGCCCTTGAAGAAATGCAAGAGGCCGAAGCCGCCCTGCGTGATGGCATGGCCAGACGCGCGCCGCAGCGCGAAATCGACACATTATTTGAACGCTATAATGAAGCCGTGGATCGTTACCGCGAAGAACTCCTGCGTAAAGCTATCGAAGAAGGCAATATGGCCGATTCGGGCGGCGGCGGTGAAGGCGGCGGCGTTAGTATGGACGAAATTCAGGCGCTTCTAGACGCTATAGAAGAAGCCAATCGCCAAGGCGATTCCGAAGGGGCTCGCCGCGCGCTGGCTCAGCTCGCCGAGCTTCTTGAGAACCTAGAAATCCAGCTCTCATCTGGCGGCGGCGGCGGCGGTCAATCCATGCCCGGCGAAATGAGCGAAGAAATGAAAGAAGCTCTCGAAGACCTCGCCGATCTATTAGGCGAGCAAAGAGAACTTCGTGACGACACTCAGCAGGCCCAGCGTGATCAGGAACAAGAAGGTAGTGCAGGAGAAGAGGGTCAAGAAGGTCAGCAAGAAGGTTCTGAGGGACTGCCCGGTTCAAAACCAAACGGCAGTCAGTCTGGATCCGGCGGTGATGGCTCCCCCCTTAGCCCTAAAGATCTCGCAGATGTTCAAGAGCGCTTGCAAGAACTATTAGGAAACGCCCAGAACGCCCTGCCCGAAGTGGGTGAAGGCGATGAACAACGTAAAGGTTCAGGCCTCGGCGATGAAGAAGGCGAAGACGGTGTCAGTATTGACCCTGGCGAAGCGCTAGAAAATGCGCGCCGCGCTATGGAACTGGCCGAAGATGCGCTCCGCGACGGCAATATGGGCATAGCCCAAGACGAACAAGGTGAAGCTATCGCCGCCCTTCGTGAAGCTGGGCGTGGTCTTGCAGAACAAGCTCGTAATCAACAAGGCGAAAACGGCCTAGAAGCCGGCAACGGCGAAGACGACCCGCTGGGGCGTGATGGCAATGGAACAAATGACGAGCAAAGCCAGGCTGATCTTGATCAACGCGATAACGCGACACGTTCGCGCGAACTACAAGACGAAATCCGCCGCCGCGCCGCCGAACAAGAACGTAAGCAGCAAGAGCGAGATTATCTCGAACGACTGCTGAAACGGTTTTAAAATCACTAATCGTCAAGCTCAATACGGCGACTTTGATCATTGGCATTTTTGACCGCCAATAACATTTGATCAAGATCCGTTCGGGAAAGCACTCGGCCGTTTACAATCACCTTTTCAATTGTGTCTGTTGCCTTAATATTTTCAAGCGGGTTTTCTTTTAGGAGAACCAAATTAGCCTTGAACCCGACGCTGACTTCTCCCGTATTCATTTTCATCCACTTTCCGGGAACAGATGTTGTAGCGGCTAAAATTTGCGCCGGTGTCATTCCGTTGTCATTAAGAGTTATCATTTCATCATGTAATGAAAAACCGGGAACTGTGACAGGAACATTGGTGTCAGTCCCTACCATAAGGGAGACATCTTGAGCTAAAAAGGCGTTTAGCAATATGTGCTGAGCTTTAGCATATGCCGTCCAATATGTAAGGCTTCTTTGCTGACGATCTGCGGGAAAGTCATCAGGCCAACGATAAATATTTACACCCTCAAGCCACCCCATGCCTCTAGATGTGATAACGGTTCCCTCGGTAATTCCAGGATTTGCATATTCAAGCTCGACGCTCTGCAAAATTCCGTCGAGATCAGATTTTTGCTGCTTGAAGCTGTTCATCAACCAAAGGGTTGTTGTCACAGATATATTATTTTGACGAAGACGGTTTGCCACCTCGCCGCTTCGGCTTTGAACAAACTCCAGAAACTCATTTGTGTTCTGGCTATCATAACCACCAAACTCCCTATTGAGGGCACTCATGATTTCTTCAACATGAGCAACTTCGGATTGAGAGGAGCTCCACAAACTCTCCAAACCGATAGCCATAGGAATATGTCCAACTAAAGGTAAGGAGTTTTCAATAGCGAATTGGCTAAGATTTTCATAGCCAGATTTATCCAGAAAAGAGCTAGCCTTAATAGCGTCATAGCCTTTGTTTTTTAATCGTTTTGTAGCTCGCTCGACTTGACCTGCTGATCGCACATTGATTTTGTTTTGCGTCCAAGCCTGAAACCAACCTGTTAGAAATCCAAAATTGGCGATTTGTGGGCCGACGACGAACATATCGGGGCCAAGCCTACCTTCAGCGATTTCAGCCTTCCATTGCAAGTGAGCCTCACTCCCATTCATTTCACGAATTTGAGTCACCCCATTGGCTAAGTATAGAAGCAGGTCATTTTCGCTCTCCCATAAATGTACATGAGAGTCTGTATAACCTGGCACAAGAAACATCCCAGTGCCGTCAATTATTCGCAAATCACTGGGAAAATCCCTACTCGCTCCCACAGACGTTATAATTCCGTCTCGCACGACCACTGTTTGACTTGGAACAAAGTCACTAGCTGAAGGAACCAAAACCGTGGCGTTAACAACGGCAAAGCTAGAATCGGTATTTTCAACGAGAGATATTTCTGCGACTTTTGTGTGTCCCCCAAACATTTTACTGAGTTCCCGATCAACGAAAGCAAAACTAAGCAAGTTCATAATAATTACGAAAATTAGAATTCTAAAAATCCATTTTCTCATTTGATTAACTCCAGTTCTGTTGTTGATCGAATCTAGTCGCTGTCTAGATTAGGGGTATTCCACAACAGTCTAGACAGTGTCAAGACAAAAAGTTACAAGAAGAAATGACCACGAAACCCCCTTCCAAAACTAAATTCAAAAAGAACTACCATCATGGGGACCTCCCGTCCGAGTTATTAAGTGCTGCCGAAATAGAATTATCAGAAAAAGGGTTAGAAGCTTTCTCATTACGGTCTGTCGCCAAGCGTGCTAGTGTTAGTCACGGTGCGCCCTCACATCATTTTAAAGACTTAAACGGGCTGCTAACTGCGCTTGCTGCCCAAGGTTATGAGCGGTTATTAGCGGCTCAGATCGAGCGGCAACGTCATGCAAAAACGGATCCTATATCTCAATCAATTGCATCAGGTTTGGCCTATATAAGTTTTGCAACAGAAAACCCCGCCCTATTCCGGTTAATGTTTTCATCGGAAAAACCTGATCGAAACGACGAAAATTTTGCCCGCATCTCAATCGCGACATTCGATAGATTGATCAACGACATTCAAAATAGATTAGAAACGGACCCCTACGCCGATCCGGATGCTATGAAACAAGTTATAGCATCATGGGCGATGGTTCACGGTCTTGCCGAGCTCATGATATCAGGGAGAACCGAGCGTCCTCTCGAGCTTAGTAAAATGACAGCTTCGGAACAAGATACAATACTTTCAGAAATTCTCATGAAAATAATCCCGCCAATCAAATAATCACCAAACCTTTGTAACAATTACTCTTGAGGAACCGGAGCCGTAGACCCTTTGTCTTTCTCATCCGCGGACGTTTTTTCAGGGTTTAAAGCCGGCACGACTTCATCATCATCCAAAAACCGGTATTTCAAAGATGCGGCGTCAATCGGTGGGTCTGGATATTCCGAAATATATTCCATACGCCCTCCGGCCGGGATCATGTCCTTTGATGGTTGGACAGCCCAGCTCACTATTTTTTCCCCTGAAGCATTAACCAAAGACAACTCGATCAATGGAACTTGCCGCGCTTCAGCGGAGCGGTTCCGAATATGACCGTTGACCACTAGGGTTGGCTGTCCATCAAGAACAACATTACGTGTTTTTGGGTTTTCGAAATCAAGTCCCTTATCTTTGACTGAAATTCCAAACGCCTGATAAATCGAGGCCGCGGCTGGTGCGCGTTCCACGATTTTATGGCGCAGGAAGTACCCTAGCAAAGCAGCAGCTATAAGCGCGCCCAAGGTTATCACCCAAACCATAGAAATTCCCATAAGCCGCTGATT
Organism: Hellea sp.; assembly: GCA_014238285.1. Lineage (GTDB taxonomy): Bacteria > Pseudomonadota > Alphaproteobacteria > Caulobacterales > Maricaulaceae > JACOMS01. Next base: position 30,011 of record JABABK010000022.1, read on the forward strand.
TCTACGGCGCTGGTCAGCCATATCCCGAATTTGCACATGAGCCCCCATGACCGGTTTATCCACAACATCGTTTCCAAACTCGGATGCGCGATCAGACGAAGGGCTAGAAGAAGAGCTGCCAAAGCCTGTTTGATCCGACATTGGCACTGACACTTGTGCCGATACGGGCGTTTCGCGAACAATTTCTTCTGCGCGTTGCTGCTCTTTAAGCTCCATAATATCCGGTTCGGCAGCCACAAACCACGTCGCTGAGCAATTTGCACAGCGTACAGTGCGGCCATTTGGGCCGATAGCTTCCGGTTTAGTGGAATATCTCGTAGAACAGTCTGGGCATGTAAGTATCATGGACTTCCCGATTCGTTTTTTCTGCGTTAGGTAAAACCCTATTATGATAACTTCGCAAGAACAAGAGAACAGTGACAAGCCGGTTATCCAGCTTGACAAGGTCAGTATGCGCTATGGCAGAGAGCCAGAAATCTTTTCTGACGTTAATCTCGCCCTTGCCCGTAAATCTTTCACATTCTTGACCGGCGCATCTGGTGCTGGGAAATCATCTTTACTAAAATTGATATATTTAGCGCTATCGCCAAGCCGAGGCTTGGTCAGTCTTTTCGGTGAAGATACGATGGCAGCGTCTAGGGAAACTCGGCAAATCCTAAAACGGCGAATTGGCGTTGTCTCGCAAGACTTTGCTCTCATCCCTCATTTAAATGTTTTTGAAAATGCCACACTACCATTTCGAGCGGCAGGACAAAGCGTCTCTAAATATACCGAAGATGCCAAAGAGCTATTATCCTGGGTCGGACTAGGGGAAAAACTAACCGCCCTGCCCCAAACTTTATCTGGCGGCGAAGTACAGCGCGTGGCCATCGCCCGCGCCGTGATGAACAAACCAGAAATTTTAATCGCGGATGAACCAACTGGCAATGTTGACCCGGCTATGGGGCAAAAGCTCCTACGGCTATTCATGGAGATGAACCGCACCGGGACAACCGTCTTGATTGCGACCCATGACACCAGCCTGGTGCAAGGCGTCGATGCTGATTCTATCCAAATCATAGACGGCATAGTTAAAACGGGGAGCGCATTGTGAGTCACGACAAGCCCACACCGATCCTGCCGCCCGGCCAAGCCGAAGAACGGCCTTTATTTGTCATCATGGTCATTATGGCCTTTTTGGCGGCTCTCACCTTAATTGCGAGCCTTATGGGTATGCGCCAAAGTGCGAGCTGGCAAAATGATTTAAAGTCCACCGCCACCTTGCAAGTCATTTCTGACACGCCGCAAAATATTGATGCTCACGTCAATCAAGCCGTTGAGATATTGCGCGGAACTTCAGGTATTAAATCGGCGCAGCGCGTCTCAGATGCCGACAACCGAAAACTTCTCAACCCTTGGATCGGTGAGCTTGGCCTGCCAGACGATATCATCTTACCTGCCCTCATCCGCCTGAGTGTAGATGACAGCAAATTGGATGTAGCCGCCCTGACGAACAAACTGTCAGCCAAGGGCATTTCCGCCAGCTATGACAATCACAGTCAGTGGAGTAAAAACTTATCGACCACATGGCAACGTCTGCGATTAGCGCTCATGGGCCTACTCTCTTTGATGATCGCCTCGACCGTAGCGATTTCCAGCTTTGCGACGCAGTCCGTTCTAAGAGCCCGCCAAAACATCATCAATGTCCTTGGTCAAGTCGGCGCGACCGATAAATTTATCGCGCGATTGTTTGTGAAAAGGTTTTTATCTCTCGGTTTCAAAGCCGCCATTACGGGAACCGTTCTCGCGATCATGTTTGTAGCCGTTTTCATGGTTTGGCAAAACTTGGGCACAGATAGCAGCGGACTAAAATTAGATGTCAAGATGAGCGATCTGCTCTGGCTTATCCTACTAGCGGTTGTTATGGGTCTCATCAGCGCGCTCTCTGCTGGGCGCAGCACAATGCAGACAATAAAAGGCCAAAGACAACGCGCATGACAAAAAGCAGATCAAAGAAAAAGCGAGCTTGGGCGCGTTTCGTGATCTATTTGATCCTCATCATCTCAGCGGGCCTGCTGAGCGGGTTTGTGACATTTGCCAATAAAGTATCAAACATGAGACCTGCCGTCTCCATGCCGATTGCGGACGGCATTGTTGTCTGGACCGGTAAAGGCGGCGATCGGCTTAGCCACGCTGGTAAGTTGCTGGAAAACGGCCACGGCGAACGGCTCTTGGTCTCGGGCGTCAATGAAGCCCTATCGGAAACAGATGTTTATGAGCTTTTAATGCTGCCCAGTGATAAAGGCGCTTGCTGCGTCGACATCGACTACAAAGCTTTAGACACAATAGGGAACGCGCAGGAAACCCATCACTGGTTAACCTCACTTGGCTATGAGCATATTATATTGGTGACATCAGCCTACCACATGCCGCGCGCCCAAATTGAAATCAGCGCGCTCTCGGGACGGGTTAGGATTTCGCCTTATGCCGTCGCCTATGATCCAGCAGGGTCGTGGTGGAAAGATGGCCTACGGCGCAAAAGACTAATCCGCGAATATGGCAAGCTTTTGCTGACTTATTTGAGACAGTCCGGAAACAAGAAACAACGCGAAGCGCCTGAATTGCCAGATATGCCGGCCGCGAGCCAACCCTAACTCCGCTCATACTGGCGCACGCCAGTATCTAGACTGATTAAGATAGAGACCCTGGATCAAGTCCAGAGTGAGCGGCTTCTAAATTTAACTCCCGCGCGGGACAGGCGTCCCGAAACGCGCGGCGTAATATTTCCCAATATCTTTTGCGTTATTGACAAAACGCTGCCCGCGATAGTGTCTGATACCGCAATTTTCATATTCTGGGCTATCCTCATGCAGAACCAAGGTCGGCGCGTTTTGATTTCGCTCGCCCAGTAAAGCGCTCATAACGGCGCGGGGTTTCTCAATCGGCACATAAGTAATATTTAGGCTTTCCTTGATACCTGGAAACCAAGATAGAATACCCCACATTTCCGCGCATTCCGGGCAATATTCTCGCCGGTCATTGGCAGCGAATCCAGGCGGGAGCAAAAAGAGTGTGTCTTTGGTCATATTATGTGTTTTATCCAGGCTTTAAATTTATTTCTTAGTTTAAACCGAGGCGAACTAATCGCAAACTCTTTTTGCGCCGTTTCTGCCTTGCCGAGATATTTCACTCCAAGCGATATTGCTGAGGCGTCTGAGCGTTCCAGCGGATAAACGCCCGGCGAAAGCTCACTGTCTCAGAATAACCTAATAGATAAGCGATTTCGGCAATCGTTATTTGAGTTGTTGATAAATATTGGCAGGCCAAAACATTCCTGACTTCATCGCAGATAGTCCGAAAACTACTGCCCTCATCTTTAAGACGGCGGCGTAATGTGCGCTCCCCCATCCCCAGCTGATCCGACACCGCGCTGATATCCGGAAACTCTCGCCCGGCATGAATGAGTATTCGTCTTACCGCCGCTGAAACATTATCTGTCCGGTTTAAACTTCGAAGCATATCTTCGCACTGCTCGCGGAGAATCACATTGCCAGCTGGGTTTGCCGTACGAAGAGATCGATCAAGATCATGGTCTACAAGGATTGCCTGACAAGCCTGTTGATCAAATTTGACGGGCATTGCGAAGTATTTTTCGTAAACATCGGAATGCGCAGGCGCAGTGTAATTTAATTGAAGTTCGATCTGCTCTATGGGCCCGTCCAACAGGTTTTCGCCGATGGCATAAAGCGTAGAAAAAGCCGTCTCCATCATAGCCCTGTGCCCATCCGAATGTTTAAAGGATGTTGGCGTGCGCAAAACCGCGCCGCCTTCTATGGTCGTAAGTTCCCATTTAGGACCCAAATTCAAAACCGGATGATAACGAACTAACAGATGCAGAACTTCCCGCAAATTGACACAGCTCATCAAGGCAAACCCCAGAGTCCCAAAATTACTAATTTTGGCACGCCGACCCAAGCGTAAACAAAAATGCGGATCTCCAGATAACTTTATGGCTGCCAACAATATTTGGCCGCTTTCGTTTTCTCCCGGCGCGCCTTCAAAACTATGACTTAAATCTCTTAGTTCAGGCAGTGCCAAGAATGTCTCAGCCGCAATTTCGTATTCAGACAAAAGCTCAAGAATTTGCTTCAGCATATCGACGGAGTGTAGTGACGTTTTATTCATTAAATAATTTTCTCGCTGTGCTTGTCCGAATATATCTCCCTTATTGTCCGAATATATCCCTCCATGTCAACGGCGCATAGCGTAATTATCCGGCAAAGAATGAAAGGAGTCTTCAATGACTGCCCTACCCACTATATCCAGCACGCCCGATGGCGTAACCATAGAACCCCGTAATCGCAAATTCGATTTACAAAAAGCCTTAGCCACAGATTGGATGGAGAACGATCCGTTCTTAACAGCAGTATTTAACGCAATGAGCATGAGCTTCCCATCCGGGGAAAAGAAATTTATCGATTCAATCCGGCATTTCGAAGACCGTATTACTGACCCGAAACTACTCAAAGAAATCCGCGGTTTTTACCAACAAGAAGGCATTCATAGCCGAGAGCACAGACGTTACAATAAAGTGCTGTGCGACCAGCGTGGTTATGATCACGATAAAATGGAAGGCGTTTACTTAGATATTATTGCCAAAGCCGAAAGCAAGCCCGAAGTCACTCCGGAAGTCCAGTTGGCATCCACACTCGCGATTGAGCATTTCACCGCTTCAATGGCAGAAATAATGCTTGATGGTGACTATATGGATAACGCGGAAGCGACAATCAAAGAGCTTTGGCTCTGGCACGGCGTCGAAGAAATGGAACATAAATCCGTTGCCTTCGATGTTTTTTCTCAAATAGGCGGCAGTAGCAAAATGCGGACGACAGTGATGAAATATTCGATCATGATTTTACTACGGAACGTGATGAAAGTGGCCCTAAAAATGCTGCACCATGACAAGCAATTATGGAAATGGAAAACTTTTAAAAGCATGACCCATTTCTTCTTTGGAAAAACAGGTTTTGTTCGTCTCTATCTTCCCGCGCATAAAGATTATTTCAGAGAAGACTTTCATCCTTGGGATGCCGATAGCAAGGGACTAATCCAGCAGTGGCAAGATGCACAAGACATGCCTCTCGCGGCTGCTTAATAACCTTATATCATCGTAATAGCGGTCTGGAAGGCTGGCCGCTCTGTGATCCGCTGCACATAGGCTTTGAGATTCTGCATTTCGTCTATGACGCAGCCCAAACGGTTTGACATAAAAATAGAATGGCCGAGCATAATATCGGCGGCAGAAAAGTCGCCGATCAGATAGTCCTTACCTTCCATCCACCCATCGACAGGTGTTAGAGCCTTGCCCAGTAGGCGTTGCGCCTGCCCTAGCACCACATCATCGCGCCGCTCTGGCGGTAGCAATAATGTGTGAACGACAATGGTATTCATTGGCGGCATGATCATGCCTTCGCAGTAATGAAACCATTGCTGGTAATAGGGCCACATCGCATCATCCACGGCCGGTTTCAGCCCGCCGTTTTTATGACGCTCCAGAATATATTCAACGATAGCTCCTGATTCAAAAATAGAGACATCTCCATCATCCAATACTGGAATACGGCCGAGAGGATGACGGGCGCGGTGTTCATCGGATTTCAGATCTTTGGGATGAAAGGACATTTTGTTGATATCATAAGGCAGGCCAAGCTCTTCGAGCAGCCAAACGATACGGCCGGCTCTCGAATTTGGTGCAAAGTGAAGTTTCAGCATATTCCTATCCTTACTTGATAGTTTCCAGGAAATAATGGTTTACCTCTAAAGGCAAACTCAATATGACACTAGTAATGTCATAATCAAAATCAAGACTATATTTAGGAATATCTATGCCGATCACATTTTACGACTTCAAAATGGCGCCAAGTCCGAGACGAGCGCGCATAATATTAGCTGAGAAAGGCGTTCCTCACGACGTGGTTCAAATCAATATGATGACAGGACAGCAGATGGGCGATGAGTATCGAAAAGTAAATCCCAACTGTACAATTCCAGCTTTAAAGCTCGAAGACGGCACCGTCTTAACCGACAATGCAGGCATCGCCATATATCTGGAGGAAACCTATCCACAGCCCCCTCTCATGGGCACGACAACCCTTGAAAAAGCAGAAATTGCAACGTGGCAATCAAAGATCGAATTTGGCCTAGCTATATCGGCAGGACACGCTTTTAGAAATAGTAATCCAGCTATGAAAGACCGAGCCCTTCCCGGTCCTTTTAATTACCCCTTGATTCCGCAGCTGGCTGAACGCGGATTGCAACAGATCGAAAACTTCATGCAAATGCTAGAAGAGCATATGGAAGACCGAGAGTTCATCGCAAGCGACAGTCTATCCATCGCCGACATTACAGCGGCGTGCTCATTTGATTTTGCAAAAGTTGTCGGAAAACGTATTTCAGATGACACGCCCAATCTTAAACGTTGGAAAGAGGGCTTGAAAAGGCGCCCTAGTTTCAGTCTATAAGGATCTATGTCTATTAAACCTTATATCGTTCCCCGCATTGCCGAAAAACTCCTCGGAGAAGCTCGTCTTAATAAACACCGTGCCAAATTTGAAGCTCAGCGCATTAAATCAGGCGAAGGTCACAAAGTTGAATTTTTCCATGATCCTTCCGACCCGTATTCGCAACTGCTTGAAAAGGCTCTCCGGACATTTACGGATCGATATAATGCTGAACTTCTGACTCATTTGGTTAGCCCTCCCAATGACGGCGCGGCGCCGGAACGGGATAAGCTAACTGAATATTCCAAAATGGACGCCATGCGGCTTGCGAAAAAATCCGGTCTTGAATTTGAACTCAAGGACAGACCTTCGGCCGCAAATACCTCTGTTTCAGATGCACGTCGAGACAAGCTTGGGCATTATTTAGGCGCTACGCTTTACTATGGCGGGGAATGGTATTGGGGACTAGATCGCCTACATTATCTAGAGGATCGCTTGACAATGCTTGGCATTCGTAAAAGCGGCGTATCGGCCAATCTATATAGCCCGCCGACAGTTCCTGCCGGTCAAGGCAAGACCGGCGCAGAGCTTCATTGGTACTTATCTTTTCGCTCTCCCTATACGGCCATTAGCCGAGATCGCATCAAAGTCTTAGCCGACGCCTACGGCGCGCAGCTGAAACTTCGCTTTGTCCTGCCTATGGTCATGCGCGGACTACCTGTGCCGCCCAACAAAAAGAAATACATCCCGCTGGATACAGCCCGAGAAGCCAGACGTATGGGCGTGCCTTTTGGACGTGTCCTTGACCCAGTCGGCAAGCCTGTCGAGCTTGGCTACTCGCTGATCCCTTGGGCCGAGCAACAAGGGCGCGGCTATGAATATGTTAAGAGCTGGCTCGCTGGTGTCTGGGCCGAAGGCATTGATGCGGGAAGCCCTAAAGGCATTCGAAAAATTGTAGAGCGCGCCGGACTTGATTGGAACGCCGCCAAAGACATTTGGGGCAATGAGGATTGGCGAGAGATCGCCGAGACCAACCGCGCCGAAATGATGGAGCGCGGCATATGGGGCGTTCCGAGCTTTCGCGTCGGCGATACAATCACATGGGGCCAAGACCGTCTCTGGGTCGTCGAACATGCACTTCAAAAACTGACGGATAAATAGAAGGAAAACCAATGGTAAGAAATATACTGATATTCATACCCATGCTATTTTGCCTGATAATGGGAAGCCTCGCCTTTCTATCCCCTGACATCATTGGCGGAATTTTAGGTGTATCAGCCGATAATGCAGCGGGCCGAGGGACTATTTCTGGCGATTTTGGGGCTATGTTTTTCACTGGCGGCGGGGCTGCAGCGCTTGCCTTGTTTAAAGGAAAATCCAATCTCCTCTGGGTTTCCATCTCCCTGCTTGGACTAACAATGATCGGGCGGCTCTTTGAAGTCGCATCTACGGGCATTGGCGAAACCACTATGCAGCCCATCATCATAGAATTCGTTCTTGTCGCCATGTTATTTTCAGCCCTAAAACTTTCGAAAGACACTTAAGCCGTGAATGTTACCAACGAGCTTTATCCAACCGATCCGGCGCAACAAAAAGAAATGATGGCGCCTGGCCCTGCCGGACCGATCTACATGGTCAATCTTTTGAGATTTAAAGACAAAGCTGAGTATCAAGATGGCCGCGAAACCGATCTAACTGGTCGCGAGGCTTATAATTTATACGCCAAAGAAGTCGCAAAGATTTTGCCCAAATTTGACGGAAAGCTGACCTTTATAGGAGACGTGACATTTCTCGCCATAGGCAAAGCTGATGACTTATGGGACGAGGTCGCCATCGCCGAATATCCTAATCGTGCAGCGCTCGTGAAAATGTCAATATCGCCCGAATGGCAGGCCATAAGCGTCCACCGCGCCGCTGGCCTCGAAGGTCAGCTTAATATTGAAACCGTTTCTCCTTATAATAGGAAGGATTCATAACATGAAAAAACTAGCGATTTTCGCTCTCGCCCTGCTCGCAGTCTTATTTATCGGACGCCAAGTTCTTGTTCCTAAAATGGTCGAAAAAGGCTTTGCCAAAATGGTGTTTGAAAACATCGGCGTTGACCCATCAGTCAATCTTGAAGACGGGCTTCATGTTTACATCTGCGGGGCTGGCTCCCCTCTGCCAGATCCCAAAAGAAGCGGCCCTTGCATAGGCGTTCTAGCGGGTAACCAAGCCTTTGTTTTTGACGCTGGTACAGGTGGCTCCCGTAATTTGGGCCCCATGGGTTTCCCGCTGGGCCGCACGGATCAAATATTCCTGACCCACCTTCATTCCGATCATTTGGACGGGCTCGGCGAAATGCTTTTAGGCACATGGATCAACGGCGGACGCTCGGCACCAACAAAAGTCTCTGGCCCCGTTGGCACATCCAAAGTCGTCGAGGGTTTTAATATGGCCTACCAAATTGATAGTACTTATCGGACAGCCCATCACGGCGCAGACATTGCTAACCCGGCTGGATTTGGCGCGGTCGCCAGCGAAATTAAAATGCCCGGTAAAAGCCGCGGCATCTATGAAAAAGGCGATGTGAAAATAACGGCGTTTAAGGTCAGTCATGAACCGATCTCGCCAGCCTTTGGGTATAGAATTGATTATAAAGATCGATCTATCGCAATCTCTGGCGATACAGCTCCTAATCCAAATATTGCAGCCTCATCAAAAGGCGTCGATGTCCTTTTCCATGAAGCGCTCAATATGGAGATGGTCAAAACTCTGGAAAACGGCGCGACAGCAAATGGCGCGAAACGTCTTGCCAAGATTTTTTACGATATACAAGACTACCACACCTCACCTGTCGACGCCGCCAAAACAGCCAATGCAGCGGGCGCAAAAGATCTGGTTCTTTATCATATCGTGCCAATGTTACCGAGTGACTCCCTGATCCCGATGTTTGTTAAAGGCGCAGCGGCGGAATTTGACGGTAAAATAACCGTTAGCGAAGATGGCACGATTGTCCGCTTACCCATTGATAGTAACGCAATTATTTACGAACACGGTCTTTGATGATACGAAGCAAGCATGACTGTTAAAAAAACAAATCTATCCGTCATCTCCAGCGATGATGCCGCAAAACCTGATGGTCGGCGGCAACGCAGCGAGAGATCACGCAAGAAAATCCTGCAAGCGATGTGGGATCTTATGGTCGAAGGCGATATGGCGCCCAGCGCCGCGGCAATCGCCGAGCGCGCCGGTGTTGGTCTGCGGTCCGTTTTTCGCCATTTCGAAGATATGGATACGATTAACCGTGAGCTTATTCTTCTCGCAGAAACCGAAGTATTACCGCTCTTCTTAAAACCATTCACAAGTACAGATTGGAAAGAGCAGCTCCTTGAAATTGGCGACCGTAACGCGCCAATTTGGGAGAAAATTAGAGTGCCTCATACGGCAGGCGCCATTCGGCGGTTTAAATCGGACATTCTTATGGATGATTATAAACGTTCGCGGATGAAGGAGCTTGCAAGCGTAAAGGCTATTCTGCCTAAAGATATTCCAGATTATAAAAACCTTTTGCTCGCGCTTGATAACGCCCTTAGCTTTTCAACATGGCTGCGTTTGCGCGAGGAACGAGAGCTTTCGCTCGACCGAACCAAAGAAGTCACACGCTATATGGTGCAAGCTTTGATCGATCAGATCGGTTAGAACTCGTTTGAGGTATGACCTATGAATATTGATCGCGTCCACCCTGATCTCAGACCCATATATGCGAAAATCGCGCGAGTGAAATTGCCGCCTATGGATTGGCCAGGTGGATTATGGTTTTCACGAAAAATTATGAAGGCATATAATTTTGGGGCCATTCCCGGTGTCGCCATTAGTGAACAGATCGACAAAGATCAGATGTTTCGCGTCTGTAAACCCGATAGCCTTTCACCCACTTCCAAAAACGCTCTCCTGCTGTTTCACGGCGGCGGCTTAATCGGTGGTCATCCAAAGCAATCTGATTTAACCGCAAGCTGGTACGCGGCAACACTCGGCGTGACGGTAATATCTCCGACCTACCGCGTCGCGCCGGAACATCCTTGGCCAGCGGCGATTGATGATTGCTGGACGTCTTGGCTATGGCTTCAGAGAAACGCAAATTCCCTAGGGATTGATCCCAACAAAATAGCCATAGGCGGGATCAGCGCTGGCGGCGGATTGGCCGCTTGCTTGGCCCAGCGCATCGTCGATAATCACGAGGTTCAGCCCGTGGCTCAAATGTTGATCTATCCTATGCTCGATGACCGAACCGCTGACAATAAATCTTTGGACAAAGACAAACATTTCCTCTGGAATAACCGTAGTAACCGCTTTGGTTGGTCTTCCTATTTAAGTGGCGATTACGATGATCTGGACACAGGCTATAAAGTGGCCGCTAGACGAGATGACCTTAAAAACCTACCGCCCTGCTGGATTGGAACTGGCGACATTGATCTGTTTTATGAGGAAAACAAAACCTATGCCGCCCGATTGAAATCAGCCGGCGTAAAAACACAATTCCATGTCTGCGAAGGCGCGCCCCATGGATTCGATGTTCTCGGATGGAAGACCGATATAGCGGAGGCGTTTCGAGACTCGGCGGTGAGCTTTATGGGGCAATATTTGCGCTAGTGATCTATGCCGCCTGAAACCGCGCCAACCGATCATTGATGATCGTATCAGCTTCGCTCATAATGCGGTTGATCAATTCCTCACAGGTTGGAATGTCATTAATAAGCCCAGCAACCATGCCGCAAGACCAAACCCCGATATCCATTTCGCCTTCGAGCATGATGCGCGGATAGACGCCCGCAACTTCATCAACAATGTCTTCAAATTTGATTTTATCGCCAAGTGCTTTTTCTTTTTCCAGCAAACGCGTAACAGCGGCGTTGTTAAGCACGCGCTCTGTATTACGTAGAGGTCTCATGACCAGACTTGTATCGAGCTCGCTGGCAGCAACGATGGCGTCTTTGACGTTTTGGTGAACGGGGGCCTCAACGGTAGCAATAAACCGCGTGCCCATATTCATACCTTCTGCGCCCATGGCAAGAGAGGCTACAAGAGATCGTCCATCGGCCTGACCGCCAGAGGATACAAATGGAATTTCAAGCTCGTCCGCCGCGCGTGGCAATAAGATCATATTGGGGATGTCGTCTTCACCCGGATGACCACCACATTCAAACCCGTCAACGGATACGGCGTCACAACCAATAGATTGGGCCTTAAGCGCATGTCGTACAGACGTACATTTATGGATGACTTTGATGCCCGCGTCTTTGAGATATGGCAGCACCTCGGCCGGGTTACGGCCAGCCGTTTCAACCACTGTGACGCCGCCTTCGATGATGGCTTTGACATAAGCAGGATAGTCGGGCGGATTAAGCGTTGGCAAAAACGTCAAGTTCACCGCAAATGGCTTGTCCGTCATATCCTTACAGCGCGCGATTTCATTGGCCAGATCGGCAGCTGATCTTTGGGTCAGGCCCGTGATAGTCCCAAGACCGCCTGCATTGGAAACGGCGGCGGCGAGCTCTGCAAATCCGACAAAGTGCATACCGCCTTGGATGATGGGATGCTCGATACCGCACATTTCTGTAATCGCTGTTTTCATATGGTTTCCTTCTCTTTTCTATTCCAGACTAATATTCTTCGGGCTTGATAGCAGGACTATTTCGCGCCGAACATGTGGCTAATTCAGCCACCTCCAGTGTATTTTATGTCTCAAGCAGAGCTTCGCACCCTGTCCCTGATAGAATATCATCAACTTGTTTTTGGTTCTTCTGACTAAGATTGAAATAGACATCTCTTATCCAGCCCAGTGTCTTAGCCTGATATTTAAAACAGGGTTGCGCCCATCTCGCGCCATCGACTATCGTTTCAAATGTCTTTTCACCGGCCATCACAGCTTTCGCATTCGCCAGCATGACAGGCGTATAGGTTCGGCCAATTTCAGAAAGGAGCGGTTTAAGGGCATTTCCAGCTATATCCAGATCAAACCAATCATCTTCTTTGGGGGCTAAGCCTGACAAGTCCTCGACGCGGTCTACCCAGGCCCGCACGCGCGCCGAAATATCCCTTGTAATTTTGGCGGAAGTAGGTTCGGCAATAGCGAGCTGAGTCATTTGCCCATATATGGCAAAATCGGCGGAAGATGGACGGCTTCCCAAAACGAAGCCCTTCTTCTTGGTTAGGTCATTCAAAATATCGACAAAGCGAGCATAGGCCGCCTCTATGATGGCCGCCGTCGTTTCATTTGACCCAACCACATAAAGCCGGTCAATCTGGCGCTTGGAGAAATGATCGGACATAGCGGTCGCCATCTCATCGTCAATGGTTGAGCTGCCCCAAAAAATTAAAAGCGGGCCAGCATTTTTGTAATCCGCCTCATGAGCCCAGCGATAATGAAACATGGCCTTGGTCAGCCACTCATCGCCGTAGTCTTCAATCAAATCATTCAAGAAGGAAAGAACTGGATGCGTCGGGATCACAGAACGACCCTCGAAATCTTTTTCAAATCGCCGGATCAACGGGGTAGAATCCGTCACCGCCTGAATGTCTCCTGATTGGTCTGGTAAAAAATAGGTCGGCAACAATGCCACTTTGGGCTTGGGAAACCCTTCGGGCACCTGCCCTGTACTCCAATGCAATCGATAGGGAATTTGGCGATACCGCATAAAGGCGAGCATCTTGCGCGTATAAGGAGAGCCAGCAGCGCCCATGAAGTCAATAGGATTTGTCATGATGAAAGTGTATGGTAATGACACTAATTATGTCAATATAACAACTTTAGTCATTTAGAAACTTGAGGCTTAACACTACTGTAGGGCGCATAGAGCAAAGCGAAATCCATCATGCATTTCATCAAGATTGAACGAAAAAGAGCGTTTATTCTGTTATCATACCATGGTGCATTTCACTCACGCTTAGTGACACGTACTACGCGCTAGGTGAGCTCCATAAATGGTTGAATACTATAAAAATATAATTATAAATACCCCTCATGAGCACAGATAAACTTAAATCCAACGATCATGATAATTACTTCAAAATCGCAAAAGGAAACTTTAGAGAGTTTTACAATCAAAACCTTCACGACTTTCAAGCAGCAGAAAAAGCAGTCCGAAATCTGATCTGCTTACTACTAAAAGATCAATCATTTCCCGAGCCTAAAGTATCTTCACGAACCAAGGAACGCGAAGAATGCATTGAAAAATTTGTCCAAAAGTATCGAGAAGCAGCAGAAGTAGAACAACCAAAATACAAGATAGAATCTTATATAACTGATCTGATAGGGTTACGTATCGTTTGTTACTATGAGAGCGACATTGAAAACATATCTGATATTATTAGTACAGAATTCGAAGTTTTAGAAATAACCGATAAGTCTTTAGAACTAGAGAAGAAAGGTAGTGAATTCGGGTACAAAGGCAAACATTTAGATGTTAAAATCTCGAGCAACAGATGTGAATTTCCTGAATATAACAAACTAGGGGACAGGCGCTTCGAAATACAAATAAGAACACTTGCTCAAGATGCTTGGAGTGAAGTTGACCATAAACTCAAATACAAACACGATCTACCCGCTCATTACCAAAGACGGATTGTTCGATTATCCGCCTTATTTGAATTGGCGGATCAGGAATTTCAATTAATTAGGGATGAGGGCATTAAACTCGAAAACGAGGCGCAGAGCCAATCGCTTACAAGCAACGGAAGCTCAAAGCCATTAGATACTCTCGGGTTTCTCACAACAGTAAATGAACACTTTAAAGGCTTCCCTGCCCACGGTCAGGCCCTATCAAATCTAATGAGTGAAATTAAATTGTCAAAAAACGATATTACTGCGTTGGAATTTAAAAGTATCTTGGATTCTACTATTATTAGGGTCAATAAATATAATTTAGCCCTGACTAACGACGGCTCTCCGATGTCACCAATGACATCATTGCGACACTGTCTTTACTTGAATGACACCATTTTATTTAAAAATTTAATTTACAATTGGCAAAAATTAAACTTCGATAATTGGTTAAAAACTTATTCCAACAAATAAGGCCGAAGCAATTCAATCATATCTTTGGGTGCGCGCTTGGGGCGACCAGATGGCGTTATGCTTGCGGCCTCGGAAACGGCAGTCACTAAAAGCTCGTCGCCACGATAGGCGGCTTGGGAAACCCAAAGTCTCGCCCCTTTAAAACTGTCGTAGGTCGTGACGATGGTGACATGATCATCTATGCGAGCGGGTTTTTTGTAATCCAGTTCGATCTTACTAATGGCAAATGCAATAGGATCATCTCCGTCCCAGAGCTCGGCATGGTTTAATCCAACGAGCCGAAAAAATGATGATCGTGCCCGCTCGAAAAACTTCAAATAATTGGCGTAATAAACAATGCCCGTAAAATCAGTGTTATGTCGAAGTCGACTTAACGGCCATTATGCCGAGTTTAAAATTATGTGGAATACGAGAAAATTTTCCAAAAATTACAGCCCCTTACGAATTATTAGTCGGCATAATATGTTAATAAGAGATCGAAACTAAGCAAAGTTAAGCGATAACTATCAAGAAAAAGCGGACAGAATATCTGATTTTATTCGAATAGGTCTTTTGAGCTCTCTTGAAACTAATATCCATGTGGTTTTGGCCAGCACGGCTACTTTGTCAGAATCCCTCAACCTTATATCGACATATCGGTCAAAACGCGCGCCCTTAGCGCAACCAAGCCATGTTCTGACTTCAATCTCATCTTCCAAATATAGCTGTTGCTTATAGTCTATTTCATGCCTTGAGCAGAACCAAACAAACTCGTTCTTCAGCGCATCACTAGCAACGGCCGACCAATGGGAGATTGCGGCATCTTGTATCCAATGGACGTAGACCGCATTATTGACATGACCTAATTCATCTATTTCACCTGGACGCACGGTTCTCGTCGTAATTACTGCGTTATCAAAGCTGTCATTTGCCAATTTCATAGAGTAACGTAAAACTATCTGAATGTTACAAGCAACCGATTAGTGGCGATATTTATGGATCATAACAACACCTTAGGTTGGTTTGAGGGCCCGCAACACGTTTTTCCCCTTCATATATTCTTTGAGGATACTGACTTCAGCGGCCTAGTCTATCACGCAAACTACCTGAGATATTTTGAACGGGGGAGATCAAGCTTCCTTAACCTCATCGGAATTCGACATTCCGATCTTTGGGACAATCAAAAGCTGGCTTTCACAATTCGCAAATTTGAAATTGAATACAAGGCCCCAGCCAGGATTGATGATCAACTTATAATAAGAACTGTGTACGACCAAATTACGGGGGCAAGGCTTCTTATTTCTCAGAGTTGCTACAGAGACTGTGAACTTATAGCATCTGCTAAGTGCGAAGCCGCATGTATTTCTCAAAACGGCAAACCCGTAAGAGTTCCGCAAGAAATTCGAAAAGCCATTGATCAAAAAATCAAACCTTAAGCGTTAACGACATAAACATCCCCAAAGCGGACTTTACGCTCAATGGATTATACGGGAAATAATCGAACGATTAAATCAAAGGGTTATCATGAGGGTTGATACATATTCCGGAGTGCAACCATGGCTTCTGCAACAATTTCGTCATCGTTCAAATTCTCAATTTCATCTGCGGCACTTGCCGCATTAAAACAGAGTAAAATGGGTTCGCCGATGAGTTTAGCCATATTGAACCATTCGATGAAATATCCACGTTTAGGACCGATATATCCAAAAAGATCAACGTCGTTGTCCCAAAAGACCTCATCAAATTTGAGGTAAACTTTATTAAGCAATCCCATACCGAGTTTTTCAATAGAGTCTTGCCGTTTCGCATCGAGCGGCGGGTTAAATTGAATATCCCCGGATTTTAACACACCGAGCGGGACAGTAACCAACACAGCATCGGCAACATATGATGCCCGATTTGTGGTTATATTAACAGCCTTACTTTCCACATCTATTTTCTTGACGATGGTCTCATATTTGATGTCATACCCTTCAACCAACGTTTCGAAAATCTTTAGAAACCCGCCCGGAAAAATAACATCGTCACCATCAAATTCATCGCCTTCCATCTGTGCAAATTTAGAGAGATCACCAATATCTGCGGCATACTCATGCTCGATCATGGAGATATCATCAAAGTCATCGGAAATATCCCGAAGCTTTACCCTTTCACCTGACGCATTGCGGGCAGAATAACTATCGTAGTCAGTAACAATACGCGGCGCATCTATTTTATCGGCCAATTTTGAAAGAGGGTTGTCTTCTACGCCATGAATCCAGGACGCCCCCAAGTCTAACGGCAAGCCCCAACTTGTATCCGTCCAAACACGGCCACCCAATCGATTGCGAGCTTCCAAAACAGTCGCTTTAAGACCAGCCTGCGCGAGATCGTATGCTGCTGTAATGCCGGCGGCCCCGGCTCCTACGACAATTACCGAGCGTATTTTTTCGCCCAAAATTTCTTTTGCTGCATCTTTCCCAGAATATAATGCGCCATGCACCGTTGCGGGAAAGTCACGGTTTATCGCTTCACCTGCGAAAAACAGCCGACCCAAAGAAGACTTGCCAAGACTGGTTCTGTCATCTGGTTTCGCCCCTTTTGCCAAATAAGAATAAGACCCTTTTGCAAATGGATCGGCACGCCACCTTGTGACAATTGATGCGAGAGGGTCGGGAACCTTATCAACAGTTTTAGTAAAATTTTGGTCCGTCATCTTCAATGTTTCAGCCTTGCAAGATGACATTAGCCCAGAAACTCCCAGTGCACTTGCCATCAACATTAATTCACGGCGAGCCATGGTGATCGAATTAGCCATTATCATCTTCCCTTGTCGATATGATGATGTGATCAAAGTTTATAGTACGTTGTTTTGTTATCGCTAGTCTTGAAAACCTATACCGATGCGTTCCATGCCGTCCTGAATATCGAGACGGATCGCTTCTCTGACAGCATCAGCATCTTTGTTTTTCAGAGCCACCAACGTCATTTGGTGATGATCTACCTTGTAGGATGCGCCAAGACGATTGGTAACGACCCTCATAAACGGCCCGAATTGTAGCCACAGGCTTTCGACCAAGCGTAACATAATCGGGTTATTACTGGCCTGGTAAATCGTGAAATGAAATTCCCAATTTTTGAGGCTATATTTATCCGGATCGCCCTTGTTAATCGCTTTTTGGAGCTGGCTATCGATCCTGTCGAGTTTCTTCAGCAGTTTAGCATTTGAATGGGCTGTAGCCCGGGCAGCGATTTCCGGTTCAAGTAATTTGCGAGCAGCCCAAATTTCCTCAAATCTTTCTTCCGTCATCGGTGCCACGAAGATTCTGCGCGTGCTACCCATTTCCAGAGCACCAAGTGCCACAAGACGCCTAACCGCTTCACGGACAGGCATAGTACTGCAATTCAATTGCTTCGCCAATCCACGAATTTTCAGGGCTTTTCCCGGTTCGAAACTGCCAGTCAGGATTGAATGACGAAGTTGCTTGTAGATTTCCTCATGGGCAATCGTCCGATCAGGGATAACGTCTCTAACTTTTGACGTAGTGGCGGCCAATTTTCAACTCTCCTGCATCCTATGCTTATGTCAATATAGCTCTTTCCTTAGTTGGAAAGCTACTCTATTTTGTGATCACAACTAGAAGGTATAAACCACGTGCATCATCCGTAAATCTGATAAATATTTAGGCAGTTTTATGAATTTCAGATTTGGGTCTAATCGACAGGAATGAGGGAACTTGAAACAATTATTTCTAACCGTGCTTTGTGCATTTACTATTCTTGTCGCCTGCGTACCGACATTGGACGAAACTGAGACGACGGGGGAGCGGCTTATTATCAGCGGTGGATGGTTGTTTGATGGTGTAAACGATACGCGCCGTTCTAACAGCGGAATTATTATTCAGAACGGTAAAATTCTAGCGGTTGATGCTGATCTGGAAACTTTAAACATAGCGAATGCGAATGTCATTGAGCTGGCGGAGTCCGAAACAATATTACCGGGCTTGATCGATTTACACGCGCACTACAATCTTGATTTGGTTGACAAGGGCCGTGTTGAGGAAGTCATCCATAACGGCACTATTTTTCTCGCCAATGGCGTCACATCTACATGGTCAGCCGGCGAGTATTATCCCGAGCGCGTCATCAAACAGCGCGAGCAAATCGAAGCAAGCATTGCGGTCGGTCCGCGTCTGTTTGTATCCGGCCCCTATTTCGGCGCTTTTCGCTGCGAATATAATATCGGCGTGGCCGACGATGAATGCGTTGCGTGGCCCAATGATATCACGGAACAGGAAATCCGAAATGAGGTGGACCACTGGGCGAGGCAAGGCGTCATCAGCCTCAAGATCAAACAGGCGAGCCCGGCGGAAACCGAAATCATCATAGACCAGGCTCGTAAAAACGGGATGACGACGGCTGCTCATCTGGCAAATTATGACTGGGAATATGATGTCTCCACACGCGAGGCTATCGTGATGGGAATTGACCGTATCGAACACCAGCTCACTCTTGCCGTTAGCACAGATGATCCTAATGCCGCAGAAATGAACGAAATTGTCGATCTGATGATTAAGCACCAAGTTTTTTATGATCCGAACTTACAAATGTATGGCGGAGTTAATGAACGTAATAAACATGCCTCTAACATGCTTTGGGTGGATGAAACTCAGTATTTCACACCCTATACTCGGACCCTTCTGGAAAACCGAGGCCCGCCAGCGCCGGAATCAGATGACCCAGAATTTCAGCAGCGCGTCATCGAATTAAAAGCCCTCTACGAGGCTGGAGGAGATAATCTAATTATCGTTGGTACCGATGAACCTGTTTATACCAGCCTGTTACCTGGCTTTGCCTATCACAGGGAATTATGGGCCATGACAAATACCGGGCTGCCGCCTCTGGCTGTTTTGAAAGCGGCGACGATAAACGGCGCAGTAGCGTTGGGAGTTGAGAATAAAATCGGATCTGTCGAACCGGGTAAACTCGCCGATCTTGTTATCGTCAGGGGAAACCCACTTGACGACATTAAAGCCGCTCGAGACATCCGTATTGTTGTAAAAGACGGCGTTCCTTATAACCCGCAAGACTTGCTCCAATCAGCCAAAGGCAAAATCGGACCTAAGGGCCCTAGCGATCATGCGGATTGGGAGTTAATAATCAGACCGCTCCGAAAGAAAAAATAGCATATTGTAACAACATGGTCCGTCTAAGGGTCGGGTGCACAGGGGGTCGGCCTCGATTTACTTATTCTCAATAAAGAGCTGTTCCTGAACGGCGCGCCAGGCCTGATCTATGGCGGCGTCGAGATAGGCTTTGGCACCGGCATCTGAATTGGCAATGGAGATACGCCCGAATTGTTTGCGCCCAACCTCATTGGGATAGGTGCCTTTCTTGAAATGCCCGTCGTCAAGATCGAGATATTCATAGGCATAGCCATGGGCCCAGCGGTTAACGGTGATGGCTTCAATGTCCCGGTCAGGTTCAAATCCATGCTCACCAA
>JABABK010000023.1 GCA_014238285.1 Hellea sp.
ATCAGCGCCGGTAGCGACTTTCTGGTCACCCCCGCAACGCCGTTGTCTCTAGCGGAAATCCTGGTCGATTGCCCTATTCCCGTCCTGCCCGGCTGCGCCACAGCGACCGAAGCCCAGACGCTTTATGAAATGGGATTTAAAATACTAAAGCTATTCCCGGCTGAAGCCAGCGGCGGCGTGAGCGCTCTCAAATCTATCTCCGACCCACTACCGCATCTAAAATTTATGCCCACAGGCGGCATTACAGAAGAAAAGTCCAAACACTATCTGGCCCTTCCCAACGTCATCGCGGTCGGCGGATCTTGGATGATGAAAAACTGACAACATGAAAAACGGGCGCCTAACCTCATTGCAAAATATCAGAAATGCTTGTGTCAGCAATTAGGGCAATTTGCAAAATGCTCCAGATCACAAGCCATCATCATCAAAGCACAGTTGATTTACACTCAATAATAGAGTATAATAAACATACAACTATATATGCATTTAATTGTGCAGGGGCGCATATTGGATTGGCATATTTCATGAAGATGTCCTGAATGACCTTAAGCTGGGCATTAGAGGCGCAGCATGGCCAAGTCAGACGACAATTTTTTCAGCTATGAAGAGTTAAGAACTCACTCTACCTATTCAGATGCATGGATATCCATCAATGGCATTATTTATGACATAACAGGCTTTATGGATCGACACCCTTTCGGCGATACCTTTAGAGGCAATCTTGGCACGGAATGCGGCGGACTATTTTCATCATCACATATCAACACAAATGTCGAAAAACTTCTAAAAAGTGATACTTTCCTAAAGCACAACAAGATTATCAAAATAGGCCACCTCGACTTATCACGCCATCAATTACGCTGTCAAAATGATGGTTCTCTATTAGATCGTATAGTGTTTTCAAACATCGATAAGGATGAGTTTTGGCAAGATCTCAAAACCCAAATTGCGGCCTTCATTAAAGACAATAATGAAACCACCCATTACAGCACAATGCAAGGCGTAGGATATGTAATTTATTATTTGATTATTTATCTGCTTCTATCTTATTTCACCTGGGTTCAAGGATCTTTTATTACAGCCATCTTACTCGGCATACATATGATTTGTATGTCAGCCAATATCGCGCATATGGCCACGCATTATGGTTTTACCAAAAACCAGCGCCTGAACTTTCTGGCCATGCATTTATTTGACCTTAGCGGTATGTCCGGTTTGGAATGGCAAATCACCCATCAAACACATCACAACCAACCGCATTCTTCTATTGATTTCCAAACGAATGTTTATGGTTATATTGGCACGCGGATCCATAAATATATTCAGCATAAACCTTATCATAGATATCAAAGCTTTTACTTTTGGTTGGCGGTATCCGCATATTTGCCTTTCAAATTTTTTGCGACGTCATTCTGGTTATACGCCCACCGAGAATTCATTCAGCACCGGCGCGAAATATTCGCTCATATTTTAGCAAGAGTCATTTTGGTGTCACAAATTGTCTTTTGCGCCGTAACTTTGGGCCCTCTTACGACCCTGGGCATGGTTTTAGCCTATTCCATCGCCTTTTCGCAGACCGCCTTTATTTTGTTATTCAATGATCATGAAGATACACATGCCGTTTTAGGAGAGGTTGAAGACATCAACGCGTTTCATGGCAAAATATCATGGGCAGAAACACAGGCCAGATCATCGAATAACTGGTATCCGACGGGCTTGGTTTCGGCATTTTTCGAATTTCACTATGGTTATTTTAACTACCATATTGAACACCATTTATTTCCATCTTTTAAGCCCAGCCTATTGAAAAAAATCAGTCCCATTGTCAAAAAAGTCTGCCGAAAACATAATGTCCCCTATATGTCGACCACCTTCACAGACGTACAAAAATCTTTGCAGTCACATATTACGAAGCTCTCTTTGGAGACGAGTTGATAGTCTGAACCACACCTTTATTGATTTCTGGTTCTCCGACAGGCATCATTTTGCGCTCTCATTGGAAAGTCGTCACACAACGCGCAGCAGCTCGGTCACCGTTACAACACTGAATTTTTCAACATTCGAGACCACAATTATAAGCTATTACACTTGTTGGAATAATCAATGGCTCTGCAAGCAAGCCGTTTAAGGTCGTTTCCTATATCCATTTGATATATCTAAACTAATGTAAAAACAATATCTTAGTAAAAAAATACCATTAAGAACACCAATTTAATGTACTCACTTTTGTACTCACAATGTGGAACCAGTAATGATTGCGCGGGCCCGCATCCATCGTGGCTTTCCAATATTATAGCGTGAGTTTATCGATATTTTTTCATTTTAGTAAATGATAGTCATTCAAGCGAAACCATTTTCGGGAAAATATAAAGTGGATCACTGATTCAGGCGAGAGGCCTGCAACTTCACCGGTCATGCCTTGCCTGTAAAAAGATTTACTTCCGCCTGTTTGCCAAACGGTTGACTTTAAGTTCTTTTTTGTCCTTGCAACATATTTGCTTTGGACGTTTGTTTTAACATCTATGGCTTTAACCGTTTTATCGCGTTTTACGGCGCAAATAGCTTTTACGATGTAATCAGTCATGGCTTCCATATAGGACATTTGTGAACTGTGCCCTGTGCCCGTATTGGGGCCGTTGACTTTAAAATAATTTGGATAACCTGAAACTGTTATGCCTTTATAGGACACCGCCCCTGTTTCCCATTCGCTATTCAAGTTTCGTCCCTCCCGTCCATTGACTTGAA
Source organism: Hellea sp. (assembly GCA_014238285.1). Classification (GTDB taxonomy): domain Bacteria; phylum Pseudomonadota; class Alphaproteobacteria; order Caulobacterales; family Maricaulaceae; genus JACOMS01. The sequence continues at coordinate 2,746 of JABABK010000023.1, forward strand.
AGGAGAGCGCCTTTTCCATATCTGAATAGGCAAAGAAGCCGGTCGCATAGACTAGGATATCTAGCTCTATATCTTTGCCGTCTTTCGTCCGAATGCCTGTTGGTGTTATTTCATCTATGCCGCTAATATCTACGTCAACATTATCTCGGGAAAGTGCTGGTAGATATAAATTTGACGGGATGACGCGACGGCTGCCCATTTCATATTTGGGTAGCATGTATTCGCGTAAAACAGGATCGCTGATATATTTTTTAAGGCTCTTCTTCAAGCTTCGCGCGTATAGAGATTTAATCAATTTACTAATTTTTTGGGTAAAAGGATAACGGCGAAATCCGATAAACCTGACTTCATGTACGGCAAATGTCATGAAGCGATTGAAATGACGTATCCCAGGAAGAGTCATAACAAACTGCGCGGCTGGACCGTACTGCCGATCTGTACGGGGCAATATCCATTCTGGTGTTCCCATGAAAACGGTTAAATTGTCAACGTCAGCTGCGATAGCTGGAACGACCTGAACTGCGGAACACCCCGACCCGATAACCCCGACTTTTTTCCCTTGATAGGCAATGTTATGGTTCCATTGTGCCGTATGAAACTTTGCGCCTTCAAAAGACTCCGCGCCTTTAAGGTCAGGCATTTTGGGGTTCGCTAGAACACCGCTGGTATCGATGACAAATCGAGCTTGATACTGCTCACCCGATTTAGTTTCGATATGCCATAAACTGCTAGTTTCGTTGAACGTCATCTCAGTGACGGCTTGGTTAGTATGGGTATGTTTTCTCAAATCAAATTTGTCGACGATATAATTTGTATAGGCGAGGAGTTCGTCTTGGGCAGCATATGTTTTTTTGAACTTATAAGGAATAAAGGAAACCGAATACAAACAGGTTGGTATGTCCACCTCAGCTCCTGGATAAGAGTTAGCTTGCCAAGTTCCGCCAATATCAGAGTTTCTTTCTAACAAGACGAAATCGTTGCAGTTCTTTTTTTTAAGCCTTATGGCCGCGAGCAAGCCGGAAAATCCCGTCCCAATAATGAGAGTTTCTGTATATTGAGTATTGTTCTTCATGACTTATCTCCAAGTGTTTTACCTATTATTTAGATGACGCCACACAAAAGGATCTACCTCCACTTCAAGGGTAGAAATTTCAGTGGCGCCATCAACAATATGCTCCACCCTATTTTAGGGCGAGCATATCGCGTTAAGTGATGTCGATTACAGTTTGGATTTGGCTTTCTCGATAGCCGCTTTAATCTCTTCGCGGCGGCCAGCATCTGCGACTTCTCGACCAGGTCTATCGACGGCTTTTAGGCCGTGCTCTAAAACCGCAATGGCTTGCTCATAACGTTTACGTTTGATCAAATAATCGCCGTAAAAGAAATTAGGGTCGATTCCGTTCGGGTTTATTTCAAGGGCTTTGGTCAAGTTTTTCTCGGCTTTTTTCTTACTACCAAACCCAATCGGACCGCCGGGGACTTGATAGTAAAGTGAGCCAAGCGATGTATAGGCTGAGCCTTCAAGCGCGCCGGGGTTTATTTCGAGAGCCTGCTCTAGAAGGTTCCGCGCATGTTTGGCCTTTTTAAGGGCGCCCATGCCGCCTTCTGCGCCGGCTAATGTCGACGTAATGATCGCTTCCCATATTAGAGGTTCTGCCGCGTTTGGGTTTGTAGCCGTGTAAGCCTGCGCTTTTGTTCGCAAGGCCGTAAGTTGATCAACGCGGCTATCTTTGTCGACGTCAGAATATTGAATTCTAGCCCAATCTTGTTGCAAGCTCATAAGCGGGCTAGATTCAGTTTGGGTTTCAACTGTTGCAATGGTTGGGGCAAGCGTGGTTGTGTCAGCGGCTTGAGCCGTGGTTGTTCCAAGCACCATTACGGCGAGAGCGGTCATCCAAGTATAACGTTTCATGATAATCTCCTTTGGAGGGTTGAGGTGGGTTGGATTAAGTTTGAGGTTGAAAGAGCTGTTTAGCTCTAAGGTCGTCTTTGGCTAATGCTCGATCAACAAGACGCGGGAATATCGAATTGAGTCGAACGAAAAAGCTCTCGGGATTACCAATAAAAACGTCTTTCTCTCGGCTCATAATGGCGCGAGCGATGCGGTCCGCGACCACTCTTGGTTCATCCATTTTCATATTGGTCAGATCTGCATATTCTAAGACTTTGCCTTTATTCATGGGGGTCTTAACAGCACGGGGCGCAATATAAGTGACATCGATACCATCGCTCTTAACTTCACGGCGAAGGGCTTCTGAAAAACCTTTTACGCCAGCTTTAGCGCTTGAATAGGTCGCGAAGTGCGCGAAATTAATCGAACCAAATATGGACCCAATATTGACAATATGCCCGCTGCCAATGTCTTTCATGGCTGGCAGAACAGCTTGGGTGAGCATAACTGGTGCTAAAAGATTTATGGCGTAGTGAAGTTCAACTTTTTCCATTGGTTGGGCTTCTACGGGGCCAAAATATTGCATGCCAGCCAGATTTACCAGAACATCAACGGGTGCGCCCTGTTCAAGCTTAGCTGTAATTTCACTAATGCCGTCTCTAGAGGCTAGGTTACCGCGGATGAAGGTTGCTGGATATTCTGAGCTCGCATCAAGAGCGATTACCGTGAGAGATGCCCCTTCCTCTATGAGTTTGCGGCAAAGCGGGACACCAATGCCGCCCGTACCGCCCGTTATGACGATATGTTTTCCTCTTAAGCTAGACATTACGCTGCCTCCGCCATGTATGTGTTAGGAATAGTGCGAAAGACCTCACCAAACAGAATAAACATGCGCTTGGCCATGGTCACGATGGCGGCTTTGTCATCGTCGTTATCGATTTTGTTCACCAGGTCTTTGAAAAATTCCATGTGCTCAAGATCGAGCGCGCCGTGTGAATATAGATATGTAAAGCTTTTCTTAGTTAGCCCAAGAGATTCCATCAGCGTCTGAGACGCACCCGTTGCGAGCTGGGTACTAGTGCTTTCCAGAACGAAAACCATACCAAAGAAACCAACCGGGTTTTTGCGGGTTACAAAGTCATAAGCATAGGCCACCATCATGTCAGTTGCGGCGCTCGGTGCATCATGGCGAGCCCTTTCAGCATCGCCGCCGCTAGCCGCGATGTCATTTAATATCCATTCTTGGTGACCGACTTCTTCTTCGACATATTCAACTAAGGCTTCGCGTAAATATTCCTTGGAATCAGGAAGTCTTGATCCTGCTGCCATCATGAGCGGCACAGTATGTTTGACATGTTGATAGGCTTGCTCAAGGTAAGCGATATAGGTTTCCAGACTTATCCGTCCTGATAGGGCTTGCTGGATTTGTGGTACGCTTAAGAAAACTTGCCGTTCAGCTTCAGTTTCTTGGATAAGTTGGTCAAAAAATTGTGTCATGATAGTCTCCGTTTTGATTGGGTAATTGAGTTAGGCAGCTACGCTTTGGTAAATGTTAGAAATAAGAGTTTGATACCGCTTCGTGATCGCGGCCCGGATGGGGCGGGCATTTCCGGTCAGAGTACCATCTGCTAGGTTAAACGGCGCAACCATTTCCCAGCGCCGTATTTGAGCATAAGTCGGAAGCTTGTGATTGATTTGATACACGGCAGTCTGAATGTCATTTGGTGAAACATTCGCGTTGGACGGAACGATCAGAGCACTTAAATAACGTTGAGCATCACCTATGACGATAACTTGCCCGATTTCAGGCCTGGTCAGAAGTTCACTTTCGGGCCATTCTGGTGATATGTTTCGGCCCATAGACGTAATTAATACATTCTTTTTACGACCTGTAATATGTAAGTAGCCGGCATCGTCGATCTGTCCCAAATCACCCGTGGCATAAAGTTCGCCTTCTCGTGGACTTCCAACATAACCAAGGAAAGCAGGGTCGTAGATAAGGACTTCACCATCTTCAGATATTTGAACCTCAGCATGGGATAGCAATTTTCCGACTGATACTGAGCTCTGAGCATCAGGCGTATTGACCGCTACGACAGATCCTGCTTCGGACAAACCATATCCTTGAAAGACTGGCAGGCCTAGGCTTGTGGCTTGTGTCAGAAGCTCAGGCGCGACCTTGGAGCCACCAACCGCCATAAACTGCATATTCGGCAGGCCAAAACCAGTTTGTGCTGAGGCCTGCATGAGGCCGCGTAATATTTCTGGTACCAGGATACAGCTCGTGGCCTGTACGCCTCTTAAATAGGCGGTAAAGCGCATAAAGTCTGGCATTGATCCCGCTGTAAAACCAATATCGGCTAACGGACGAACATCATATGTGCCACCGGCTAATAAGGTCGGATAAGCGCTGGCAACATTTTCCAGTAACACAGCAAGCGGCAAGACAGCGGCAGCCATTTTACCGGGTTCTTCGCCAACGGCCTCGACGATAGACGTTGCGACGGTTTCCATACCAGTTTGGGACAGGCAGACACCTTTGGCTTGGCCTGTAGTACCTGAGGTAAATGTGATTTTGCTAGTTCCGACAGGCAAGTCGACGGTTTGGTTGTTCAAAATGGTTAGATAGACATCTGTTCCCGCGACCGAGCCTAAGTTTTTTTGGCCAGATGAATTATCGCTCAGTATAGCGCTTGCCCCAGCCGTCGAGAGGGCGTGTTGTCGTTGATCGGCTGTAAAGAAAGGCGGTAGAGGTACGGCTACAATGCCCGCTGTCACACAGGCAAGGTCAGTAACAATCCAGGCAGGGCCATTATCTAGGTCAATACCGACAGTTTGACCGGTCAAGGGTGAAAGCTTAGCAGCTGTTGACCAGATTTGAGCATGCAAATCTTGATAGCTTATTATGCCTGTCTCGAAACTTAGCGCTGGAGCGCCTGGCGTGTGGCCTGCTCGAAATTCTATGGATTCTAGAAGCGTCATTTTAGTCTCCTTGTGTTTCTACGGTGTTTGATGTGAGAGAATGTTGATTGAGCGGCAGATGTAGGCGTGAGACCAGTTTGCTGTCCCGGTTGATACTCATGGGTAGCAACTGGCTCATGATTTTTTGAGATCCTTGAACGCCGCCTGCCGCCACTTGCGGGTTGGCTTCGTAATAACGACCCCAGCTTTCGCCGCCATCATTGAGGCGGGTTTGATCTGCGTTTGCCAAAGAAATTGGCTGGATTTGTAAGCGCTCAAAATATCGGCGCAAAGTCTGCGTCACCGTCGACGCAATGTAAGCTTGGTTTTGACTTTCCATATAGGTGAGCAAAGCCGAGAAAAGGAAAATATAGCCGCCTAGTCCGCTGGATGCGAGACTGCCGACTTCCGTGATTTCAGACCGCGATACTTCTTGCCCTAAATTGTCCGCCAGCAGAATTTCAATTGGGGTGTCTAAATAGGATTCTAAAAAAAGACTTTCTTGCGCGGCGTACCGAAACCCGAGAGCCGCCAAAATTTTATCATCACGGTCTCTGACGCTCATGAGATAGGGATAATGCTCTGCGACCTGCGCGTTATATTTCTCAGCGAACAAACCTTCAATAAAGCTTTCAACGCGGCGGCGTTCATCCGTGAATTTGTGATTGATCGAAATCACACTTGGCGCCAAATTTGTAAATCGCTTCAGATCTTCTGGCGCGTATACATATTGTTCGGAAAATTCCTGCTCATGTCTTAAGGCGACTTGTATCATTTTTCTTTTTATCCTTTTACGGGCGTTTGATAAGAAGACGCTGCATGAGACGTTGCACCTCCATGTTTTCTTGATTAAAAATTTGTAAGAGATAGAGGTGATACTCAAGTCACTGTTTTATAGGCTTTTTTATGTTTTTGATTCGCGGGGGTGAGCACAGAACACCTCAAAGGGCGTCCCTTTGAGCGATGAAACACGACAAATCCTGAGTGACGCCTTTATTGAAAACCGCGTAAAATATTTACGGTTTTTAAAGGCCCGAGTTCGAAATGATGCGACAGCAGAAGATTTACTGCAGGATTTGTTTATCAAAATCACTCAAGCTAAACTGCCAGAAACCATCGAAAAGCCAGAGAGCTTTATATATCGTATGGCATCCAATCTGATGCTCGACCATATTCGAGCGAGCAAAAGACGCCAAAACCGCAATCAAGACTGGACAGATCAAGCGACAACCCAAGTGGGTAATGCAATGGCGTCTAATATCGTTCCAATTGATGACGTTATAATAGCTCGGGAAAAGCTCGATGCAGTCAGAAAGTCTCTGGAAACACTATCGCCTAAATCGCGTGAAGCCTTTCGCCGCGCAAAGTTTCAAGGCCAAAGCTATAGTGAGATAGCCGAAGCAATGTATATATCTGTAAGCACGGTTGAAAAACACATGATAAAAGCTTTGCGGCACGTCACTCAAGCTTTTGAGGACAATAAATGATCAAAAATTTAGGATTCATATGGAGGTGCAATAAAGGCCATGCCGTCTTAGCACTAACTTCAAAGGGAAATCGGTGTATGCCGTTAAATGATTATGTCTAAGTCGGCTATTAAAGAACAGGCGATTGCCTGGTATGCAAAGCTTCAATCAGATCAGGCCGAGCCTGAAGATTGGGAGAGCTTTACGCTTTGGCTTGAGGAAAGCCATGAGCATGGCGATGCCTATGATGCTTTAGAATTGTCCCTGGATAGTCTCCCAGAAGACATCATGTCAGAACCTGAAGTCTCTATCGCTGCCAATGAAAACAGACGAGGTTTTCTGTGGGGCGTCACCGGCATTGGTATTGCGGCGCTGTTTGCAGCAGCGTTCTTTATGCCAAATTTCGGCGGACAAGGGACGTATAATATCCAAGAGTTTGCAACAACGATCGGCGAACAAACGCAGGTCACACTAGCTGATGGGACAAAAGTTGATCTAAACACAAATAGTCGTTTGGTATTTGCGATGAACAAGACTGAGCGGATTGTCACCTTATCAAAAGGTGAAGCCCTTTTTGATATTGCGCAAGACAGTTCACGTAGTTTTCGGGTCGAAGCACTTGATACACAAATATGGGATGTCGGGACGTTATTTGAGGTCGATGTTTCAGACGGCGACCTCTCAGTTGCGGTCATTGAAGGGCTAGTCGACGTCATTCCAGAAAATGCCGAAGATCAAAAAAAGCGCCTGACGCCCGGGCAAATGGCCGAGCGTAAGGCTGGAGAGCAAAATGTTACGGTTTCTAGTGCTGATATTGATGTGATTGCGAGCTGGACCGAAGGGGTTCTCAGCTTTGATGAAGCTCCGCTTCCTGAAATAATTGCCGAACTTAACCGATATTTTGAGACGCCGTTTGTGATCGCAAATAGCGCGCTTAATCAAGAGACATTTTCGGGTGTCCTCAATTTGGGATCACAAGAAGAACTGACCCAAACACTTGAAAAGTTTCTACCGATCACAGCGCTTAAACAAGATGGAAAAATTAACCTGACCCCTCGGCTGTAATCCTGTAACCAAGGCAATATGATTCACCCTGCGTTGAAATATGGATTGCTTTTGTCATGCCTGACATTTTCTACGCCTATCTTTGCGCAAACGAATAAGGTGTACAATTTAGAGATACCTACCCAGTCCCTAGATAAAGCGTTGAAAGACATCGCGCAGCAAACAGGTATTTCAGTAAGTTTTTCGCGTAGGGCTTTAAAGCACTTATACACCTCGCCATTATCGGGTTCTTATAATTTAGATGAAGCCTTCGAACATGTCTTGACTGATAGTTTATATACATATGAGTTCTTAGGTGAAACCACTGTCAGAATTGTGGCTCGCTCAATACCGCCCCAAGAAACCGCAATCTCAATGCCCTCGCCGCAAGCAATCCAACGTGATTTACGATTGCCGCAAATGCCCACGCGCCCTGCTAAGCCCAATACTTCACGAGACGAAATTATCGTCACGGCGATAAAGCGTGATAAGGGGCAATTACTTCAAAAAGCGCCTTATGGCGCCGCTGTCTTTGATGGGCAAATCATATCCGATATCGATTTGACTGAGACCAGTACGCTAGCCGGGCAAATTGCTGGCCTTGAAATGACAAATCTTGGGCCAAGCCGGAATAAAATATCCATTCGCGGAATTTCAGATGGGGCCTTTAATGGTAGGCTGCAATCCACGGTGGGTGTTTACCTGGGCAATACGCCGATTAATTTTAACGCGCCATACCCTGAACTTCCTTTAGTTGATGTGAAAAGTGTCAATGTTTTGCGCGGTCCGCAAGGCTCGCTTTATGGCACGGGATCGCTCGGCGGCATATTGGCGATTGAGAAAAATCAGCCGGATACAACCGATAGCTATGGCTGGATTGAAGGTGGGCTTTCTTTTACGCAAGACGGCGGCACAAATCATCAACAACGCGCTATGCTAAATCTTGCGATTGGGTCCGACCTTGCTCTACGCGCCTCGGGCTATCATCACAAACAAGAAGGTTATGTTGATGATATCCGCCGGAGCCTTAAAAACATCAATGACAATCAAACTCTTGGGGGCCGCGCTGCCCTGTTGTGGGAGATATCACCAGACTGGTCTATTGATGCAGGGTTTGATTATCAGGACACGGATACATCGGATATGCAATATTCACTCGATAGTCTAGATGACTATCAACAAGCCAGTTATATCGCGCAGCCCCATGATGATGATTTTTATCATCGTTTCGTCAATATTCAAGGCGAACTGAATTGGGGCGAAATCACATCGTCAACCTCTTGGATGACACGCAATATTGAAGACGTATTTGATGCGTCCATGTCATTGCCCGTGAATTTAAGCCAACCGATATCACCGACGTCATTTACGGAAACGAGACGGTTGACTTTATTCTCTCATGAAAGCCGGATCAGTGCACAACTAACCGACTGGATCGATGTTTTGGGCGGTGTTTATTACGCGCAAAATGATGAACATTATGACGGTGTTTTTGATGTCTTGGACGACAATTCCGAACCCGTTTTCATCGATAGCCGCGACGATGATGCTCGCCAATTCGCAATATTTGGTGAGGCTGACATCGAACTGTCAGAAGACATATCAATTGTTGCTGGAGGCCGTTGGTTTGACAGCAAATTAAAAACAGAAACAGAAATAGACACATTTAGTGGGACTGCGACAGTCGCTGAAGGCTCAAACAAAGAAAGTGAATTTCTCCCCAAACTAGCCATTTCCTATGCTCCATCCGGTGATGTGTTTCTATATGGTCAGTTGTCGTCGGGTTATCGTGTCGGCGGCCTAAATATCGATAGCGCACAGCAAAGCTTTGATGACGATGATGATGACGAAATTCTCTCTGATTTCGAAGCTGATAAACTTTGGATGTATGAGCTGGGCGCAAAGACCGATTGGCTCGATAATCAGCTTCGTATAAATATTGCAGCATTTTTCATTGATTGGAAGAATGTTCAGTCTGAACAAATTCTCGCCAGTGGTTTTTCGACAATTTTAAACGCCGGAAATGCTAAGAATAAAGGCGTCGAAGTTGATTTGACCTATAGGCCCAATGATAGTTTTACACTTCAGCTTAACGGCGCTTTTAACGATCCGGACCTCACAGCTACCAACCTGTTATTTGCAAGCGATGCGGAGGCACACTTACCACGCATTCCAAAATTATCAGGCGGGTTTTGGCTTCGTTATGAACAACCTTCTTTTTTAGGATCTAACTGGAAATCTACTTGGAGCGCTAATTATGCCTATACAGGCCGCTCTCAGTTAACATTTGTGACAAACGATAACCGACGACAAGGCCGCAATCATCAACTTAATGGCAATCTAGTCCTGGAAAATGGGAACTGGCGCGCGAGAATTTTTGTCGACAATATTCTAAGTGATGATTCCAATACTTTCGCTTACGGCAATCCATTTGCGTTTCGCCAACAAGAGCAAATAACGCCCGTGCGTCCAACAACTATTGGCGTAGTCTTGCGAAGTGAATTTTAAGCCTGCAATGAGATACTAACATAAGGCTATTTCCTTCTCGTTTTTTGAATTTGAGTTGACTAAGTGGCCCATTGACTCTGTTAATATCCAATGGCGACGGATATCCGTCCCTCAACTTACGTCGCAAATCGGTTTAGAATCCAGAGAGGTGATAATGGGTGGCTCCGCAAGCAGGACTCGAACCTGCGACAAGGTGATTAACAGTCACCTGCTCTACCAACTGAGCTATTGCGGATCACCATAGGTGAACGTGCGGGCTGTTAGCAGAATTCTAGAGCAATGTACAAGAGGAAAATTGCACCTTTTAGGCAAAAAAAATGGGAACACTGAGGTTCCCAAGGGTGTTAGGTGAATGGTGGGTGTCTTCATGGAGAAGACAAAGCCTTTATTAACGAATAAGGTAAATTAAATGTTAACGCAGCTTGTCTTTTTTCATATTTGATTCAGAAAACTTAATGAACCTTAAGCTACGGCCCGAGAATAAGTGGAGACAGGGCGATGGACCCACGCCACCATAACGAAGCTTATAATCATAAGAAGGAACCAAGACCCAAGCTTACCTAAAGAAACCGCCTCCCAGCCGGCTTCTTGATTTGGGTAATTCCAGGCTTGCGCAAACGTCGCGATATTTTCCGCGAACCAAATAAATAACGCCACCAAAAATAGACCAACAACCATCGGCATCGGCCAGTAGCGATTATCAGGCTTAAACCAAACAAGGCTCGGCCCGTAAATCACCACGGCCGCCAAAAACAAAAACAACCTGATATCCATTACATAATGGTGGCTAAAGAAATTGATATAAATAGCGGTGGCTAATATAAGCTGCGGCCATAACGGTGGAAATCGGGTGAACTGAAAATCAAAAATTCGCCATACCCTGGCAATATAACTCCCCACGCAAGCATACATAAACCCAGAAAATAGCGGAACAGATGCAATCTTCAAGACCGCCTCTTCAGAATATTCCCAAGATCCAATATTGGTTTTAAATATCTCCATAATGGTTCCGACAATGTGGAACAATAAAATTACCTTAGCCTCTTCAAAGGTTTCCAGCCTCGTTAGCAAAAGAATAGCCTGAATAGAAACAGCGCAAATCGTAATAAAGTCATAGCGCGATAGGGCGGCGTCAACTGGATAAAACAAATGCGTCCCAAGCAAAACGCCCAACATTAATCCGCCAAAAATACAGGCCCAAGCTTGTTTGACACCGAAACTTAGAAACTCAAAGCAGAAGGTTTGAAAACGTGTTCGAACATATTTTACTCGCAAGTTCGTCTTATGTCGATGCATCCAAGCTCTAATATTTTTATATTGTGATTCCATAAAACCTCATACAGGAACTGCCCGGTAGCATTATGGCCAAAGAATGGAAAATTTTAGGCAAAACAATTATTTGAAAATCCATATCTTGTTTGGTATTTTATATGCTAGAGCGCGCCAAATTAAATATATAGAAGCACCACATGACTTACGCCCTTATCATTCACGGCGGCGCAGGCGCGCAGCCCGGAACCGACTACACCCTCCAAAAAGCCCATATGGGCGAACTAATCCTGCGTGGACAAGCCATGCTTGAAACGGGCAAAGCCGCTATTGATGTTGTCACCGAAATGGTTGCCGATATGGAAGGCTGTGGTCTTTATGTGGCCGGCAAAGGCTCTGCCCCGAATACGCAGGGCGTATTTGAACTAGACGCAAGCATTATGGATGGGCCAGAACGCCGTGCAGGCGCCGTATCGGCGATTCAGAACATGGTTAGTCCCATTAAGGCGGCGAAGCTGGTAATGGATGACGGGCGACATGTGATGCTTAACGGCGATGGAGCGCGCGCGTTTGCCATCACTAAAGGCCTCGCCCCTGTTAATGACGCAGAGGCCTATTACACGGAGCATGAGAAGCACGGCTCTATGGAACCTGTCTCTCACGGGACAGTCGGCGCTGTCGCGCTGGACACACAAGGTAATTTAGCAGCCGCCACATCAACGGGCGGAACCTTTAACAAACGTCCCGGCCGCGTCGGCGACACACCTATCATCGGGTCAGGCACTTGGGCCGATGAACAAATTGCTATATCCTGCACAGGCGAAGGCGAAGCCTTTATGCGCTCTTGCGCGGCCTATGATGTTTCGGCGCGTGTACGTTATGGGGACGCGTCGTTGAACGCAGCCGTCCATAGGATGCTTGACCAAGTTGCAATCTGCGGCGGCGACGGCGGAGCGATCGCCATTCACACCAATGGAGACATTTCCATGCCCTATAATTCCCTTGGCATGAAACGGGCGTTTGTCACCGACACTATTCCAGCAACTGTTCGCGTCTTTGAAACTGAGCCCCCAGCGTAATCCGATAACGTAATTAAGGCGCTTTAGCTTGCAGGCTTTGTAATAGCTCCAAAACTTCCTTGCGCTGATCATAGACCAGCAGGACCAGTAAATCTCCTGCCTGCGCCCAATCAAGAGCGTGTTTGGTCGCTTCCAACTCATTATCGGTAAAGACAGTTTGGTCTTCGGGATAGTTTAGCTGCTTAAGTTCAGCCTTGATGATGGCAGGCACATCGCCGAGTTCTCGACCCCTGAGATAGTTTTCAAGCTCTTTCACGATGATCAAATCTGGGTTGGCGTCACGCACGGCCTTGGTCATAGATTTAATATCATCATCACTGCGATCACCCGCCTGCCCCAGTAAAAATACGCGCCGTTTCGCCGGAAAATCATTCACTGCCTCAGCCAAAGCCGAAATACCGTGAGGATTATGGGCAAAATCCAAGAGAACATTGACGCCATTGATTTGCATAAAATTACCACGGCCCGGATTTTCCTCCGGCGTACTCTCAAACTCTTTGAGGCCTTGAGTGATGGCTGCGGGCTCAATGCCTAGGGTCGAGGTCAGCGCAATAGCGCCGAGTCCGTTGGAAATATTATACTTAGCAACGCCGCCAAGCCCTGGAACAAAATCAATAACTGGCAAGATCGAAATATCCTCACCACCGCGTCTGAGCACCATGTCACCATTTTTGATATAAGCTACAGGAGCACCATCTGGCGCCCATTGATCTAAATTGCTGTCATTGATCGAAAATCCATACCAAAATACTTGACCGTCAAATGATTGGCCACGCTCCACTAATAACGGATCATCTGCATTTAGGATCAATGTCCCGCCTGATTTTACGGCTTTTGATATCGTAAATTTGACATCCGCCAAGTCCGGCACTGTTTGGATCCCGTATTCGCCCAAATGATCTGAGGCCACATTGGTGATCAAACTGGCGGTTACACTCGGAATGGGTAATCCGCGGCGCAATAGACCACCTCGCGCTGTCTCTATGACGGCCATATCGACCCTCTGATCGCGCAGGGCAAGCCTTGCGCCGCCCGGACCTGAATAGTCACCACTGGCGATAATATCCTTCCCTGCACGCACCCAGTCGCTCGACGACATGCCAACGGTTTTGTCGGCGACGGCGCAAATCGCGGCTGATAACCGAACTGTAGTAGACTTGCCATTTGTACCAGTCACAAGGGCCACAGGAATATCTCCGAGGACCTCCCAGTTCACTTGATCTGGTGAAGGTGTTTTATCTGTATCCCAGCACTGGCCATTTTCACCCAAGCCTAAGGAAACGATTTCATCATCACTGAGTAAGGTGATATTTTTTTCAAGCGCAGCGATTTCCAACTCAAGAAGATTTGGATTACGCTCGTCTGCGATAATCGTTCTTAATTCAGAAATTTTATTTTCGAACTCATCAAACTGCAGACCTTGAACTTCCGCCTCCGTTGAAGCCCATGCCGCTTCCATTAAATCGGTCGCCGCGTAAAGCGCATCAATCGGAGCGCTCATCAAGAGGGTCGCGCCGCCATCATATTGCCGAACGGATATCTCTTCGACCGACCACCCGACCGCGTCCAGTGTCTTGCGCATATGAGTTCGCCATATAGCAATCACCTGATCTTTTTGATCATCATTTAATACGGCTTCAGCGGCTGCGCCGGGCCTATCCAAACTAAGGCTAGCCCCGGTCAATCGCCTGACATCGGTGAGTTCCATAGCGCGGCTTAATCTGCGTCTTCAGGTTCATTGGCCAGTCTGACACCGCGCTCATCTCTAACCAGCTCCATGCCGTCGAGCAGAAGTGATTCTGGGATTTTTGGCGCGTCTTCCACTGGCATGGCCAATGCTAATGGGTCCAAGTCGACTTTTTTCTTTATGACCGGACGAACAGGCATTTCTTGCTCTGCCTCGTCCTCTTGGAACTTTTCATCTTGAGGCCGGTTAAAGTAGATAATCTGCTTCCAAGACCGAGTGATATCATCCCCGAAGACTAGCACGAAGTCATCCTGCTTTGCCATTTCCAGCGCCGCATGTACGGCTTTTTCTTCTTCTGGAATGATCGTGATATTCTTAGCATCAACGCCATTAGCAATAAGCGCGTCACGCATGATTGTTGGTACTTCTTCAGGGCCACGTCCGCGCAAACGGTCGTCACGGCGGCAGATATAGTGGTCATAGTTTCCGGCGATAATTCGGGCGACTTCTTTGATATCTTCGTCGCGGCGGTCCCCCGGCATGGCAAATACACCAATTCGCCTACCCTCGACATCAAGTTGAACCGCCAGCTTAGTCATGGCTTCAATCGCGGCCGGGTTATGACCGTAATCCAGAATGACTTTAAATGGATGCTCATCAAACACGTTCATTCGGCCCGGAGCCTGGAAGAATGTCGTCGCAAATGTCCGTAAGCCATGTCGAATATCTTCAAGGCTCTTGCCCATGCTAAAACAAATAGCCGCAGAAAATAGAGCATTTTGGACATTGTGCATGGCTTTGCCATCCAGCGTCGCTGGAATAAGGTGGGTCCACATCAGAGGAATATGGGCGCCATTGTCATAGATCGTAATCATATGACCGTTCATGCCCTGCTCCAGCACGACAGCACGACCACCAGAACGTACGTGTTCACGCACTAAAGGGTGACTAGCATTCATGGTTACATAACAAAGGTTTTTCGCCGTTGTATGCTCTGCCATTTTCAAACAAAGATCATCATCAGCGTTCAGCACAGCCGTATCTCTGGCCACTTCAACAACGATCCGCTTAACTCGTGCCATATCTTCGAGAGTATCAACACCTTTAAGGCCTAGGTGATCCGCTGCTACATTAAGGACTGCCCCTGTATCACAGAACCGGTAGCCCAGACCGCGGCGCACCATGCCGCCTCTAGCCGTTTCCAAAACAGCGGCATCTACCGTGGGGTCCCTTAGGATCATCTGCGCCGACATCGGACCGGTCAAATCACCTTTGACGCTTAGATTACCATTGATGTAGACACCATCAGTTGTAGCAAGGCCGACAATATTACCGCTGAGTTTATAGATATGAGCGACCATTCTCGCTGTTGTTGTTTTCCCATTGGTTCCGGTAATAGAAATCATCGGAATTCGCGTAGGAGAATTTTCCGGGAAGAGCATTTTCATGACCGCGCCAGCTACGTCTCGCGATTTTCCTTCGCTCGGCGCGACATGCATTCTGAATCCGGGCGCAGCATTAATCTCGCAAATAGCGGCACCATTATCTTTATGGGATTTAGAAATATCGGATGACAGAAAGTCCACACCGCCAACATCAAGACCAATGGCTTTGACCGCGCGGACTGCCATATCTCTATTATCAGGATGGACAATATCTGTGACGTCAATTGCTGTCCCGCCCGTAGACAAATTGGCTGTGGAGCGAAGATACATCACTTCACCATCAGCTAGAACGGTTTCAGCATTATAGCCTTTTTCTTCGAGATGCTCCATCGCTTTGCTATCAAGCTCTAGTCGCGTCAGAACCTTCTCATGGCCGACACCACGGCGCGGGTCAGAATTGACAACATCAATTAGTTCTTCGACAGTTTTTTTACCATCGCCAACGACATGTCCGGGAACCCTTTTTGAAACGGCAACCAGTTCATTATTGACGACCAACATTCTATGATCATGGCCCGAAATAAAAGATTCAACGATAACACTGCGGCCTTTGCCATGTTCGCGGGCAAAATCAAAAGCATCGGCGATTTCATTGTCGTCGAACAAACCGATTGAAATACCCCGTCCATGATTACCATCAAGCGGCTTTAGGACAACTGGGTGACCAATGCGATCAGCGGCGCGGACAGCACCACGGCGGTCCCGAACCAGTATTTGACGCGGCACAGGTAAACCAAGATCGGCTAAGATTAAATTTGTCTCTTCCTTGTCTGAGGCGAGCTCCACAGAAATATAATTGGTTTCACTGGTAATCGTGGCCTGAATTCGTTTTTGGTAACGGCCATGGCCCATTTGAATCAGGCTATATTCATTCAGCCGAATCCACGGAATGTCACGATCCTCAGCCGCCTTAACCAATGACGCCGTACTTGGACCTAATGCACGTCTCTGCGCCGCACGGATAAAGTCGTCGCGCTCAGATTCAAAATCAAAATCTTTTATGCGGTCTTCAGGGTCGACCACTTCATCGGGTAGTAAATATGTTAGAAGCTCAAGCGCCAATCGGCCAGCCCGCAAGCCAACACGTTCTTCTTCATATTGATAGACCATGTTGTAGACGCCTTTGTCTCCGGCGCCTCTGGTTTTACCAAAGGAAACATCTGCCCCAGCAACATTCTGTAGCTCAATGGCAACATGTTCCCAAATATGAGCAAACCATGTGCCACCATCTTCGCGTAACCGCCGGACAAATCCACCCGGCTCACCATAAGAACAACCATGTTCATGAAGACCAGGTAAGGCTTCGAGTAGAGGATCGATGAAACTCGGCCCAAGTTTTCCGCTAGGCCAATCTTCTAAAACGCCGATATCGATTTGATGCCTGATACAAGGAAATAAGGCATATACATTTGGACCACGATATACGGACGTTTCAAGAATTTTCACACGCTTCTCCCTACGCCCATATTAACTTCGCCTTTTACATGGCGGCTGGGCTTGCTGTTCTTGTGACGAGGTCATATTGCCCCCCCTCCAAGAGTATATGCAGCTTTATGTCCGTAAGGCAAACAGGTTTTCCAAGTCCTACGTCCGCCATGGACGAATAACCTAATTGTGACGGGTCGATAACGGTCAATCCGCCGCTGCCAAACACTTCGATATTGTTATTGGGATCAATAAAAGCTGCTGTGTCTTCGTCCACGCCTAATCCGGTTGCGAACGGATTATAGGCAAGAGCCGACAATAGACGTCCAAGTCTACCGCGCTCTCTAAAATGCTGATCGATTATCACACGGTTAGTTAGGCCAAGTCCCGGCGCTAATGTCGCCAATCCACTTTTAGGCGTAGCGCCGCTTCTGCCAAAGGCGATCATATGTTCGCCAATGAATGCTGCACCGGCCGACGTTCCGGCAATATGTAGACCACGCGCATTGCCGCTACGCATAAGCTGAGCCACAGGCGTACCGCCCAGAATAGTCGAAAGACGAAGTTGATCACCACCTGTCATAAAGACGCCAGTGGCGTTCTTTAAAATGTCGAGCGTCTCTTCATCGTCGCAGTCTTTACGGGTTTCAATTTGAAGAATATCAGAATGACCCGCCTCCAATTCTGCAAACACATCTCGGTAGCGGTCACCCGTATCATCAAGGCGTGATGCCGTCGGGATAATCGCGATGCGCGCATCACGGCCACCACATAATTCTACGAAGCGATTGAGGATGGTCGAAGAGCGGACTTTCTTTTCGCCGCCGCCAATTGGTATGATCCAACCACGCGTTTCCCCGTCACTAACTTTGGCTGGCATTACAATCGTCTCCTGACATGAAATTTGCCGGAACTTAGGTTTTCGCTAGCCCGTGTCAAGCTGCAATAACGCCTCTATTTAAGAATACGGGTCGCCGGATTTATTCAGTTATATTTGGCGCGAAAGTCGATATTTCTGTCAAAACGTCTCGTAAAACAATCCTGAGCTTTCCAGCCAAGTCTTCGCGGTATTTCCAAGGCGCGCTTTCTTCCATATAGCAGGACTGAGCAATTTCCATTTGCACAGCATGCATATTCATACCCGGCCTTCCGTAATGGCGCGTTGTCCAGCCGCCTTTGAAGCGTCCGTTTACTACAGAGCTATACTGCGAAGCGTTTGTGCAAATTTCGGCAACCTGTTTTTCTATCCGAAAATCGCAAGACTTTCCTGAAAATGTCCCGATATTTAAGTCGGGCAATTTACCATCAAACAAAAACTCAACCTCAGATCGGATCGAATGACAATCATATAAAATAGCAAAGCCAAAGTTCTCGACACCTCGTAGCAGCGCTACCTCTATGGCCGCGTGATAAGGACGATGATAAGTCTCCAGCCGTATCTGGATTTCTTCTGACGTCGGCTCCATCCCAGAATTATAGATTGCGTACCCTTCAAAATCTATCAATGGACACAAGCCTGTTGTATTTTGCCCTGGATAAAGGCTCTCATCTTCAGGTGACCGATTAGCGTCAATAACATAGCGGTGGAAATTAGCTTTGATAATTGAAGCATCACCGGCGAGACCGTCATAGAGCCTCGGGATATGCCAGTCAGTATCCGCTAAAGCCTGACCACGTTCATTGAGGCGCTTCATGATTTCAGACGGCACAAAAGTGCCGCTATGGGGCATCGCGAGGACGAGCGGGCTATGGCCCGATCTGACCTCTATAGGCTTCATTATATCCGGTCTTTCAGAGATAATATCGTAGCTTCATATCGGCTGACGATCTGGTCATGCTGGGTATGCTGTCCGCCGGAAACTACATGCCGTCCCGCCGCCCAAACATCTGAAATCATCGCATCGCTACCTGTGAATATATAACTATCCAGGATGCTATCGCCTGACTTACCCAGAAGATTAGTAGATTTCATATCCAGCGCCATAAAGTCCGCGAGATATTCTTTCTTAATCTGTCCAGCCTTGCGGCCCGTCGCCTGCGCCCCGCCGACGAGGCAACCTTCAAACAACGCTCTGCCAGACGACATTTCGGGGCTCGCATAGACCGCCCGCCTTTTGGTTTGAAGCCTTTGGCAGTATTCGAGAGTTCGAAGCTCTTCGGATAGGCTGATCCGGACATTTGAATCTGACCCTATTCCAAACACGCCCTGCGCGTCCTGATAACGCACACCATCAAAAATGCCGTCGCCGAGATTACTTTCTGTGATGGGGCAAAGGCCGATAGTTGCACCAGATTTCGCCACACCAATAGTTTCGTGAGGTTCCATTTGGGTCGCATGAACAAGACACCAACGATCATCAACGTCGTGATTATCAAATAGCCATTCCACAGGGCGCGCGCCCCATGCTTCAAGGACTTCGCTAACTTCACCGACTTGCTCGGCAATGTGAATATGTTTGACGGAATCACCAGCCAGTTCCACACAGGCAGCAAGGCTTTCTTGACCAACGGCCCGTAATGAGTGCGGCGCAACGCCAAGTTCTGCATCTTGCGGAAGGTTTTTAAGCGACCTGCCCGCCGCCTCATAAAGCGTAGCAAAGCGGTCCGTATCATTGCCAAAACGAATCTGCCCATTACCCAGCGGACGCTTATCACAACCGCCATATTGATACAGCACTGGTAAAAGCGTCAGACCGATACCTGTTTCTGTAGCGCCTGCGATAATCGCATCGGACAACTCCGCAATATTATCATAAGGCGTGCCGTCACTTTGGTGATGAAGGTAATGAAATTCTGCGCTGGAGGCATAGCCTGCCTCAAGCATTTCCATTTGCTGAAAGCTTGCAATCGCGGCGACATCGTCTGGCGTCAAATTATCTAAAAACCGATACATGATCTTGCGCCATGTCCAGAAATTATCATTAGGATCGTCGCCGCGCCGCTCGGCCATTCCCGCCATAGCGCGCTGAAACGAATGGCTGTGAACATTCCCTGGAGATGGCAATAACACACCGACTTGAGTCCCGTCAGGCTCGACGCCTACCTCTACATTCGTTACGATGCCCATATCATCGAAAGAAACACTAACGCGGTCTTGCCAACCATCTGGTATTAAGGCTTGATGAGCCCATATTTTTGTCATTTTATGCCTCGGTCCAAATAGCTAGTTCATTGCCTGACGGGTCTATGAAATGGAAACGGCGACCACCCGGAAAGGCAAAAGGCACAATTGATATCTTGCCGCCAGCTTTTTCAACGGCTGAGAGGCTTTTTTCTAAATCTTTGGAATACAATATAACAAGGGCGCCATTGGTGGACGGCTTACGTTCGCTCTCTGCGTCAAAGCCGCCGTCTACGCCTGCCCCTTGGATAGCCACATAAGTATCGCCCCAGTCTTGAAACGTCCAATCAAAGGCCTCGCCATAAAACGCTTTCATAGCCGCGAGATCAGTCGCAGGCAGTTCTATGTAATGGAAGTGATGGTGTGCGTTTTTAAGATCTGACATTGGTTTCCTATATAGCTGCTTTTATCGCCGCAAGTGCATCGTCCGCACCCTCAACATTATTACCGCCAGCTTGAGCCATTTCAGGCTTGCCGCCGCCACGTCCGCCGACTTTTTCAGCCCCGGCATTAACGAGGGTCGCAGCTGAATATTTATCCGTTAAATCAGGTGTGACCGCGACAGCCACAGCAACTTTGCCTCCATCTTTGGCGACAAAAGCGACGATACCCGTTCCAATGGACTGGATTTGCTCATTGAGCATAGAGCGCAAATCTTTGCCGGATACGCCGTCGAGCACGCGGCCCATAAATTTGACGCCATTGATTTCTTCGGCTGCAGTGCCACCGCCACCGCCGCCGCCAAGAGCGACTTTTTTCTTAAGCTCGGAAATTTCTTTTTCCATTTGCTTGCGTTCATGAAGCAGCGTTTGCACGCGTCCAGGAACTTCTTCCGGCTTGATTTTAAGCGACGATGCAACTTCGCGGGTTAAAGATGCCTGACCTTCAAGGTATTGGCGCGCTTCTTCGCCGGTGACGGCTTCGACACGGCGAATACCAGCGGCAACTGCACCTTCAGATGTAATCTTGAACAGCGCGATATCACCCGTCCGGTCCACATGGGTGCCACCGCAAAGCTCTACTGAATAAGCCTTAGGATCATCATCAATAGGTTCACCAAGGGAAAGTACACGGACTTCATCACCATATTTTTCGCCAAACAAAGCCATCGCGCCCGCTTCCATAGCGGCGTCTGGATTCATCAACCGTGTGGACGCCGCAGCGTTTTGCAAGATGACTTCGTTGACCTGAGTTTCTACCAAAGCCAATTCTTCTGACGAGATAGCTTTACCATGAGAAATATCAAACCGGATACGTTCTCCGTCAACCATTTGGCCCTTTTGGGTCACATGAGGGCCAAGAATACGGCGCAGAGCTTCATGCATAATATGCGTAGCAGAATGATTGCGCTTCGTCTTCTCTCGGTTATCAGCGTGTACTGTAAGCTCAGCCTTATCACCGACCTTAATCGAGCCGGTTAGGGTGCCTATGTGGACATGGAGATCGCCAGCCTTTTTTTGTACATCTGAAACCTCTATTCTTGCGCCGTTATTGAAATTAATGACACCAATATCGCCTGCCTGTCCGCCGCTTTCCGCGTAGAAAGGTGTTTTGCGAGTCACAAATACAACATCGCCGTCTTGCGCGCTATCTGTCCGAGCACCATTGACGACGATAGCGGCCAACGCATCTTGGTCTGTTAAATTATCATAGCCGGTAAATTCAGTTGCGCCAATTTCTTCTCGTAGAGCCAGCCAGATATCATCCGTACCGGTGTCGCCCGAACCCTTCCAGTTTTCTCGAGCCATTTCTTTTTGCTTAGCCATCGCCGCGTCAAAACCGTCGGTATCGACCGTGATGCCCTGCCCTCGAAGGGCATCTTGTGTGAGATCAAGCGGAAAGCCGAAAGTGTCATAGAGTTTGAACGCTGTTTCACCCGGCAGAACATCGCCCTGTTTCATGCCTTTGATTTCGGCATCGAGCAGCGCTGTTCCACGTCCCAGGGTTTTACGGAAACGAACTTCTTCTTGCTCAAATGTGGCTTCAATCGCCGCCTGCGCCCGCCCAAGCTCGCTATAGGCGTCACCCATTTCTGAAACCAGCGATGGTACAAGACGGTGCATGAGAGGCTCTTTGGCCCCCAATATATGCGCGTGGCGCATAGCGCGGCGCATAATTCGGCGGAGAACATAGCCTCGTCCTTCGTTAGAAGGTGATACACCGTCCGCCATGAGGAATGAGCAAGAGCGTAGATGATCTGCAATAACACGGTGCGAAAACTTAGCATCGCCCTCTGCCTTAACGCCGGTTAAGTCAACAGATTCCGCAATAAGATTTTTAAACAAATCAATATCATAATTATCATGTTCACCCTGTAATATTGCGGCAATACGCTCTAGTCCCATACCAGTGTCTATGGAGGGCTTGGGCAAGGCAATTTTTTCGCCCCCTACTAGACTTTCAAACTGCATGAAGACTAGGTTCCATATTTCAATAAAACGATCCCCGTCTTCATCAGGGCTTCCTGGGGGCCCGCCGGGGATATGATCGCCGTGATCATAGAATATTTCGGAACATGGCCCGCAAGGACCAGTGTCGCCCATGGACCAATAATTATCAGATGTTGCAATGCGGATAATTCTTTCTTCCGGCAAGCCAGCAATTTTTCTCCAAAGATCAAATGCTTCGTCGTCTTCGTGATAGACGGTTACTAATAACTTGTCTTTATCAAGGCCAAAGTCTCTCGTGATCAAATTCCAGGCAGATTCGATCGCGTGATCTTTAAAATAATTTCCAAATGAAAAATTACCAAGCATTTCGAAAAATGTGTGGTGACGGGCGGTATAGCCAACATTGTCCAGGTCATTGTGCTTACCACCGGCGCGTACACACTTTTGCGACGTGACGGCACGTGGGTATGGCGGCGTTTCTCCGCCGGTAAAATAGTTTTTAAACTGAACCATGCCTGCATTGACGAACAACAAAGTCGGATCATTGTCCGGCACTAATGGGCTTGAGGCAATGATCTCATGTTCATCATCGCCAAAATATGATAAAAACTGCGTTCTTATATCCCGTAAACTGGTCATCGGCCTGCATCCTAAATTTCACGAAAGACCCATATAGGAAGAGCGCCGGATAAAGCCAAGCGCTGTTTTTACGTCTATATGGAAAAGCTTGAGTAAATGTTTGTGAGTTTTAAAGGAAATTTCAAAAAAAAAGCTCAGAAAATGAACTAATTTGTCCAATTTCTGAGTCCCGGAAAATGCAGTGTGCACGAGGGTAGGTTAGGTCAAGTGTTGGTTGCCGCTCCGCCCACACATGGAGCGACAAACCTGAACTCAGGCTATTTAAAAGCCTGAGCTAATTTCTAAGTCATAATTTTATGCAAGAGACGCTAAGTCTTCATCACCTTGATCACGGTCTTTATCGTCTTTTGGCATTAAAAGTTCACCATCGACCAAACCTTCATTAACGCGGATTTGATTTTCAATCGTATCGGCAATTTCAGGATGCTCGAGCAAGAATTGGCGCACATTTTCGCGGCCTTGACCAATGCGTTCTTCGCCGTAGGAATACCAAGAACCGGATTTTTCAATCACCTCAGCTTTAACGCCGAGATCAATTAACTCACCAGTTTTAGATATACCTTGGCCATACATGATATCAAATTCAACTTGGCGAAATGGCGGAGCAACTTTGTTTTTAACGACTTTCACTCGTGTCTGGTTACCAACGACTTCATCGCGATACTTAATCGCGCCAATACGGCGAATATCCAAACGGACAGAAGCATAGAATTTAAGCGCATTACCGCCCGTTGTTGTCTCTGGCGACCCATACATAACGCCGATCTTATGCCGGATTTGGTTGATGAAGATGACCATACAGCCTGATTTTGAAATCGAGCCTGTTAGTTTACGAAGGGCTTGGCTCATCAAGCGAGCCTGCAGACCTGGCAGGCTATCGCCCATATCGCCTTCAAGTTCGGCGCGCGGGGTCAAAGCCGCAACTGAGTCAATCACCAAAATATCGACAGCGCCCGAACGCACGAGTGTATCAGCAATCTCAAGACCTTGCTCGCCAGTATCTGGCTGAGAGATCAGAAGCTCATTAACATCAACCCCTAGATTTCCTGCATAAACGGGATCAAGAGCATGTTCTGCATCAATAAATGCCGCTACGCCGCCGGTTTTTTGCATTTCTGCCACACAGTGTAGGGCCAATGTTGTTTTACCGGAACTCTCTGGGCCGTAAATTTCAACAACCCGGCCTTTAGGCAAGCCGCCTATACCGAGTGCGATATCCAGTCCGAGGGAACCTGTTGAGACCGCCTCAACATCAAGGCTGGTCTTTTGCCCAAGGCGCATGACAGAGCCCTTACCAAAGGCACGATCAATTTGACTGAGCGCTGCTTCCAGCGCAGAGGATTTATCTGCATCCACGGCTTTACCTACAACTTTCAACTGTGTCTTTTTGGCCATTTCTTATCTCCAAATTAGACCACCGGAGCCCTTCGGTCATCTATTATTTTTGCGGCTGGAAATGGACTGCCGTAAAAACTATGTACACACTTTGTTCTCACACATCAAGCAAAAAGAACATAAAAAGAACAAAATAATCAAACCATTGAAATTAAATGGCTTCTCCAATTTGTTGCTTCACCTTTTCCGCCAGTTGCACGAGGGTAAATGGCTTAGGCAAGAACGTAACATCAGGCTCTTCAGCTAAAAGGTCTGAGAACTCTTCTTCAGCATATCCCGAGATAAATACGATTCGTGTATCTTTTAGAATTGGCCTAGCTTGTTTTAATAAAGTCGGTCCGTCCATACCCGGCATAACCACATCTGAGATCATGAGATCAAAAGGTGTTTCGCCTTCTTCAAGAATTTCATAAGCCTCTTCGCCGTCGCAAGCCTCAATGACCGTGTACCCCCGCTTACGAAGGGTTTGAGCCGCGATAACACGGACAGAATCTTCATCTTCTACAAACAGAATATTACCATGTCCTGCAAGATCAGACGGTGCTTTTGGTTTGATAACTTTAACCGGCTGTGACTGGCTTTCAGACGGCGTCTCTTCGTCAGATTTTGGTAGATAAATTGTGAACGTTGTACCAATTCCTAATTCACTATCCACGGCCAAGTGGCCACCTGATTGCTGCACAATCCCATAAACGGTCGCCAGTCCTAAACCCGTTCCCTCGCCCTGGGCTTTCGTTGTGAAAAATGGTTCAAATATCTTATTTTTGACTTCATCCGTCATACCCGTGCCGGTATCAGTCACTGAAATAGCGACAACACGGTCACTCTTGATAGGCTCGAGCGACGCCTTGAGCATGGGCCTATCAAGATCAGCTTTTGTAAATACCTGACTTTGGATCGTGATAATACCGCCGTGCTGGCCCTTCATAGCGTCCCGAGCATTCACAGCCAAATTCATCAGCACCGTATCAAACTGACTTTTATCAACCCGGATAGGCGGTAAGTCTCGGCCATGTTTTATTTCGAGACGCGCCTTCTCACCTAAAACCTGTTTCAGGGTCACAGCCATATCCGATAAGGTTTCAGACACATCCAAATTTTCGGCGCGGATGGTTTGCTTCCTGGAATAAGCCAGGAGCTTTTTTACTAATGCCGCGGCGCGGTTCACATTGGCATTAATCTGCTGGAGCTCGGGATAGGAAGGGTCTCCAATAGGATGCCGTCCCAATAGAGTATCCGTATAAAGCCGGATGGCCGCGAGTAAATTGTTAAAGTCATGGGCAATTTCCGCGACTAACCGTCCGATCGCTTGCATTTTTTGTGACTGAACCAATTGATCTTCAAGAACTTTACGAGCCGTAATATCAACGAGGTAAAGACGCCTCAGGTTATTCCCTGAATCAAAACTCGCATAAACACTGACAGCGCCGCCATCCTTGCCTTTAAGCATCGCATCGATAGGCTTTTCGGCTGATAGATTTTTTGGATCAATTGAAAACAAGTCCTGCGCCGCCGAATTGGCACTTATAATGTCCGTGAGCGGCACGTCTTGCCAATCGCTAATCCCAGTTAATTTTTCAAAAACCGAGTTCGCGCCAATGATCATTGCCTTGGACAAGTTGGAACGATCCACATCTACGGTCGCAAAAGGAACATTGATGTCACTATGTCCAGCAGACTGAATTCCAGCTCTCGTAACACGCACTTCCTTTTCGCGGCCCTCACCTGCAATCGCAATACTGGAATGTCCATGAAGCGCGATACTGGCAATATATTGCCCTGAAGGATGCTTCGACCAATTAGCCGACAGCACAACCGGTGTTGCAAAATCCTTTTGCGTCACAAGGCGTGTATCAAACCTAATCATACGGTTGGCATCTTTTGGACTATCTAAGAGCCCGTCAGGATGCTCGATAAAATCTTTTAAATTAAGACTGCGCAACCCATCCTTAATGCCGACCCAGTCTTCAAAAACTGTATTGGTGGAAATGATAGCGCCCGTTTCAGAAACGCTTAAAAGTCCAATCGGTGCCTTGGAAAGAAGCTCCCCATCCATTGAAGCATCATAAGAATAGTCAATAATCTCCCAATATTGCTGAGGCCCTAAAACCGTCACGCGCAATAAATAACGACGAAGCTCACCTTGTTCAGACAAAATCTCAATCGGTTCTTCACCAAATGCTTCATCATCCTCAAGATGACTCAATCGATATATGGCTGACTGCGCTTTATCCGACAAATCGGAAAAAATCGTATCGGGCATGGGAGGTACGCCCCGACTTGCCTTTAAGCCGTGATGTTCGGCTAATTCATAATATGACTCATTAGCGCGTAGCGGTTGTCCATTTTGGACGATGAGTCCGGCATGAGACCCTCGCGCGAAAACAAGTTCTAAAACATGCGAAACTGGAACTTGATTGCGAATGATAGGTTGATCTTTTTTGGCAAGCGAGTGTCTAAAAAACAAAAACAACCCAGCACAAGAAATACCGGCAAAAATCAACGCCGGTTTAGCGCCATAGGCGCGAAAATAATAGACACCTAACCCAAGGGCTGCAACAGCGAGGAACAGTAAAGCATAATGCCAAAATCCGCCCGACTTTCTCTGGCTTGCCATATAGGCAGGACTGTTATCGCGAATCACGGGCTCCATAAGGTCGTATAGTGTGAATTTTATGCGTGGAGTAAAATAGAAACGAATTAATTTTGCGTTCCGTTTGTTTTATCTTATCAAAAATAACAACCCACGGAGACACAAATGCGTTCAACAACCAAGGCTGGCCCCTTAAGGCTCATAATGACTTGCAGCGCTGTAGCTATAATGGCTGTTATGCCTGCGTGCAAAAAAGGCGGTGGCCAAACCTCAGAACAGCATGAACTTGTCCAATCGGAAAGCCAAAGAATCAATGATTGGTTCGAGAAACGCTTTCAAGATGAAGTCGCGAGGTCACCGATGACGCAAACCTATCTTGGTATGAAAAACGGGCAAGCGAAACTCGATGATGCTTCGCAATTAGCCACAGACGAAAATATGGCCCTTACAAAGTCCTGGCTTGATGAAATGAGGCATGACTTTGACCTTGCGCGCTTAGACGATGGTTCAAAACTATCCTACCGGTTATTTGAATTTGCGGCTGAAGATCAAATAGCAGCCCATCAATATTCAGATCACGATTATATTTTCCAGCATATGAGCGGGCCCCATTCTGACCTCCCATCTTTTTTGATGAACTTTCATGCTGTTAATTCCGTCCAAGACGCGAAAGACTACATCTCAAGATTAAGTGAGTTTGACACTTATCTTGGTCAGCACATGGATCGGGCCGAAGCTCAAGTCCAAAAAGGTGTTATATTACCAAAATTTGTCTATCCAAAACTCCAAGAATCCTCCAAAAATATCATATCAGGGGCGCCATTTAATGCAGACGGTGAAAGCCCGCTTTGGACTGACATTTCAAGCAAAATCGAAGCTCTGGAAGATATAGAGACGGATGAAAAAACAAAACTAAAATCCGAGGCTAAAACCGCCCTCCTCACATCAGTTCAGCCTGCCTATAATGATCTCATAGAAATGTTTGCCCGTCATGAAACGCTCGCTACCGACGATGATGGCGCGTGGAAACTGCCAAGCGGCGAGGCCTACTACAACGCCCGCTTAAAACACTACACCACGACCAATATGACAGCCGATGAAATTCACAAAATTGGCCTAGAGGAAGTCGCGCGCATTCAAGACGAAATGCGGGTCATCAAGAAGCAAGTCGAATTTGAAGGCAGTTTGCAAGACTTCTTCACCCATTTACGGACGGATCCGAAGTTCACGTTCGAAAACAATGATGAAGGCCGCCAACAATATATCGATCAGGCAACCCAAATGATTGATGCCATGAAAGTAAAGCTCGACGACCTTTTCATAACCAAGCCTAAAGCCGACATGATCGTCAAACGCGTTGAACCCTTTCGGGAAGCCACAGCGTTTGGGGCGTTTTATGACCAACCGGCGCTGGATGGCTCACGCCCCGGCACATATTACATCAATTTGAAAGATATGAGCGAGCTGCCGATTTATCAAATGCAGGCGCTCGCCTATCATGAAGGCATTCCCGGCCACCACATGCAGATCGCCATTGGGATGGAACTGCAAGACCTTCCAAAGTTCAGAACCCTAGGCGGTCACACGGCCTATATTGAAGGCTGGGCTCTTTACGCAGAAAGCGTTCCAAAGGAACTCGGCATATATACAGATCCCTATCAAGACTTCGGACGGCTTTCCATGGAAATATTCAGAGCGGCCCGGCTGGTTCTAGATACAGGCATCCATTCGCAAAAATGGACGCGCGCGCAAGCTGTTGATTACATGATGGAAAACACGGCCAATTCAGAAGGCGATATTCGGGCGGAGATTGACCGCTATATTGTTTGGCCGGGCCAAGCCACGGCCTATAAGGTCGGAATGCTCAAATTACAGGCGCTAAGAAAGACGGCCGAGACCCAATTAGGTGACAAGTTTGACATCCGGGAATTTCACGATGTGGTCCTAGCCAATGGTTCTGTGCCCTTGACTGTCCTAGAGGAGTTGGTGAATGATTGGGTAACAAAAAAGAAAACGGGATAATCACATGCGCAAATTACTTATACTTGGCGTCGCCGCTTTAGCTATTACGGCCTGTAAGGGCCAAACAGTCGAGACAACAGAAACCGTTGTAACCACTGAAACCAACATTGCTGTCGTCGATCAAAACGCAGAAATAGACGCTTGGTTCGAGGCGGCGTTCAATGATTCTGTTCAAAGAAGCCCCATGATGCTGGCCCAGATCGGCATTAAAATGCGGATGGATGAATGGGATGACCCCTCCCGAGAAGGCGCGCTTAAGGATATCGCCTACTATAAAGCGGGCCTCACCGATCTGAGATCCAACTTTGACCGTGATCAGCTCGACGCCTCTCATCAGCTTTCTTATGATTTAATGGAGCGCTTTCTGACCAATCAAATCGAAAGTGATAAGTGGTGGGACTACGGTTACCCCTTCAACCAGATGTTTGGCGCGCAATCGCAAATCCCAACATTTATGAAAAACCAACACCGCATTGATAATGTGGATGATGCCAAAGCCTATATTGCCCGGCTTAATGGCGTTAAAGAGTTTCTTGGCACCGCCATCGAAAACTCGCAAACGAGCGCAGATATGGGGATCATGCCGCCTAAATTTGTTTATGACCATGTCATTCGCGACACTCAAAATGTCATTAAAGGCGCGCCGTTTGAAAAGTCTGAAACACTCAACGTATTTTTCGAAGACTTCCAAGAAAAAGTTGAAAAGCTCGACATCGGCAATATTCAACGCGAAGCTTTGATCGCTCAAGCCACCGATGCTTTACTGACCTCTGTGGGCCCGACTTATGAAGCTCTGATCGCAACCATGAAAGAGCAAAAGGTCAAAACCAATACAGATGATGGCGCTTGGAAATTACCAAACGGCGCCGAATATTATGCCTACCGCCTCAACCGTATGACGACCACGGATATGACCGCGACTGAGATCCATGATCTTGGCCTATCTGAAGTTGCCCGTATTCACGGCGAAATGCGCGATATTATGAAGAAGGTCGGGTTTGAAGGTGACTTGCAAGCGTTTTTCGAAGACTTGCGCGTTAATCCTAAATTCTATTACGAAGACAGCGATGCTGGCCGCGATGCTTATCTTGCCGAAGCCACCAATATGATCGACACGATGAAGGGTAAGCTGGATGACTATTTCATCACCAAGCCTAAAGCCGGTCTTGACGTAAGAAAAGTCGAAGCCTTTCGCGAAAAGTCAGCCGGAAAAGCATTCTATAATCGCCCAGCACTCGATGGCTCACGTCCCGGCATTTACTACGCCAATCTCTATAAAATCACCGATATGCCGAAATACCAAATGGAAGCCCTTGCTTACCATGAAGGCATTCCAGGTCACCATATGCAGTTCGCTTTAACGCAAGAAATGGACATTCCTAAGTTCCAGAGATTTGGTAGCGCCACAGCCCATACAGAGGGCTGGGGTCTGTATTCAGAGTATCTGCCTAAAGAGATGGGCTTCTATCAAGACCCCTATTCAGACTTTGGCCGCCTCGCCATGGAGTTATGGCGCGCTGCCCGCCTGGTCGTTGATACGGGTCTCCACGATAAAAAGTGGACCCGCCAAGAGGCCATTGATTATTTGGTCACAAATACGCCCAACGCAGAAAATGACTGCCTCAAAGCCATCGAGCGCTACATCGTCATGCCCGGTCAGGCCACAGCCTATAAAATCGGTATGATCAAAATTCTCGACCTGCGCGAGATGGCCAAATCAAAGCTCGGCGATAAATTTGACATTCGCGAATACCACGAAGTCATTCTAGGCGCTGGCCCCGTTCCGCTCGATGTACTCGAACAACGGGTCAATAATTGGGTGGCGAGTAAGTAATTTAGCGGTGCATCGAGTACATTCGATGCACCAAACACAATATTATGAGAAATAATCAGCGATTTCACGCGACATTATGAGAAATTTCGGCGATTTCATATGAAATTTTTTATCGTTTTTCGACAAATACAAAGTCGTAATCGTAGGGAGGTCAAGAACCCGTAAAATTTAATCGTAAAAGAACCTCCAAATCTAATAGATGCAGAGCCAAGCCAATGGTGCATTTCCAAAGCTCTATGCACCGTACTTGGTGTCCGTTATTACAATTTAACTACTTGCCCCAATACCCGAGCCTAAATCTTTTTGCTATAAGCAAGCTGATAAACCCTACAAAAGTCGCGATAATCAAATAAGAATCATGCCCAATTGGATATTTATTTTCATTCACAACATAAAAAACTTGCATGATAAATATGGGAAGGCCTAACACAGTGATCACTTCCAAACTAAATTGCACAAAAATCCAA
Source organism: Hellea sp. (assembly GCA_014238285.1). Lineage (GTDB taxonomy): Bacteria > Pseudomonadota > Alphaproteobacteria > Caulobacterales > Maricaulaceae > JACOMS01. The sequence goes on from JABABK010000023.1 coordinate 33,982, forward strand.
ACTATTCGCTCTTCATAATCATCATGAAACTTAAAAAATATCCAACCAAACAAAAATGGAATCGAGAGAGATAAGACTAAAGAAAAAATAAAGACAGGATGCATATCAAACGATTCCAAAATTAATTTTAAATTACGGTAACAGTTTCCGAAACTATTCATTCCAGCGATACATGTCGAGTGACGCGAGCTTTTACGGAAGTGTATCAAACAAGAGGATTAAATTCAATTATTCCGATAACTGTCCGCGCGCCCCTAAACTTCCAAACCATTCCTTAACCCTATAATCTAAGACCTTCTTAGAGTTTTTCCCTTAATCTTTGCCGTAGAATTCTAAGCGGCGGGGGTCGGGGAACATGCTATTTTCAAGTCAATTATCTAGGTTTATTCTTGGAGCGTCCGTGCTCGCGCTTGTCGCTTGCGGCGGCGGGGGCAGTGATGCGCCTAGTTCTGTAACGCCGCCGCCATCAGGAGGAGGTGCAACACCGCCGCCAGCTGGCGCGCCAAAGACAGCTTCGACCTTGAACAACGAAGCCGAGGTCGCTGATTTCTTAAATATGGCGGCCTTTGGCAGCACGGCAAATGATCAAAGTTCGATGATTGGAGCGGATGCTGCGAAATGGCTTGAAATTCAGTTTAACGCACCGACAACCTTATTTCTTCCGAGTCTTAAAAGCCGTTTTGAGGCTGGAGAGACTATAGAAGACACTGAACATAGATCAGCCTTCTGGGACGCGATGATCACGGCCGAGGACAGCTTGCGACAGCGCATGGTTTTTGCTTTATCTCAAATCCTCGTTATTTCTGATATGGATATGGGGAATGTTCCTCTGAAGATGTCGCACTATATGGATATCTTGTCCGATAATGCCTTCGGTAATTATCGCGATATACTTGATCAAGTGACATATTCGCCAGCTATGGCGAATTATCTGACCTATCTGAAAAACCGCAAAGGTGATCCAGAAACAGGCCGCATGCCGGATGAAAATTACGCCCGCGAAATCATGCAGTTATTTACGATTGGCCTCGTTGAACTTAACATGGATGGCTCTGCCAAGACAGATGGCAACGGCAATCCAATCGAGACTTACACCAATGACGATATAATGGGCCTTGCCAAAGTCTTTACGGGCCTTGCCTATAAAGGCGGTAATTTTTGGGACAGAGACCCCGATGCACAATATTCACGCCTTGAAGTCTATCCAGATAAACACTCTGAACTAGAAAAAACCTTTCTCGGCAAGACTATATTGGCCGGGACGGGCCCGGAAGCCAGTATTGACGAAGCTCTAGATCATCTTTTCAATCATCCGAATGTAGCGCCTTTCCTTTCACGGCAACTAATTCAGCGCTTTACGATGAGCAACCCTTCACCGGAATATATAGAACGAGTGGCCAGTGTTTTTGAAAGCGGTCGGTTCACGGCGCCGAATGATGAAATTTTTGGCACAGGCGAACGGGGTGACTTGAAGGCTACAATCTCGGCTATTCTTTTGGATGAAAGCGTATTACCCGGCACAGCACGAACGCGCGAGCAAGGTAAAATTCGTGAACCCATTCTTAGATTTGTCCACTGGGCCCGCGCTTTTAATGTGGATCAAGTCCATGCGGCGAACGAATGGTCCCTGCTCTACTCCGACGACTCTAAACGCATCAGTCAAAGGCCATTTGGCGCTCCTTCTGTGTTTAACTTTTACCGCCCAGGATTTGTTGCCCCCGGCACCGAAACTGGCAAAAGCGGACTTACTGCGCCAGAATTTCAAATCGTCCATGAAGGCGCTGCCACGGGCTATGTCAATTTCATGAGCGACTTCATCCGGGACAATTCCGCAGCCGTCAATGAAGACTGGAATACCTTTAAACCCGATTACAGTTATGAATTATCCATCGTTGATGATGCTGACGCCCTCATCAATCACTTGGACAATTTACTTTTGACAGGCCGTATGCAAGCGAAAACGCGCGAACGCATTGGACTCGTCCTCGATGAAATGCCGATCCGGTATGACACTGAATATGCCGAAGACGACAAATTCGCCCGCGTTGCTGTTTCGATCACCATGACTGTGACTGACCCAGCTTACATCATTCAATATTAGGGTCCAATATGCCAAATTTAAACCGAAGAAACTTCTTAAGCGCTGCGGGCGCTGTTGGCCTCCTTGGCGGCGCTGGTATGTTGCCGGGGCTTGGGGGCTCTGCGCATGCTGCAAATGTACAAGGCTATAAAGCCCTCGTCTGTGTATTCCTTGATGGCGGCATGGATCATGCTGATACAATTCTTCCCTATGATCAACCAGCCTATGACGCTTTAAAAGACCTGCGATCAGGCCTTTTTAACGCTTACGGCGTTGGATCAGGAAATTCCTCTAGAGATATTGAAAACCTTCTGCCAATTAATCCCATAAACAGCGACGATTTTGGCGCACGTAAATATGCGATGCCGAGAGAACTAGGCCCTTTGAAAGAGCTTTTCGACAATGGTAATGCCGCCATTATCGGCAATATAGGCCCGCTTGTCGTGCCAACGAATAGAGCGTCACTTGATAATCCCAACAGCCAACTCCCTGGTCGGTTGTTTTCGCACAATGATCAACGGGCAACCTGGGTCTCCCAGGGCACAGAAGGCACGCAGCATGGTTGGGGCGGCAGGTTCGCCGATATCATGGCTGACGCCGACCCTGGATCGAATAGTCGGTTTTCTGCCATTTCCACAAACGGCACAGGTATTTTCTTAGCCGGTGAAAATGTCAAGCAATTCGCTGCCCCAGTTGGCGGCGCCGCAAACTACAATTATGTGACTCATAAGTGGTATTGGGGGTCAGCTTATAATTCCGATGCGGCGCGTCAGATTATGAAAGAGCATCTTGCGAGTGCTGATATGGCGTCTTCCAATCTCTATATGAAAGATGTTGTCGGCCTGAATCAACGCGCTATGGATAACTTGGATGAGTTTATACCAGCTATAGAAAACGCGCCTGTTCTCAACACAATATTTCCTGATGAAAAATTAGGGAAACAACTCAAAACCGTCGCTGAAACCATTAGTGTCCAAATGTCCCTCAACGTTTCGCGTCAGGTCTTTTATGTGCGCCTCGGTGGCTTCGACACCCATGAAGGACAGGCGAGTGCCCTACCGGAACGTCAAGCTCGTGTCGCCAATGGAATTGCCAGCTTTTATGCAGCGATGGAAGAAATGGGCATGCAAGATAGTGTCACGCTATTTACAGCATCAGATTTTGGTAGAACTTTAATCGATAATGGCGATGGTACAGATCATGGCTGGGGCGGACACCAATTTGTGGTCGGCGGCGGCGTCAATGGCAACCGGATATACGGCACTATGCCGGAAATAGATCTATCACTTGATTATTACACCTCCGAACGCGGTCGTCTAATCCCGAGCGTATCCGTTGATCAATATGCGGCAACGTTAGGCGCGTGGTACGGATTATCGCCGAGCGAGCTTCACGGTATATTTCCGAATTTAAATAATTTCAGCGCTCAGAATTTGGGCTTTATCTAAGCCCAAAATTTTAGTCAAATTATTTAAGCTCTAGTCCGCTCACCATGTTCATGCATTTCTTGAGCTTCAATGGATAGAGTTGCGATAGGACGCGCATCAAGCCGGCGAACGCCGATTTGATCGCCTGTTTCTTCACAATAACCATAACGGCCATGCTCAAGGCGATACAAAGCTTTATCGATCTTTTTGATTAGCTTACGTAGGCGATCTTTTGTCCGTAGTTCAAGTTGACGATCTGCATTGGCAACGGCTGTATCTGCCGGATCAGGGTGAGAGACATTTTCGCCCTGTAAAAACTCTACAGTGTCTTTGGTTTGTTCAATAATATCAGCTTTCCAGGTCAGGAGTTTGATCTTGAAATACTCTTTTTGAACTGGATTCATGAATTTTTCGTCGTCCGAAGGCGCATAACCTTCCGGTACGATAACTTGCTTAAGCTTTGCTGCGCTTCTAGCCATAGCGACTCACCCTCTTTTATTACGTTTTCGCGCGTAGTACCGCCAGAATGCCTGTCTGACAATACAAATTCGCACGCTTATCTTTCTCTTTTTCAAAAGCTCTAAATCTCCTTGCAACCTGCGTGCCATCGCATTAGAGGAATTGGCACTATTGGAGACATATTATGAAGTTTGATGGCACAAAAGATTATGTCGCGACCCGCGACCTGAAAATGGCTGTGAACGCTGCCATTACGCTGGAGCGCCCTCTTCTGATTAAAGGCGAACCAGGGACAGGTAAGACCGTTCTAGCCCACGAAATCTCCAAAGCTCTCGACGCGCCGATGATTATCTGGAACATCAAATCCACCACCAAAGCCCAGCAAGGCCTCTATGAATATGATGCCGTTGCGCGCCTGCGTGATAGCCAGCTAGGCGATGGTAAAGTCCACGATATCGGGAACTACATTAAAAAAGGAAAGCTCTGGGAAGCGTTTGAAAGCGAAAAGCGTCCTATTCTCTTGATTGACGAAATCGACAAAGCCGATATCGAATTTCCAAATGACTTACTTCACGAACTCGATCAAATGTCATTCCACGTCTATGAAACGAATGAGACGATCAAGGCCAAACAGCGCCCGATCATCATCATCACCTCAAACAATGAAAAAGATTTGCCGGACGCGTTCCTGCGCCGCTGTTTCTTCCATTACATTCAATTCCCGGATGCCGAGACCATGACCAAGATTGTCGATGTTCACTTCCCGGATATCAAATCCCGCCTCCTAAGCGCCGCCATGAAGCGTTTCTATGAAGTGCGCGAAATGCCGGGCCTAAAGAAGAAACCGTCTACATCGGAACTGCTCGACTGGCTCAAGCTGTTATTGGTTGAAGACATCGACCCCGAAATCATCAAAGAAGCCGATCCGAAAAAACTCATCCCGCCGCTCCACGGCGCTTTGCTAAAAAACGAGCAAGATGTGCATTTGTTTGAGAGATTGGCGTTTTTGGCGAGACGTGAGGGGCGGTAGAGCTTTAAATTACTGCATTGTTCTCAAAATATTTCCTGATAAAACAATAGCTAACAGGCACATTGCAAAAAACAACCATTGTGATAAGCTTGAATTGACAACGTTGTTCCATTGTGGTGCGACTTGGCAGGGCGACATCATGAAATTATCACGACGGCACTTTATTGCTACGACTTCGGCATTCTCATTTGTAAATTTTGGAACGCTTGCATCAGCGCAAACCGTCAGGGTCCGCCGGAACTTCGACACATTAAGAGAGACCGACGACGATTTACTTGCCCTTAAAGAGGGTATTACACAAATGAAATCAAGGAGCAGTACAGATCCGCTCTCTTGGGAAACCCAAAGACGCATCCACGCTAATTGGGACTGGCAACACGGAGGATGGCGGTTTTTCCCATGGCACAGAGTTCAGTTAGAATCTTTTGAACAAATCATTGCCCATCTTACAGGTCATACAAGTTTTGCTCTACCTTATTGGGACTGGCAGCAATCGCGCTTCGTTCCTGAAAGCTTCTTTGACACTGCTTCACCTCTATACATAAATGGCCGTGCTCTAAATCCAACAGTTGACGTTAGTTTAGCTCGCTGGGGCCGTCAGCAAAGGTTTGCTAATTTAGCATTAGATTCTTTTTCAACATTCGTTGGATCACCAAGAAGCTCAGGGCGCGTTGAAAATCTCGGGCACAACTTAATTCATATGATTGTTGGCGGTGCAATGAGCAGTGCGGAAAATGCTACAGAAGATCCATTATTCTTTCTCCACCATGCCAATGTTGATAGAGTTTGGTCAACTTGGCACAATAACAGCGTAAGACCATACCCATCCGATTTCAGCCGTGAAGCCATATCAGGATTTCAAACACCCAATGGTCCACGTCCGATAGTTTTTGCAGGTCAAATACTAGACACTGTCAGTATGGGATATACTTACGACAACCCTTATCCTTTTCCCGTCTTTAGCGTCACAGCTACGCCGCCTGAAGGCAAAACTAAACGCGAAAAAATTAGCGCAAGAGACTATTTCGCAATGGCAAAAATCGAAGGAGAACCGACAGAGTTAAGTGTTGATCTTCCGCAAGAGGCAATCAATGCTATTCGAGAAGATTTTGACCAAGAGCTTTCAATCGAAGCGACAGGCGTCGTTAGATACGGACTAAAAAATCTACAAAGCCGCGTTATGAAAGTTATTGCATCTGCACCTGAAGGCGGAAGAGAGGGGCTTCCAGCTCCTGAACCAGTTGTTTTGATAGCCTCTGCTGCATTTTTCCATACGCCCAAGCCAGGACATGAAAACGGACATGAAAAGCATCATGATCTAGGCGCGACGTTTGCGTTTGGAGACGATATCATAAACTTGATTGGTTTAAGCAAAGGTCCAATTACTCTAACCAGTTCTACAATACCGGGACGAGGCGCTGAAACAGACACCAAACCAATAGCAACAGGTTTAGAATTCACCTTAAAAGTCACTAGAAGTAAATGGATTTAAAAACGTTAGCATTTTGTTTGATTGCTTTATTATTTTCAAACACTGCAATTTCTCAAACAGAGCCAATTGATCACTCTGGATATCAGACCGCATATTTAAATTCGCGAGTAACCCATGTAGATTGGCATAAAAACCCGACAGCAGAAGAAATCAGGCTCATAAAAAAATATCTTACAGGCCAAAACATTTCGGTTGAACCAGATATTTTGAACATTCCTGATATCCTCGAAATTAGAAGAATTTTTTATAAAAACCATGCGTGGGCCGAACCAGAAGACCTAGCGTTTAATTTACAACAGACAATTTTAAATCAAAGATTACTGGACGATAATGAATCTGTCCCGCCACAATTAACCAAAGATTTGAAATTGGAATTGCTGAATTTACTGGCAGCAAGACCTGCTCTTATACCTATAGACTATCAAGAAACCATTTCCGAATTTGAAAGAGACTTGATACTCAATCTTCTTGTTAAGTTAAAATTAATACCGTCAAAAAACCTTGATCTACCCGATGAAGTCCAACAGCTTATTTCTATAAAAGAGCGTTTATATATGCATGGCCAATATCTATTATATAGTCCAATGACCTTCGCAGAAAAAGACGCAAACCATATCAAAATTAGCCTAGCTAGAGAATTTGATTTTTTGGAAATTACTCCTCTGAACTTAATGGCCGAAAGAGACTTATTAACTGAATTTTCGACAGATCTGTTATCTAAAGCGCCATTTTTGAACACTCCTAAAGCCTCAGACACCTTAAATATTGAGACTGAAATGATGGATCAATTGCCATGGGACGAACTTATTTCCTCAGCTATCGAACCGAGTTCTATACAAATTGACGCCCAGAGTGAAGAAGTTGTACTGATGGACGATTTCGAAATACCATTGTTTTTTTTCGTTGGAGAAATAGACCTTCCACCAACCAGTGCTCCTCCGCCAGGCTCTGCATTGCGGTGGGACCCAGCTTCAGGACCAATAATAGTCTGTATTCAAGACCGGAAAAGATCAGCTGATACTACCGACATCTACTATGAAGAAATGTTTGCAATCATACGAAATGCTGCCCTAGCGTGGGAAAATGTATCCGGCGTAGAAATAAATGTAAGTCCTTTTTCTGAATGCGAAGATCAAAGTAACTCAACAATAATAAATTCAGATGATGAAGGCGATGACGATGATGAGCTATCCCAGCACCTTGTAACTGGCCACATAGAAAGAAATGCAGGTGCTCTTGCGGCAGCGGACCATTTGGGAAATCGACTAGATGGTAGCGGAGCTCTAACGTTCAAATCAGAATATTTATTCAATGACAGAATTTGCGGCCTTCGAGGAACTCACGGCCGGAATAAATGCCGTTATGCCGATGCTCTCCATGAATTTGGTCATTTATTGGGGTTTTCCCATGATCATATTGGGATAAATTCCCCGGATTGCGAAGGAAAACGTATATCTGGCGAAACAATTGATATGGAAATGACCTATTATGACCCGAATTCGATTATGAATTACTGCAACCGGGTTCGGTGGGACGGGAGATTAAGCGCTGGCGACATTTGTTCTGTTCAAGTCGCTTATCCAAAACATGGCTTTGTTCAACCACTTGAATCTACCTGTTACGAAACAGCAAAAGTCGCGGCTTTGATTGATGCAAATAGGCTTTGATACCGCATTCAAAACGATGAACAATCAACCCAATACGCCCCACAAATCAGGGACATCAGATAATGCCTCTTCATAGTAGGCTTGAAAGCCCGGCATTTTGACTTGGTTGAGAAAGCCGGAATAGCTCATATAAGAGACGAGGAAGCGTAGGTCTTTGGCCCAAGGCGGCATGTATTGGCCCGGCTCTATGAGGCCTTCGGCGGCAAGTGTCGCCAGCGCTGGAACATCTTCGAGGTCCATTTTACCGACGAATAACAGCCGGATAAGATCGGCACGGTGGAGCTTAACCACAGTCCGCATAAAATTATGTACCCGTAGAAGTCCGTTAAGATAGACCATGTCTTTAGTGAAAGGCGCGCCGCCTGAAATCATACCGCCCCTGAATATGCGCCTTGTGTTATCATAGGCCTCTTCGCGCTCGCATTCACAGCTGATATAGTAATCGAACACTTCTTTGAAATCAGCGCCGTCAATGCTCATCTGAATAGCGATCACGCGATCCGAAAGACGGCGAAACCGGCGTGGATCCATGGCCCCGCTAATGATCTCCGCAAAGACAGCTAGGCCCTCTTGAATTTCTGTTACTCTGGCATGGGCACGCCCTAGCAGCGGGAAGTTATCTTGCGCCCGACCATTGAGCGTTGTGGCCACATGAATAAGCGCTTCGTGCTGCATTAATTGATCGACATCGCGCGGCGTAAATCTTGCGTTTGAATTGACCCTAATACGGCGTGACCCGGCCAGCGCTTTGGACGGAATATCATCCGCCATTTCAATGCGCGGCGCGGCATCGCCAAAATGCTGAGCAAGGTTTGGTGAAAGGCGATTTGCAAATTCTTTCGGGGTCAGCCAGACTTCATAACCGTCTACGACGAGCTTCTCAACATCAAGACCATCCAGCGTATCATCCATATGCCGCGCCAGATCAATGACGCGGGTTTTACCGTCGATCAAAATTTCTGTCGGGACACCGTAAAGCTGTGCGGAGTGGGTGTAAAACTCAGGCGTCCTACGAGCTTCCAGCATAAGCGCTGTACGCTCTATAGAATTCGCCATTCGTTCAAGCCACTGACCGACAACGTCTTTATTATCAATAAGTTGGCGCGCATCCTTGATGTGATCGAAACTGGTTTTAAGGTCTATGGATGCATATTCTGGATTAGGTAATTTACCGGATTTCAGAAAGTCTCGTTTATGCTGGTCATCCCAAATCAACGACCCCAAAATCTTCATTGAGGCCGTTGCTATATTTAAGTGCCCGGCAGCCTTAATGGCCTTTTGGCGTCTAGGATTCATCACTAGTTTGATCGCCGTCTGAAGCCTCGCCGTCACTACTTTCCGCGTCATTTCCAGCGCTATCTTCTGTGTTGTTTTCTACATCGTTTTCTGTCTCATCATCATCGTCGCTCTCTTCAATACGCTCAACGGAAACAACGCGCTCATCTTCCTTGGTTCGGATCACAGTGACACCGCGCGCTGAACGAGAGACAATAGAGATGTTTCTGACAGGACATCGAATAAGCTGACCACCATCAGTGACCATCATTAATTGATCATCATCTTCGATACTAAATGAGCGAACGAGACGCGCATTATCAGCGTCTTTACGGGACAGCTCTTGAGCCGACACGCCTTGCCCGCCTCGGTTCATACAGCGATAATCATAGGATGAACTACGCTTACCAAAACCATCATCAGCGAGTGTCAGAACGAACTGCTCATTCGCCTGTAAGAAACCAAGCCGTTCTTCATTTAAACTGGTTTCAATGTCTGTTTCATCCGGCGCATCATCTTCAACATCATCCCCCAGAGCACGGCGCATGGCGTTCGCATGCTTCATATAAGCCCGCGCTTCATCAGTCTCAATATCTACATGACGCAGTATAGCCATAGAGATGACTTCATCCCCATCGGCAAGCTTGATACCGCGAACACCACTTGACGTTCGTCCGACAAAACGCCGAATATCCGTCACGCGGAAACGTATGGATTTACCCATGCCAGTCGTCAGCATGACATCATCTTCCTCAGTGCAAACCCGCACATCGACAATACCGTCGCCCTCATCCGGTTTCATGGCGATCTTACCGCCGCGATTTACGCGTTTAAAGTCGGCCAATGAATTTCGGCGAACACCGCCGCTACGAGCCGCAAACATGATGTCCATGGTATCCCAAGCATCCTCATCTTCTGGCAGCGCCATGATGGAGTTGATGCTTTCTTCTTTGTCCAGCGGTAATAGATTGATGAGCGCTTTGCCACGCGTGGCTGGGCCGCCAAGTGGCAGCTTCCAAACTTTGAGCTTATAGCACATGCCTGTGGAGGAAAAGAACAGAACTGGCGTATGAGTTGAGGCCACAAATACTGTTGTGACGTAATCCTCGTCTTTAGTCGACATACCCGAACGGCCTTTACCGCCGCGTCTTTGGGCGCGGTAAGTATCAAGCGCCGTCCGCTTAACATAGCCTTGTGACGTAACCGTAACGACCATATCTTCAACGGCGATGAGATCTTCATCATCAAAGTCAATACCGCCTTCAACGAATTCACTGCGGCGCGGCACAGCGAATTTCTCTTTAACTTCAGTCAGTTCGTCGCGAATAATCGTCGTTACACGGCCGCGCGAACGAAGAATATCAAGATAATCGGTAATTTTAGCCGCAAGTTTCTCTGCTTCATCCGTAATTTCGTCCATGCCAAGCTGCGTTAGCTTTAGGAGGCGCATTTCAAGAATGGCCTTGGCCTGCTCATCCGTGAGTTGGATCGTACCATCATCATTCAGGCGAGACCGCGGATCCGCGATCAGTTTCAGCAACGGTTCCATCTCTTTGGCGGGCCATTGCTTTGCCATTAATCGCACTTTGGCTTCTTTAGGATTGGCAGAGCTACGAATAATTCTGATAATTTCATCAATATTGGCAACAGCCGCCGCCATGCCCACAAGAATATGAGCCCGATTTCGGGCTTTAGACAGATCAAATTTAGTGCGCCGCGCGATAACTTCTTCGCGGAAGGTCAGAAACGCTTCGAGCATTTCCCGAACATTCATTTGCATGGGTCGGCCGCCGTTTAGGGCAAGCATATTACTGGAGAAATTCTGCTGTAGCTGCGAATATCGGAAAAGCTGATTCAGAACCACTTCCGGGACAGCGTCCCGCTTCATTTCAATAACAACCCGCATACCGTTACGATCAGATTCGTCTTGTAGATGCGCAATACCTTCCACCCGCTTGTCACGGACAAGCTCAGCGATCTTTTTGATCATATTGGCTTTATTGACCTGATACGGGATTTCGGTGACGATAATGGCGTGACGGTCCTTACGGATTTCTTCCATATGGGTCCGTGCGCGCATGATGATCGAGCCCTTGCCTGTCTGTACGCTGGAAAGTGAACCAGAACGTCCCATAAGAAGACCGCCAGTTGGGAAATCAGGGCCAGGCACATAGCTGATAATTTCATCGTCGGTCAGCTCACTGTTCTCAAGCAGAGCGATGGCCGCGTCGATAACTTCGCCCAAATTATGCGGCGGAATATTGGTGGCCATACCCACTGCAATACCACTGGCGCCGTTGACCAGAATATTTGGATAACGAGCCGGCAGAACAATAGGTTCGCTCTCAGAGGCATCATAGTTATCTTGGAAGCCAACAGTGTTCTTCTCGATGTCAGCCAGCAATGAAGCGGCTGGTCGGTCCATACGGACCTCTGTATAACGCATAGCGGCCGGAGGATCACCATCTACAGAACCAAAGTTACCCTGACCGTCAAGCAGCGGCAGGCTCATGGCAAAGTCTTGAGCCATACGCACCAGCGCATCATAAACAGCGCTATCACCATGCGGGTGGTATTTACCGATCACATCACCAACGACACGAGCGGATTTCTTATAAGGCTTTTCACGAACGAACCCGTTTTCGTGCATGGAATATAAAATACGTCGATGAACGGGCTTCAACCCATCACGAACATCGGGAATAGCCCGCGATACAATAACGCTCATCGCATAGTCGAGATAGGAGCTTTTCATCTCTTCCTCGATGCTTATCGGCGAGACTCCTTGCTCAGGCAGCCCTCCAGAAACATCATCTTCCGGGGTATCGTTTTCGTCGCTCATACTAGTCTTTCTTCAATGAAAAACTCGCGCTTGATCACTCGTAATTTTCCATCAAAAAATCGCCCGTCGAATCGGGTGAAATTCACAGTTTTTGTAGCACTTTTTGGATAGAAAAACAAACGCAGTGAGGCGAATATTTCATGAAAATTTTCACCACAAAACCTAATGTTTTTAACGTTCTAAGATTACTCCTGCGCCTTATGTTCCGCAGAAATTCTTGCTTCAAATTCGTCTATTATCTCGCGGGCCCGTTTCACAAATTCGACATTATCCTTGAGCGGGACGCCGGACTTATAAAGCCCTGCCATTTCAGGCATTGTTTCTCGATCAAAGTTTTGCAAGTTTTCGATTTTTGCCTCTGCGACTTCGCGCGAATGACCTAAGGCTTCGAGGACAGAGCGCCCCGTTCTTAACGCGCTGTCATAAGTTTCCCGAATGATATCGCGACATCCAACTTCCCATAACTCAAAAACATGTGGGCGATCGACCGCACGAGCCACGACGTGAACATCAGGATAATTGGACGTGACGTAATCAGCGAGCTTTGTGATATGTTCTTTATCATCAATAGCGATCACAAGGACTTTAGCTTCCTCAATACCCGCGGCATGTAATAGGTCTGGACGGGTCGCATCTCCGTAATATGCGTCAACACCAAATGCTCTCATCATGTCGAGTTGCTCTGCGCTGAAATCCAATATTGTTGCCGAGTAACCTGCCTGACGGATCACGCGGTTCACGATCCCTCCAACCCGGCCATGGCCGGCAATAATGATGTGACTACGGGTATTAATAACATCTGCTTCCCGTTCAATATCTTGGCTATGTTTTGGCGCAATAACCTTATCGTATAAAATAAACAAGGCGGGCGTCAGAAGCATGGACAAAGTCACAACCAGTAAAAGCTGATCTGCGATAGACTTAGGAATGATCTCGTTCATCACCGTGAAGGACAACAGAACGAAACCAAATTCACCGGCTTGGGCCAATCCTAAAGCAAACAACCAGTTCTCAGGTTTGGGAATTTTAAAAATTTTCGCTAGTACCCATAAAACAGCAGCTTTAACGGCGATCAAACCAAGGGTCATCGCCAAGATTGTGCCGAGTTTGGCACTAAGCAGACTAAAATCTATATTCGCCCCAACAGTGATAAAAAAGATACCCAACAGCAACCCTTTAAAGGGATCAATATCGCTTTCAAGTTCATGACGATATTCACTATTGGCCAGCACGACACCTGCTAAGAAAGTCCCTAGAGCAGGCGATAGCCCTACCAAGGTCATCAATAGAGCAATCCCAACGATTAACATTAAAGCCGCAGCTACAAACAGCTCTCTTAATTTAGCCCAGGCAATAAACCGGAATATCGGGCGGGTAAGATAGTTCCCGCCGAGTATAACAGCGCCTATGGCGCCAATAGTTACAAGGGCGGTCTGCCAAGAATTGAGCCCTGCGACCAAACTCATTTCATGATGCTCTTCACCGCCAGCGCTACCGTGCGCGTCAACAACGCCGTGTGCTGTATCCATGAGCTCTGGCATGGCCAGCAGCGGCATGAGCGCCAGCATTGGAATAACCGCGATATCTTGGAATAAAAGGACGGAAAAACTTCCCTGACCGCCATCGCTGCGCATCAAGCCTTTTTCGTTTAAGGTCTGCAAGACAATGGCCGTTGAAGACAAAGCCAAAACCAACCCTATCGCAAGCGCAATCGTCCAATAAATACCCACCGCCATGGCCGCGATCATAATGAGAACTGTGGTCCCTAAGACCTGCAGGCCGCCAAGGCCTAGAAGTCGCCCG
>JABABK010000024.1 GCA_014238285.1 Hellea sp.
CGTCTTCAGGCATGTTTTCATCATCAGTCATAGAACTGAATATGAGGTCTGCAAGGCGCGCAATCAAGAACTAAGCGCGGCAATCATCGCGCTTTCTTCAGGTCGTTTGGCGATATAGCGGGTGGCTAAACTCTGATTATCCAGCGCAGCGTCGACAAAGGCACTGATAGAAACAGGCCTTTTCCCCGCTAAATCGACATTGAGTTTCTCCAAACAGCTCGCTGCCAGCTTCGAATAGAGCGCAATATGGGTAATTTTTTGTAGATCAACATTGGGTAAATTTTGAACAGCGGTGTTTTCATAATAAACATACCGGACCGCATCATAACCCAGCTTTGATAATTCATCAGCAATATCTAACCTGACTTTAGAACCCGAGAGATAGGCAAAAGTATCATTTTTTGAGGAATAATCTTGCCGAACATGAACCACCAAATCATCTGCATTACCCTTCGCCGAGGTAACATTTTTAAACCCCATGCCCCGAGCTAGATTCGCACTGGCATCCCCGACGGTAATTACATCCCAATCTCGTCTATCCGTAAAGCTTGTCAGCGCTCTTAAGCCGTTTTGTGATGTGATAATGAGCTTGACGTTTCTCGGTAATCGTGGCGGCATTATCTTAGGAGGCGCTATTTCGATTAAAGGCGCAACAACCGTTTCAAACCCAGCCTTTTGCCAGGCTTGCGCGCTTTTGGCCGCGCCGGGCTGTGCCCGTGTTATCCAAACAACTCTCCTAGACAGTAGATTGCTCCGCCTTGATGCTTTGGCCCATGCGAAAGCCCAGTCTCGCGGCTGTTTCAAGATTGGCCTTATGGATGAAGCCATCACGGGTCCATCGCTGCGACCCATCATCGGCCAGAAGTTCGCCGCGCATAAAGAGTTTGTTTTTCTCTAATCTTGCCAAAGCGGCAATCGGGGTGCGGCATGACCCATCCAGCGCCCTGAGAAACGCTCGCTCCGCCGTAATCCTGATCAGAGTTTCCACATGGTTTAGCGGCGCAATGATTTCTGCGGCAAAGCCGTTGCCATCCATGACTTCAATTCCGATAGCCGCCTGCGCCGGCGCACATAGCATTTGATCCAAACTAATAATTTGGGTTGCCACGCCAGGCTGCTCAAGCCGCTTCAGGCCTGCATAGGCCAGGAACGTAGCATCGCACTCACCCGCCTTAAGTTTTTTAAGCCGTGTCCCGACATTGCCGCGTATTAGCGCGAACTGAATGTCGGGCCGAATAGAGGCTAGCTGTGCCCGCCTTCGAAGAGAGGCTGTTCCAACAAGCGCGCCTTGCGGAAGCTCTTCAATAGAACCATAACGCGGCGATATGAAAGCATCTCTGGGATCTTCACGCTCAAGGACCGCTCCAATTTTATGCCCATTTTGTAGCTGCGTCGGAACATCTTTCATGGAATGAACCGCGATATCGATATCGCCAACTTCTAGCGAGCTTTCAAGTTCTTTAGTAAATAGGCCTTTGCCGCCAAATTCTGAGAGATCGCCTTTGAGCTTGTCCCCAGATGTCGTGTAGATACAAATCGGTAGATATTTATCCGGATTATAGACAGAATGTTTTTTGGCCAAAAGCGATTGAACCAAGCGCGCTTGGTAGAGGGCTAGGGGCGAACCTCGGGTTCCAATTTTCAAAGGTCGTTGCATATAAAGCGCTCTCACGTTATCGACAGGCTGAACTTTGCCAGCCATAGCGCCAAATAGAGAAGATATGCAAGACGAGCCTGTCACCATTCTGGGTATTGAATCCAGCTGCGATGAAACCGCGGCTGCTGTGCTTCGCCGCGATAGCCATGGCAAGGTCACTATATTGTCGTCTATCATAGCCTCCCAAGATGAAGAACATCGTCCGTTTGGCGGTGTTGTCCCTGAAATTGCCGCCCGCGCCCATATGCAAAAAATCGATCACATTATTGATGGCGCAATGACAGATGCCAGTGTAGAATATGATGATCTTTCGGCCGTGGCGGCAACATCGGGTCCCGGTCTTATCGGCGGCGTGATAGCAGGGCTATTGAGCGCGAAGGGCCTATCAATGGCCCTTGGTAAACCTTTGATCGCCGTGAACCACCTAGAAGGCCATGCCCTATCGCCGCGCCTATCTGCGCCTTGCCCATTTCCATATTTATTGCTGCTGGTGTCCGGTGGCCATACACAGCTACTGGCCGTCAACGGGCTCGGTGACTATGAACGTCTCGGCAGCACGATTGATGATGCTGCGGGCGAAGCGTTTGATAAAACAGCCCGCGTTATGGGGCTTGGGTTTCCCGGCGGCCCGGCGGTTGAGCGCATAGCCAAGAAAGGCAATGACACTGCCATTAGCCTGCCTAGACCTCTACGGGGCAGAAAGAACGCCGATTTTTCCTTCGCGGGTCTCAAAACTGCCGTCTCCCGCGCCTATGAAGCCAGTGACAAGACGGAGACCAGCAAAGCCGATATTGCCGCCAGTTTTCAAAAAGCCGTTTGTGACGTCCTAGAAGAACGCACAGGACGGGCCATGGATATGTTTTTAGAGGGAATTGATGAAGAAGGCCTTCACCGTTTTGTCATAGCTGGCGGCGTCGCGGCCAATCAATCCATTCGTGAAACACTCGAAAACCTATGCGCGCGTAAAGGTTTTTCACTCACAGCGCCGCCCCTAAAATTTTGTACAGATAACGCCGCGATGATTGCGCTGGCTGGGATTGAACACTATCTATTAGGGAATTATGCGCCTTTGGATTTTGCCGCGCGGCCACGTTGGCCACTGGACTCCAAGGCCGCCGCTGCCAATCCGGCTAGCGGTTTTGGAAAAAAAGGACCTAAGTCTTGAGCATGGTTTATCAGAACTTTGGCGTCATTGGCGCTGGCGCTTGGGGAACAGCTCTCACGCAAACACTAGCTATCGCAGGCCGTGACGTAAAAATCTGGGCCTTTGAGAAAGAGGTTGTCGATGCCATAAATTCAAAGCATGAAAACACGCTCTATTTGCCCGGCGCAGCTTTAAACCCTGCGATCAAAGCGACAGACGATATTACAGAACTGGCCAAATGCGATGCCGTATTAGTTGTAACGCCAGCGCAGCATATGCGGGCCAGCCTCAAAGATTTCATCCCTCAGGCCCGCTCCGGCATGCCAATGGTTTTATGCTCTAAAGGCATTGAAATTAGCTCACAAAAGTTCATGAGCGAAGTTCTTGAAGAAATCATGCCAGATGCCATACCGGCTGTTCTGTCTGGCCCCAGTTTTGCCGTAGATGTGGCCAAAGGCCTGCCAACAGCCGTAACACTAGCTTGTAAAGATTGGGATGTTGGCGGCGCGCTTGTTAGCGCTATCGCAGCGCCTACCTTTCGGCCCTATTACGCTAATGACGTATTGGGCGCAGAAATTGGCGGTGCGGTTAAAAACGTCCTGGCGATTGTTTGCGGTCTTGTTTTAGGCAAAGGCTTGGGCCGCTCGGCCCATGCTGCCATTATCGCGCGCGGATTTGCAGAAATGACACGGCTTGGAACAGCGCTTGGCTGTAAACCCGAAACGCTTACCGGCCTCTGCGGGCTGGGTGATTTAGTACTTACCTGTTCTTCCGAACAATCCCGCAATATGTCCTTTGGTATGGCCCTTGGCCAAGGCCAATCCTATGAGGATTATATCAAAGATAAAAACGTCGTCGTTGAAGGTGCAGCAACAGCCCCTGCCCTAAAAGCCCTATCCCAAGCCAGCGGCGTGGAAATGCCAATCTGTAACGCGCTTGCCAATATTCTGGATGGCAGCGAACAAGTAGATGACGTCATTATGCGCCTTTTATCTCGCGAACATAAATCGGAAAATTTATAATGCAGTTTTTTATCTACACAGAAGACATGCCCGATAGTCTCGATATTCGTAAAACTAATCGCGACGCCCATATTGCTTGGCTCAAAACTGAAAATGACACTGTAAAACTCCTGACAGCCGGTCCGTGGCTCGATGATGAAGGCGTTATGCGCGGCTCAATGTTGATTGTCGAAGCGGCTGATAAATCCGCTGTTGAAAATTGGCTCTCCCTTGATCCATACCGCGCGGCTGGGTTAACCCGATCAACGCTCATAAAAGGCTATATCTGGGCTATTGGAGCCCCGGCCTAAATACGCGTTGACGAGATAAACAAACTAGCAGAATATCATAGTGGATATGGCTAGCCGCTCATTACTCCACCGCTCCTCCAAGTCAGAGATTATCCGATTGGTAATTTGGAAAGTTTTCGGACAAACTGGCATGCGTTTATTTCGCAAAAGACCACTAAAGGCCGCACCGAATATAGATGAAACATGCGCAGTATTCCTATGTGGCCTACACCGCAGCGGAACGTCTGTACTCCATCGTATTTTGCGTCAGAATGACCAAGTCGATAGCTTTAAAGATACTGGAGTTCCCGAAGATGAAGGTCAGCATTTGCAAACCGTTTTTCCAACCGCCCGCAAGCTAGGCGGCCCTGGTCTATTTGCCTTTAATCCCAAAGCCCATTTGACCGAAATAGGTGCTTACGCTCTTGGCCAACGGCGCAATCTTTTACTACGTGAATGGGGAGCTTATATTAATTTTGATAGCCCGTTTTTCATTGAAAAGAGCCCGCCTAATTTGGTTCGGTCGCGGTTTTTTCAAGGCATTTTTCCAAAGTCCAAATTCATCATTATCGTCCGTCACCCGATAGCTGTTGCCATGGCAACCGCTGATAAATGGGACATTGCTCTTGAACAATGCCTAGATCACTGGCTTAAAGCCCATCAGGTTTATTTAGATGACCAAAAATTATTGGTTGAAAAAACCATGATTTCTTACGAGGTTATATGCGCAAATCCGCAAAAATCCCTTCAAGATATCAGCGAGTTTTTGAACCTTGAGCTTAGGCTTGGTGAAGAAACTCTGGAAAATGTAAATGGTGAGTATTTCGACAAATGGCTAGCCCTTGAACCAAGCAAAAGAGAATTACTAGAAAGCAAATTGAACGATGCGGCTCAAACGCTCAAAGCCTTAGGTTATAGCGACTGGAATGATTTCAAACATCATTCAGGAAAGGCTAGAACATGAACCGCCAGATTTTCAACTGGGTAGTCTTTGTATTCGTCATGGCCGCCGTCGCGGTGATTTATTCACGGCTTGATAATCTCTCGATCGATTTTAGTGATTACACGTCCAAAGAGTTTACCTATTTTGGAATTTTTGCATGTTTCTTTGTTCTGGCAACTCTTATAAGAGCCGTACGGTTCGGGTTTCTAACCCGTAAATATGCACCGATAAAATACTCCCAAGTCATTTCCAACTTTCCTTGGCTGTTTCTAATCGGTGCCATGACACCCTTTCGCGCCGGAGAAAGCGCACGCATTTTGTGGGTAAAATCTCTAGACGGCTCTGCTAGTTCGGCTCTCGGTAATCTTATTACTGAAAGATTGGCAGATCTATTCGTCATATTACTATTCGCCGCCATTGGGATTTTTCTAGCGCCTGAAATCGCTGAAATAGATTTAGGCCATATTGTTTTGATCTTAGGCGGGCTACTTATCGCTGCCGCTTTGGCTGGATGGCTACTCGTAAAATCGGGAGCATTGTCAAAGGACAAGCTTACGGCATTCATGAGCGGTCTTAAAGCTATTGAGGGCCCTATCGATGCCGTAATGTTTCTTGGATTAACGATCGTCATTTGGAGTCTAATACTCGCCGGGTTTTACGTTGTTTTATCAGGTGTTGTCGGCGTCCCCCACATAGGAGCAGCGATGCTTTGTCTTGCTGGCGTCAATATTGCCCGATTATTTTCCCCTGCTCCTGGCAATATAGGGACTTATCAAGCTGCCATGATTGCGGCTCTTGCTGCGTATCATGTAGATTTTTCGCAGGCCCTAAAAGTCGGCCTTTTACTTAACGCCGTCATGCTCGTCACCGTGGTTGCCCTGGGGTTATTATCGTGGCTTACAGTCACGTTTACCAGATTAGGACATATCCCAAAAGATCAATCATGAACTTAACATTGGCGAAGCTTGCAACGTTAAACTATGGATGTCTTGACGCCCCTTTGAGCGAATGTTATCGATTTTGCATAAAGAGAACGGGCTTATTTTAAGCAAGAGCAATTTGCATTAAAGTGGACTCAGAAATTGGGCAAAGTTCGCGCATTTTCTGAAGGCTTCATGGGTATAATTAAATGCGAAATGCTCGAGGCGGGGGCCTAAACAATCCAAAGAATGGGAACTGAATGAGCAAATTAGTTAGCTTTGTCATCCCGGTCTATAATGAGGAAGAAAGTCTTCTTGCGCTTTACGCTGCTCTGATAGGCGTCGCCAAAAAGTTTAAAGAAGATAGCGAGTTCATTCTCATAAATGATGGCAGTCAAGACCGAACCGCAGAGATGCTTCAAGAACTTCGCGAAAAAGACCCTCGGATAAAGTACATTAATCTCAGCCGGAATTTCGGGCATCAAGCTGCGATAACGGCCGGAATGGATTTATGCCGCGGAGATGCCGTTATCATCATGGACGCTGACCTACAGGACCCGCCAGAAGTCGTTCTTGAAATGTTAGACCGATGGCGCGAGGGATATCAGGTTGTCCACGCCAAACGCACACAGCGAAAAGGCGAGTCCATCTTCAAAAAAATGACCGCGCATTTGTTTTATCGTTTACTTGATGTCATGACACCCGTGAAGATACCTCTGGATTCCGGCGACTTTCGATTGGTGGACCGGGCACCCCTAAACGCATTTCTCAAGCTCCGAGAACATGATCGATTTGTTCGTGGGATGTTTGCCTGGGGCGGATTTAGATCGACAGAAGTCGAGTTTGAACGAGATGAGCGCCGCGCGGGCGAAACGAAATACTCATTTAGTAAAATGATGAATTTAGGTTTATCAGCCATCCTTAGTTTTTCAGATACGCCGCTGCGCATAATTGTACAGCTTGGTGCATTGATGTCTATTTTTTCCTTTTTCTATGCCGGTTTTATTTTTGTGAAGGCCGTGTTCTTCGATGTCTATCAATCAGGTTGGCCAACAATTGTAACCTTGATATTATTTCTAAGCGGAATTCAGCTCGCTGTTATCGGAGTCGTTGGATTATATATTGGTAGAATCCACCAAGAAACAAAAGGCCGCCCGCTCTATCTTGTCAATGAAGCCGTTGGGTTTGATCATACAGATCAGCCGCAGCGCGCTTTCGTCGCCACGTGGAAAGACTGAGTTTCGATGTACTTAGTCACTGGAATGCACCGTTCGGGAACTTCCATGACCACGCAAATATTAAGCGCTATGGGAGCGCCTCTTGGGAAGCCCGAGGATATGATAGGCGCTGATGAGTGGAATAAAAGTGGATATTTTGAAAGCAAAGAAGCTGTCGAGCTTAACCTTCAGCTCATGCTGGGGGTTGGAATTGATACTAATATCTGGATGGACCCACCGGTCCGCCCAGTCAAAAGATTAGCCAGTTTTGTAACGTCGCCGAAATGGCGGTATTTTTTACCTTGTAGCGATAAAGACATAACCCAGAGAGCTGAAAAAATCAGTAAGCCTCTTCAATCGTTTAGTCAGCGCAATGCCGGCGTCTTTGTCAAAGACCCACGTTTCGCGGTTACCCATAAAGCCTGGACAGAGCACGGTCATGTCGAAGGCATTATTTTGTCCTTCCGCAATCCAAACTCTGTCGCGCGTTCAATTCAAAAACGAGACCTCATTCCGAGGTTTATCAGTTTGAAAACCTGGTATAAATATAATGCTGAGTTCTTACGTAACCTAAAATCTGACACGCCATTACTGCTCGTGGATTACGATCAGTTTTTCGATGAAAATTCTCACGGTTATATTACACAGCTCGCCCAAAGCCTTGCCAACGTCACGGGGCAAAAACGTGTTACTAAATTCGCGAAAGAGGCTATCAACATCTCAGAACGCCATCATCTAGGTTCAACGGCACACTTGCCCAAAAAGATTCAAAATGCCTATAATGCGTTAAAAGAGTGTTCAGCTGCGGGGCCTGTATGGACGGACGCAGAACATCTATGCAACCGATTAGATGAAGTTATATAATATGACCGAAGGTTTTGGCAAAAAAACGTCTATTGGCTCAATTGGTGGCATAAAATTTTTCGCTATCCTAATTTTTCTGGCGTATTTAGCTTACTCAATCACCTTTGTTTCTGGCACGTCTTCGATGACCATCAGAAAAGATTATTGGCGGCATTACGATCGCATTCTTTTACCGTTTCAAGAAAATCTAGAAAGTTGGCAAATTCTGTGGGTTAATCACCATCACAATCCGCTTTTACACATTCATCAACTCGTCAATGAAAAACTATTCTCGCAAAACTTGATTATTGATGATTGGTGGATGTTTACGTTGCAGGCAGGCATGGCTTTGTCTTTAGTCTTTTTGTTTCTACGCCGAGTGGACTTCAGCCAGTTTCTTGAGACAAAATCTGGGGCAAAATTCGTCGGACTGTCGACCATTGCGCTAACGATCTATCTTATCATTGCCATTCATATGGGCGGACGTGAAATCGGTTTTTACTCAGCGCCACTGGAGTCTTTTCAAAACTACTCACATGCCTTGGCGCTACTATTGATCGCTTTTATCAGCCGCGTTTCCAAAAACATCAGTAAATCGAACATGATGATAGTTTTTCTGCTCTCGCTGTTACTTCTATTCAGTCATTTCAGTTATGGAATTATATATATCGCTGCAATCGTTGTGACATGGATCGCAATTGCTACGAAAAACCGCGATGCGAAAATCGTCCGGCTTGCTGTAATCCCTTTAGGAGCGGCCGTTTTTTATTCGGCCCTATTATTTCTTGTAATTTTGGATCCACAAAAAAGCACCGGAGAAGGCGGCATGATTGGCCGTGCTTTTGCCTTATTACCGCACGTGCATGATACGATTTGGACATTTGGCGACGTCACGTCCAAAGCCCTTTTTGGCAAGTTTTATGCCAGCTCTACAAGTTTTAAGTCACTCATCATTATAGCCAACCTTATTATTGTTATCGCGAGCCTTCTTATCGGTCTGTTTGGCGGACGAAAATACGCCGTTGGAACACCTTTGACTATTTTTGGTATATTATTCGCCCTCGCCACCCTGACTGCCAGAGAGCATTCAACCATATTGGCCCCCAGAATATCCGGCAATTTTGAAGTCATGTGGGCGGGCTGCATAGTAAACATTGGAATATTTTTGATGCAACCGAAAGGCAGTGGAAACGCCAGAAAAGCAATATCAAGCTTCATGGCCATATGGCTCGTAGCTGCCGCAATTTTATTGTCTGTCTATGCTTATACCCAAAGAAAATTGGTGGAGGCGACAAAGTCGCAAATCGCCAGTACAGAATTAGCTCTATTCATGACCAGCCTACCTGAAAACACGATCTTAGACTTGGTTCGTCCTAAAAACAAAGATGTTCTGGAGCATTTACAGAAAAATGAACTTAACGTTTTTTCAAATGCTGGGCGATCACGCGCTGGAATTCAAAGACATATGCAAGGTAGGGAAATTTGTTCCGCGCCTACAAAAGATAATCTGCACTTAACCGACAAAACCTATACTATCGACAAGATAACGGCGGTCGTGCCCGTCCCGCAATGTATAGTTCTGGAAGATACTAAAGGGGCAAGAGCTCTGCGAATTGAAACCCTTGCCAACAAATATGATGTTGGAGCGCTGCACGTTAGAGAAGTCGGCCATCCCGTTACAAAATTTACCGTCGCAAAAGGAAATCAGGTGTTTTACATACCGTTGATTTCAGACTCGAAAATTGATCTATGTGTCCGAAAACCACTTAAAACCGTTACAGTCACATATTGTAATTAGTTTTTTAAAGAGAGTTATACAGGTAAAGTATCGTCCCGATCGTTATCAAGCTCAATCCGATGATATGATGTTTTGTGATTTTTTCTTTGATAAATATCTTAGCGCCAATCGTCGTTAAAATCGGCACCATAGCGGTACAAAGATAAACTTGGGCAATCGTCAATTCCCTCAGAGCTAAGAAACTAAAACACGGAATGAGCACAAATGTAATCGCCGTTAGAATGAGAAATTGCAGCCGGCCATTTAGAGCGTAGATCTTATAGAAAACATGCCCAATAGCCGTCAGCAAAATCGCTGCCGCTGTAAAAATCCATGGCATAAAAACGCTCATGACTTTTTATCTTGAACGAATATACCAAACCAAACCACGCCCAAGGTAATAATGCCTATCCCAAGCCATTGTACCGGCTCAATATGCTCACCTTTAAACGTTGATAATATAGCCACTAACGGAAAGAACATCGCCGTTAAGGGGTAGGACTTTGATAAATCAATGCGGCGATGCATCCAGCCCCAGAGCAGAAAACGCCCAATGTTTATCGCAATAACGAGGCCTAAGAAAAACAAAGCAGCGATAGACATTAACGGCAAGCTCGTTGCCGTTTTCAATATCCATGCGCCGAGTAAATTTAGCGATACGACAAAGAATACGGCGCCGATCGAAACAAAAGACAATTTCGCTGGTTTAGAGTTTACGTCCATACGGATAAGTCCAATCCACAGAGATCAGCAAGCGCTTCATTTTTGTTTGCGAAATATTCTTCAAGCCGCCCGCGAGTCGTTATGGATAAAACATCAGTTTCATCCTTTGCACTCGCATTAATAGTCTCGCCCAATATATCCGGTACAAAAACGTCGTCTACGCCGAGAAACTGGTAAATAGATTTTACAGTTTCCGAATTGCCCGTCAGTCGTTCCTTTATGAGAACTTTTATTTGGCCGCGATCAAAGATTTCAAAATAGGGTTTTAAGTGATCAGCATAGCCGCTGCGAGATAAGTAAGCTTGGGGTGACACTGATATACCAGCGCGTTTTTGTGACACAACTTGATCCGGCGCGTCGATCTCTCGTAAAATCGCCTGCTCTGTTGAGGCCGCTTCAAACCCATGCATTCGAGAAAAACTAATGTTGGATATGGCGCGTTCAATCGGCTGGCGTAGCAGAAATATCAGCCGGATGTCTGGTAACATGTTCTTTATGCGCTGCGCCGCAATCTCATGTTCAATATAGGACGTGCTTTTTTCGCCTAACAGTTTCCCAGCCTTGTCATCGATATGATCAAAGTACCGCGATATATATCCGGTATAGCCTTCATCATATTCTTCTGGTTTTAAAAAAAACTTTGGCTCAGGCCGAACAGGTTTAGCTTGCTCGATTTCCGGGTGTGCATCTAGTATACGCGTTAAGTAAGTTGTCGCTGATCGCTGCGCACCGCCAATGATGAAATGCCTATTGATCATCTTCGTGGCCAACCACTTCATTGATAAAGAAATGGCGCTCCATGCGAACCTGGCGCGAGATAACAGATAAATATTCGCCGATGATCGACAACAATAAAAACAGCACGGCATTTGATAAAGATATAACCAGCATCAGTGACGTCCAACCATTGCCCGTGTTTCCAAGCACGAGCGCTCGAATAACCATAAATGCAGCAACCAGAAGGCTGAAAAATGAAATAACAAATCCCATGGTTACTAAAACACGGACTGGCAAATTCGAATAATTAAACATGATCGACCAAGCGAGTTTGACAAGACGTTTCATATTATAATTGGACTGCCCTATTTCTCGCTTCGCGTGATTGACTTCAACATTGGTCTGGCGTGATGAAAACATCATCGCCATGCCGGATGTGTAGGGATAGTGATTTCTATATTCGATGATCCTATCAATGACTGGTCGCGCGATCAGGCGAAAATTAGTATGTTTGAAATCATCAGGGGCTGGAAATATATTTTTATTTAGAGATTGCATCAATCCCGAACCTAGTCGTCGATGAGCCGCATGTTTCTTTTGTCCAAAAGTCCCAACAACCAGATCAAATCCTTCATGAAATTTTCCAGCTAGTTTTTCAATTTCTTCTGGCGGGTTCTGTAAATCATCATCCATTGTGATAACGCAGTCACCTTTGGTATATTGGAAACCCACAATATTAGCCGTATGTTGTCCAAAATTCTTACCCATATTTATCGCAATAATACGGGCATCACCCTGCGCTCTTTGCCGGATGATTTCCCAAGATCCATCTGGCGAATTATCGTTGACAAGAACCACTTCGAAATTCCAGGCTTTGCTTTCAAAAAACGCAATCACGCGATCGATGGTCATGCTGACCACGCCTTCGCTATTATAAACGGGTATCACCACGCTATAGAGCGTGGCTTTACGCGGAGCGCTCGTCTTGGTCTTTGATTTTTTAGTCGTCTTAGGCAAAATGGCCCCCACTAGTAATCATCGGCTGCATAAATCAGTTTTCAACGATATTGTAAAGTCCAGCGCACCGCAAAACTATTTTCATAGGTTAGAATCACGCTTTACAGCATTCATACAGAACGATACACGCTCAAATAAAACTATAAGTGCCAAAATTCACAAGAGCCATGAAAATGTCAAAAATACCCTTTAACAAATGCGTCAATGCCGGAAACGAATTAGACTATGTCACGGATGTCGTTTCGACAGGCCGTTTTGGCGTTGACGGCACCTATAAATCTCGCTGTGAAACCTGGTTGAAAGATCACTATGATGCCACAGATGCGATTTTAACGCAGTCTTGTACAGATGCACTCGAAATGGCAGCCATGCTCGCCAATATAGGCCCTGGAGATGAAGTTATCATGCCATCTTTTACATTTTCCTCTACCGCAAACGCCTTTGCGCTACGCGGCGCAACGCTCGTTTTTACCGATATTGATCCCGTAACGCTTAACCTTGATCCAAAAGAAGTTGCAAAAGCCGTTACCGATAAAACCAAAGTCATCGTTCCGGTCGATTACGCAGGTCATCCTTGTGATATGGTGGCCCTTAGAGAAATAGCCGATAATGCCCCTCAGGATATTATGATCGCTGAAGATGCCGCTCAAGCCCTTATGGCGTCGGAAAATGGTCGTCCTGTCGGTGTTCATGCCGATGTTTCGACCCTCAGTTTTCACAACACTAAAAACATTGCTTGCGGCGAAGGCGGCGCTCTGATCATCAATAATGAAATCTATAAAAAACGCTCATATATTTTGTCAGAAAAAGGCACAAACCGTAAAGCCTTCTTTTTAGGGGAGATTGACAAATATAGCTGGGTCGACATTGGAACATCCGCTGTTCCGAGTGAAATGACGTCAGCTTATCTTCTAGGCCAATTAGAAAAGGCTGACGAGATCACCCTATCGCGCCGCAAGGCTTGGGATATATATTATGATGCTTTCGCTAAGCTTGAAAGCCGCGGTGTTGCCCGGCGACCTGTCGTCAATAATTCAGTTTATAACAACGCCCATATGTTTTACCTGCTGCTAGAGAGCAATGAGCTTCGCAACAAACTCATCCGTGAACTCAGAGATCGTAATATAAGCGCACCGTTTCACTATATTCCGCTGCACAGCGCTCCAGCTGGATTAAAGCTTGGACGTGCGACCGGGAATATGGCTGTAACCGACAAAGTTTCGTCAACCCTTATACGCATGCCAATGTGGAACGGCGTGGATCAGATCGCAGGACAGGTTATCGACGCCGTTTTAGAAATTCTGGATTGAACTCGGTAACTGTTTGAGAAATATTGTGCTTGTCCATCAGTTTTAAAATTTTCGAACATCTTTCGGCGCTCATACGGCATTCCATTTTGTAAAAGTCTTTTCGAGTAGGGCTCTCAGTATTTCTATTAGTGAACAGGTTGTTTTCTAAACCAACTTGAAATTTTTGACTCAATCGCCTTTTATCAAGACTTTTGTGCATATTGTGCATAAGTCCAAAACAAATAATTCCGCCCAATAGAATTGCTATTATGGAGCGGAAACCAACTCGTTTCGATTTAGTTTTCCCTAAAATGCTGGTAAAAAATAGATAGATCAATCCCACCGCTCCGAGTGATAATTCGAAATTGTGTCGATGAAAATAATAACTACCGGAAGTATATCGCGAGATGGAGACCAGCAAAACAGCCGCCAATGAAAAATATACCAGAAACAACGCTGTCCACAATTGAATATCAAGTTTTCTTCGCGTTAAAGCGTAAACAGAAAACCCTGCCGCGGACAGCAAATAAATGCCGCCAACCAAACTGTTTAATCCGTCACTTCGAGCTAAATTCACATCGAACATAGCCAGATTGGCATTGCCGAGCTTCATGATATAATATTTCCCGAGCGCGATAACATCGAGCCCTTTGGCTTCTACGCCGGTATCTTCAGACCCAGGAAGATAGATAATAACCATAGCTATCAAAATGATGATGAAGCACAGATGCTTGCGAAGCTGTATTCCGCCACCATTTAAGACTTGAACAATGCCATGCATTAAAATCATTGCGATAATACTTGTGACGGCTGCCATGCCCCAACCGCGCCCAAAAAGCAGAATGGTTATTGAGGCAAGCAAAGTATACAAAAATAAATTCAGAAAAAGACGTGGTGTCTTTTTCTCGCTTAAAGAATGAAATGTATAAATTGATAACGCAAGAAAACCAGCAAAATTCAATAGACGCATAGATATTAGGGAATAAGTACTCAATTGCATTGTTTGAGCATTGAAAAGAACTAGAGCGAAAACAATCGCGGCCAGTATTTTCCACTTCCCTATGAAACTCTTGGTGAACGTAGAAACCATAAAAATAGACGCTACCGTAAAAGCGAAAAATGCCACCATTATTTCAACTTTTGGCGAAAATCCAAACCAATATACATTGAGGAAAAAGAGCAATTTATAACCTGGAAATCGGTGTCCGCCCTTTGGATCCCACAAATCTTGTAAGGCATACTTACCATTTATGAACTTTTCATAGGGGAGGATCAAATGATATTGGTCTCCTCTCAAAACTTCAGGATCAACATAAAATATAAACCCGAGCCAAATTGACAGCAGAACAATGATTGGCAAAAGAACAGGCCAATTATTTCGAAAAAAACTCATGAATTAATGCTCATTTTTCACTTTATTTGCGTAAGATTGCAACTCGGACATCTCTGCTTCTATTACGCTTTTTCTTGGCTACAAAGGGTTGTTTGCCCAAAATCAGCCAAAATTAATTCTTGGTTATTGCATTTTACCACCTATAAACGCGACTGTTCTTCACTGTATTGAGCTTCACATGCAAAATAAGGCCGCTTCATTACTAAAGTCTATCCCATATCCGATCACTGGCAAGACTCATTTAGCCGCCTCAAACGCTTGGTATATGTTGTTACTCAATTTCGTAATTTGTATCTATTTGGCCAATATTTTGGGTATAAATTATTCGCCAATTAATGACGCTTGGCCTGCATATGTAGCAACAGATCAAGGGCGGCATACCTTGGATGCATATTTGTACAGAATCAAAACCTTCGGAATACAGTCTCGTTTTTTTCGCTATATCCCAATGCTGATTTCATCATATGTGACCTATGAAGGCTTCCTTGCCACTAAAGCCTTCTTCTTCACACTCAACCTTCTCACGGGTTTAGGTGTTTACTTATTAGCTTCAGTATTTTTCCCATCTAAAAGACTTTTTGCCGCCATATGCGCGCTATTTTATTATTACCATTCCTTTGATGGGACTTTATTTTGGTTGGGAGCCCCCGGGGCAAACATCTCATTATTTGCAGCGGTTTACTCCCTGTATTTTTTCCAGCGCTCATTGAACGAATTATCCTATCGCCGATTAATTTATGCTTGCGGTTTTATATTTTTAGGCTGTCTGTCTTATGAGGGCCCCATCATTATTTGGTCGGCGTTTATCGGGCTCTTGGGAATTCTATGGATATATAATTGGAAAACCAGAGGGCTGTTTTTCCTAATCTATATCGTGTGTTTCATTCTCGCCATCATTCCCGTTGTCGCTGATACTTTGAACGGGACTGGAAGGGCCGTAAAGGTTGTCGATTTTCAATTCGAAACAATCACAAGCAATTTTGCAACAATGTTTGGGTATCTTTTTGTGAAAACGCCGATTTCACTTGCAACACTCAATATTAAATATTTGCTTGGCTCTACAATTATCGCAGCTCTATCCTTTCTTACGCTGAGGTTATTACCCCGAAACAAATCTAACGAACTACCTAACTCTGAAACGAAGATATCACTTTCCGAATTAATGTTCTTATCTGCAATCGGCCTTGGTCTCATAATCGCGGGATTTTTGGCCTATTCCGTTACCAATTTACCAATCAGCGGAAACCGGGTGCTTCTCTTTTCTAGAGCCGGATTTGTCTTAATGCTTATAAGCCTTGCAGCCTTTATTTTAGGGAAGTTATTTAAATCTCAAAAATCGTATAAAGCTGCATTATCGACGTTTGGAGCTCTTATTGTTTTCTTGACAATTCAGGACAAAGCCTTCGTCGCTCAAAAATATCATGACGAATCTTTCAAAGTCAGAAAGTTCTTGGCAGAATTAGTTGAAACAGTTCCAGCCTATAAAAAGGGTAGCGTTTTCTTGTTCCATCTCCCCCCAAATTATTTCTCCGGAAAGGCAAGCATGATCCACGTTAGACCTAAGTCGGCGGTCCAATATGTTTATAAAGATTATAAGACCAACGCTATATCTGTTTCAGATTACGCGCTCTCAAGGTTTGGGATGGAAGAGGAAGACGGGGAACTTAATATTCGCGGACGTTACTTGCCAACAGACAAGGTAATTGCTTTAAAATACGATCCAGAAACTGGGTTTTCTCCGCTAAAGGAATTGACATGGAGCCAAAAAATAAATGGCGAGAAAATAAAAAAATCAATTACTCTATCAAACACACAAAATACGGTGGAGCGAGAACTAACAGCACGCCAAAAATGGTTTGTCGAACATCAAAACTAATTATCCAAAACAATTTTGAACGACCCGACAGACAATGCCGAGCACAGTTTTCTTAAAGCAGTTCAAGCGAAATTACTTTCGAGTCCAATTTTCTACTTCACTTTATTTACGCATCCGTATTGGCTTTGCCGGATTTCCACCAACTATTGTTTGATCTGCGACATCCTTGGTGACAATAGCACCAGCGGCAACAACCGCGTTCTCACCGATTGTAACACCAGGCAAAACAATAGCAGCCGCCCCAACCCAAGCCCCGCGTTTCACTCGAATTTCCCCGCCAACATGACGATTAAGCGTGGGATCATCAACATCATGTCCTGACGCGTGAAACCGTGCATTCGGCCCAATACGAACATTATCTTCGATGATAATTTTACGTTTCCCGAAAAAATCGGAATAAAATTCGACGCCGCGATTAATGCTGACGCCTTTCCCGATTTCCACTAGCCAAGGAAATTTGAAATAGACCCGGTTATCAATCGACGTCCCTCGCCCAATTTTTCTAACAAGAATCGAAAAGAACCATATCCTCAACGGATAAGGCAATAAGAAACCCACAAAGTGAAATAAATTGATCACGTAAACAAAACTCATATTGAGAAAGGTTTTCCGAAATTGGTTGGATTGCAACTCAGACATTAGGTTTCTATTCCTTCATTCCTTTTCTTTACTGAACATAACTCGCTCGATCACGAAGAAAGTCAACGCTGCCTTTATGGCAGCCAAGATAAGAATGATAATAAAATCATCCCAATCGATAAGAATTAATTTCAATATAATCAGAAGGCCAAACCCCAGCGCGCCGCTGACTCCATAGGAATAAAGGAAGACGAACCATCCTTTAAAATACGGCTTTTCCTTATAATTAAAATAGGAGTTTAGAAGGTACGACACCGACACTGCCAATGTAAATTGGATCGGATAAGATAGATACACATTCATATGTAACATCTTTAATAGGATGTAATAAATTCCTATTCCAAACGCTGTCGTAAAAAGGCCCAAAAACCCAAATTTCAAAAACCGGGAAAATACGGGAGATGATTGGAGTCGGCGATATAGAGACATTAGCAAATCAGCATATTCTTTAATCGCTTATTTCCAGTGAGTTCAACGGATCCGCGTGGCTAGCTTGGCCAGCTTTTTGTCCATAAATACTTTCAATGAAATACAAAGGACGACGCTTAGTTTCATAATACATACGCCACATATACTCCCCCATCACGCCCATCATTCCCATCATCGTACCTGTCGTTATCAACAAAATGGAAATTATAGACGTCCACCCATTTACCGACGGGTCCACAACAAAGAATCTCACCATCATAACAATGGCAGTCAGTATACCCAAAATCGTGAACAGAAATCCAATTACGGCGGCTATTCTAAGCGGCCAAACCGCAGTTGCCAAAATTTGACTTAGGGAAATATCTAGTCGTTTTAGAAAGCTATATTGTGATTTCCCGTGGATTCGCTTTTGCTTTTCATAGGTAATTGTACTGACTTTAAAACCTATGGAGAGCAAATCGGTCTGGTTACGACGAACAACATCATTAAATGACATAAAGGCTTTGAAAGCACGTTTATTGACCCCCCAAAAATCAAACCCTTTGGTCGGATAAGACGGGACAGAAATACGAATGAGTTTATAGTGAAACCCGGACGTCAATCTTTTGAAAAAGGTTTCTTTTACTTTTTCACGGGCCGCTAAAACAATGTCGTTATCATCTCTGATCTTATCGACGATTTGTTCTATTATTTCCGGCGGATCCTGAAGGTCTGCCGACATGTTTACGATGACATCACCTGACGCATATTGGAACGCCGCATTATTGGCCGCGTGTTGTCCGAAATTTCGTGACAAATTAATAACAGTAATGTTTTCATCACTGTCGCTAAGGCTTTTCAAAATCTCTAAAGATTCATCGTCACTACCATCATTTGCAAAAATGATTTCATAGGTAGCATCAGGAATTCTTGCTATTGTAGCCACAACACGTTGGTGGAGTTCCCTCAACGAGCCAGCATTTCGATAAACGGGTATGACGACTGATATTAACATTGCTGTCCCTGTTTCATAAGAGAATAATTATAAGTCTCTAACATATCACTTGCCACCGCTTCAAAGCGTTCAATGTCACTTTTGGGCAACTGCAAATACTTCCCCACGGCACTATTGTCAATTTCGCTAAAAGTTCTACCTTTCCAAGCTTTAAACTCATCAGGTTCGAGGTCCTTGTTACGGTTCAAAATGTAAAACTCTAACATTTCGGACTGATAGGGCACATTCAGAAATTCACACACAGACTGCAACGTCTCTGCGGACCGCTCAACGAGGTCTTCATAACGAATTTCGAACTTTTGACTGACGGGTAAATGAGCGAAATCGCCCCGCACAGCTTTGACATTACTTCTCCATTGAGCCGCAATTTTTTCAATTTCACTCGGTAAATTCGGGCGATAATTTGATGCGCTTTCAATTTGATTCATCGACATATATGATGTTGCTACATCGCGGCCATCACGGATGATATGTATGAATTTCGCGTCGGGATACAAACCGTATAACTCGGTTACATGGTTGATATGAAAATTATTCTTATCCCCTAAATATTGGGAGCTTTGCTGCCCGTTTAGCTCAGAATGATACCGATATATTACCGTGCACAATTCTGCATAAGTTGCGGGACGTTGAGATCGTATGACTTGCTTAAGACCATCTGGATCTAAATTCCAAAACTCTACTTTTTTAGATTTAAAAAAATCGGCGACAAAAGAGTCTATTCGAATGTCATTATCAGAGGCCTCCCAATTGCCGTATTTATCCTGCCACCACAACATGAACCCGCATTCTGGCGGAATGTGGATATCATGATGGGACGTTAAAAGCAGACGAAACAGTGATGTCCCGCTGCGAGGATTACCGATAATAAACAACATCACTAAATGGCTCTTAGAACAAGGTCGCAAATTCTGTTTATATCTTTGTCTTCAAGATTATGGAACAAGGGTAAACACAGAATACGTTCAGCAATACTCTCGGCGTGAGGTGTTGGCATATATTCTACATAATCCAGTTTATTGAGGCTGGGATAGAAATAGCGTCGAGGCTGAATTTGATTTTCTTTAAGTAGGCTCTGCACGTTCAGCAAAACACTTTCTGAAGTGAAAACAACGGGGAAATAGGAATAATTATATTTAGCCTTCGGATGGATCGCCTGGAACTGTAAATTGTTGTTACCCTTAAGCAGAGTTTCATAAAGCTGATATTGTGCTTTTCGCTTCGCCAGAATGACGTCCATAAACTGAAGATTACTTAATCCCATAGCCGCGTGAAATTCGCTGTTCTTACCATTAATGCCTATGGACGAAAAAACCTCCGGTCCGTCATGTCCGAAATTCTTCATAAGGTTCACGGAATTTCGGACTTCCAAGTCCGGAGAAAAGATAAACCCTCCTTCTACGGTGTGGAATATTTTAGTCGCATGAGTACTTAACGTACTGACATCGCCATACTCAAATATAGAAACATCATCATAATCGACACCAAAACAATGAGCCGCATCGTAAATAATTTTTAGGTCATGGTGCTTTGCAATATCCGCCACTTTTTCGACTTCAATAGGATTGCCAAACACGTGAGTTGCCAAAATAGCTTGAGTCTTTGGAGTTATTGCCGCTTCGATACTATCCGGATCTATATTAAAAGAATTTGGATCTATGTCAGCAAACCGGAGTGAACATCCTTCCCATGCCGGCGCACTTGTTGTCGCCACATAAGAAAAAGGTGTCGTAATAATTTCACCCGTTATGCCCAATGCCTTAATGGCAATCTGAATGGCGATCGTACCATTGGTTACAAATGATATATTAGACGTTTCTAGGCGGCCCTGAACATCAGATTCCAACCTGTTTAATAACGGGCCGCTATTGGTAAGCCAGTTGTTTTCCCAAATCGTATCAAGAAAGCTATCATGAACTTTTCTTGGCGGCAGAAACGGTTTAGTGACAGGTATCATACAGCGAACCTAAATGCATAAAAAGTAAATCAAATGATAGCAGCATTCTTAAACAAGCCTGCCTATCTTTTCTCTAAAATAACGGTTAGATTTAATCCAACGGGCGGCGTAATGATTTTTTCTAATCGTTTCTGAAAAGGAATGAGATATTTATCATAGAACATGCCTTGATTACTAAAAACCTTGTTCCCTTCTTCACTTTTCAACTTAACTTTTCGCAGTTTGAAGAAAAATAATGAACCAAAAATACCAATAAAATCGCTGTACCACATCCGGTTTATCTTAAATTTATCGCTATTTATCGCGCTTCTCGCTATTTTTTTTGTGTATCGGCGATAGTGCCCGACTAATTCATCATGGACTGAAAACAAGAATGGTAATGCGGGAACTTGGATTAATATTTTTCCGTTGGGTTTTAAAAGCTTATAAGCATGATCAAGAGCAGCTCGATCATCTTCAATATGCTCCAAAACATGAATAAAAAGAATAGTATCAAAAGTACCCGCCCCTTGAGGCGTTATGTCAAAAAGATCTTTATTTTGAAAATCTACATTGCCGGAAAACTCGTAATCGCCTTTTTCCGTATAGGCTTCCATTAAAACCTGCGACGGCTCAATAGATAGCAGCCTAGAAAGGTCTTCCGCATTTTCAACAATTAGCTTTGTAAAACTTCTTGAAGCGCCACTTCCTACTTCAAGAATTTCTTTACCAATGTAATTGCCCACTAAATCATATTGGTATTGACGGTAGTTTTTTAATTGACCAATGGAAACATCTCCATGGCCCCAATCCATACCGTGCCCATATTTATCAACAGCAGTCATATCAACGATCGTCACCTTAATTTACTTAGTGTGATTAAACCTCGAATAGAGTTTCAAGGGTTTCTTGGGCTCTCTATAGAGAAATAATGAGTACCTCAACGATTTTTTTCAAGCCAAAATCAATTGCGCGAAACGTTTGATGTTTTCAACTTAGTAGAAATTCTATTTCCAACCTTCAGCCTTATTCCAGACTCACAAGATTTATCTTCCGTCAAAAACACATATCCGTTATACGATCGATTGAAACGCTTCTGTTCTGCTGGAGTTAAATATTGAGAATTTCGTTTTTTCAGCCTATTGATGTGAAACTGACGAGGAATAAACCCGCGAGAATTCCCACCGTCCCCCACCCATATTTCAACGGTCTCTGTTTCGGAAATTTTTAAAATCACTTCCACATTGCAGTAATCTTCTGTAATATCAAAAATATACCAAAAATCTTCCAAGCTTTCAGTGGCGATACCATTAGAATTATGCAAGATCGGGTATGAAGGGAAGTAGTTGGTATAGATGCCGATATTATTTGCCGATTTCATAATTTTAACTTCCGTGGATAACTCTTCGCTAACCGTCAGCCGTTGAACCCAAGAATATTCTTTGTTCTCAATTGACTTGCGCCCTTTTTTAATTGTGTAAAAATATTTTGGGAGGAACGCTGCAATAAAAATGATCGCAATAACGACGTTCAGATGCTTTTTTGCATTCGTGATTGCGAATAAATATATGCCAACCCATGCCATTAACGCATACATGAGGTAGCGTGGCGGGACGAGATCTGTCGTGCTAGCACAATTATCATTTACGAACGCGGAAATCGGGCCCGGCATAAGACAGAAAAATACAAACGCCAAGGAAATTGCGGCAGGAGCGGTAAATGCCTTTCTCTTGGCATAGACCGTGGCTAAAATGGAAAAAAGTACGCTTAATGCGATGGTCACACCGACAACTGGTAAGTGACGCGCTATAGATTTTCCATTTTCCAGTCCAAGAACTGGCATTGACAAGAATTGTCCTTCATATGCGACCAGGGAGGGCAAACATTTGATGATACTCCCAAGGCTTCGACTTTCTTCAAGACGCGCAAGATCGTTCTGCGAAAGAACTAAATACCAATACATGAATGCCGTAATCATAAACATACAAATCCAAAGCAGGCGTTTTTTCATTGAATTATTTGGAGCAATTAAGAACAATGGAAATGCGGCGAGAAAAACAAATATGCCTGGAGAATGCGTAAAGCTAGCAACAAATGCTATAAATCCTGCTAGGATTATTTTGTCCTTAGAGAGACAGTAAAATACGAGAGGAGCGTAAATTAATAAAAACGGAAACCCCGTCATTGGACCGACCCAAAAACCAACGAAATCTATTGCAAACAATATTATAGCTAATGGTAAAACGAAGAAAAAGCTTAAGCCGAAAATTCGTTTTGCTATGAACAGAAATGCTACAAGCATTAACGAACCAAACATTATTAAGAATTTAAAATTAACTTCGCCAGTCGTCAAATAATACAAATATGCTACAACACGCCCAGTAAATTTCGTATGGGGATAATTAGTCTCTGAAAAAAAGTATGCAATACGTTCAATTAAGCTATCTGAATCAAGAAACCTTTGTTGAAAGTGCAACAAGTACATCCTCGCATCATCCAGTGCAAAAGGCCTATTCCCAGAATACATATATTGATGAACTAAAAAATTCCCGATCAATGCAATCAACACAATGAAACTGATTTTATTCAACCACGAACGATCATCGCTAAAATATTGGAACTTTTCTAGCATAAAATCAACCTTGCGTTTTAAATAAAGTCTCTGATGGGAAAAATATGACGGCTATCTTAAAACTCAGTATATTTCAACTCAATTTACAAGAAGCCTGAGCCTCTAAGCCCAGCCATCGCTGACCTATTTCATACTTGGCCGAATTGAAATTTAATTACAGTGTACAAATTATAGGTAATCGGGTTAAATATAAGAGATAACCCCAAAAACAACATGCCTAAAGCAGTACTCAATTTCGTCTTTTGAAGCCCCGTAGCATCGCCGCCGTCTGCTCTCCAATGAATTACTTGCGCAGCCAAACGTGCTGGCAGCCGCTTCTTTTCACCAAATGCATCATACGCATAATAAAGGAAAGCTAGAATAAGGCCGATGAAAACAATATTAGAAACAATCAATTTCCAATACTCCATCAAACCTGCGCCATCCGGACCAACACTCAGGTGATAAAATACACTATCGTCAACGCCAGTATCTGCGAAAAAGTTTGAGGTAAAATAAACGCCAAGACCAACAAAAGACAAACCCATTATCACAAGTATTAAAATTTTAGCCCAACGATTTAGCTTTGCTTTCATGAAGCATCTTAAGCTTGCGACTAAGAAGGCCGTAAAGAGAACCATTTTCCCAAGCGTCGTCAACAAAAATGCTTTTGCGACGTCTTTTGGCCCCATGGAAATTTATATGTAACCGACATATAAAGCGCATGTCATCAATAAACACATGACAGCGAAAGAGCCCAAATCCTTAGCCCGTTTACCCGTATCTGATTTTTCAGGCGTAATCCGGTCTATTATGACTTCAACGGCTGTATTGAGAGCTTCCACAGCGATAAGAACAAGAAAGAGGATTGTTCCAATCAAATAATTTTCCAATGGTGCCTTAATAACAAAGAGCAGAACCAGAAACCAAAAATATGCATAAACTTCAACACGCGCAGCAAATTCGCTTGAAATCAAAAACCTCAACCCATCAATAGAATATGATGTGGCATTCTTGATTTGCCGAAACAATTTCAAAACCATGAGGAACTTCCTGATCGGTCTCTATATGAAGTTCATGATCACAGTCATAAACCAATTCATCTACGTTCGTGCGTTCTTGTGGAAACACAGCACAAAGTCAATGATACAGGAAAGACATTTACCAGCCATTAAACTGATCAATTCTAAGCAAGGTTAAATCGGCGGGGCTACCATTACCATTGCTTCGCTCGGGCGGTAATCGCGGGGGGCAAAGCGGTAAAAAACATGACTGCCAACGCGGCGTGTCATGCGCAAAGTCTTGGACCATTTCGGATTAACTTCGAGCGTGTGATAATGTGTCGAGCGGTTTGTCATCGGTATATGGCCACCGGAAAGAACAAACTCAGCAACATCTACAGAGCGGTCCCAGGCTTTTCCATACGCTTTTATATCCATGGAGCCATCACACGTAAAACTGAACTGACAGCCTGTACGGCGCTCTGAGCCCTGATAGACCACACCGCAAACACTATTTGGGTAATGTTTACTCGTGACGCGGTTCATAACGACTTCAGCAACAGCTTTTTGGCCTGAACGTGTTTCCGAGCGGGCCTCGTAATATACGGCTTCAGCCAAGCACTTTTGCTCAGCCATACTTAATTTACTATCAGCTACGATTGTCACGGGCATAAAACCTGTTGTTTCGTCTTCAGATCGGTCTGTTAGCCAAAATTCAACATTAGAGTTTGTTTCAGCCGACAATAAAGCTGATACTTCAGCCTTAACGCCGTCTTCTTGCGCGGTCTGAGCGATCATAGGGAATGCGCAAACGGCCGCCATAATAGCGGTGAACGTTGTGCCCCAAGCGGCGATATGTGTACGTTTTTTGGTCATCGCGGCGCGCTCTATAGCCTCCCAGACTGAATTACAACCCTTGTTCTGCAGAATTAGAACATGATTCTAAATGCAATTTAAGGGCCAATCCTGACTGCCATATGCGAACTTAGAGTAAACATATAGTTAACAAAGACTTAGTTAGACCTATTAGAGATTGCAGCTTGAGCGGCTGCAAGTCGCGCAATTGGTACACGATATGGCGAGCACGACACATAGTCTAAGCCTTGCTTATGACAAAACTCAATCGAGGCAGGGTCGCCGCCATGTTCACCGCAAATACCAAGCTTGATGTCAGGCCGGACAGCGCGGCCGCGCTCTTTGGCGATACCAATAAGATCGCCAACACCTTCTTGATCAAGCGTCACAAACGGGTCTTTTTCCATAATGCCCTGCGCCACGTAATCTGGCAGGAATTTACCGGCATCATCACGGGACAGGCCAAATGTGGTTTGAGTCAGATCATTTGTCCCAAAAGAGAAAAACGCTGCGTGCTGCGCAATATCGCCGGCTCTTAGGGCTGCCCGAGGCAGCTCAATCATGGTGCCGACAACATATTCCACGCCGCCAACGTCTGCAGCGACGCCTTCGATGGCTTTTTTAAGAATTTCTAGCTCTTTAGCCGATGAGACGAGCGGAATCATAATCTCTGCAATCGGCATCTTACCGGTTTCGTCTTTGACGAGCTTTTGCGCTTCAAAAATAGCGCGGGCCTGCATTTCATAAATTTCAGGATAGGAGATGCCAAGACGGCAGCCTCGGTGACCTAGCATTGGATTGCTTTCGTGAAGGTCACGCGCCCGGGCCATCAACTCAGACGTTGAAATACCTGTCGCGGACGCCACATTTTCAATATCCGCTTCAGTGTGGGGTAAGAACTCATGAAGCGGCGGATCCAGTAAACGGATGGTACAAGGCCGGTCTTCCATAATTCGGAAGATCGCGGCAAAATCATTACGCTGTACCGGAAGGATTTTAGACAGAGCTTCTTCGCGCCCCTTTTTATCTGATGCGAGGATCATTTCTCGGAAATACCCAAGACGATCCGCTTCAAAGAACATGTGCTCTGTGCGGCAAAGCCCAATGCCTTCAGCCCCGAAATCTACGGCAGTTTGAACATCAGCCGGTGTTTCGGCATTTGTACGGACAGATAGCGTGCGGATTTCGTCAGCCCAGCCCATGATGGCTGTAAAATCACCAGAACCGGCAAAGACTTGTCCTGTCGCGCCATCAACGGTCACGATATCACCCTTTTTAATCTCGCGGCCCATGACCGTGAACTTTTGCTCTTCATAATTAACGCGGATTTCGCCCGCGCCGGAGACACAAGGCGTGCCCATACCGCGCGCTACAACAGCCGCGTGTGAGGTCATGCCGCCCCTGGCAGTTACGATAGCTTCAGCGGCGTGCATGCCGTGAATGTCTTCTGGAGATGTTTCAATGCGGACAAGAATGACTTTATGGCCAGCTTTAGAGAGACTCTCAGCTTCGTCGGAATTAAAGACGACTTCGCCAATAGCCGCGCCGGGTGACGCCGGAAGGCCCATGGCAATGATATCTCTAGGGGCATTAGCATCAAGGGTCGGGTGTAGAAGTTGATCCAGCGACATAGGGTCAACGCGCATAACCGCTTCTTCTTGGGTCAGCTGCCCGCTTCGCGCCATATCAACAGCGATTTTCATGGCCGCGCGCGCCGTACGTTTACCTGTCCGGGTTTGCAATAACCAAAGCTTACCCTCTTCTACCGTGAACTCGATATCTTGCATGTCGCGGTAATGAGCTTCAAGTTTATCAAAAGTCGCGGCAAGTTTGGCGTAAACTTCTGGCATAGCTTCTTCCATTGAAGGCGCCGTTTCGCCCATTTCTTCCCTAGCTATTTTGGTCAGCGTTTGCGGCGTCCGTATTCCGGCCACCACGTCTTCGCCCTGCGCGTTGATCAAAAACTCACCGTAATAATTATTCGCGCCCGTTGACGGATCTCGGGTAAAGGCAACGCCCGTGGCAGACGTTTCGCCCATATTGCCAAATACCATGGCTTGGACGTTAACAGCTGTGCCCCAAGCGGCAGGGATGTCGTTAAGGCGGCGATAGATAATTGCACGGTCATTCATCCATGATCCAAACACGGCGTCTATGGCGCCCCAAAGTTGATCTTTCGGGTCTTGAGGAAAATCCCGGCCAAGTTCATCATGAACAGCTTCTTTATAGAGTTCGATCAACTTGGTCCAATCATCGGCCGAAAGCTCCGTATCAAGGACATAGCCTTGATTATCTTTATGCTGCTCTAAAATATCGTCAAATGTATGGTGATGCACGCCCATAACCACGTCAGCATACATAGTAATGAAACGGCGATAGCTATCGAGCGCAAATCGGCGATCACCGGAAAGCTTAGCAAGACCTTCTACGGTCTCGTCATTTAGACCCAAGTTTAGGACAGTGTCCATCATCCCCGGCATAGAGGCGCGAGCGCCAGAGCGAACAGAAACTAAAAGCGGGTTGTCGACGCTGCCAAAGACTTTGCCCGTTAGCTTTTCAATTTGGGTTAAGCCTTGTACAAGCTGACTTTTAAGCTCTGCAGGATAGGTATTATTATTGTCGTAATAGGACGTACAAACTTCGGCTGTCAGCGTAACGCCCGGAGGAACAGGCAGACCCAATGACGCCATTTCAGCAAGGTTAGCACCTTTGCCGCCAAGCAAGTTCTTCATGGACGTATCACCGTCCGCGCTACCGCCGCCAAACGCGTAGACCCATTGTGTCATGACATTACCCTACTATCCTTCAATCGCATCAAATTTCGCGACTCGGCCTGCCGTATCACGAATATCTTTTAAGAGTCTAAGGCGATTGTCACGTTCGGTTTCATTTGCCGCATTTACCGTCACTTCATCGAAGAATTTATCAATGGGTATTCGCAGAGCTGATAATGCCGACATGGCGTCTGTATAGGCTTCTTTTTCTAGGGCTTTATCTATTCCGTCTTTTGCAATACCAAGGGCTTCATAAAGAGCGGTTTCCTCGGCCTGCGTCCCTTTTCCAGGGGAACCGTCTGGTAGATCGCCCTTTTTAGCTTCCGCTTTGAGGATATTCGCCGCGCGTTTATAGCCTGCCAGAAGATTTGTTCCATCATCTGTTTCTAGGAATGCTTGCAGCGCATGTGTCCTAGTAACGATAGATAATAGGTCATCTTCCCCTAGCGCAAAGACCGCATCAATTAAATCATGACGCACGCCTTGTTCGCGTAAATGCACTTTCAAGCGATCAATAATAAAGGAGACTAAGTTTTGTTGTGTGCTTTTCTCATCAACACTGATGACCCCGTCGGCTAGGCGGCCAGATTCTTTGTCGCCCATATTTTCCATCTCGAGAACGGCCCAGCCCTTAAGAAGCTGAGACGATAAATCGAGACGCACATTATTATCAAGAATAATGCGAACAACCCCAAGCGCCGCGCGCCGTAGAGCATATGGATCTTTTGATCCTGTCGGTCTTTCATCAATGGCCCAAAAGCCAATCAAGGTATCAAGCTTATCAGCCAGCGCCACCGCGATCGATACTGGCTCGGACGGAACTTTATCAGAAGGTCCTTGTGGACGGTAATGGTCTTCAATAGCCAGAGCGATATCTTTGTCGCCACCCTCTTTTTCATACATCAAACGGCCGATTTGGCCTTGTAGGGAAGTAAATTCGATGACGGTTTGGGTCACGAGATCACATTTAGCGAGCTTCGCCGCTTTCATAGCCTTATCAGGATCAGCACTAACTTTAGCGGCGAGCCCTCGCGCCAACGCTTCTACGCGCTCTGCTTTATCTTTGACGGAGCCAAGCTTCTTATGGAAAATGACTGTGTCAAGCTTGTCGTAATAATCTTCGAGGTTTTTCTTGGCATCTTCTTGCTGGAAAAACTGGCCATCAGCCAATCGAGCCGACAACACCCTCGAATTACCGGCAGCAATGGCCTTACCGCCATCAGGCGCTTCTTGATTAGCAACCACAATAAAGTTTGGCGCAAGACCGCCTGTTTTAGGGTCGCGTACCGCAAAATATTTTTGGTGATCGCGCATGGACAGACGAATAACCTCACCCGGAAGCTCTAAAAATGATGGGTCCATATCGCCGAGAATAACAACAGGCCATTCGGCCAGACCAGCCACTTCATTTAATAGACCTTCATCTTCAACAAGTTCTAATCCGGCCTTTTCACATAAAGCCCGCGCATCGGTCGCGATTTTATCTTTCCGGGCCGCCATATCAACAAGTACATGGCCTGCGCCTTCGAGTTGTTTCTTATAGTCAGCGAAGGACGTGACCACAAAAGGCCCGCGTCCATGTTGACGATGACCTTCAGTCGAATTACCCGCCGTGATGCCGCCGGCCTCAACAGGGATAACATCGCCGCCCAAAAGACAGATCATGCTTTGTAAAGGACGCACCCAGCGAAATGTTTCAGTCCCGGCCTTCATAGACTTTGGCCATGGGAAGTTATTCATGATCTCGGGGATAAGATCAGAAATTATATCAGAGGCATCCCTGCCCGGCTTTTCAAGC
Source organism: Hellea sp. (assembly GCA_014238285.1). Lineage (GTDB taxonomy): Bacteria > Pseudomonadota > Alphaproteobacteria > Caulobacterales > Maricaulaceae > JACOMS01. The sequence continues at coordinate 29,845 of JABABK010000024.1, forward strand.
TTGGCCACATAAAACTGACCTTTTTTATCATCTTTAATTTCAGCCTGTGAAATATCTGACAGACCTGCCGCTTTCATAAAGCCTTCTAAGGCTCGCTCAGGTGATCCAACCCGCGGCCCTTTACGTTCTTCTGAGATATCGGGGCTTTTCAGCGGCACATCCGCCGTAAACCCAAGACGGCGTGGGCCGGCCCAAAAATGCATCTTCTCAATATCAAGGCCTGCCTTTTCCATTCCGCCAGCCAGAAGAGCATACAAGTTCTCACCCGCCTTCTTTTGCATCCGCGCCGGAATTTCTTCACAGAATATTTCAAATAAAAATTCAGCCATATCTATCTCCACGCCTTTTCAGGAATGGCCGCATCTATTTCGACATATTTATCCGCGCAGCCTTTGGCCAAATCACGGACTCGTTTAATATATTCTTGGCGCTGTGTCGGCGAGACCACGCCGCGCGCATCAAGCAAGTTAAATAAATGCGACGCTTTGAGTGCATATTCATAGGCCGGCAACGGCAAAGGCTTTTCTAAGCCCAAAAGGAAATTACATTCAGTCTCGCTATCTTCAAACCAGCGCAACAGACGGTCTGTGTCAGCATGCTCAAAATTATAGGTCGATTGCTGGATTTCATTTTGATGAAAGACATCGCCGTAAAGCACGCCTTCACCATTATAGGCCAGATCATAAACATTCTCGACGCCTTGCACATACATGGCGAGACGTTCCAACCCATAGGTCAGTTCGCCGGAGACCAGATCAAGATCAAGACCACCAACTTGCTGAAAATAAGTATATTGCGAGACTTCCATACCGTCACACCAGACTTCCCAGCCCAGACCCCAAGCTCCAACGGTCGGGTTTTCCCAATCATCTTCGACAAACCGGATATCATGAAGGGCACGGTCAATGCCAATAGCATCGAGCGATCCAAGATATAAATCCTGCATGTTTTTTGGATTCGGTTTTAGGATGACCTGAAACTGATAATAATGCTGTAAGCGATTAGGATTCTCACCGTAACGGCCATCAGCTGGGCGGCGAGAAGGCTGCACATAAGCCACATTCCACGGTTTTGGCCCGAGCGATCGCAGCACTGTCGCGGGATGCAGCGTACCAGCGCCAACTTCTGTATCAAAAGGCTGCAAGATCACACAGCCATTATCGGCCCAATACTTCTGAAGCGTCAGGATCAAATCCTGAAAAGAAAGTGGTTTTTTATCTATTTTTGACATTGAAACTGTCCGGCCTTGAAATCCTTGGAAATTTGGCCGCAACCTATAAGGATAGTCCGTAAATTCAAGCCTTTTTGGAGGCCTAAATTCCGCGCCTATTCGACGCTATATAACTCATGTCCTATTTCGGCTTGCTCCAAAAGCTTAGCCGCGGCCTCATAGTCTTCATCAACAACGCAAAGACGGCGCGGAATAACGCCGACAGAGCCGTCCATTAAGCTCATATTCTGATCCATGATAAAGCTGAGTATGCCTTCTGATTTTAGCACAGCTTCGGCGAAATTTAACGTGACCGGGTTGTTAGTGGCTATCAATGTACGCATAAGACTAGCTCCTTTTTGGCCTGCGGCGACTTCGCGCCCCTATTTTACTTGCCCCGCTTGAGACTCGTCCCTATCTTAGGCCTTGAGAGAAAAAAAGGAAGGGTCTGCGTGAACGCACCCGCACATATCAAGAAAAGCCAGCAAAGTGCCAATCCAGCTGAGCAGCTAACCATGATGGCATCTAGCGACATGCAAGACGTCAATGCGATTATTCTTGAACGTATGGACAGTCCTGTCGGCATGATTCCTGACTTGGCCCAGCATCTGGTCGAAGCTGGCGGTAAACGCTTACGCCCTCTTTTGACCATTGCCAGCGCCCATCTTTGCGGCGACGTGACCTCTTCCCATCACAAGCTTGCGGCAGCCGTCGAGTTTATTCATAGCGCGACGCTTTTACATGATGATGTCATTGACGACAGTGACCTACGCCGTGGCCGTAAAGTCGCCAACCGTATCTGGGGTAATTCAGCATCCATTCTAGTCGGCGATTTTCTTTTTGCCCGCGCCTTTAATCTCATGGTCGAGACCGGATCGCTTGAGGCACTGAACATTTTATCGACGGCCTCATCCGTTATTGCCGAGGGCGAAGTCCAGCAGCTTGCCACCCTTCGAAACATTCACATGAATGAAGATATTTACATGCAAGTCATCGGCGCCAAAACGGCGGCCCTTTTTGCAGCTGCCTGCGAAGTGTCGCCTGTTGTCTCATCATGCAATCAGGATCAACAAGAGGCCCTTAAGAATTACGGACAAAACCTTGGCCTTGCGTTTCAGCTCGTCGATGATGCGCTAGACTATGGCGGTTTTGAAGCAGCCCTTGGAAAATCAGTCGGTGATGATTTTAGAGAAGGCAAACTAACTCTTCCCGTTATTCGCGCCATTGAAAATGCCGATGATGATGAAATGACGTTTTGGAAACGCGTTATGTCAGATCAAAAACAAGACGACACGGACTTTGAACGCGCGGTTTCTATCCTGCGCCAGAACGGGGCTCTTGACGCCACCATAGACATGGCCCGTAAATTTGCGCAAGACGCGAAAAGCTCATTATCTGTTTTTGATAACAATGACTGGCGCATGGTTCTAGAAGAACTTGCTGACTACGTGGTTGAGCGAATTAATTAAATTTCCGGATCACAATTAGATAAGCCGTGCTGAGAACAAAAAACGGTATGAGCAAGAAATTCAAATAACTTTGAAAATTTTGACTAACGGCAAAAGCAGCAAGACCCGCTAAAAGCAAAGTCACAACACCATAGCAAACAGCGACAAGCCTATGACTATACCCATGCTGGATCATCCGTTGGTAGAGATGAGCGCGATGCGCGTCCATTAACCGTTCTTTATTCTTGGCCCTGCGAATAATGGTCATAAGCCCGTCGATTAGAAACGGTAATATCAGGACGGGTCCAAGATAAACTGGCCCAGCAGTTTTGGCTTCTTGGCAGAGCAAAAGCACAATCACGGCATATGCAAACCCTATGGTAAGTGCGCCGACATCACCTGCAAATATGCGGGCCTTTGACCTGATATTATAAGGCGCTAATCCCAGTATTCCGGCCAAGATCATAAAAAACAATAAAGCTGATTGCGGCGCGTTTAGCACGAGCGATAATCCGCCTAAGACAGCGGAAGCAATGCCCATTACGACAACCATTAACCCGTTAGATCCATCCATAAAGTTCACAATATTAAGAACAATAAATATCCAAAAAAATGACCCGCCATAAGCAAACCATAAAGGCATCTCGTAATTGACCCGCCCATAGGGAAGTTCCGTCACAGGCCCGATAACCCAAACCGCTGCCGTCGCAATGACAATCATCAAAAGAAATTTTAATTTTGCCGGAAGGTTATAAATATCGTCAATGAAACCCAGAAAACCCATGGCCCATATCAACGACAGAATTTGAGCTAATTGAGACGTCGACGCGCTCGCCTCTGGCAAGGTTAAAGCGCCTATACCCATTGCGGCAAGAATACCTAGCCCACCGCCCGTCGGGATCACTTGACTGTGGCTGGAACGGTGATCCGGCACATCTCCAATCCCGGCAACAACCATGAAACCAGTGACAGCCAAGGACACGGCGAAACATAAAGCAAACCATATGAGCGGGCTCATGAGGTATCTCCCAAGGTTACTGACCGTACCCACCAATGCGGGAACTTCTTGGATATATTATTTGACATTATCGTAGCTGTTTCTACATCCTGAAACACCGCGAAACAAGTCGCCCCAGATCCAGACATACGGACCAAAACCTGGCCGTCACATGTCATCAATTCATCTATACATAGTTGAATTTCTGCATCTATGGCCGCAGCGATATGCTGCAAATCATTGCGACCTGCCAGAGTCATATCAAGTAAATTGCCCGACGTCTGTGTCAGATCAGCTATGTCGTCATCCCTGTCAAATGCCTTAAAAACTTTACCTGTACTAACGGCGATAGCTGGATTTATTATGACCGCAGACAATGTACCTAAGCCGAATTTAAACTCAAGATCCTCACCTATCCCGCTCATCACGCACGTTTTCGAATAGAGACAAACAGGGACATCAGCCCCAAGAGACAAAGCGATAGAATGCCAATCATCATCACTGAGTTTTACATAATTTTGCAGGAGTCTCAGCGCCGCAGCAGCATCTGCACTACCCCCGCCAATACCCGAGGCAATCGGCAGTTTTTTAATCAAGTGAAACTTTAGGCTTGGTATTACAGCCTGCTCCGCCACAGCCTGATAAGCCCGAAGCACTAAATTGGTTTCATCCGCTTCCAACCCTCTCGAAAACGGGCCAGAAATTTCAAGCGAAGTTTCCAGCGCTGGCTCACAGCTCAATTCATCGCCATAATCCGCGAAAACCACGAGACTCGATAGCGGATGATATCCATGATGGGGATGAGATGGATCATCTATAACTCGGCCCACATGAAGGTTCAAATTGACTTTAGCCCGCACCAGTTCCCACTCCAGTTCGCGCTCCGGTTCTATGGGCATAGCTAGTTAGTTTTTCCGGCTGAGAGCCCGTCCTTAAGCTTGGCTTTGATACTATCGCGTTCTTCATCTGTCGGATCATATTCGAGCGCCCGCTCCCACTGAAACCCAGCTTCTCGGAACCGACCAACCTTCCAGTAAACATCGCCTAAATGATCAATAATGGTCGCGCTATTTGGAGTCAGCTCAACAGCGCTTTCCAAATTCAGGCGGGCCTGTGTATAATGGCCAAGCTTATAATGGGCCCAACCAAGACTATCGAGGATAGCCCCACTTTGTGGTTCAAGCTCAACGGCCTTTTCAATCATGGCAAAAGCCTCAGTGAGGTTTTCGTTCCGGTCCACCCAAGTATAACCTAAATAATTCAGCGCGTCAGCATTTTCAGGCTCAAGTTCTAAGACTCGCTTAAAATCAGCAACGGCATTTTCCCATTGCTTTTCTCGCTCATAACAAATCCCGCGAAAATAGAGCGGTTGAATATCAGCTTTTAAATCCTCTTCGCTCATAGAGTTTACAAGCGCGTCATAGATTGGCAAAGCTTCGGCATAGTTTTCGCGGATCAACCGAGCACGACCGAGTGATTCCCGCGTTGTGAAGCTTGGATAGTTTTGATTAGCGGTCTCTAAGATAGAAATAGCCGTAGCATCCTGATCACGGTCAAAATAAACGTTCGCTTCAGATAGCCTTGCTGAAACCGCATACGGTGATTCAGATGTAACGGCCTTGTAAAGGGCAAGCGCCTCATCCTGACGATTGGTTTCTTCTAGGATGGCGGCGAGCCAGATTTTGGACTTATCGTTATTTGGGTCGAGCACTAAAGCGGTTCGAATATAAACCTCTGCGACATCAACCGCGCGATTTCTGAGGAAAAACCCATAGGCCGCTTCAGTCAACGCCCAAGCTGCTTCTTGCTGCGGGCTAAGAGTTTGCGAAATAGGTTGACCTGCTTCAAGTTCATTCAAATAGGATTTAATAGGGCCGGTATCAAAATTACCGTTATCTTCGTTAAAGGTTTTCAATCCTTCTAACGCTTTTTGAATGTCGCCACTTTGCGACAATAGGCGCGCTTGGGATAGCGCGGTCTCTGTCGGCGCAACGGAAGAAGCGTCCGCCAGTGCATAGCTGTTAAGCGCACTATCAACATCACCCGCAATGCCGTCCATATTGGCCTGTAACACTTTGCCTAAGACCTGAAAATAAGCACCGCCAGAGAGATTACTGAGCGTCACTTTACCTGCCGCTGGATCACCCAGTCCCTTTTGCGACCAACCCCTCATGATATCCATCATGATTTTGACCGTCAAATCATCAGTCTCTTCGCCAAGATATTTGATCGCCTTTTTATAATCAGATTGCGAAAAGGCTTTCGCGCCCAGAACGGCCCGCGCCATGGGTTCATCAACTTTATCGGCCAGTATTTTCAGAGACAGCTTTCGCGCGTCATCAGTGTCCCCGGCTGTGATCGCAGAGGTCACAGCACGGCGGCCCAGTTCAGGCGTTCCGTCGATAGCAAATGCCCGAGAATAGTAACGGGCACGATTATCCGCATCATCAACATAATTAGCGTAACTACCAATTAAGTAATCAGCAAAAAGCTGAGCCTCAGAGCCCGCTTTAATATCCCTCACCCCAGTGTTAGCGCCTGTTGTCGCGCAGGCAGAACTAAGCGCCAAAACGGCGGCGGAGAGAATTAATCGCTTCATCATGTCTCTCTATTACATATTTGGATAGTTAGGGCCACCTGCACCTTCAGGTACGCACCAGACAATATTTTTGCTCGGATCTTTAATATCGCAGGTCTTACAGTGGACACAGTTTTGGGCATTGATCTGGAAACGCGGATTAGAGCCATCATCATCTTTGAGAATTTCATAAACCCCAGCCGGACAATAACGTTGCGCGGGCTCATCATATTCAGGTAGATTCACGCCGAGCGGTATATCCGCATTGATAAGCTTAAGGTGCGGAGGTTGTTCTTCCCCGTGATTAGTCGCCGAGAAACTGACATTGGTCAGGCGATCAAACGATAACACGCCATCCGGCTTTGGATAGTCAATGGTTTTATAATCAGATGCTTTACCGGTAGAATTAGCATCATCTTTGCCGTGTTTCCAAGTTCCTAGAGGATTGAACTTAAACAGGCTGGAAATCCACATATCAAACCCGCCAAGCGCCATACCGCCGAGGGGACCGAATTTCGCGTTAATCGGAGCAACATTACGAACCGCTTTCAAATCCTTGCCGATAGGTCCGGCCCGTAGTTCATGGTCATATGCTTCAAGAATATCACCTGAGCGACCTGTTTTAAGAGCCGCAAAGGCCGCCTCAGCAGCAGCCTTGCCTGAAAGCATGGCATTGTGGTTACCCTTAATGCGCGGCAGATTCACAAGACCGGCAGAACAACCAAGGAGCGCTCCGCCAGGAAACGCTGTTTGCGGAATAGATTGATAGCCGCCTTTAGTCACAACCCGCGCGCCATAAGAGATACGTTTACCGCCTTCGAGAACCTCAGCAATCGCCGGATGATGTTTCCAGCGCTGAAACTCGCCATATGGATAAAGATGCGGGTTTTTATAATTCAGATCGACAATATAGCCGACATAGACTTGGTTGTTTTCTAAATGGTACATGAAAGACCCGCCGCCAGCTTTCCAGCCTAATGGCCAACCCATTGTGTGAACAACTTCGCCTTCATTGTGATTCTCGGGCTTAACTTCCCAAATCTCTTTCATCCCAAGGCCAAATTTTGGCACATCAGCATATTCATCTAGATTGTAATGATTGATGACCGTTTTAGAGAGCGATCCACGCGCGCCTTCGGATAGGAAGACATATTTACCGTGAAGCTCCATGCCGGGCTCGTAATTTGCGCCTTTGCTGCCGTCTTTTTCGATACCGAATTCACCGGCAACGACGCCCTTAACTTCGCCATTAGCACCATAGACTATTTCAGAACATGCCATGCCCGGGAAAATCTCAACGCCCATGCCTTCGGCCTGCTCCGCCATCCAGCGGCAGACATTCCCCATAGAGACAATGTAATTACCGTGATTGTTCATCAGTGGCGGCAGGATGAAATTCGGAATCCGAAGCGCGCCAGCTGGACCAAGCATCAAAAACTTATCGGTTTTGACTTCGGTATTAAGAGGCGCGCCTTTTTCTTTCCAATCTGGAATCAAAGCGTCGAGGCCACAAGGATCAAGAACAGCGCCGGATAGAATATGGGCGCCAACTTCGGAGCCTTTTTCCAGAACCACGACAGAAACATCATCTCCGCCGAGCTGTTTTAGCCTAATAGCCGCCGACAGGCCCGCAGGTCCTGCGCCAACAATCACCACATCATATTCCATGCTTTCGCGTTCGATCACGGATTCAGACATATTTATCCCTCACAAAATCAATCTTCACAGTGTTTGCCCTTTCCAAATATGGAATAGCAACGTAACTTTGTACCCGATTAGACCTTAATTTCATCGGGGTAAAGTGTGCGCTTTGCCGCGTAATAGATTAGTAAAATTGCTTATGACAAATAGTTTAAATCTTGGCTGGGAAGAATGGGTGGCTTTGCCGGATCTCGCCCTACCTGCTATTAAGGCAAAAATTGACACAGGCGCTCGGACATCGGCGCTACACGCGGTCGCCATTGAGCCCTTTGGAGCAGAAAAGAACCCGCAAGTTCGTTTCATCATGCATCCCGACCCTGATGATCCTACGATTGAAGTGATTTGCTCAGCCAAAGTCGTGGACCGGCGCATGGTGACGTCCTCAAATGGGTATTCTGAAAACCGCTATGTCATTAAAACGACCATAGAAATTAACGGACATGATTGGCCCGTTGAAGTCTCGCTGACCAACCGCGAAACGATGGGATACCGCATGTTGATCGGGCGCTCAGCCCTGAAACAAGATATTTCCGTATCGCCCGGCCAGTCTTTCCAGCAGCCAATTCTGGATTATGCATCCTATAAAAAGAAATATCGTAAAGGCGGCGCGCCGAGACGACCTTTACGCATTGGTATTCTCACGCAAGAACCGCAAAACTTTTCAAATACGCGCATGATAGCCGCAGCAGAGGCCCGAGGTCATGTGATCGAGCCTATATCCACCAGCCGGTGTTTTATGGCGATCAATAATCAACAGCCCGAAGTCCATTATGATGGCAAACCTCTACCTCGCTATGACGCGATTATTCCGCGCATTGGGTCCAAAATTACATTTTACGGCATGGCGGTTGTGCGGCAATTTGAAAGCATGGGCGTATATTGCCTCAACCCGGCCATTGGAATTGGGTGTTCCCGGGATAAACTTTTAGCCCATCAGATTCTGGCCCAGCATAAATTAGGTATGCCCAATACAGCTTTTGCCAAATCCTCTCGGGACACAGAAGGCATTATTGATCTGGTCGGCGGCGCGCCGGTTGTGGTCAAACTTCTTGAAAGCACTCAGGGTAAAGGCGTGGTTCTTGCCGATAGCCGCAAAGCCGCAACCGCTCTAGTGGACGCCTTTCGCGGGCTTGATGCGCACTTCTTGGTTCAAGAATTTGTCAAAGAAGCCAAGGGCAGCGATATCAGATGTTTCGTGGTCGACGGTAAAGTTGTTGGCGCAATGATGCGCACGGCCAAAGCGGGTGAGTTTCGCTCCAATATTCACCAAGGCGGTAGCGCTCGTAAAGTGCGCCTCACCAAAGAAGAGCGCGTTTCAGCGCTTAAAGCAGCTAAGGCGTTAAAACTCAATGTGGCCGGCGTCGATATTTTGCGGAGCGATACAGGGCCTAAAATCCTGGAGGTCAATTCTTCGCCGGGATTACAAGGCATCGAAAAGGCTACGGGCAAAGATATTGCAACTACCATCATTGAATGTATTGAAAATAATGTCGGGACAGTGTTTCATAGCCCCATAAAGCAGGCGCGAAAACGCGTAGCCAAAAAGACAGTAAAAAAATAGGTGGTATGAACTAATTGGAACAGGCCCTTAAATCTCTGATCTCATGGTGGGACGTATCCGGCGTAGATGTGCCTGATATTCCTGTTCAGAGCAAAAGAAAGCCGCGTCCAAAAATTCCGTTATCAAACTCAACGGCCGAGTCTCCAAGACAGTCGCAAGCTACGCCTGTTCCAGAAAAACCTGCTCCTCCTGCTGCTCTAGAGCTTCTAAAAAAGGTCGCTACCCTAGATGATCTAAAAAAGGTCATACAAGATTTCGATGCCGGCGAAATTAGCGACCACGCCCGTCAGGCCGTCTTTGCGCGCGGCAACCCGGAAGCAGATATAATGGTCATCGGAGAAATCCCGACGCGCGATGAAGATATTCAAGGCAAACCCTTTGTCGGAAAATCTGGTCAGTTTATAGATAAGGTTTTTGGGTCTATCGGGCTTGATCAAGACACGCTCTATATGACCCATGTGGTAAACTGGTGCCCGCCCGGCGGACGCAACCCCTCACCGGACGAAATTGCTAAATGCCTACCCTTTATTCAAAAACATATCGAGCTGATCAAACCCAAGATTATTGTACTGGTCGGCGGCATATCTTTTTCTGCCCTCACAGGCCGAACAGGCATGATGAAAAACCGTGGTCAGTGGACAAGTATTTCTATAGCTGGCACTGAAATTCCTGCCCTTCCTATATATGACCCCGATATCCTCATGCGCCAACCAGACCTTAAAAAAGATAGCTGGATGGACATGTTATCATTGCGAGAAGAAATCGAAACAGTGAATACCTCTTCTTGATACCAACACGATTTCCCCACAATTTATGACTTTAAATTCAATATAACAAAAGAATTCAAGTGTAAAAACTAGTTATGCATATTCGCATTGCCTTTGTTACAATTTGGTACAACTTCCAGCTAATAATCAGGTATCTCCCTGATACCTTTATCCATCTAAACCGCATAATATTTAGTTCCTGACCAAGATTTGGAGCCACATAAAGCTTAGCAAGTCTCGGCCGAACCAAGGGGCGTGACCCTTCAAGGCTTCACCTCCTAACCCCTTTTGTCGACTATGGCATGAGCGTAACTTAGAGAGGAATTATCTCGTGAAAAAAGCGTGTTTAATTGTAATATCTATGGCAATCGGCGCAATCATTACTTCGCCCGCTACGGCAAAATCACTATATGTATCAGCCGGAAATGTGTCCGTTAATCCTGAAACTACGGCCAAGAACATGACTCTCACCGTGTCAGGTCCTAATGGCTTTTTTAAGCGAACATACAAGAAAAATGGTACGCCCGATGTCTCCCTTATGGAACAAGGTCAAATCGCTGATGGCATGTATGTGTGGGAATTGACCGGTCATACGGACGAGCGAGTCGCAAGTTATAAAAGTCGTTCGAATAATGGCCGCGGCGATAACGCCCGTAATTACGGATATAAAAGTATCCAGCAAAGCGGAAGCTTTAGGATGTTAAACGGCCTTCAGGTTCGCGCTGAAGATGCGCCCGCCGAAGCGCCGGCCAAAATATCGTCAAAAAACAAATTTAAAAAATAGGAGTAGATCATGGCTTTAAGAAACAGATTAAAACTGACAACCATTGGAATGACCGTCAGCATGATGGCACTCTTTAGTAGCAGTGCTACCGCCGATGACGTCATCAATGATGATATAATCGGCACTGAAAGCGCCTGTGTCGGGAATAGCTGTGTCGATGGCGAATCCTTTGGGTATGATACTTTGCGCTTAAAAGAGGACAATGTCAGAATTCATTTTGAAGATTCAAGTGATGCTGCCTCTTTTCCGAGTGCCGATTGGCGTATAGTTGCAAATGACCGCACAAATGGTGGCTCAAACTACCTGGCAATTGAAGATTCAGGTCCTGGCACCCAGCCGTTTCGCGTTGACCAAGGTGCAGGCTCAAATGCCTTGCGAATAGATTCTGAAGGTGACGTCGGTCTAGGAACAGCTAGTCCACTCGCTGATCTTCACATTGCTTCTGGGAACACACCGATCATTCGGCTTGGACAAACGACTGCAGACGGCTGGCAAGCTCAAATTTTTGACATAGCTGCGAATGAAGCGAATTTCTATATTCGGGATTCCTCAAATGGCAACCAACTTCCATTTAGAATCAAACCTGGCGCAGATACTAACTCGTTAGTCATCGCCGCCAATAACAATATCGGCCTCGGCACTAGCGACCCAGAACAGGCTCTTCATGTTTCTAGAATAGGCGCGACAGTTTATGTTGAGGACAGTACATCCGGCCCCGGCATTCGAACGCAGCTTTATCTAGAAAATGAAGGCGGCGCCATTATGGCACTTAAAGATTCCTCAGAAGATGGCAATAATTGGAATATTGCGGGCTCCCATAAATTCATCATTGGTCGATTTAATCAGGCTGCAGATTTCACCATAGACACATCTGGCAATGCGACAATCAGAGGCGCACTTACGACGGGCGGCACTATGTGCGGCAACGGCTGTGATAAAGTGTTTGAAGACGGATTTGATCTTCCAAGCATTGAAGAACATGCCAAAGCTATGTGGCGTAATGGATATCTTCCAAATGTTGGCCCGACCATTGAAAACACACCCATCAATGTTACTGACAAATTAGGACGCATGCTAAATGAGCTTGAAAAAGCCCATATCTATATTGCGGGCCTTAATGAGCAAAACAAAGACATGGCGGTTAAGAACCAATCTTTGGCCGCCGCAAACGCAGCGCTTCATAAGCGACTAGAGCGCATTGAGGAAAAACTTCAATAGATAGCTGGTAAATTGTCATAAAGGCCCCTTTTAGGGGTCTTTATTTTGTGTCCTGCATTTTCAAAAACTGACCTATCTCTCATTGATCATTCTCTAGATTTAATTATGTAGGGCGCAATTGGAGATCAAAATGAGATATTTACTACCCTCTGTCCTTTGCATCGTTTTCATCCTGACATCTTGCGATAATTCCAAAACAAGTGCTCCCGTTGAGCCTTTGAAGACAGATCACGCGGAAGACGTAGTAACTCCAGCGAATGAAAAACCCCTCGTCGTTTTAAACAAAATCACAGAAGGCGTTTGGCTACATACATCATCTCAAGACATTCCGGGATATGGCGTTATGCCGTCTAACGGCCTTGCGGTGAAGGACGGAGACAGCCTTATTCTTGTCAACACGGCGTGGGGCGAACTGGCTACCGTTGAATTGGCAAAAAAACTCAAAGAGGAAACAGGCCTTGATATCGGAAAGTTGATCGTAGTGCACTTTCATCCGGATAGCCTAGCGGGTGTTGATTGGCTCGAAGCCAAAGGCGTGAAAGTTCTGTCTCATCCGGCCACACCAAATTTATCAGCCCAGCGCGGAACACCTATTCCCAATACATCTGTTCCGGCGCTTTTAGACCCGGGTTCGCGCGTTAAACTCGGCCCGGTGGAAATTTCTTACCCCGGCCCAGCACACACGCAGGATAACCTAATGGTCTATGTGTCAGAGCCCAAAATTTTGTTTGGTGGCTGCGCCGTCCGAGCTGCAAAGCATACAACACTTGGTAATATTGCTGATGCTAACCTAGAGAAATGGCCTGACAGTTTAGAATGGGCTAAAACAATCTATCCTGAGACTAAAATGACCGTTCCTAGCCACGGTAATCCGCAAGCCGGAATTTCGCTCATAGACCACTCCCTGGCGCTACTCAAAAATGCTGCGCAAACGGTTTCTAAAAAATAACTGAATGGTAGAATTTTCGGAAATCTGGATAAACAAAAATGCCCGAGCAAAGCCCGGGCATGAAATTCTTACAAGACTGATTAGATCTAGTGCGCGAAATGTACTAAGCCACAGCTTTGTTTTCGCCTTCGCCGCGAATATAGCCAAGCATTGTGTCGGCATCAGACACTTCAAACGGATCAGTTGGGCAGTTATCGCCAAAATTTGGTTCGATGAACATTTTTTCAATCTTGCCGTCATTAACGAGCATTGAATAACGCCAGCTGCGATATCCAAAACCAAGATTGTCTTTATCGACGAGCATGCCCATTTTGCGAGAAAATTCACCGGAGCCATCAGGCAATAAAAAGACGTTTTCACGGCCTTGGTCTACACCCCACTTATACATCACAAATGCGTCGTTCACAGACAAACACACAACTTCATCAACGCCCTGTGCTTGGAAGTCACTATAAAGCTCTTCATAGCGCGGCAAATGTGTTGTTGAGCATGTTGGTGTAAACGCGCCAGGCAGCGCAAACAGTACAATTTTCTTACCCGCGAAAAGCTCGCTCGTTGTTAAGTCTTTCCAATCAAATGGATTTGGACCTTCTAGGTCGTTATTGCGGATGCGTGTCTTAAACGTGACATTAGGGACGGTTTCTCTCATGATTTGCCTCATATATTTCAAGAAAATTAAGCGGCTCTCTCTAGTCCAAAAAGGGCCGAAGTAAAGCCCCTAAAAACGCAATTCTGCTGCGTAAAAAAGCTTATGTGGCAATTAGATACATGATCATTCCAAATCGTAATTTTATGAGTAAATTTAGACACAAAAAACCCTCATACTTCGGTTGACGAAGAGTGAGGGTTTTCATTTTCGACCAGACCCTTCGTCAAGCTCAGGGTGAGGAATTAATTATCTTATCAGTGCTCCTCATCCTGAGCCTGACGAAGGATCAAGGACGTAGAGTAGAAACGGTTAAATTATAGGTCCCGGCTCAAGGGCCGGGATAACACTATAAGAACTAAAACTAACCGCCCATGGCCCCTGTCACAAACTTCATAGTTTGCTGACCGCCTTGAGTGTATTCTTCTTGGCCTTCTCCGTCGCGGATTTTATCCAGATTAGCCATGACGTTTTCGGCGGTTTGCTGCTCTGGCGGCAAATGAATGCCTTTGGTTTCGTAAACTCTTGTCGCGGCAAAACCGCCAGCGCCAGCGCACATGATAAGGCGGTTAGGCGCATCATCACAAACCAGCGGTACAAGACCAGCGGTTACGCTTTCAACCGTCAAAGCTTCGAGTGCGTCGTCCGGCATCAAGCCTTCAGTCATGCGGGTTGCCGCTGTTGGAGAGAGCGCATTGACACGGATGTCATATTTTGCGCCTTCAATGCAAAGTGTGTTCATGAGGCCGATCACACCCGTTTTCGCAGCGCCGTAATTAGTTTGCCCGAAATTGCCATAATTACCAGAGGAGGATGTTGTCATCACGATCCGGCCATAGCCGCGTTCTTTCATATGATTCCAAACAGCTTTAGTGCAAATGGCTGAACCCATGAGGTGCACATCAATGACAAGACGAAAATTATCCATCTCCATTTTCGAAAAGCTCTTATCGCGCAGGATGCCAGCATTATTCACGAGAATATCAACATGGCCCCATTTTTCAATAGCAGCATCGACCATAGCTTGAACTTCGGACTCGATGGTGACGTTTGCGCCGTTCGCCATGGCTTCGCCGCCAGCGGCTTCAATTTCTGCAACAACCTTTTCCGCCATTGTCGCTGAACTACCAGAACCATCAACGGCTCCGCCAAGATCATTGACGACAACTTTAACGCCGCGTTTGGCGAGCTCAAGCGCGTGGCTACGACCAAGGCCGCCGCCCGCGCCGGTCACGATAGCGACGCGGTCTTTAAATTCAACTGTACTCATATTTTTTACCTTTATAAATTCACATGTCGCTCGACAAGCGAGCGTGGCCCACTAAAATCGGATTATCAATCGATTTTTCTTCGCTGAAGCGAAGACCGTTTACGCCACCTCAAATAATCCGGCTGCACCCATGCCGCCGCCGATACACATTGTCGAAACGACATATTTCGCGCCGCGCTTTTTGCCTTCGATCAGCGAATGCGCCACCATGCGCGCGCCGCTCATACCATAAGGATGACCGACAGAAATCGCTCCGCCATTAACGTTCATGATCTCGTTTGGAATACCAAGTTTATCGCGGCAATAAATCACCTGCACTGCAAAGGCTTCGTTCAGTTCCCAAAGATCGATATCGTCCATAGTAAGACCATTGGCTTTTAGAAGCTTCGGAATAGCGTAGATCGGACCAATGCCCATTTCATCAGGTTCAAGGCCCGCAACGGCCATGCCTCGGTAAATACCAAGTGGTTCAAGGCCGCGGCGAGAGGCTTCCTTACTTTCCATTAAGACGGAGACAGATGCGCCGTCTGAAAGCTGCGAGGCGTTACCGGCTGTGATGAAAGCTTCCGGGCCGCGAACAGGCTTTAGGCCGCCAAGGCCTTCAAGCGTTGTGGACGGACGATTGCCTTCGTCTTTTTCAAGCAGTGTTTCCATTTTGGAAATCTCGCCTGTTTCTTTATTCTTGACCATCATGGTCGACGCGATTGGCACGAGCTCTTGATCAAAAGCACCGGCAAGCTGCGCGGCATGTGTGCGCTGCTGACTTTGTAGAGCATATTCGTCCATGGCTTCGCGGGTAACGCCGTAACGATTAGACACGACTTCAGCCGTGTCGATCATTTGGATGTAAGCCTTAGGATGGTTTTTCAAAACCGTCATATCAGGGGCGACGCGCATCTCTGCGGTCTGCACCATGGAGACAGACTCGACACCGCCGCCAATGGCGATAGCGTGACCATCGCTGATGATTTGCTTTGCGGCCATGCCGATGGCGATCATGCCTGATGAACATTGACGATCAATACTCATGGCTGGAACGGTTACTGGCAGGCTAGAGGCTAGAACCGCGTTACGTCCCATAGTGACCTGAACACCTTGCTGAAGGGCACAGCCCATCACAACATCATCAACTTCAGCGCCGTCAATACCAGCCCGTTTGACAGCTTCGTCAATACAGTGACCGGCAAGGGTCGGTGAAGCCGTGGCGTTAAAAGCGCCGCGATAAGCCCGGCCAATTGGCGTCCGAGCGGTAGAAACAATAACAGCTTCTCTCATAATGTCTTCTCCTAGAAGGATTTATATGCGATTTGTTGCATATGTTATCAGATTAAGGCCTGCAAGGGAAATGACATAGCTGTGACAACTTATCTACAGCTTGTTTTTGGGGTATCTCTCACTGTCATCCCGCACTTGATGCGG
>JABABK010000025.1:0-38329 GCA_014238285.1 Hellea sp.
AATTGGGTCCATGATTACTCCGTCAACGATGGTGATCACGTTGTAAACGGTGTCCGATATTACTCTTGGAGCGGGATTTATAACCCTGCCACCCAGTCCAACATATTCGATATCTCTGATTATGTTCTTGGTCTGACACACGCCACACATTCGCAAAGCAATGATGGCCTGGTTGCCCGCTGTAGCTCACACATGGGTCAAGTCATCCGCGATGATTACATCATGACACATGCAGATGAAGTTAACTGGCTCTTTGGTCTGCGCGGGATAGGCGCGACTAACCCAGTACCACTTTATGTTCAGCACGTTAAACGGCTTAAGAACAACGGCCTTTAAGTCATTAATCCGTTTATGTTCGCAATCTTGATGGAGCCTCACTGGCTCCATTTTTTATCAGCTTCGCGTCAGGAACGCAAAGCTAAAAACTATTACGCCTAGAATTAGAATTGATTACCTAATTTTTATTTCCTAGAGCGAGATCAAATTCACAAAAGGGGAAAATACAATGAATATTTTCAAACGTACACTCATGACAACACTGGCCGTAACAGGCTTGATGGCAGCACCTGCCCACGCCGATAATTCAGGCGACACAAAATACCCAGTTGTACTGG
This sequence comes from Hellea sp., assembly GCA_014238285.1. Lineage (GTDB taxonomy): Bacteria > Pseudomonadota > Alphaproteobacteria > Caulobacterales > Maricaulaceae > JACOMS01. The sequence goes on from JABABK010000025.1 coordinate 615, forward strand.
TTCACGGCATGGCTGGTTTTGACAGCACGCTTGGTTATGACTATTTTTACGGCGTTAAATCTGCTCTAGAATCTGTCGGAACTGACCAAATCTATACGCCTCAAGTTACCGGATGGGAAAACAATACGGTCCGCGGCGAACAGCTTTTGGCATATGTTGAAAACTTAGTCGCCATTACTGGCGCTGATAAGGTCAACATGATTGGCCATTCTCAAGGCGGCCCAACAGCGCGTTATGTTGCCTCTGTTCGTCCTGACCTTGTGGCCTCAGTCACATCAGTAGGGTCTCCTCACTTTGGTTCAGAAACAGCTGATCTGGTCAATAGCGTTCCAGACGTTCTCCACGGCCCCGTTGCTGCTATCGTCAACGCTTTTGGTAATTTAATGGCTGTTGTCTCTGGTGATCCAGCCCAAGAATCTAACGCTCTTGGAACGCTTCAAGCTTTGAATTCAACAGATGCCGCTATCTTTAATGCGGCTCACCCACAAGGCCTACGTCAAGGTTCTTGCCAGACAACACCATATTACAACGCTAATACCGGTTGGTGGGGATGGCTCTTCCCAAATTGGGTTTATGATTACTCTGTCAATGATGGTAACCGCGTTGAGAACGGCATTCGCTACTACTCTTGGAGCGGAACCTATAACGCCATTACTCAGTCAAACGTCCTAGATGTTGCTGATGGCCTGTTGGCTCTAACAAGTGTGACACACTCCGAAGCCAATGACGGTATGGTCGGACGTTGTAAGTCTCACATGGGCGACATTATCCGCGATGATTACATCATGAACCACGCGGATGAAATCAACTGGGTATTTGGTCTACGCGGCATTGGCGCGACTGATCCACTACCTGTTTACAAACAACATGTCAGCCGTTTGAGAAACGCCGGACTTTAGTTTAAAATACGGATTTTAGTTTAATAATTATTTGGGGCCTTATCGGCCCCTTTTTTATGTTTAATCGCGACATGAACATAAGACTGAAACCCAATACGCTATAATTAGAATTGATCACCTAATTTTTATCACCTAGAGCGTGTTTAAATTTAAACAAGGGGAAAATACAATGAATATTTTCAAACGCACACTTATGACGACACTGGCCGTAACAGGCTTAATGGCAGCACCTGCCCACGCCGATAATTCCGGCGACACTAAATATCCAGTTGTTCTGGTTCACGGCATGGCAGGCTTTGATAGCGCCCTTGGTTATGATTACTTTTACGGCGTTAAAGCGGCTCTAGAATCTATCGGTACCGACCAAATCTATACGCCGCAAGTTACGGGCTGGGAAAACAACACAGCCCGCGGTGAACAGCTTTTGGCCTATGTTGAAAACTTAATCGCCATTACCGGCGCTGATAAAGTCAATATGATTGGCCATTCTCAAGGCGGCCCAACAGCGCGTTATGTTGCCTCTGTTCGTCCTGACCTTGTCGCTTCTGTCACCTCAGTCGGATCGCCGCATTTCGGCTCTGAAACCGCTGATCTAGTTAATAGCGTCCCTGACGTTTTCGTCGGACCCGTCGCAGCTATCGTCAATGCTGTTGGAGATCTGATGGCCGTTATTACAGGTGACCCGGAACAAGAATCTAACGCTCTTGGAACTTTGGAAGCCCTGAACTCAGCTGACGCAGCGATATTTAACGCAGCACATCCGCAAGGCCTGCGTGAAGGTTCATGTCAAGAAACGCCCGTTTATAATTCTAATACAGGCTGGTGGGGATGGCTCTTCCCGACTTGGGTTTATGATTATTCCGTCAATGATGGTGATCACATTGTAAACGGCATAAGCTATTACTCTTGGAGTGGTACTTATAATCCAATCACGCAATCCAACGTCCTTGACATAGCTGATGGCGCTCTCGCTCTTGCCAGCGTGACCCACTCGGAAGACAATGACGGCGTTGTCGGACGCTGTAAATCTCACATGGGCGACATCATTCGCGACGATTATGACATGAACCATATGGATGAAGTCAACTGGACATTCGGCCTGCGCGGGATCGGGACGTCGGACCCTCTACCGGTTTATAAACAACATGTCGTTCGATTGAAAAACGCCGGACTTTAGTTTAAGAATATGGGGCCTATATCGGCCCCATTTTTTTGATTGTTTTTATGACTCACAATTCTTCCAAAAGACTTGCTCTTCTCATTCCTGTTCTAATGCTTGGCGCGGCCGTTTTATGGTTTGGCAATAGAAAAGCCCCCGAACCGACAATAGTTGAAAAAGAACCCATAATCACCGCGCCAACGTCGCAAGCAAAGATCGACAATGAAACGGTGGAATTCAAGTTAAACACCGAACCTTCAGAAGCGGAAAAAGAAATCGCAAGGCAGGAAAGCATCCTGTCCTCCCTGCCCGCTTCTTTACGCGATGTCCCCCCTCCTGATAGCTTGGATGTTGATGAGAATGGCGATCTGATTATCAATGCAAAAATTCGGCATATGTTTGATCATTATCTGACCGCCATCGGCGAAGAGGATATTGAAACTATCTTAGAGCGGATCAGACTTAATCTTGATAAACAACTTGACGAACCCGCGCTCAGTTCCGCTCTCAATATTTTGCAAGGCTATGTGGATTACCGTGGATCAATCGATCAAATTCTGCAAGCTTCCGGCGCCCATGCCGTAAATAATTTTGATCCTAAAAACATTGCTAGCCTTAAACAGCAAATCCGTATTTCGCGTAGTCAATTCTTCTCAGAAGACGTCATTAAAAGCTTCTTTGAAAAAGAAGATCAATATGATGATTATATGCTGGCCAAGTCAACCATCGCCAATAACAACTCGCTCGACATAGAAGAGAAGATGATGGCTCTTAAAGCCATTCAAAAAAATACCCCCGCTTGGCTGGTTGAGCAAGAAACTAAAGCCAATCGGATCGGTGATTACAAGCAGCAAGAACAAGCTCTTCGAGACTCTGGGGCCGAAGACTGGGAAATCAAAGACTTTCGCCGTAGAGAGCTCGGTGATCAAGCCGCAGCTAATCTGGAAAAACTCGACCTCCAACGCAAAGAGTGGAATAATCGTCTCACCGCCTATCAAGATGAGATTAAAGAGGCCATGGCGCAATATGAGGACACAGCCTCAAACGAGGCTGTTGCTAGGCGCGATCAAATCCGCGCAAAGCACTTCAAGGATAATGAGCTTCGCCGGGTTAAGTCACTCGATCAGATCGCTGCTGGAAACTAAGCTGATTAATGTACGGCGTAGGCACGAATGCCTGCCCAGCGACCCCTAAACGGAATAAAAGTCTGAATATATCCCGCATAGATTTTGCCGCGGTGCAAAGTCAGCCCCCACGCGCCTTGGCCATTTTTTAGCTCCCCATAGGTTTTAACATGTTTGGGGCTCCTTGGGTTTCGAACATCAAGAACGATCACTTCACTGTCTCCGGCTGACATATAAAGACGTGCTTTTCGCTTATCCAAAGCCAATTGATTGACATGTCCCTGACTATTAAACCAGAAATTTGAGTTTTTCTCACAGCTCCAAGGATTCCACCACGCGACCTGCTTGATTTGATCAAGTCTGGAAATATCGACAACTTCCATCCCGCAATAATCAACGCCAATATAAGCATAACGTCCATCAACAATAATTTTGTTATAGGCCTGCTGTTTGCCATTCATAAGGCGGTTGATATAGCGCCCAACCTCTTTAGGGGCAGACTTATTACTCACATCAAGCACCCGCAAACCGCCCGCATCATTGGCAACAAATAACAGATTTCCGGCCAAATCTAGTCCTCTGGCATTTGGATGAGATACGCTGTTGGGGTTAGGTTTTGGAAAATTGATATCCGGTAAATATGTTGAAAGATGGCGCGGCGCTTTCGGATGACTGATATCCAAAATATGTACGCCCGATTTCATGGCGCCAATATAAGCATATCGCCCTTTGACCAAAAGATGACCAGCGCCAGACACGCCGCTTTGCGCTTTCCAAATGGACATAACGACAGGCTTTTTTGGATCAACGACATTAACCACTGCCAGTCCAGCTTTACGGCCTTTTGAAAAATGATCTCCGAGCGCAACATAGAGATAATCACCGGACAGCTGCACTTTCATGGCATCCATTTGCCCCAGGCTATGTCTTGGGATCGTTGCAAGATGTTTTGGACCCCGATCCGGGTTATCTTTGAGGATCGAAACCCCGCCGCCCTTTTGCGCGGTATACAATATAGGTCTGGGCGCATCCTCCACCGCAATGGATAGAGGCATGAACCATCCTGTGGGACGTTCCCACAATAATTTATCGGAATTAGGCGGCGTGCTAGCGACTTGGGCGTAGGCCAAACCAAGTCCAAGCCAGCAGATCAAGATAGTCATTAAAGAACGAAATATACGCATAATATGCCCCTTTAGTTTCTTTCTATGATGCCGTCATAACCTCGTCGTTTTGAATTCTCTCTGAACCTGGCGTTCATTTTTCCGACAGACTCGTTAAGATCTGCTAACCTTACTCAAACTCGAGCGCTTCTCTATAAAGAAGGTCTAATACCAGAGCCCCGTGATAATATGCCATCGCGGGCGGCGCTGCACGCTATAGCCGCGCGGCGGATTGACCATGGGCTGCGGAATTCGAACGGGCGCGGGCATGTCATGACGACCTTCCATAGCCATAAGACGTTCAATACGTTCTGCTGTGGCAGGGTGCGTTCGCAGCATGGCGGGCTGAGGCGCTTTCTTGCCCGGCATTAGTTTTTGCATCCAGCCTTTGGAGGCTTTTTCAATTTTCGCAAGTGCAGATGCCAGCCCCGCCGGATCACCCGTAATTTGCGCCGCGCCAAAATCAGCTTCAAACTCACGGCTACGAGACAAAGCGAGTTGTAAGAGGACACTTCCGGCCGGTGCTAGAATGAGTACTAACACGCCGAGCATAGGAATGGGTGAACTTCCCCCCATAATAATGGCGCCCAGTGACAAAAGCAAAAGAAGCTGTCCTATTTGTCCCATAGAGTTGGTTAGTCGTGAAAATACATCAGCCAACCCCATCACCCAAACATCATTGTGTTTAATATGGGCAAGCTCATGGGCGAGCACGCCGCCGATTTCTCGGTTATTCATATGTTGTAAAAGACCATGGGTCACAGCGACAACCGTTTGCTCTCCTCTCCCTGTTGCAAAAGCATTCATCATTTTTGACGGCACATAAAACAGCATAGGATTATGTTCCAAATCCGCACGGTCGACAAGATTATCAAATAAATCCTGGAGTTCCGGCAGATCATTTCGTCCCAATGGTTTGGCTTTATACATTTTCAAAATCATTTTGGGAGATGCCCGGCTGACCGAATAAATCAAGAACAGTGAAATGCCTGCCGCTAATAAAACCCCCAAAGGCCCCCAAATAACTAAACCGGTCAAAGCCAATAAGGCAAACATACCTAATATGATAATTATCGACTGCCCATGGTTTGAGCGCACATGCTCACGCGATTGTACTAATGACTGGTCCATGGTTCAAAATAGGTCGCGAATAGACTTATGGCAACGATTAAGGACAGATAAGTTTGACAGACCATTATTGTGACTGATAAATCAAACTGTCGTAATCAGGGGCCATGAGTGGCAAAATTTCAAAAAGAATTTCATGACCTTCCAAGCTGTACACGGTTAAAGTTCCCCATTAGCGAACTTAACTGGGATCGTGTGCTCGCAACACTTCCTCAAAAACCATCCAATGACGCCAAAGAGAAAATCCGTGAAAGATGGGTCCTTATTGGTGATGAAGGCAAAAGTTTTGACTGGCCAGAACTCATTACTTTACTGGAGGATTTTCCTTGCGAATCCATGTTTCGGGTGCATTTGAGCAAAATGCCGGCAGGCAAGGCTCTACCTATCCACCGAGACGGCTATGGTGTTCAGGGCGACCGCAAACGCGGCTTCGCCATCTTTAATGACACGATCCGATTTCATATCCCTGTCGAAACACATGACAATGCCTTTATTTATTGCGGCGGGAGTTTTTATCACATGCAAGAAGGCGAAGCTTGGCTGATGAATAACTTCCATCCCCATTCAGCCGTCAATCTTAGTGAAAATAAAGATCGCTATCACATCATTTTTGATGTCGTGCCAAACAAGCCTACTTTGGATCTCATTGCATCCGGTAATTCAAATTTGGGTCAAAAAAAACCAGTTATCAAAAAAACACTAAGCTGGCGGCAAGTGCCCGGAAAACCAGAAAATAAAGGGGTAGAAAACCGAGGCCCGGATTTTTTTTTACTCGGCGCCATGAAAAGCGGCACCAGTAGTCTGTTTGACTACCTAACCCAGCACCCACAAATTCGCCCGCCCGTTAAAAAAGAGCTCCATTATTACGATCAGAGCCATTATCAGGGTTTCACTCTTGAGAAATATTTACGGCAATTTCCGGTTAAAGCGCTCGATGAAATCTCAGGTGAAGGCACGCCTTATTATTTGCGTCACCCACATGGTCCCCGCTGGATCAAGCGTGATTTTCCAAATGCTAAATTCATTGTGCTTTTACGAAACCCGGTAGACCGAGCTTACTCCCATTATCAATACGGTGTCCAAAAAGGCAAAATCGACAAGCCTTTTAAAGATATATTAAAAACCGAAGATGCTATGGTGAAAAAGGATTGGGACAAGGCCGTGGCTGACCCAACTCATTGGGCTAGACAGGCTCAGGCTTTCTCATTTCTATCGCGCGGCCGTTACGCACAACAGCTCAAACACTGGTTCAAACATTTCTCAAGAGATCAGTTCCATATATTGCTGACGGACGATTTGAAAAATAACGGCATAGAAGAGATACAGAAAATCTACGAATTTTTAGACCTACCTCGATTTGATGATCTCGATATGACTGCAAAACTTAAAAAAGGTGCTTACGAGCCCATGGACCCTAAACTTAGAAGCTGGGCGGAGAACTATTTCCGGCCCCGTAATAAGGCATTAGGTGAGCTTTTAGAGCGCGATATTCCTTGGTGATCTAAAGCTTCGTCTTTACGCATATTGGGCATTGATCCGGTAATTCAGAATATACCCTCTCGTATAAGTTTTTCGCGGACCCAACGTCACTACTAATCCAGCCCTTACGCCAAGCATGATCAATACGGTCTAGCCCGCCTTGAGGACCAACAGGCGTTGTAATCAGCTGCTGAGCGTGGGCGGTGCAAGGCATTATGCTGCCGCCTTCTATGCCATAAAGCGTGACTTTTTCACGAAAATCATGCCTGCCTTTTTCTAAAGTTTTTGGCCGTGATTTTGCCAATGATTTTGACTGTGGTACTTTCTTGTCCATAAACCCTTATAGCACAGCGAGTATTGCTTCGGCTAGCGCCGGGATATTATGGCTATTGGCGCCTGCAATATTGATACGGCCTGAATTAGTCATATAGACCGAATGCTCGGCGCGCAAAACGTGCACTTGCGCCACAGATAATGGTAGGGTCGAGAACATACCGTTTTGGTCAATGATCGCGGCGGCCATAGCTTCAGCGCCTTGCACGCGAAGGGCATTGGATAAGTCTTTGCGCAGATCTTTGATACGCCCGCGCATTTCGGTGAGCTCTTCTAGCCAAACCTGACGTAGGGCCGCATCGCCTAGGATACGCGCCACGACAGCAGCCCCGTGATCTGGCGGCATAGACGTTAAGCGGCGCTGCAAGGCCCCAAACTGTCCTTGGACTAGCCGCGCTTGATCCGGTGACGTCGTAATAGCCGCCACCAGTCCTACACGTTCTTTATAAAGGCCAAAGTTTTTAGAACATGACGCCGCCAGAATAACTTCAGGACAAGTCTCGCCGACTTTGCGAAGACCATAAGTGTCCTTGGTTAAACCATCACCGAGGCCGAAATATGCTAGATCAATAAACGGGACCAATTCCTGGTCACGCATAAATTCAGCAACGCGGTCCCACTGAGCGGAATTAAGGTCCGCGCCCGTCGGGTTATGGCAACAACCATGAAGCACGATAACATCGCCTGGCTTGGCGTTGGCTTTGAGATGATCGAGCATATCGACATAATCGACGCCTAAAGTTTCGCGGTTATAATAAGGATAGGATTTAATTTCGAGACCGACTGAGCCAATAAGCGGCGTATGATTGGCCCATGTTGGCGTTGGAACCCAAACTATCGGTTCTTTACCAGAAGATTTGATAAGCTCAGCCCCGATTCTTAGAGCGCCTGATCCGCCTGTGGATTGCGCGCTAGCGATCCGGCCTTCTGTCAACGCGGGATAATCTACCCCAAAGATCAAATCGACCATATGTTTGCGAAAATCTGCATTTCCGATTGTACTGACATAAGATTTCGTCTGCTCTTCGGTTAGATAAAGGCCTTCGGCCTGTTTCACAGCCCGCATGATAGGTGTCGCGCCATCATCGGTTTTATAAACACCAACACCTAAATCAATCTTTTTAGGGCTAGCGTCCGCTTTGGCCATTTCCATCAAAGCAATAATGGCATCTGCCGGACGTTCTACGAGGCTATCAAACATAGGATTCTCCCTGAATTCAAGGCATCTGCCCTATAGGAGTCTTTGTGCAAAGAAAAGGCAAAATCGAATAGCCCCTTGCACAAAATAAATTGCGCTTTATGGTCGCCAAAAACCAAAAAGGGGATAAGCATGGAAAAAATTCTTGAATCAGTAAATAGCATTGTTTGGGGCCCTCCAATGATGGCTTTACTGCTAATAACGGGATTTTATCTGACCGTCGGATTGCGGCTGATGTCAATCATCAGAATTCCGTATGGATTCAAGCAATTATTTAAAAAACGAACCGGCGATGAAGAAGAAGGCGACGTTTCGCCATTTGCCGCCTTAATGACCGCTTTATCATCAACCATCGGGACGGGTAATATTGCAGGTGTCGCCGCGGCTATCGCAATTGGCGGGCCTGGCGCTATTTTTTGGATGTGGATGACCGCCATAGTCGGTACGGCCACAAAATTCTCTGAAGGCGTGCTTGCCGTTCGCTACAGAGAAATCGATGCCAATGGTAATCGTGTCGGCGGACCGATGTATTATATCAAAAATGGCCTTGGTCCGAAATGGAAGTGGCTCGCTGTAACATTTGCCATATTCGGCATGCTCGCGGCGTGGGGAACCGGCGCCATGATTCAATCTAACTCTGTCGCCGATGCCTTAAATGGATCATACAATGTTCCACCATTATATACAGGCATTGCTCTCGCAATTGGAGCAGCCGCCGTCATTATCGGCGGAATTGAACGGATCGGGATCGTGGCCAGCGCCGTTGTACCCTTTATGGCCGGCGCATATTTCATCGCAGGCATAATCGTAATTGGCTTTAACATTAGCGAAGTTCCGGCCGCACTCTCGTCCATCTTCAAAGGCGCATTTGGGATGCAATCAGCTGGCACAGGTATTGCCATTGGATTGATGATGCTAGCCATGCAAAAGGGTATCGCTCGCGGTATTTTCTCCAACGAAGCGGGTCAGGGTTCAGCCCCTATTGCGCACGCAGCGGCTCGAAATAAAGATCCTGTCAACCAAGGGCTTGTGGCGATGTTAGGCACAGTCATCGATACTCTGATTGTTTGTACGATTACCGCCCTTATCATTCTAACATCCGGCGTTATCGAACCTCATTGTATCCCTAGTCCTGAGACAGTGGGCGATTTAATTAAAGGCATACAGCCAGCAGGTTGCGATTCTGGTGCTCCTTTAACAGTCGATGCATTCAATGCAACCTTGCCCGGAATTGGAAAACACGTTGTTACTTTGGGGCTCGTCGTCTTCGGGTTCACAACAATCTTGGGCTGGTCCTATTACGGTGAACGCTGTACGGCATTTATGTTTGGCGAGAAAAGTATTCTACCATATCGGATCAGTTGGGTCCTTGTTGTCTTTTTGGGATCAGCCGTTCTTATGCTGGAAGACAAGTACTCAAACGTCGTAAATCTTATGTGGAATATGGCAGATGCCTTGACGGGTCTCATGGCAGCCCCGAACTTAATCGCTCTTCTCTTGCTGTCACCTCTGGTGTTCCGCATGGCGAAACATTATTTCGAAGCCAAGAAGCTGGGTGTCGAACCTGACTTCGACGCTATAGAATAGTGTATTAAATGAAACTCCGTCGGTTAAATTCTTCCGACATTGAAAATCTAGCGGCCCCCTTATCTGATTTGGGGGCCGCTACTTTTACCAACACCTTTGGGCATTTATATAAGCCCGAAGACCTCCAGTATTTTATTGATAACTCCCATTCTGCTGACGTTTATGCCAAAGCTCTAGCCTCAAATGATCAACCCATATGGGCGTTTCAAGACGGCGATACGTTAGTCGCCTATATCAAGCTTTGTCCAAACGGATTGCCCTGCGTCCCGCCCATGCCAAATGCTATAGAGATATCAAAATTCTACGCACTATCTGAGTATAGAAGCATGGGACTAGGCGCGCAGCTAATGGAAGCGGCCATCACATATGCCAAAGACAATGGATTCAAGGATATGGTACTGAGCGTCTATTCAGAAAACTTTGGTGGCCACAAGTTCTACAAGCGCCACGGATTTGAGAAAATCGGGGAATACCTATTCCCGGTCGGCGAGCAGCTCGACAAAGAATGGATTATGCATAAGCGGTTATAGTCGCCGCTCATTCCCGCGAAGGCGGGAACCTCTCAACTGATTTTATGGCTAATAACTTAGCTAAGTTTCCCGCCTTCGCGGGAATGAGCAGGTTATTTACTTACGATAGCGCTTGTTTTTACGCTTCACAGTTTCATACTCACCTGTGGTCTGATCGTAATATCCAACATCGCCTTCAGAACTTGAAGACCCACTATCATAATAACCATTATTAAAACTCGTCGACGAACCGGCATGGGTCTCATTATAAGCATCGATCAAATCCTGACCGTAGCACTCTTCTTGTGTCTTACCGCGGCATACACCTTCGTATTCATTGTGAGTTGGACCTGAATATGTTGATCCGGAGCTATAAGATGAGCTCGTATAAGCTGAATCAGACCCATATGTTGTTCCAGAACTATAAGCGCCTGAAGAATATGAATCAGTGCTATATGTTGAACCGCTATAACTAGGTGTCCCTGATGAATAACCGGAACTATAGCTGCTGGATGTGGTTCCAGGATGTGTTCCCGTTTCGCAAACAACGCGGCGCCATTCCCAGCGCTCGTCTTCAACGGCTACATTCACGGCAACATCATTATACACAGCCGGCACTTCATGAGTGCTGCTGGCGTGAGCTGGCATAACATCTTCGACCATGACAGTTTGATATTTCGCCGGAATAGGAATTTCATCTACGCCGCCTGGATCGGCTAGCATTTGTTTCGTGATAGATTGATATTTCGCCTCGACAGGTATCCGGTGAACCATAGATGGGCGCGCTAACGCCTTACGGTTAAAGCTGACCGATTGGCCTGGCTCTTCAACCAAACACCAAATCTCGCAAGTTTGACCACAATGGGTCGCGTTATTTTGCGCGGAGCCATATTGTGTTGTCGAGCTGTATCCGTGCCCGCCTGGGCCCCCGTCGGCTGTTGAGTGGATGGTATAACCTTCAGCGGCTAATTGGCCCGGATTGCCTTTTTTCCAAATCAGGCGTGACCCAGAGACCTGAACAGTTTCAGTCACCGTGTGAAATTCTGGCGGTGAAACTTTTAGCTTTTCATAGGCAGGACGGATCATCATTTGTTCAGTCACAGTTGTGTAACGTGGCTGGCGAACTCGGTATTCCGTACTCGGTTCCTTGACCATAACTTCTTGAGCGCGGGACGAGATATGCGGCTGCTGAACTTGATATTCTGTGTAACCCTCTTGTACCATAACGTTCTGAGACCGGCTTTCAAATCGCGCCGGAACCTTAACGCGCGCATAACACTCGCCAGCTTCGGGATTGGAAGGAACTAGGCTCGGAAGCGCTGGTATATGGGCGTTACCCGCAAGCGCTGTGCCGTGGCAAAGTGCTAAAATAGACACAGCTAACAGCCCTGTTTTCTTTAATTTAATAGACATAACGTTCCCACTCACCTGATTTCAACGTGGTTAATGACACCTTAACTTATAGAAAAAGCATTATAATTCAATTCATACATACAGTGACCCATACACGATCAGACATGCGAATCCTACGAGCTTAACCCTAGCCGTGTAGTTGAAACTGCGTTTTCTTGTTAGGCGGGATTGTGTTTCACAAGGGGACAGACCCTCATCCAGATAGCAATTATGGTTAAAGAGCCTACGGCATTGGCCATAGCATCCCATATAGAGGCGGTTCGGCCAAAGGCGATGGTTCCTTGAAAGACTTCCAAAGCAACCCCTAAGCCAAAGGCAACTAAAAAGACTGTGATTAAAGCTCTTCTAGGCCATGCAAACAACAAACCTAGGGTCAAAACAGCATAAGCTAACGCATGATAAACCTTGTCCCACTGAAAGTCGCTGACATGCGCGGCCACAGTTCTCATGGACGCAAATGTAATAATAGCAAAACTCACACAAACGACCAACCAACCCAGTAATATCACCCAAGATAGCATTGGTCGAGCGTAGAGCTTACTTTGCCGCTCAAAAATTGACTGTTTTTGTATTGTCACTTGAATTCCGTGATATTGCCTGATTAGAAGATACTATATACTAGAAATGAATAAGAGCTAAGTAAGGCCATAACATGACCATTTTAAACCCAAAAGACGTTGCAGGAGACCTAGCTGGATGGACCGGAGGCGACGATTTCATAACCAAAGTGTTCAAATTTGAAGATTTTGCTGAAGCGTTTGGATTTATGACCCGTATCGCAATCATTGCTGATAAAATGGACCATCACCCTGAATGGTTTAATGTCTATAACCGCGTTGATATCACTTTGACGACACATGACGCTGGCGGCGTGACAGATAAAGACGTCACTCTGGCCAAAGCCATGGAAAAGGCAGCCAAATAGCCCCGTCTTACGAGACGTCTACATAACCCCGTCAGAATTACCCTGCCCTTGCCCAATCACATTATCTCCGACAAAGGGATTGTCGGCCCGTTCCTGACCAAATGTACTGGCAGGACCGTGCCCAGGGATGAATTGCATATCGGAGCCTAGAGGCCATAGTTTCTCTTTTATAGATTTGATTAGATCTGCTGGGTTACTTAAAGGGAAATCCGTGCGGCCAACGCTGCCCCGGAACAAAACATCGCCGACAAAAGCGATTTTTAAGTCCTGATTGTAGATCACAATATGACCGGGCGTGTGGCCTGGCGTATGAACCACCTGAAATTCTGTTTCACCCAGTTTGAGAACTTCACCCTCTTCCAAATAGCGGTCCGGCACGACATCTTTACCAAGGCCAGTCATACCGTATTTAGCCCAGCTTTCTTCAATCCGGTCGAGCCACCACTGATCATCCTTATGGGGCCCGATTATAGGCACCCCCATTGTATCTCTGATGTCTTTAGCCCCGCCAGCATGATCCAAATGTCCATGGGTCAGCCAAATTTCCTTGATTACAACCCCGAGCTTTTCCGCTTCTGCCATCAAACGGTCTGCCTCGCCGCCCGGATCAATCAAAACGCCGTCTTTTGACGTACTATCCCACATCAAAGAACAGTTTTGCTGCAGCGGTGTTACTGGTAGAATTCGAAGTTCAATATTGGCAGGTTTTTGGCTCATTTCGCGCGTCCATTTTTACGTTCAGCTAACATTCACACAATTTTTCATATTTGTAATGTGACTTGTCGATTTGATGAGTTGTCTCTCTCTTACTAACCCTGTCATTTGTTTTCATTAATAAAAGGCGGGGTTTTTTTTACGTCCAATTTTATGGTGCTATCATGGCCTTTAAAGTTGATATCAACTCGCCTCGCGCAATCGTTTGCTGGGCTGGTCTTGATGCTTTCCACTCCTCATTAGATGAAATAGCCTTGGCCATTTCAGCCCCTTGGAAGAGGTCTTTTATGGTGACCTCACCCTTAGCAAGCTCATCTTCGCCCATGATGACGGCAATGTGAATGCCGCGCTTATCCGCATATTTCATCTGCTTAGTAAGGTTTCCACTACCGACAAACACTTCCGCTCGCATACCTTGCGCCCGAATTTCTTCCCCCATTTTAAAATATTCGCCCAATAATGAACGGTCAAACACGGTGATGAAGACAGGAGGGAGGCTGGAAGTTCCCAGTGCATCTAAGCGCTCAAGCGCGGATAACAACCGAGAAACACCAAAACTAAATCCAGTTGCGGGCACGGCCTGGCCTCTAAAACGAGACACGAGATCATCATAACGGCCGCCGCCGCCAATAGACCCTATTCTGACCGGACGTCCCTTACGATCTTTGATATCAGTTAAAAGTTCAACCTCAAAGACGGGGCCGGTGTAATATCCAAGACCGCGAACAATAGATGTATCAAAAGCAACTCGATCTGAGTCCATGCCGACCGCATTTAAAATATTATCGATATCGATCAGTTCCTGACAACCTTCACAGCCGCGTTCCGACGTTCCAACCAGTTTTTCAAGGTTACGAATAGTGTCACCTCGATCGCCAGAGCTTGCGACGGTAAACCCAAGAACAGCTTTAATAGCTTCAGGGCTAAGATTCGCGCCGCCTGTATAATCGCCGCTCTCATCTTCGCGGCCCTCTCCGAGCAGCGCTTCAACGCCAGTTTCTCCGAGGCGATCAAGTTTATCAATAGCGCGCAGAACCTGCATTCTTTGGTTGGCACCCTCTTCAGTATTTGGAACACCTGTGCTTTCTAAAATGCCATCGAGGAGTTTTCGGTTGTTTACACGAACCTGATATTGTTCATCAGTTAGACCAACCGCCCGCATAACATCAGCAGCTACCATGATCATTTCAGCGTCTGCAGCCGTGCCCGGCGCGCCGACACTATCGGCGTCGCATTGGACGAACTCTCTAAAACGGCCAGGTCCCGGCTTTTCATTTCTGAAAACACTCCCGGCCTGATAGCGACGATAAGGCTTGGCCAGCGCGTCATAGTTTTCCGCCACAAACCGAGCGAGCGGCGCCGTCAGATCATAGCGCAGTGACATCCATTGTTCATCATCATCGCGAAGGGCAAATACACCCGTATTAGGGCGATCTTCATCCGGCAAAAACTTCCCAAGAACATCTGCATATTCAAAAGCCGGTGTTTGTAGGGGCTCAAATCCCCGGCTATCATAAACTGAAAACGCCGCCGAAATCAGCTTTTGCTCAGCGCGCAATAGATGAGCTGATTTGTCCTCAAATCCACGGGGACGACGAGCTTTAGGCCTATTAGGCTTTTTTTTGTTTTTGGACATGTCCGAACCTTAGTTTTATAGGAGCGGGGTTTAGGCTCAAAGCTATAGCTGCGCAAGCCTATTACTGGAAACTTAAAGCCCCGCTTACGCTTTTTTAACCACGTCTCCTAAAGGGATATAAACCCTCCTGTGTTACATATTGCGCCTATCACAGGGGGGATTGCCGGGGGCGGTGATCAAAAATTGAGCTGACCGAACCAGAGTTCGCATATGACGATGAGTATCGAAAGGCGCTCCATAATTATATGGATTACCTTGCGGGTGCGCGCGCCAAATTTGAGGACGCAAATAACGCCCTTAAACTTGGTAAGCAAACACCTGAGCTCATGGACGATGCAAAAGTTGCAGCTCACAAATTAGCGGGTAATGCTTTAATGTATGGGTTCCCTGAACTCGGTGACAAAGCCCGCGAATTTGAAACATTCCTAAACAAGAACCCTAATTTTGATCCAGGGTTATGCCGATCGCGGCTTCTAAAACTAATTACCGACATTGATAAAATCCGCAACCAACCTTTGGAAGCGGATACACACCAGTTTGAGTCTGATAATTTCCAACCTGATCAAACCCCTGACCGTTGGGAGACAGACTCAATGAAAACCGAAGGCTACGGCTTACCCAGTCGTCAGTCTTCGGTTTTATTAATTCATAAAGATCCCTGGATGATCCAAATGATCACAAACATGCTCGCCCCTGAATATAGAGTGACCGGCTGCCAACAAGCGCATCAAGCTATGGCAATCGCGGTCAATCAGCCACCGGATATTGTTATCATGGAGCAAGACCTTGAAGATATGACAGGTGTCGATGTGGCTCGTTTCATGCGGGCGGTTGAGCAATTACAAGCTACGCCCATTGTCATGATCATGAGCGGTCAAGACCCGCACGATATCGTCAAAGCCGTAGACGCCGGTGTTTCAGATTGTTTTGAAAACGCGTTTGAAATACTGCCCCTTGTCGCCCATGTCAGGGAAATTCTCAGAAAGCAACAATTCCACGTCCTGATCGTAGATGATGACCGCGCCGTTTCAGATTTGCTAGCTCATAGATTTAAAACTTACGGCGCCCGGGCTGATAAGGTCTATGACGGAATTGAAGCGCTTGAATATTTACGCACTCAAAAACCAGACTTAATCATCCTTGATCGTATGATGCCGAGGCTTGAAGGCGGTGCTGTGCTGTATCAAATTCAACAGGAAATTAACCTTAAGTCCATTCCGGTCATGTTAGTGACGGCTATGGCAAATCGGGACGACGTCATAACTTGGTTAAAGCGCGGCGCTATCGATTACATAACCAAACCTTTTAACCCGGATGAGGTTGTATTGCGCGCTCTAAGACATTTGAGGATTGAACAAAATGCAGCTTAACTCAAAAAAAATCAAAATAACTCTCGTCACTAGCGTGATAGTTGCGCTGGCGATGCCCGTCATGGCGTCAGCTCAATCACCAGAGTCTATTTCCCGAAAGGCCCTAGACTTAGCCGGTAATCAAAAGTTTGAACAGGCGCTGAGCCTTCTAGACGCGCAATCACAGGAAAACCGCAGTACATATGATGTGCAATTTGCACGCGCTCGGATTTTGTCTTGGGCAGATCAGCATGAGGCGGCGGCCAATGCCTATAAAGACCTTATGAACGCCTATCCCGGTAATCCTGATGTTGAAAATGGCTATGGTTATCTGGAATATTACCGTGGTAATTACGATCAAGCCGACATATTTTTCAACAACATCATCGCCAATCACCCCAATTATGATGATGCGCGTACAGGGCTAGAGCGCACCCAAGCGGCGCGCGAAGCCGCAAAACGCAATCGTGGACACCAATGGCGCGTCGATGGCAATGTTGGCATCAGCTCTTTTAGTAACGGTCAGCAAGACTGGAATGATCAAAGCTTGAGAGTCGAATATATTCCTGGCAAAATTGCGGTTAGCGGGAAAGTCGTTCGCTATGAACGCTTTGGCCTAAACGACATACAACTGACAGCTGGTGTACGCTCCAATAATGACAGTAATTGGGACTGGGAAATTGGCGGCGGATTTACACCCTCGGCTGACTTCCGCCCGGATGTGAGCGCTCTTGGTCGGATCGGACATAAATTCAAATTACAAGGCGGAACCACCCTTCACGGGTCCGTTGGTTATCAAATCGATGATTATGACAGCACGGGTTCAATCAGTACATTGACGCCCCAAATCATGGCCTATTTGGAAAACGGAGCCGTTTTAACAGGCCGTCTCATCCATAGTATGAAAGATGGTCAAAGTGACCAGACAGGTTTTTTGACCTCTGCAAGCATTCCTATCGTTGATCGATTAAGCGCTCAAATTGGTTATGCCAACGCCCCCGAAACCGTCAATGGTATCGTCATTGACACGGAGAGCGTATTTGGCGGCCTAACCTATCAGCTAACAGACACCACAGATATTCACGCAACCTATGCCCGCGATGATCGCGAAAACACCTATATACGAGACGGTTTTAATGTTGGACTTACTCAAAAATATTGAGAATTTATTGCTGTTCACGCTTTGGGTGATTTCGGCTGGCTTGGTAATCGCGGCTGTATTAACAGCCATTATCCTGAGCCTACGTCGTCTATACCGCAATCAAAGAGTTCTGGTCACATCGGCTAAACAAAAACGATTTGAAGCCTTCATACAAAAAAATCTGGGCGAAACGGACCTAACCGAAGACCTGATTTTGCCCGAAGATATTCGCCAAAATCGAACAGCTATTGTTACAGCCCTGCTCAAATTTTTCAAAATTGTTAAAGGCGAGGATGCGTCACGCCTTAAGATATTGGTAGATGAACTTTATCTTGAACCCATTATCGTAGAGGCCACAATGGTAGGCAATCGCGGCAAGCGAATGCGCGCCTTAACCGTATTGTCTTTTTTGCACACGCGTTCATCATTAATGACAATCGCTGATCACCTGTATTCGGAAGATAAATATATTCGCTTGAGTGTCGCACGTTGCTTGGCCCGGCGCGGCGTTCTGAGTCTCTTATCCGAGGTTTCAGAATCTGTTTCATCTGCATTCCCCAAAGACGAAAAGATCATGGCAGATGTCTTATTACGGTTTGGTTCAGGCGCTTCCCCCCTACTTGAAACTATGGTCGAACGATCCCGAAGCAACACCATTGCCTCAGGCGCTTTAGAGGCTTTGATACTACTTCAACCTGCCCAAACAGAATTAGATTTAGCTGATTTGATGCTGGCCGCTGACGACCGATTGAGAGCCGCTACCGTTGATTTTTCAACTATTTGTGACTACGAACAAAAAACCAATATCCTTCTATTGGGTCTGACGGATGAGAGCCTTAAGGTCAAAATCAGGTCTCTAAAAATCGCCATGCGCGAACAAAGGCCGGAGACATTTTCATATCTTTATCGGCTCATGCACGATCCAAATTTATGGGTACGTTATTGGGCGATGAGAGCTGCGCTTAAATCCGGAAATTCCGGGCAGACGCTTATGCGCTCTGTCGCGCGCCGAGACGGCGCTGTCGGGGAATTGGCCGGCGACGTCTTGCGAGAGCTTAACGCCTAATGGAGTTTACACAAATCATAACCATTCCAGCCTGGGCGGAGGTCTGCGTTGTAATTTTATCCTTCTTCATCATCACGGTAGGATTGATTCAAAATATTGTCTACGCTTGGAGTATTCCCCATGCCTGGCTTGAGATCAATGAGCGGTCTCAACGCGATGATACTCATGCCGAGTGGGAACTCCTTCGCTCGGAAGCACATCTGCCCGTCTCCATCATTGTCCCTGCCTATAATGAACAAAATACTATTCGCGAAAGCGTCATGGCTTTGCTCAATCTGCATTATCCAGACTTTCAAATCATCGTCGTCAATGACGGTTCTTCTGATGAAACCGCAGAGACAATGATTAAGTCTTTTGGTATGAGCCCCGTTAATCGTGTTAGAGATATCGGTAATATCGAACACAAACCCATTCGCCAGATTTACGGATCAGATCAATATCCAAAATTACTTTTTCTGGATAAAGAGAACGGAAAAAAAGCGGATGCCATCAATGCCGGCATGACTTGCGTTCGGACACCATTGTTTTGCGTCATTGATGCGGATTCACTGCTGGATCCTAATGCCCTTCTTAAGGCTGTCAGGCCGTTCGTAGAAACGTCAAGGAATACCATTGCCGTTGGCGGAACCATCGGCATCGTCAACGGCTGCACAATCCGAAACGGCCACGTGGAAGAGTATGACCTTCCCAAAAAGTTTTTGGCGCGTATTCAAGTCGTGGAATATATCCGCGCCTTTCTGATGGCCAGGCTAGCGGCGAGCCGTAAAGGCACTTTGACTTTGATCTCTGGCGCATTTGGGATATTCCGCCGTGAAATTGCCATTGAAGTTGGCGGTTATGACACGACGACGGTCGGTGAAGACCTCGAACTTGTTATGAAAATGCACGACTATATGATCAATAAGGGGGACCCTTATCAAATCATCTATATCCCGGAACCCGTTTGCTGGACCGAAGTTCCCGTAACTTTGAAGGTTCTTTCCAGCCAGCGCATTCGTTGGCAGCGCGGCGCTCTCGAATGTCTTGATCGTCACAAAAACATGATATTTAACCCAAAATACGGACGACTCGGAATGCTCTCTATGCCGCTTTATGTTTTAGTCGATGTTGTTGGGCCAATCGTTGAGCTTTTAGGTTTATTTCTCATACCGCTGTTCGCCTTACTGGGTTGGCTCAGCGTCAAGTTTTTCCTCGCTTATACAGCCATGATATTTAGCTTTGGGCTGTTTATCAGTGTCATGGCGATCTTAATCGAACAAGATGAAATTGAGAGGTTTTCAAAACCTCGCCACCTCATCACATTATTATGTGTCGCAGCGGTCGAGAACTTTGGCTATCGCCAGTTAAGCGCTTATTGGCGGATGAAAGGTGTGTTTCAGCACTTCTCCAAAAAGAAAGCGACTTGGGGTAAGATGGAACGCGTCGGGTTTAAGACAAGCGAGCCATCGGATATTTGAGACGCGCGCAAAACGCGCACCTCGATATTTTCTATTAAGCAATCTGAGCTGAGAACTTTGGAATTCTCTCGCCTCTATAGGCTCCAACAAAGTAGCGTCTGATATCGGCGCCGATCGCATATAACGCTGGCACAAAGAAAAGCGTGACAAACAGAGCGAAGAAGACACCAAAGGCTAAGCTGATCCCGATTGGAACCAAGGATTGCGCCTGCAATGAGCGATCAAACAATAAGGGTAACAGCCCCACAAAGGTCGTTAGTGATGTCAGTAAAATTGGGCGAAAACGACGTGTGCCTGCTTCAACAATAGCTTGAGCACCATCCATCCCTTTTTCGCGAAGACGGTGAACATAATCCAACAGGACCAGATTGTCATTTACCGCGACTCCTGCCGCTGCAAACATCCCTAGCATCGAGAAAATTGACATGGCCTTACCCATAATCAAGTGCCCAATGACCATTCCGCAAAAGCAAAACGGAATAGCGGCTAGTAAGATAAGAATAGGTTCGAAATAGGACTTGAATGAAACCGCCACAAGAAAATAGGCAAACCCAATTGCGATAAGCATCAGAGTGAATAGTTCAGCCTTCATTTCTGCTTCGCCTTGTGAGGCCCCTATATTACCCCGAGTAACCGCAGGGTGTTGAGTTTTAAATTCGGGGAAAAAGTTCTCATCGAGGTCACTTCTTATAGTTTCCACATCTTCTGAAGCCGCTTCGGCACTAATGATAATGGCTCGCTGTCTTTCACGTCTAAGGATTCTATTAGTCCCTTTTTCAAACCTGAGTTCGGCAACAGTAGCTAAGGGCAATTCTCTGCCATCAGAAGTGCGCACCCGAATAGAGCTTAGAAAATCAAGTGATTGGCGATCTGTTTGTGGATAACGAACATAGACTCTAACATCTTCGCCGTCACGAGGTAGACGCTGGACTTCTTCACCAAAGAAGCCTTGGCGAACCTGGCGAGCCACCTCAGCATGAGTTATACCAAGTGCCTCTGCACCAGGCTTTAAATCAAACTGAATTTCTTCTGCGGCGCTCTCCATATCATTGACGACATTATAAACACCGTCATAGCTTCGTAACTTTGTCATCAGCTCGTTACCAGCCGCGTTCAGCTCCTCAAAGGATTTTGCGTTCAGAACGTACTGAATTGCTGGGCCATTATTGTTATCTCGATATTCGACGCCAATCGCTTCAGCATCTGGCACTTCGCCGATCAATTCACGTAACCGTTCCGCAGTTTCCTTTGCGCCCAATGATCTAGTCTCTGGCGGAACTAATTTTACAAGAGCTAAAACTTCATTGTCGCGCGATCTTGTGTACCAATTTTCTATTAGATCACCGCCTTTAGCTTCAATTTCTTCTTCAAGTTTTTTCTCTGCGTCTTGGATCTGCTCTAGAACAGCAAGAGTCCGCGTATAAGGCGTGCCCTCCGGCAATACGACAGTAATAGCGATTTGATCGGATTCATCTTCCGGAAAAAAGATCGACTTCACATATCCATTTCCGACGACCCCAAGACACATAACCATAATCCCCATAAATATCGAAGCTGTGAACCATTTGTGATGAATAGCCTTAATGATCAGTGGTCGATATATGCGAGTCGCAACATTTTTTAGGCTATCAGAAATTTTCTTCTGAACCTTCATAATACGGCTTTTAGGATTCACAGGTTTTAGGTGGGCTAAGTGAGCTGGAAGGATAAGCAATGACTCTACCAAAGAAAAAGCTAATGCCAACATCACAACGATCGAGATCGCCCTTGTAAACTGGCTCATATCGCCAGACAATAACATCCACGGTGCAAAGAAAAACATAGTTGTTAGGACGGCAAAAATAACTGGCTTAAGCACCATATTCGTTCCGTTCACTGCGGCTTCTAAACCAGTCTCGCCTTCTTCTGTTTTAAAGTGAATCGCCTCACCGACAATAATGGCATCATCCACAATAACACCTATGACCAGTAGAAATGAGAATATGGAGATAAAGTTGAATGACACGCCAAAAAGCGGCAAAAAAGCTAATCCACCAGCAAACGCCGTTGCAATGCCAATAGAAACCCATATGGCTATTTTTGGGCGCAAAAATAGCATGAGTGTCATACACACAAGAGCAAGCCCCGTTAAAAAATTTCTCGCAATCGTGTTAACTTGGCCGTTATATTGGTCAACTTGGTCATTCCAGAAAGAAACAGAAACACCTGATGGTAAATCACCCTCGATTTTTTCCACATAGGCGCGAACATTTTCGGACATTTTGACAACATCCATTTGCGGCCCGCTCATAACTTGAACGAGGATTGTTCGTTTTCCATTCACGGTCGCCAGCAAGTTAACTTGCTCAAACCCATCTATAACTTTTGCAATGTCCCGAACCCTGATGACGGCTCCGCTTGTTTCCTGCCTTACGACTATATTTTCAAAATCCTCTTGGGTATCCGCCTGCTTGCGCATCCGGAGCTGCATGTTTCCTGTTGTCGTTCTAACCTGGCCAGATGACGTATTTACCGACGTCCCGCGCACGGCTTGCGCGACTTCGGCGAAAGTTAAGCCGTATTGCCGAAGTGCATCTTCAGAGACTTCAATAGATACTTCTTCTCCGCGCACACCGAAAAGCTCAACCATGGGAATGTATTCAAGCAAGGCTATTTCCCGGCGGGTTCGTTCGGCAAATCTTTTGAGTTCCCGTTCAGAAACACTATCATCCCCAGATACAGCCAGCCGGATCATCTCATTCCGGCTCGTCCAAGGTCGAAACTGTGGCTTTTCTGCGCCGGGTGGCAACGTATTGATACTATCCATTTGACGTTTCACATCTTGCATAAACTGAGCTTTGTCGACACTGGTACCGGCTTCTATCGAAACATTTCCGCCACCCTCACCCGCAAACGCCCAAAGGCGCTTTACATCTGGAATTTGTGAAAAAGCCTCTTCCATTCGAATAACAATTTGTTCTTCAATATCTTGCGGAGAAGCACCAGGCCAAGCCACCGAAACATCGGCTCCCGGAACTTCTACATAAGGAAAGGATTCTCTCTCGATCTGAACATAACTTACGATACCCCCAAGTATAAGAATAAACATAAGAAGATTGGCCGCAACCGGATTACTGGCCCACCATTTGACAATTGCTTTCATGGTATCCCCTATTCTTCAGCTAAGGATTGGTCAGCGCCAGATGTGACGTCAATACTATCGACAACATCGACTTTCATACCATTTGCGGCGCCGCGAATAGGAGACGTTACCACAAATTCACCAGGCTGCAGACCTGCCATAAGGATGGCTTTATCTCTGTCAGAAGCTCTTACATTGACGGTTCTTATCTCGAGCGTTTCGTCATTACTTGCGACATAGACTTGATCTTTTCCGCGTAGTCCAGCCCGCGGTATAGTCACCGCGCCGCCAATGTTTTCACCGCTAATTTCAGCTGTAACATAAATGCCCGGCGCAAGGGGCGTTCCGTTTGAGGCGCCCTTACCAAATGGATCTTTGACCTCAGCATAAGCATAAAGCACGCGAGTTTCAGGATCAAAACGACTATCTGTTCTGACGATCATGGCATCCCATTGCGCCATAACACCGGCGACATTTGCCGATAATTTCACAGGCACGCCGTCCTTATTACTCGCTTGAAAACCAAGCTTTAAACCTGCACGGCCTAAATCCTGATTGGTGAGTGGCAGGCGCACATCCATAATATCCGTGCTGTAAATCTCACCGATCTGCATACCTGTCGTGACATAGGCACCTTGATTAACAAAACGCTCTGTCACACGACCGGTGAAAGGCGCATAAACATGGGTGCGTTTTAAGTGAAGCTCTGCTTCGCCAAGTTGAGCTTTCGCCGCTTCGAGTCTTGCGCCAGCTTCGGCCATTTGTGGTTGCCGCAAAACGAGTGCCGAAGGCGCTTCGCTGGCCCCAAGCTCTTCCCAGTCGCGCAGCGCAATTTCGCTTTCAGACTTTTCACGCATTACGGACGTTTCAGCCTGGGCCACATTGGCCCTAGCCTGAACAACCCGGAGTTCATATTCCGCGGGCTCTACCCGAATAAGCAGATCACCTTTTTTAAAGGCCGCACCTTCAATGAATTTTGGAGACATATAGGTAATGCGCCCGCTCACTTGCGGGACGATATTAATCTGTGTTCGCGGCTGAACTTCGCCTTGCGCGGTTACAGATAACGTCACCGCTTCCGTCACCGCCATCGCCGTCAGAACCGGCAAGGCCTTAACAACATCTTCTTTTTCTTCAGGCTCCGGCTTCATGGCGCTCATCACTGTCACAGCGCCGATTGAACCTCCAATCACCAAGATCGGCATGGCAAAGGCAAAGAACCGTCGAAGCCAGAGGCTCCGGCCCGTTAGTTTTTCATTTTTCTGCTTTTCTTGTGTCATGGCGCGACTCTCTCAATGTCTCTTTGAGATCACCATTACCGCATTACATATCGTTTTTCAATATATATTTATCGTTTTTAATGACTAATTAGGCGTTTTTCGATAATTTTATAAGAGTTAGAAGGTATAACTCATGAGAACATCTGTTAAAAAGATAGCTATTTTGAGTTTTATCCAAAAATATAACCGATCCCTCTAACCGTTCGAATAACTTCTGGCTTTGATGCATTTTTTTCGATCTTTCGACGCAGGCGTGAAATGCGTAGGTCAATAGAACGGTCAAACGGCTCCCTGTCTTTATCATGGGCTTGATCCAAGAGTTGGTCTCGATTGAGGATACGCCCGCGATTTTCTGCAAATACCCGCAATAGGCTAAATTCCATTGCCGTTATGGGAATCTCATTGCCATCAGGGCCGAAAAGTCGAGCCGCGTCCAAATCAAGTTGACATTGCCCAAAGACAATTTGCCCTTTGATCCGAGTTTTTTCTTCAACTTTTTCAATAAAGACTTCATTGCGGCGTAGAGCGGCTTTGACACGCGCTTGTAATTCTCGCAAATCAATTGGTTTAACCAGGTAGTCATCAGCGCCCATTTCAAGTCCAACAACTTTGTCAATGATATCGCCAGCAGCCGTTAGCATCATAATTGGAACTTTCGATGACATCCTGATCTCCCGCAGAGCCGTCAATCCATCAATTCCAGGCATACGGACATCAAGGATAATGAGGGCAGGTTCACCAGCATTCAAAAAACGCCTTAAGCTTTGGACATTTTCAGCCTGCTTGACGTGGTACCCACATTCAGAGAGATATTCGTCAAGCATTTGACGCATAGGCGCTTCATCATCGCAGACAATAATATGTTGTTTTTCATCTAAAGTCATCTTGTCCTATTGGGGTAAATTGGGCGGCATGGGCTTGATATCATGCCAATGTATCCGTTTAGCGCCATTATTTGTATCAATTGTATCAGTATCTGCACCTGATTGTAACTTCGTCCCAAAAAGAATTTTGATAAGTAAGGCATTTTCCAAGATACAAAACGATCCAGTATAGGTATGCAATAGGACATGCCAACTAAAAGTGGCCCTATGATGCAACGATTACTTTTTGTTTTAGTGATTCTAATCACATTTATTTTAACCATCCGTGCCTCTATTTGGCGTCATCCTTAGTTTATATTTTCTCGTCATCACACCGCTCACCAACTCTCTTATTCGGATTAATGAGAACCATGCCGACGCCTTCGGACTCGAAGCGGCCCAAGAACCCGACGGCTTCGCCAGCATCGCCATGAAGCTCTCAGAATATAGGAAGATCGAACCAACGGCACTTGAAGAAATAGTGTTCTTTGATCACCCGTCGGGTAAGACACGGGTGACGATGGCCATGGAGTGGAAAGCGGATCACTTAGAGGAGTAGGCTTTCCGCCTACTCCAAAGCACAGTTTTGAACAATATCGAAAACTCGATAAGCGTCAATCTGTACTCAGCATTTTCTCGGTTAGTGTGTCCAAGACTTTCTTTAGCTCTATTGCTTTAGCTTCAATTTCTGCCTTGGACAGCCGCTGGCCCACTGGCACATTGGCCGTCGGAAAAATTTTTGCGTTATAGATCAATAGATTGTCCATTTCATTGGGATCGTTTTCTAGGTTATAAAGCTCCCACTGATCTCCTTTTTCACCCTGCGGGTCGAAATAACGGGTGAGCTTCCAGTGCTTTTGCCTGACGCATCGCAGATTATTAGGCTGAACCACAGGGCCTGGATAGAGATTTTCCGTCAGGGGTTTCCAATGTGGGTCTGTTGTTTTTATAAAGCTATCTACGGCTTGTTTATAAATATCGTAGCTCTCAGGCGGATTAACGCCGGTCAGTGGTTCTGTAATCATGTCATCAGTGATGAATAACACACCTTGCCGGTCCGACCCATCGGGGTCTTTCACAGGCCCGGTTTCTGTTCCTTCTAATATACCACTCAGGTCGGCTCCAACGAGCGGCGGAACATCAAATCCATCCTTTTTTAGAGCGCTGGAAAGATCAGTCCGGCGCTTGGCATCAATACCTGCAAGGCCCAATAAAGTCGGAACCAGATCGATATGGCTGGTGACTTGATCAAGCTGTATCATGTTCGCGCCAACGTCTTGTTTCGCCACGCCGCCGCCCGTCGGAAAGTTAACGACAACCGGAACATGCACAGCTTCTTGATAGGCCGTATGCCACTTTTCGAGCATAGACCCATGAGCGCCGCCATATTCACCATGATCCGTCGTAAAGATAACGATTGTATTTTTATCCAGTCCTGTCTCTCTCAGGGTTTTCATAACGGCGTTAATATGATTGTCCAAAGCATAGTGAAGATAGGCATAGTATTGCATATAATTGACGACCCATTCTTTGGGTTGTTTCGTCAATTGAAATGGGAGTCCGAGAATTGACGGCGCGTGTTTAGCCACCTCCAAATTACCAGGTTTACTGCTAAGCGCCATGCCGAGCTTTAACGAATATTCATATTGGCAGTCTGGTTTATTATTGGTGTAAAGGTCTTCTTTCCAGTTATTTGGCTGGTTGGAGTTTTCCTGAGGAAAGCCATCCGGGTTAAGATCCAGTTCCCAACTCCCATTCACGGGCGGAACGCTTTTAGCGCCTTTGGCAGGGATAGGGAGAGGCGCACGTTCACCGTCTGTGGGCGACGTCTGAGCGCCAGGATCGATCTGCGACGGCAACATCGGATAGGTCGTGATATCATGGGGGTTAGTATAAGAGGCAACAGCGAACCACGGTTCTGGCGTTAGGTCACTCTTCCCTTCAGCGTCCTCACGGTTATATTCAAGGGCGAGACCTTTGCCGCGCAAGAAGGTTGTTACCAAATCGGTAAAACCATAGTCTCGATATAGTCCCATATTATTGGGCTGACTGCCATGAGGTTCCGGGTAGGAAAATTCCCAGTCGCTAAAACCAAATTTTTCCAAGGAATGATCCGGCGGATTAGCAAAGTGACATTTTCCAAAATAATGGGTCTCATAACCATCGGCGCGCAGCCAATTTCCGACGGTTGGAATAGTGTCTGGCTGCAACCAAGGAAAACCCGCATCGTCGCCTGATTTAAAAAGTCCATCCGTCTGGGTCACACCGGTACGTGTGCCATATTGGCCGGTAAACATCGTTGCGCGGCTTGGCGTACAAGCCGAGGCAGCAATGGTATGATTACGTAGGACGACGGCATTTTTTCTCAAACTAACCAGCCCCGGAAAATACTTAGCATAGCCTTCGATATCGGCATCATCTCCTTGAAAGCCGAGAATGTGCTTCATCGCTTCATTCATACCATATTCCGGCGTACCAAAATATCGCGGAAAGCGATATTCATCTGAAAGGATGAGTAAAATATTTGGCCGTGTTTGTTTTGACGCGGCGTCTGATTTCTTAGATTTATCTGTCATGAGTGCCCCTCGTTTAATCAATGATAATTGCCGCTGCAGCAGCAGCAATTATGTTCAGGAAACGGGAATACCTTGAGAACAGAATAGCATCTGTCCGGGACTATGTCGCGCGCCCTGCAACAGACGCTATCTTAGAGAAATACACGCTATAGTCAAAGTAAAAAACTATTCTAGAAATAGTAGTGTTCTGACGGATTGTCGAATATCGTCGCGCCTTAGCAACATTCTAATTAAGTACCTTATCGCCAATTTAAAGCATTCGAAGAACGCCAAGGATGATGGCGATACCGGGATTGAACAGTGGCCTAGGTCACTATCGCACCTCATATAAAGCCGGTCGCTAGATAAGTTACGTGCAAGTTGGAAACTTTTGAAAAAGATATAAAAGGAAAAAGGATGGTGGGCGATACTGGGATTGAACCAGTGACCCCTACAATGTCAACCAGGTATGTTCACGCTAAATAACTGTATTTATTGGATATTTACGTAGCGAGCTGGCGCTAAAATGACCTGAAAAGAGCGTATTTGTATCTATTTGAGCGCCAAAATAGCGCCAACACATTTCCGAATTGGTAAACGCACCCATCTTCTCTCTCATACACATGATCCATTTGATTAAACAATATTGTTAATTGTTAATCGAGAATATCCAATAACTGATATGCACCGTGCCGTCTTCCTTCAAACTGGAGCCACTTTGTTTCATCATTTTCCAACCTCTTAACTTTCATTGACTTTCCCCTTTCCGAAACTTCTTCTACTAATCCTTCATATCGACCTGATCCATCATAATGGCAATAAAGTATCCGTCTCCCCTCAAGTTCCTTGGTAATTGGCAAATCGCTGCTCATTTAATTCTCCCTTAAAACATAACGGCTCGGTAAATGTTAAGATATTTTGTCGTCTAATTTGAGCCGGTTCAAATTCGCTTCAATTGTTTCCAGTTCCATGTCACCGGATTTACTCTGATATTCCAAAAGTAAGTCTTGCTTGTATTTCAGAAGTTCTTTTTCGAGCTTGGTATTATGGGTAGCGAGGTCTTTGGTCTGTCCATGTTCTTGCGCTGATAGTGAGGCCTTGGATTGGCGCTCAATCAACATTTCAATGACTTTAAGCTCAAGCGCTAATATCTCGCTGTCATTATCCCACATATGGCGAATATAATCGTCCCGTTGCCGGATCATGATTTCAATCGCTAATCGTTCCAACTCGCGAGCATCTTCGGCAAGCGCAAATTGATGATCCAGCAAACGGTTGTCTTTGTTAAGCTCATGCTGAAGTTCCATTAACTCCTTAGCATTGGCACCTTCAATAATGCTGGCCTGAATACGCTGACGTTCCTTGAAGGTTTCATTGGCCTCTTGGCGTTGCCGGGTTAGATCAGCGCTCTTTTCAAGGCGGGCTAGTGCATTACGGTGCTGATGGTCTATTTGGCCCAGATCAGCCATTCTTGCCATCCTTCACTATATTAGCCAGCCGCGCCAATCGGTCATTCTGATTATCATTTAACTTTTCAACCAGCCGCATATCATTTTCGGCTATACCGCGAATTTTTTGATGTACCTGATCCATGTCGGTGGCGAGATTATCCATCCGTTCAACCAGAAACCCTTTGATCTCCTCCACACCCCGCATTTGGGCTTTAAGAGCTTCAGTTAGAGCATGGTTCTCCTCACGCAGTTGCCTCACCTCTGTTTCATATGCTTCGATCTTGGGTTCCAATCTGGCTAGCGCGGCGCGGGCATCACTTTGCGCTTGTTTGTTATTGCGGGATTGATCGTGTTCATCTCGCCGTTTTTCTTCATGTGATCTAAAGTCAGCCATTGTCAATTTCCTATTCCTGCATCACTCAAACTTTCAAATGCTCGGCGACCTGTTATCGTTTGTTCTTCATCGCCCAATTGCCGCGCCTCAGACATGAGTGACAAAATATCGGTAATAGCGCGTTTGTGGTCGCCGTGAATTTTGTGGGCTGATAAAGATGCTGTCAGGTAATTACGGGCTTTCAGAGTTTTGAGGTATTGTTTGCGTAATGCGTTAGAGGGGCCACTTAAACGATTAGCCGCCATCTTGGCCGTTTTGAGAAACTTGTTTTTTTCATGTAGGTTTATTTGGGCTTTATCTTTGTGAGCTTTAAGTTCAATCAAGTATTCCGTTTTATATTTTCGAGAAAGCGCTTTAAATTCGACGCACAGAAATTTCATATAGCGCATGATGTCATCGACCTCCATTCCGGTTAGGCCGTATTTTTCTTTAAGGCTATCCTTCAAATTTTGTTTTGCCATATTTCTACTATCGGATAGGGCGAGGTGTTAATCAATAATCTAATTTGCGTAAATTGAAATCAGGTATAGAATGAAATGGCTATTTCAGGGAAGAGGCTCTTGTTGATTTGAGTTTTTCACGCCGTGAACACAACTTCTTTTAATCCATAACTGACCTAACTACTCATTTTGCAGACACAGCATAGCTGATAAGGACGAGGTCCGTGGTTCAAGTCCACGCGTGCCCACCATTAAAGCGGTGTTTTTAAGCCCCAGTAAAGCACACGGCGATTGACGTTTTATCAGGACAGTCAAAAAAGCCGTACATGGGTGCGCTCCCCCAGTTGGGAGCCGCCCAAGCTCAAAACCCCCGAAAAATCTGAAATAGCCTCATTATTTCTTATTTTTCATATCATGAAATCTGACAATTTCACTCTCGTTCTCGACCAGTTTCTTCAACATGGTCAAATCTACAAAAACTTCCAGCCAGAAACTATCAAAGGCTATCGGAGTACTTTCAAGCTGTTTGCCAAAATGACAAACATAGAACACCTTTCCCAATTATCCAAAGCCATGATCGAGCGGTTTCTTTATGATGGCCGGATAGATCGAAATTGGTCGGTCAGTACCTTCTTGACCTATTACAAACAACTGCGCGCCTTTTGTAACTGGTGCGTGAAAAAAGATTTGATCTCTGAAAATTATACGGACGGTATCGATAAACCACCTGCTGAATTCAAACTCCCAAAAGTTTTAACGGAGGCACAAAGTGAAAAAATATTAGAGGTGGCTTATCATATGACCTATTATTTCAAGATCGAAAATATTCGCAATCGTGCTATTCTCGCCATAATGTTATTTGCAGGTCTGCGATTAACCGAAGTCGCTAACCTCAAACGGCTGGATGTGGATTTTGAAAACCAGACCATTACAGTCCGTCAAGGCAAGTGGAATAAAGATCGGCAAATTCCCATTGCCTCGCGTCTTCGATATTTTCTGCATGAATATGTTGAAGCTAGAGGAAAATCTGAAAGTGGACATATTCATTTCTTTTCCAGTGTGAAACGCGATAAACCGATTTTCCCCAGAGGTATTCAGCTTATTTGCCGAAAAGTCCGTGATAAGTCGGGCGTGAAGTTTTCTCCGCACATGCTTCGGCATACGTTTGCAACAATGGCCTACCAAGGATCGCGCGATATTTACGCTGTGTCTGGATTGATGGGGCATTCTAAGGTCGAAACGACCCAAATCTATACGCTGTTATCTATGACTGATAAGCGAAACACAGTAGAACGCCACATTATGAACGGTTAGGTGTTTGGTAGACTTGCTTCATCAAATCAGTTCCGCTTTGCGTGAGGTAACATTCTCGCTCAACATAAAGATCAGAAGTCGTGAACCGCGTATGCCCCAAATAGCGGGATAGCTTTTGTTGCTTTATGCCAAGCTTGCTAAGCTGGGTCGCGATGAACCGCCGAAACCCATATGCTGTCACCCGAAAGCCAATTTCCTTGGAAACCGTTTTGAACAGGTTTTGAATACCTGTGGTCGTCAATCCTTCGCGCGTGGTCATGGAAATAATGAGCGGTGTCTCCCAGCGTTCCTTGTCAGAGCGCAATCGCATATAATGCTGGTAAGAATGCACCACAAATTGCGGGACTTCATAATAGCGTTTGCGGCCCTTTTGCTTACGGCCATTAATAATCATTTTCCAGCGGCCATCTTCAAGAAAGATGGCATCATTGGCCATTCCCAGTAACTCGCAGGGACGAATACCGGAAAATCGAAATATATCGACAATGAGAATGTTACGCGCGCGCTGTAAGGCATTTTGATGTTTTCTGGTGTACATGTGAAGCGTAATTTTTTCGACCTGTTCCAAGGTTAAGGGTTTTTCATCGGGTGCTTCGACACGTCCTTTTTCTATCCGGGCGACATTGTTTTCTTTGATTATGTGATTTTTAAAAAGCCAGATAAAATAGGTGTTACAGTTTTTGATATAGGTATTTCGGGTGCTGGCTTTTTGACGCCGTTCCAGTTGAAGCTCTAATAAAGCTTGATCTAATATCCCCGGCTCGTTGAATTGTTCGATAGTAAATAACCCCGTATGGCGCATGATAGTATTCAGAGCGTCACGGACAGATTTGATCGTTTGCGGGCTTTTACCCAGTATCAGCGATTTAGATACGTAGTTGTGCCAATGCTCCCAGAGCGGCGTTTTTGTATCCGAAGCGTCTTGCTCTAAAATGTATCGTTCTTCATCAGAGAGTAATCTGAATAAGTGGGGATATTGAGTTTCGACTTTCTTTCGTTCAGAGACAAGGTATTTTGAGTTCATAGGTGTTGTTTAATGAGTTACATATTTGCCAACGATTGGAACCCAAAATTGCGCCAAACGTGTTTCATCACAATTTCATATTCGGAACTGAATGTAAGTTATATCAAGGCCGTATGACCGTTATTATGGCCGTTACTTGATTGCCCGTAGTTTTGCTAATAAAAACAAAGAGATCAATACATAAATGACGCGTGACTTTCATACAATCTTCTTAATTGTACTGAAACTTTGACAGTCTCTCTCAAAGCACCGCAAGCTTTCGTCTCTCCCCTGAATACCTCACGGCATTCGTCTGTAACATATTTCATATGTCATCAACAATCTTATAGTCCCTCCCCGACCATAGCGTCACAGCCAGTATTTCAGACTGTCTGTTCGTTGGCGTGTCTGGCTTGTAGAGACATGTAAAAGAGAAAGTAGAAAACCACTCACTTAAATATCCATGTGGGGGAATATTACAGTGAGGGTTCTCCAAAGTCTTCGTAAGCATTTGGTATGGGCGACGCAAGCCTGTTCATTCCAATATGAACAAAATCAACTTTTTACTTGTAAGTCAGCCATAGCTCAAATAGTTAACGCCCATTAATCAATTCCATGTGGGAGTTATATGATGTCTTCATATACTATTTCTGTTTTTCAAAAAATAATTCTGGCTTGGCGTTTGCTAATAGCGGCATTGATCGCATCGGCGCTTAGTTTCACTGCTGCAGCGCAGGGTGAAGGCCCGGGCGGCGGTCCAACATCAATTACAGAAGTTAACAACTTAGCATGGGATGGTGTACAAGAGCGCCTCGAAGGCATGGGCTTTGGTTTGATGGGAGATCAAATTGATCCGGCAACTGGGGCTTTGGTTTTCACACAGACTGATATTTCTATACCGGGCAATTCTAGCCTCGAAGTTGCCATCCGGCGAAAAATGGCAGGCCGTAGCCTCACGCCAGAACTCTCCGCGCATTTTTCTGATTGGCAGCTTGATGTGCCAAATATGTCAACTAACATTATTAAAGAAATAGGCCCCGATAAAGTCTTAAACACTTGGGATGATCGATGCACGGCGCGGGCTTTTCCAGATCCTCATCCGTGGGGATT
Source organism: Hellea sp. (assembly GCA_014238285.1). GTDB lineage: Bacteria > Pseudomonadota > Alphaproteobacteria > Caulobacterales > Maricaulaceae > JACOMS01. The sequence continues at coordinate 34,426 of JABABK010000025.1, forward strand.
ATGGATGTTTCTGCCGGATAAGTATTGGAATGGTCTTGATATTTCAATTCCGGGCATGGGCAGCACCAAAGTGTTGGACTTTCCAGATCAATCTGTTTTTGGAACAACATCCGCAAATAAGGCGACGACTAATAATTTAAAGTTTGAATGTATCTCAGATATCGGCGCAGCCAATGGCGGCGGCCAAGGTTATCTTGTGACCACGCCAGAAGGCACGACCTATAAATTTAATGTCCTGCAATATTTGGATATGCGCGATAAAGCAACCGATGAGCAAATGGTGTATGATTTTCTGACGGGCTGGAAGCGTGAAAAAGTTGAAGCGCCTCAGCGCAAAGCCATTCTTTACGCCAGCGAAGTGACTGATAAAAACGGAAACTGGGTAAAGTACGTTTATAATTCGTCCCGGCAAATTACTAAAATTCACAGCAATGATGGCCGTGTTATCGATATTTTTTATGACGGCTCGGGCCGGATCAATAAAGCCTCTGCGAATGTTGATAGTGTGTCTGCCGCTAGAAGAGACTGGATATATCAATATAATGATTATGACGAGCGATATGACCTAAATATTCTTTCCCGTGTGGTTCAGCCTGACGGTAAATATTGGGATTATAATTTCGAAGAATTTCGAACAAAGACACTCCCCGGCGAATGTACGAAAAATGACATTACCGTTTCTCTGACCCATCCTTACGGCGCCTCTGCGACATTTACGCTAGCGGAAACGCGTCATGGTTATGCTGGTACGCCTGATAAACCAAAACCGAGCGAAATTTTTGGAAACCCATCCGGCTGTAGTGAAGCGTACACCCATTTTGTTATGGCATGGTTTGAGACAATGGCTGTTACTGAGAAGACTATAAGTATGCCGTCTGATCCGGGTAATGTTTCGACATGGACATATGCTTACCAGCAAGATGATGGCTGGTATGGTTATAATCCAGATGACACGATACTGGGTGGATTGCGAAAAATCGTAATGACCGACCCGCTTGGTAATATCACTGAGACGTACCACAGTAAGCAATGGAACGGAATGTATGGTCAGCTGGCTAAAGTGATCAAAAAGAACTCTGATGGCGGCGTTCTTGAGCAAACTGTCAACTCATATGAGTCTAAAGGTGAAATATTCGGCTATTCTCACCCCAATCATTATGACACCTATAGCGCGGTCAAACATAATAAATTTAAGAATTATCTTAAAACATCCGTTGTCACACGGGATGGCGACACCTTTACGACCACACAAGACTATAACAATGATCATACCGCGCCCGATTATTCCTTTGGCTATCCGACTGTTTCATCGGTTTCGTCTAATGTTACGACAACGCCGCGCGTCACAGAAACGACTTACGAGCATAAAACCGGGCCATGGATCTTAGGCCTTCCCAAGACGCAAGAAATCAATAACCGCGAAGAAACCCGGTTTGATTATGATAATCAGGGCCGCAAAACTCATGAATACCGCTATGATGCTTTGGTCGCGAGCTTTGGGTATCATTCTGATGGAACTCTAGCCTGGGTAAAGGACCCGGTTAATCCGCCACATGAAGCGGATAACTGGCACCGTGGCAAACCGCAACTTGTAACGCAACCCGATGATAATACGGTCAGTTTGGTTGTGGATGACAATGGCTGGGTGACGTCTTCTACAACTGCGAAGGGGCTAGTAGAGGGCGCATCTGTAGCGGATTACACTACCGATTATGAATATGACGAAATGGGTCGTCCCGAAAAGATCATTCCGCCAAAAGCATCAAAGGCGTGGCACGATACAATCTTTGAATATAACTTTGGCGATGACATCGTCCAAACCATTACCAAGGGCGCTTCTAAAACGACCGTCACATACGACAACTTCTTCCGAACAAGTCTTGAGAAGACAGAAGATACATCCGGCACAGGCTGGGAGTCCTATGTCAACACGATCTATGATGCTAATGGACAAATGCTCTTTAAATCACAGCCGTCAACATCAGAGGGCGAAACAGCGGGAACGCATTTTACCTATGATGATCTTGGGCGGGTAAAAACAGAAAATCTTTTTAACGACGGCATTGTTGAGAAAACACACGATTATCTTAATCTGCACCGAAAGCGGGTCACTGATGCAGGTGGTAATGTCACTACGACTTATAAAAATGGTTTTGGCGAGACATTAGAAATCCATCAACCCGAAAACACAACCACGATCATTACGCGCAATAGCTGGGGGCAGATCGAGACAGTGCGTCAAGAAGGAAACCATAACGGCTTTTCTGCGGGTCAGAACCAACACTATGTCTACGATAATCGACAACGTCTGTGCACCCACTATACGCCATCCGGCGGATCAGTCCGTTATGCCTATGACAATGCCGGGCAGTTGATCGCAAGCTCAAAAGGGCATGGCTATGACCTGACCTGCCAAATACCATCTGGCGATAATTTGGTCAGTTATGATTACGACGATATGAGCCGTCTGATCTTCACTAATTATTCAGATCACGGCACGCCGGATACAGCCCGAGCCTATGACACTAATGGCAATCTTAAATATCTATACCGCCAAGACGGCGGAGAGGATGAAGTTCCGTGGTATTCAGACCCTAAATTTACCCAATGGTCATATGATTATGATGAACTTGATAATCTAACCCATGAAACAGCATTTCTGGATTGGCAGGAATTTGATCTGGATTACCAGTATAACCCCGACGGGTCACTATTTTCTAACACGCGAGAATATCGTAATGTCTTCTGGCCAGCCGGCGAAGGTTACTCCCATAGTTTTGTCTATGATCGTGACGGCATGGGAAGAGGCACTAAAGTCACTTTAGATGGTTCGGCTTTGGCGCAACAGGCAGGCTATCACGTTTCAGGCCAGCTTGAGGCCCTTAAATATGGCAATAACCATATTTATACTCAGAGTTATAATGACGAGCTTTTGCCTTGGCATAGCCTGACCGAGAAGGGCGGTCTTCGCGCTGTTGATCTTACCTATAGTTATAATACACGCGGACTTGTTTCGGGAATTATAGACGGAATCGATAGTAATAATGACCGAACTTTCGGTTATGATGGTCAGTCGCGCCTGATTACCGCCATGGGGCCTTGGGGCGCGGGTGGTGCTCAGGCAAATGGCTCCTATATTTATGATGCCATCGGGAATATAAGAGAAAAGACACTCGGTACCCGAAATATCAGTCTGACCTATGATGATACAAGGAACCGTGTCACCCATTCTATTGACACAGGCAGTACAGGAACGCGTAGCTTGGCTTATGATAGCCGGGGTAATGTCAAACGCATCGGCCTTCAAAATATGACCTATGATGCCTCTGACAGGCCGACGGGTGTATCAGGTATGAATAACGGAGCTTACCGTTATGACGGCCATGGTCGCCGCGTTAAATCTGTGACCCAACATGTCTTTGGCGAGAACATCACGCGCTATAATATTTATGACGCTAAAGGCAATCTTGTCTATGTGGTGCAAGATCATCCGACAGATAGCAGTGAAGACCACATCACCAATTATGTGAAGATGGACGGCAAGACCATTGCAAGGATCAAAACAACAGGCAGTTATGGTAATTACACTAATAGTAATACCTATCTGCACCATGATCATCTTGGCTCTATCGTCTCGGGGACAAGCCAGAACGGCAGTATAGCTTGGACAGAGCAATATACGCCTTATGGTATCTCGCTGGTTAATGATGCAGCCAATGATAACCAAGCAGGCTTTACGGGGCATATCAAGGATAGCTATACAGGTCTGAACTATATGCAGGCGCGGTATTATGATCCTGTGAGCGGGCGGTTTCTCTCCCATGACCCCGTTCAGTTTAAACCCGCCACGCCGGGACAGTTTAACCGCTATGCCTATACATGGAATAATCCGGTTAACGCCAAT
>JABABK010000025.1:38342-41314 GCA_014238285.1 Hellea sp.
AGTTTATCAACTTCGTCGCCAAGTTCATGGTGGATGTTGCCTTAGAAGTGGCCATTCAGGCGGCGTCCGGTGAGGACATTAATCTGGGCGCAGCGGCCAAAGGCGCGGCTCTTGGAGTTCTTGATCCGACCAAGACGGCCCGGAAAGTGGCTAGGCTTGGGAAGCTTGCCAACAATGCGCGAAAGTCGAGTACTGCGGGTAAAGCAGGTAAGGCGGCGGGCAAAGGTGATTGCTGCTTTGTGGCAGGAACACAGGTCGAGACCAAAGAAGGCTTGCGCTCGATTGAAACGATTGAGGTTGGAGATTACGTTCTTTCGCGTGATCCTGAAACCGGCGAAACCACCTATAAAACAGTAACCAACATTATCCCGCGTCATGAGCGGGTGATCTGGGAAGTGGCCGTCACAGGCGCTACTGGTACGGCTGAAGCCTTTGAAACTACGGATGAACATCCTTGGTGGATTGTTGATGATAACGGTCTAGGTAGTTGGAAGCGTACGGATGAACTGATGGCAGGTATGAGCGTTACTACGGCCGATAACCAGACTATGGTTGTCAGTGCAGTGGTTGAAACTGATCGAATAGACGCCACATATAACCTGACAGTTGCAGATTTTGAGACATATTTTGTTGGCACAAATAAGGTTTTGGTGCATAATTGTCGTGGAGATGCTGCAGGGTTAAAGAATAAGCTAGGTAAAGAGGAGGCTAGTGCGAACCAAGTAAAGCAAATTGAATCTGGTAAAGGCACTGATATAGCAGGTGGTAACTCAAAAACTCCTTTTAGAGACGCACAACAAAAAGCCGATGATTATGGTGGTGAAGCAGGCGACTATGCAAAAGTCAAAAGCGATGCCTTTGTGGCTGATGACGGCATGGTATTAAGCACTCATGCCGTACGAAATACAAAAACAGATGAAATATTCGAAGCAAAATCTATAGTTAATGAAACTAAGAAATCGAAATAATAGAAAAAATCATATGGCTGTATATCTGAAATTAGCTGGAAGTTATTTTAAAATCGACAAGCTATTAAAAGTTCTTGTTAATCATAAAAAAGAGAAACTTGATCTCATTGAGGCATCTCGACTAATTGTTTCTCTATGGTCAGAACTTAACTTAGATCTAAATCAAGAAAGTTACTTGGGGATTGTTTCAATTGATTCCCAGACGGATCACTTGCCTAAGGGCTCTGTGCGAACGCATTGGAACAAGCAATCACTAGAAAAAAATGATGTTGAAAGTCAAGAGTGTGAAGTATATTTTGCTGAAGTTTTTCAACAAAGCTGTGAAGGAATGTTGCTGTACTTAAGTCAAATTGATGGCTAGTATTGTGCACATAGGGAAATTGAGTTTGTCGGAAAGCTCAATTGGGTTATTTTGTGCTATAATTCCACAAACGATAGTTTTTGATACTGCCTCCCTACCCTACGGTTTTACTGGCTTATTGCAGTCTCAATATTCAGTATCAAATCATTAGATTATTGCGCCGGGTTTTGATACTATCAATCTATGAAAATTGGATATGCTCGCGTTTCAACCACACATCAGAATTTTGAGGCCCAGATCGAGGCACTAACCCGTGCTGGCTGCGAGAAGATTTTTTCTGAAAAGCAATCTGGTAAGTCTCGCAAGCGGCCAGAGTTTGAAAAGCTCATGGAGCAGTTGCGGCCAAACGATATCTTGGTTGTCACAAAACTAGATAGATTGGCAAGGTCTTTGTCCGACTTAGTATCGATCATGGCCGAACTTCAGGAGATGCGGACTGGCTTCAACTCCCTAGGAGAAAATTTTGATCTCACTTCCCCTGCTGGCCGAATGCAGATGCAGATGTTTGGGGTGATAGCAGAATTGAGCGTGAGCTGATTAAAGAGCGTACACAAGAAGGTGTTGCCAGAGCAAGAGCCCAAGGACGCCTACCGGGCCGAAAACGCGCTCTGAGTGCCTAACCAAGAAGGGCGGTCTTCGCGCCGTTGATCTTACTTACAGCTATAATAACCGCGGTCTTGTTGCGGGTATTATCGACGGGAAAGACAGTAATAATGACCGAACTTACGGTTATGATGGTCAGTCGCGCCTGATTACCGCCATGGGGCCTTGGGGCACGGGCGGCGCTCAGACCAATGGTTCCTATATTTATGACGCCATTGGGAATATAAGAGAAAAGACCCTCGGCACCCGTAATATCAGCCTGACCTATGATGACACGAAAAACCGTGTCACCCATTTCGTTGATACAGGCGATACAGGTACCCGTAGTCTTGCTTATGACAGCCGGGGTAATGTCAAACGCATCGGCCTTCAAAACATGACCTATGACGTCTCTGACCGGCCGACAGGCATGAGCGGACTGAATAACGGAGCTTACCGTTATGACGGCCATGGTCGCCGCGTTAAATCTGTGACGCAGTTTATAGTCGGGGTGCAAACATCACGCGCTATAATATTTATGACGCTAAAGGCAATCTTGTCTATGTGGTGCAGGATCATCCGACCGATAGTAATGAAGACCATATCACCAATTATGTGAAGATGGACGGCAAGACCATTGCAAGGGTTAAGACGACAGGTGGTTATGGTAACTACACAAATACCAGCACCTATCTGCATCACGACCATCTTGGCTCAATTGTGTCAGGAACGAACCAGAACGGCAGTATTGCTTGGACAGAGCAATATACGCCTTATTGTATCTCGCTGGTCAATGATGCGGCCAATGCTAATCAGGCAGGCTTTACGGGACATATCAAGGATAGCTATACAGGCCTGAATTACATGCAGGCGCGGTATTATGATCCTGTGAGCGGGCGGTTTTTGTCACATGATCCGGTGCAGTTCAAACCTGCTACGCCCGGACAATTTAACCGCTATGCTTATACATGGAATAATCCGGTTAATGCTAATGATCCAGACGGAGAGTTTATCAACTTTGTCGCCAAGTTCATGGTGGATGTTGCCTTAGAAGTGGCCAT
>JABABK010000025.1:41324-46151 GCA_014238285.1 Hellea sp.
AGTTTATCAACTTTGTCGCCAAGTTCATGGTGGATGTTGCCTTAGAAGTGGCCATACAGGCGGCCTCAGGTGAGGATATCAACCTCGGCGCAGCTGCCAAAGGCGCGGCTCTTGGAGTTCTTGATCCGACCAAGACAGCCCGGAAAGTGGCCAAATTGGCTAAGCTTGCCAATAATGCCAAAAAGTCAAAGACAGCGAGTAGAGCTGGTGGTGCAGGTAAGACATGCTGTTTTGTAGCAGGAACACTTGTTGAAACAGAAGAAGGCCTTCGTCCGATTGAGGGTATCGAGGTTGGAGATATGGTTCTATCTCGCGATGAAAAAACAGGCGAAACTACTTTAAAAACTGTCACTAATTTGATCAGAAACTTTGATCGCGTAATTTGGGAGGTTAATTTAACTGGTGTCGACGGAGCTACGGAATTATTGGAAGCCTCCGAAGATCATCCTTGGTGGGTTGCCGGAAAAGGATGGTTGCCGACGAATCAACTTACTGCCGGAATGGCAGTTGTGACTGCAGACGGTAAGGGTATGGTTGTAAATTCAGTTTTTAATACGAATATAATACACCCTACTTTTAATTTGACAGTTGCAGAGTTTAATACATTTTTTGTTGGTAGGAATTCCATTTGGGTGCACAATGCTAAAGGGGAATGTGATGTAACCGGAGGAGGTGGAGGGGGAAACTCGGACGCGCAATCAACAAGACAAAAGTATATTGATAAAGGGGTGCCTGAATCTGAACTAGGCTCAAGCGGTAAGCCTAAATACCATAATTCCGATTCTTCGACGAGAAAAAAAGCTTTGGATGGTGCAAAGAATGACCCTGCAGGCAGCGGCAAAACTGTTACCGATAAGGCAACCCGCAAACAAGCCAGACACCATCATTCCGTAAAACAAAATGGTGATAGAGTTAGCGGGGCTAATAAAACTCATTACAACAAACGCGGGGATAAACCGAAGGTTTCGGACTAGAAATATGCTAAAATTACAAAAAGTAACATTTGATGCCTTTCCAGGAAATGACGCTGATCTTGCCAATGTTTATTCGGCGGCAATAATTCATGCGTACTTCCAAGAAGAAAAAAAACTTATCAAATTTGCTGATATTGTGAAAGCTATCGAAGAAGAAGGGTGGATCGTGTCTGCTATTTTGGAAACCTTAGATTCGGATGGAAATGAACAAATTTGGGATGATATAGGGCATTGGAATTATTCACTTTGGTTTGAGAGGGTGAAAATAGAGATTATTTCTCCAAATGATATTGATATAGCCTCAATATCGCCATTAAAAGAAAGCCAACTGTTTCGAACACAATTTTACGAGAATGATAATATTTTTACCTTATACTCCGATACACACAATCAGTGTGCAAACGGCGTCTCTCCTAATGGAGAGGAGTTCATTCCTCTGTGGACTTCGGAAAATAATGCTTTAAGCTGGCAGGGAGATTATCCTGAGTACCGACTATATCCTATAACAAAAAATAAGTTTATAGACTGGTTATTGCCTAACGTTGAAGAAAGTTCAATGATGATCGCATATGGAACTGGTGCTGATTATTTAATTACCGGGCACCCACAATTTATGAATCCTACGTTTTTTTAGCATGCGCCCTTGTCGCACAAAGGAATAAATTTGAGAGGGTTCCTCTGCCCTACAGCTTAACTACATAAAATAACTCTCAATACCCTCTCTCAAATTGATTTCATTTTGATAGGTTTGTGGTTGGGCGCAAATGATGGCCTGATAGACAAAATAAACAACAACGGTTTTCTTGAATAGGGAAATTATCAAACGCTAGTAAAAAACCAAATCAGTTTGAATGCGTTTTTGCATCCGAAAAATGGGCATCCATTTTGAAAATAACGGGTTAATACTCATCGGCCCTCATAATCGTCATGACGCGATGTGTGACTTCAGGATCAGCCGGATCGGGTGAACCACTCATATAGTCGGCTCCATAATAATCCACCTTGAAAAAGTAGGTTTCACCATTAACTTGGATACTGCCAAAGTCATGCTCATTGTAGGGGTCTGAACCACTGTCAAAATTCGAAAACTCACATACAGCCCGAATGACATCGGCGCGAACGGAGTGGCTCAGATTTTGCACGCCAATGGTCGCCAGAATTTTTCCGCCAACACCTTCAACACGTAATTTGTCGTTTAGGCGGGCAATCGTAACCGTATGAGTTTCTGCCATGGGAGAACAGGGTACTAAATTTTCTACATCTGAAAATATTATTGACCTGCAAAAATTAAGGTTGGCTTCATATTGGCATATGCCCAGCCTTGCGTAATGTCAGTTTTGACCTGCTCTACGGTGTTAAACAAAAAGCCATCTATGTAATTTTCGAAATTTGGGATTTGCATAAGTAATGTCATGACCCGCTTCATGACTTCCGGTTTTTCGTGAACTGATAGAACAAGATTATTGATTGGGAGGTCATACTTGGCAGCCATGGCCCCGGCATAAATAGCCGTAGCGTTACGTTGTAATTGCTGGGCTATCTCTTTGGTGTCAGGATGGCGATGAACTTCGAGCACGAGGGGTAAAATATAATCTTCACGGTTAAAGCAGGTCACGATATCAGGAACAATGAAACCGCCATTACCAAGATCAAGCCGCGCGTCACTTACTTGCTTTGGGCCGGAACCGCGCTGTGATCCCGTTTTATCAAAATACAGATGAGAAAAGTTGACCTTAAGATCATTGGCCGCCGCCCATTTTCTCAGAGCAATATGACAGTCAATGGTGGAAAGGCGATGAAAAAAATCAGCCCGGTACTGCACACCACCTTTCGGGTAGCGGATTTCATCAACATCAACACCGGAATAATCCGCCAGATAGTTGGCGCCTTCGGGTGTCATATAATGAATGTGGGGCAGTTTTCCATACCCCGGCCAAAGGCCGAAGTCCTTGGATTTTACGAGGGGAGAACGGCCTTTTTTGAGATGGCTTTTCAAAATATGATCTCTTACTACAGTAGGGGTAGTCGCAAGACCTAAATCAGAGATTTGCTGTGATGTTAGGTATCGATAAATCGCAAGTGCTTCCAAGGTACGATGCGGGTTTTCTGGTAGAGTAACAAACCTCATGGTTTCGGATTAGGTTTTGGCGGCGCGCCCGGAAATACAATGCCCGGTTTTTTGTGGCGAGGTTTGGAACTGCTCTGTTTTGGACTTTGGTGCTCACGTTCAAAATTATTTTCAATGGGTTTATAATAACGTTTGAGCTGCTCGGCTTTAACCGTTTCCCATTGCTTTTTTGTCATCGCAAATTTTTGACCTACTTCCGGCAGTTTAGTCTTAGTCGGTAGTTTGCTTTCTTGGGATACATAGAAATTCCCTACAGCTAAGTTTTTGATTTCGGTTTTGTCAATATCAAGCTGGTCACTCATCTTAGAAAGCGTTTGTCCCTTGCTTTTCCCAACGAAAAAGCAGGCTACATTCCCGAGAATGGTATCGAGTAAATCATTGCCGACTTGTTTGGTACGCTGGGTTGCCAATGTCAGATAAAGCTCAAATTTACGGCTTTCCCCCAAAATCTCCTCGGTAGTACTCGAAATAAAATACTGGCATTCATCCACGAAAAAATGAACGGGCGTCATAGGATTATTGGGAATGTCTTGGCGGCGCATGGTGTAACCTTGCACATAGGCCGTTATGAACTGCCCGATTACTTTTATGGCTTTCTTGGAAACTTTAGACCTCGGTAAATTAAACACGATGATTTTCTTTTGCTCAATCAAGTCTTCCAGATCAAATGTTGACGGGCCACAGGTAAACCGCTTGATCGTCGGAATACTAAGCAGTGATTGAAACCGATTGTTAAGCGCGTCTTTCGAACTGTCATAATTATTAGAAAAAAAGCCATACTTAAAAAACTTGCGATGTTCTTCATAAGGAAGCTGGGTTTGGCCATACCTAATCAAATCCTGATTTCGTTTGTTGTCCAGCAATGGGATTATATCGGATAGATCAGAACCGTCTTTATGAAGCAACAGGGTCAAACATGGAATTAAGAGGGCTTCCATATTTTCGGAAAAACCACCTACGATTTGTTCAAATGCCGCGACGAGATGCTCGCTTTGAATTTCAAGGCTTTGCTCACTTTTGTCTTTGACTTCAAAAGCGTTAAACACCGCGTGATGACCTGGTGACAATCGTACATCAATGTAAACCAGTCGGTCATTGTCTAAGTGCTCTGAATAAAGAGCGACATCTTTTGCCAATGGGCCGTGCGGATCAATGAGGATCACGGCGGTATTTTTGTTCACAGTTTCGTAATGACGGATCAGGAACTTTATAAGTTCACTTTTACCTGAACCTGTACCGGCGGCAATAAATGTGTGTTTTCGGCGCACATCTTCTGCTATGTGGAAAGCTCTCGGTTTAAAAAAAAACGAGTTCGGATCGCCTTGGCTATCATCCGAAAGGGTAGACCTAACATAATCCAGATACCCGTCAGGGTTAGATCGATAACCCGAAACAAGAGCGCGTGGTCTCTCAAATATCTCCTGATAGCGGGCGTATCTTTTTTCATAGTCTTGTTCGGCTTGTTTAAAGCGGTACACGGCGGCAACTTTTTGCTCCAGCGGGGAGTTATAAGAAATATTAGGGGGGTCAAAAACAGGATCACCCAATTTTGGGGCAACGGGTTTCTCGGGTGTACTTAGAAGTAATTTCTGAAAGTCTAAGAATGGTAACAGGTCGGAATTATCACTAACCGATTGGCTTAACTGCAATACAAGCGGATCATTGCCATCTATTGTGAATTTGCCCATGCTGAGATCGGGCGCGCCTTCTTTGTCAGGCTTTATA
>JABABK010000026.1:0-11482 GCA_014238285.1 Hellea sp.
CGATCTTCGCGCTCTTTGTAGGTGAGCAGATACTTGGCGGTATCGTTGACCCCGGGCTCGACCAGAATCTCTTTGATGTCTTTCAGCAGGACTGGCGTGTCGGCGTTCTTGTCCGCCGCCTGTTAGGTGAGATGCATAAGGCGCATCAGCGGCCACATAAAGCGCGCCAACACCAAACGGTCCGCCCAGCTTATGGGCGGAGACAGATAAATAATCCGGCAAACACATAAAGTCGATTTTGCCAAGAGCCTGTACCGCATCGATTAGAATAAGCCCGCCAGTCTCATGCACCATATCGATGGCGCGTTCGCAGTCTTGGATGACGCCCGTTTCGCTATTGGCCGCCGGCATAGATACAAATGGCCTACCGTCGGTTTCATCCCAGTTATTAAGGCGGTTTTGCAACCAATCCAGATCCAAAAGACCGCTACGGAGCGCCGGAATAAGTTCAACGGTCTCGCCAAAACGCTCAGCCGCGCTTTGTGTGGCTGGATGATCTAGGGATGATATCAATAATCGCTTACATCCGCCTGAAACAGCAGAATAAATCGCTGTATTATCGCTCTCAGTGCCGCCGCCTGTAAATATAAAGTCCTGTGCACAAAGCCCAAGCGCCATACCAAGGGCTTCACGGGCGTCAGACACAAGGTTACGCGCCGCGCGGCCATGAGCATGCTGCGCCGAAGCGTTACCAATCACAGTCATGGCGCGAGCCACAGCTTCAATCACCTCAGGACGGGCCGGAGACGTAGCATTGTGGTCGAAATAGACTCGCTTGTTTGTTTTTTGAGAGGTCATTCCGCCACCTCTATTACATTGACATTCTGCGCAACCACGTCTGCCACAGAAACTTTAGCTAAAAAGTCCTCAATATGGGCTTCCAGAGCATCCCAAAGGGAGTGGGTCATGCACTGGGTTGTGTGACCCGTGCAGTGTTGTTTGATTTCCGGCGTACAGCCGTGAAGTTTTATCTCTTCATCAACCGCTGAAATGATCGCCTCGAGACTGATGTCTTTTGCTGGCTCGGAAAGGCTGTAACCACCCGATTGACCTCGAAAACTATCAACGAGGCCAGCTTTACGAAGTTTGCCAAAAAGCTGCTCCAAATAGGATAAAGAGATAGACTGACGCTCTGAAATTTCGGACAAAGACACAACCGAATCCGGCCCTTGAGCGGCCAAATCCGTGATTGCCATGATGGCGTAGCGTCCTTTTGCAGTCAGTTTCACTCAAAACAGTCCTTATTTAGTGGATTTTTCTCGCTTTTTACAAATGCCTTTGTTAAAGCGCACCACGTTTATAGAGTGGGGTAACTAGTAATCCCGACTCTTCTAGTCAAGATTAAATATAAGAATGAAGAGAGCTAAATGCCAGAAGTCATTTTCGCCGGCCCCGAAGGTCGTCTTGAGGGTCGTTACCACCCATCAGAAGACCCTGCTGCGCCTTGCGCCCTAATCCTGTCGCCTCACCCCAAAGCGGGCGGACATATGGATCACCGAATCCCTGTAGCCATGTATGAACAATACAAAGCCCGCGGCTTCTCTGTATTGCGGTTTAACTTTCGCGGTGTCGGCCGTTCTATCGGAACCTATGACAATGGCCAAGGCGAGTTACAAGATGCTGCCTATGCGCTGGATTGGATGCAGAGTTTCAACCAAAACGCCCCGTTTTCATGGGTGTCAGGTTACTCATTCGGATCATGGATTGGCATGCAATTATTGATGCGCCGCCCGGAAGTCGCTGGATTTATCTCCATGTCACTGCCGACAAACACATATGACTTTGCCTTTCTCGCGCCGTGCCCAGCATCCGGCCTCGTCACATATGGCAGTGAAGACCCGATTGTTCCAGCCGATGATGTTGATCTCGTGATTGACAAAATTCGCGTCCAAAAAGGTAAAATCATCAGCACGCACCGTATTGAAGGCGCCGATCATTTCTATACCGAACATTTGGACGAAACCATGGATGTGATCGATGCTTATCTTGATGAACATCTTGACCCGCAATATGTTCCGCCGAGAACCCCTCGTTTAGAAGCAGGTTAGTTTAACCGCTCGTCCCCGCATAGGCGGGGATTGTCTATTATAACGTCATGATTGCTCAATATGAAATCGCCAATCCCGTACTGGAACCCACTTGACACTGATCAGCAGGAAAAATGGCAATCAATTCCAGAACTAGAGAAATTCGCGACATTCATAACGCTATCCGAAGACCCTGAGACCGGAAACTATACGCGATTAACGCGTTTTCTTCCCGGCACAGACACATCCGCTATGGGTGTTCAATCCCATCCATATGTGGAAGAAATTTATATTCTTGAGGGATCCTTATGGGACGCGGCACAAAATTGCGCCCTGCGAAAAGGTCACTATGCCTGCCGTCCACCAGGCGAAAAACATGGACCCTTTAAAACCGATGAGGGATGTCTCGTGCTTGAAGTCTCGTATCCGGGTGATGCCAGTTAACAATAGGTTCAAAGAGCAGCTAACTGGATGAGCATTTATATTTACAATATGTAGCCAAGAACCCCTCGTTTGGACGCGGGATAATCATTCTGTCATCCCGGACAAGGGCGAAGCCCGCTGATCCGGGACCTTAAATCTTGATGGAAATATTTTAGGTCCCGGCTCGTGGGCCGGGATGACATTATTTATTTCACTTCGGATAAGCAATTCGGCCGCCCGTCATAGGCTCTGGCGCGCCCGTCGTCTCTGGAAATGATATAGGCAAACCAAGCTTGCTTCGCACGGCTAGATAAGCAAAAGCTTGCGCTTCGATAAAATCACCCTGCCAGCCGACATCTTCGGCTGTTTTAACAGAGCAGCTCATTTCAGCGCGCAACATATTCATGATAGTGGTATTTTTACGCCCGCCGCCACAAACGATAATTTGATCTGGGCCTTGCGGTAATTGCGACAGCGTTTTCTTGACGGACAACGCGCAGAAGGCTGCAAGCGTTGCAGCACCGTCTTCAAGTGATAATCCTATCATGTCGTGCATCACATCAAAATCATATCGGTCGGCAGATTTTGGGGTCGATATTTGGAAGAAATCTGCGCCGATCCATTTGTCAATTCTTCCGAAATCAATATTGCCTATACGCGAAAACTCTCCGTTTTTATCATAACCTTTGCCATGACTTTCGAGCCATGTATCAAGCGGCCCATTGGCGGGCCCGGTATCAGACGCCATTAAGGGGCCTGCGCCGATCCAAGTGAAGTTTCCGACACCACCAAGGTTAAGCACAATCGTATTTCCGGTGAGATTCGAATACTTGCAAAGGGCTTTGTGATAAATCGGTGCAAGAGGTGCGCCCTGCCCGCCAGCCTCGACATCAGCAGTTCTAAAATCATAAATGCAAGGGACATCAAATTTGTCCGCAAACTTCTGACCATCACCAATTTGCAAGGTCTGCCCGGTCACACTCTTTTCTGGCGGTAAATGGACCATAGTCTGCCCATGGTACCCAATGACGTCGATCTTAGATTTTGAATTTAGCCAAAGCCTAGAGACGACCTTTATATGGCTCCGATCTACTACAGTCTGTGCGTTGAGAAGACTATTTGGCTTTGGACCAGAAAACTTCCAGCGCAAAGCTGCCTGAGTAGCCTCGGCAAGTGTATTCTTATGCGACGAGCTATAGGCTACGTCCAAAGACGCCCCAAACCCATAAACCTTCTCACCATCAGTCCTAATAACCGCCCCGTCCACACCATCCAGTGACGTACCACTCATCAGACCCAAAGCTGTGTAAATTTTACCGCTCATTCTTAAGAGACTGCTTTCCTTTTGACATAAGGTTTCAACTTGCTAGAAAGCCGAACTTCGACACTATAAGGCCCGATTCATGAGCACATATCAATCAGAATTGATGACACGTCTAACGCAGCGTGGGTTTTTGTATCAGTGCACGGATGAAAAAGCGCTGGATATAGCTGCGCAAAAAGACAATCTCATCGGTTATATCGGCTTTGATTGCACGGCGCCAAGCCTGCATGTTGGCTCTCTCGTTCAGATTATGATGTTGCGCCACTTACAGCAATCCGGTGGCCAGCCGATTGTACTTTTGGGCGGCGGCACGACCAAAGTTGGCGACCCGACTGATAAAGACAAATCACGCCCGATCCTGACCCATGACGCTATTCAGCGCAATAAGGATGGCATCAAGCAAGTTTTTTCCAAATTCCTTGATTTTGACGGCCCCAACGCAGCCATTATGGTCGATAATGCTGAATGGCTCGACAAGCTCGGCTATATCGAGTTTCTACGGGATATGGGCGTTCACTTTACGGTCAACCGCATGGTTGCGCTGGAATCTGTCAAACGCCGCTTAGAGCGCGAACAGCCGATGACATTCCTAGAGTTCAATTACACGCTCTTGCAGTCTTACGACTTCTTAGAACTAAATCGCCGCTATGGCTGTAATTTGCAGCTCGGCGGGTCTGATCAATGGGGCAATATCATCGGCGGCGCCGACCTGACACGACGCGTCGAAGGCAACGAAGTTTACGGCTTTACAACACCGCTGATCACCACATCCTCTGGTGGAAAAATGGGCAAGACGGCCGAAGGCGCGATGTGGCTTAATGCTGATGTCGCCTGGGGCGAGCAATTTGTCAAAAGCCCATATGATTACTGGCAGTTCTGGCGCAACACGGAAGACGCCGACGTCGGCAAGTTCCTACGTCTATTCACAGATTTATCGCTAGATGAAATCAAAAAATTAGAAGCCTTAGAAGGCGCGGAAATCAATCAAGCAAAAGCTCGCCTAGCCAATGAAGCGACGACCCTACTTCACGGCGCTGATGCGGCTCGCTCGGCTGAAGAAACTGCCAAGACAACATTTGAGCAAGGCGGAACAGCGCAGGGCCTCCCAACCTTTGATGTAAGCACTGATGAGTATTCCGAGCTAACAGCCATTGCTTCAGCCGTTTTAACAGGCTTAGCAGCCTCAAATGGGGAAGCTCGGCGTCATGTTAAAGCCGGGGCGCTTAAAATTAATGATGAAAAAGTCACGGATCCGTTTCAAAAATTCACCGACCAAGATTTAAACAGCGATAGGGTCGTCAAAATTTCTGTTGGAAAAAAGAAGCACGCTCTTATTCGTCAGGCATAGTTTCTTCAGCTTCAACTTTTTCATTGGCAGCAGCATTTTCCTGTGCTGCTTCTTCCATAATTTCGTCATCCTTTTTACGGTTGGGTTCGAATATACCCCGTAAAAACCCTGGTGTCAGTGCGGAAAGAGGATTGACCGTCACTTCAGTTTTTTCAAACGGTCCTTTCATAGAGTAACTCAGGGCAAATATACCTTCACCTTTTTTACCAACCAAAATATCACCAATAATTGGAACACCTCCGAGCAAAGAATTCGCAGTGTATGACGGCACTAATACACCGTCGATATCCATGGTCTTATTGGCAATATTAATAATCCCGTCTGCCGTCATGCCTAAGGCAGAGCCAGACATGCGCGCTTCAGTCATTTTTAAACGGCCCCGTCGATATTCAACCGGCATTCTTAACTTGTCAAAGTGAACACCAGACCCGCTTAAAGTATCAAACAGGCCTTTAAGAGATCCAAATGATAGGAGTTGAGCAAAGGCGGGGGCCTCTTCAACGACAAAGTCATCCATACGGACATTCCCCACAAAGCCACCGCCGTCTCCAAGCGCTAGCAATTCCCCATCAACTAATAACTGACCGCCCGAAACCCTGGTAGATTTTGAGAACGCATATATCGCTTTCCCGGCATCCGGAATTTCTAGGTGTAGCTGTCTTGCGCCATCTTGGGGATCAACCAAAAAGGAAAAAGGTTCACCAAAAACTTGCCCTGTAACATCCGCACTTAAGATTTCTTCACCGTTATTGTCGACGTTAGCCAACGTATTCGTCAGAATAAAATCAGGCTTAATCACAAGGGCTTCAAGGTCAGCCTTTAGGGCATAAGGAACGCCTAAAGGTTTGGCATCAGGACGGATCATCTGGGAAATAATATCGGACACATCCAGATATTTTCCTGATAAATTGATCATGAGTTTTGATAATTCAGCATCTGGCCGTACATCTAGTTTTACATCTCCCACGCCTTCGATGAAGACAGACGGTAGGCTGAGATAGTTTAAGCGGCCATCACCCCCCATATCTAAATTACCAATGATAGAAAGGCCCTGTCCGGTCAGGCTTAAATCTTCAAATGTCGTCCCGCCCGTTTCAATTTGGCGAGTAAGCACACCAGATAAACTCGCAGGCTCTCCCAGAGCTTTATTATACTGAGCAAATTGAATATGAGAATTTGTGAGATTTGCATCAATCGTAGCGGCTCCGACATTAATACCTCGGCCCTCAGCGTCGATTGTTAAATCAATTTCGCCATCGAAATATTGCCGAAAACCAATCCCAAACTTGTCGAGGACTTCGCGGTTCATAATACCTGATATATTATAGCTTGTCGGCGGTCTTGGCTCAGTAAAAACTTCATTGATCGTTAGGATTGGACGCCATGGCCCAAAATCCACGGGCCCCGTTACCTCCATGCCCGTTTTATCGGACCTCAAGGAGACATCACCATTTTTTAGCCAATGCTCACCTAATGCAAACGGCGCCGAGGCCTCTTTGATGTCACCCGTAACCTCATAAGTGACACGGTCGAGTTCAAAAAACTCTAATAATGGACGCGTAACCTTGAGATTTAGTACTCCGTGACCGCCAAAATCCTCGGCCTTCACCCCATAACGGCTAGTATATTCAAATGGTTTATTATCAATAATTCTAAGCATTTCAGCGACATCGCCGCTACCATTGACGTTGATCGTAAAATCTCCGCCCTTTGGCCGCAAAACAGGTATGTTCACGATACCATCATGAATGTTTAGTGTGCCAGCTCTGCCGCCACTTGCCATTACTTCCAAATGATTACCCTGCAAAATCCCTGAGGCACTGGCATTTAGATAAGGCGGCATATGATCCATATATTGAACATTGGCATTAATAACCGAGAAATCGACTTTCAACTGGTTATCATTAAGAGGTCTCCCCGACAAAGCCGTGTCATCGACGTCAAATTTGGCTTTTAACTGATCAAATTCTCCGGCTTGCATGGCTTTAAAAATCCACCGACGCGCGCCGTTAACAAAGTTTTTGGGCCAATAAGCCAGAAAATCTTTAACGGCAAATACTCCCGCTTTATCGAGCTGCCCTGTCAGGCCGAGAATTTTGCCTGTGTCAGAAAATCGTAATTCAATATCGCCAATCAAGCTATACTTGGCTCTCGAAAACTCAAACATCTCAACGTCAAGACGCTTCTCTTCCCCTATCCAGAAAGCTTTTGTTATAACTCGGCTATAATCAAACGGCGCATCAAAATATTGCGTTAAATCCATATACAATCTAGTTAAATCCATATCCATTTCTATCTCTGGACTACGAAATGCCGTCGCGGGTGTTCCCACATTAGAAAAGCTAAACTGTCCTTGCGCTCGTAATTTTTCACTCTGAATATCAACTGTTTCAAAAATGACTTTCCGTAAATTCGTGTCGTAATTAGCAACCAGGCTTGCAGATTCTAACTTATCCTCAACCCCAAACAATGAAAACTCCCCCTCCCCGGCCGTTAAGTCCATACGGACGGTCTCTAGGCCTAGGCCTGGTTTAGCCCGCAGTGAAAGCTGGCTATCAAGTGGCATCGTAAATTCGGAGAGCTCGTGAAATCGGCCAATTTTAGGCGCAATTTCAGAAAGCCGTAATCCTTGGGCGTTCAGATCAAATGTCACATCAGAAAAATCATCATTAAAGTTTGATCTAAGATCAAAAATCCCTGCATTTTGCTGACCGTAAATATCGCCGGCAGCATTAAAGGTATAATCTTTGCCAGATGCCAATAATTCCAAATTTGCGTTATGGATGCGAAAGTTTACTTGGGATGTTGCATCCAACACATAAATCGTTGAATTATTTGTACGAATACCCTGCAAGTCCCCCATAGAGAACGGTTGGTTTTTTGCGACCTCTCCAGGCTGACTGTGAAGAAACACGCCAAACTTGCCCACTGTCTCAGGGGTCCCGAGGCCAGCGATAACGCGTCCGTTAGAGGTTTTGACCCAAGTAACACTGCCGCCATTGATTTCGACTATTTCTGGTACAAAGTGCCCCGACAGTGCTTTGGTAAAATCAAGACTTGATGTGACCTTCTTAACAGATTGAATTTCGGAATCATTTTCATCCAAGACAACAGCATTATTCGCCGTAAAAACAACTCTATTACTTTGAGCGTCCCACTCCAAAAAAATTGTTTCGATCTCCCCGGCGCGTCCTTCAAACGTGGCCGCAAACCATGCGGATACATTCGGCGATAAAAAAGAAATATCGACTTTTTTATGAGCTGTCAGATAATTAGCCCCATAAAGCCATAAAAAAGCTAGCCCCATAATTAGAGCCAAACCTTCCGACGCAATACGCCACACTCGATAGAGAATATAACCTGAGACACGCACATGCTTTTTCTCACTATGACGCATAGTGGTAAACTTACGCCACAGAGTTAGCGGATGTTCGCCATCATTCTTCTTGTCGTGAGTCAAATTTCCGTCCATATGAACAACCGATTTGGGGGTACCCCATGAAAGAAAGGATGTCATGATGTCATTACAGAAAAGTTCACAAGCGCCAGATTTTTCTATGCCAACGGAACATGGCGGTGATACCTCTCTTTCAGACTATGCTGGGAAGTATCTGGTTCTCTATTTCTATCCTAGAGACAATACACCTGGCTGCACGATTGAAGCCAAAGATTTTTCCGCCTTGAGATCAGAATTTGAGCAAAATAATTGCGCGATTTTAGGCGTATCGAGAGATAGCGTCAAAAAACATGAAAATTTCATCGCTAAACAAGACCTAACGATCAGCCTAGGTGCTGACCTGGAAGGCCTTGTGACAGAAGCCTATGGCGTCTGGGTTGAGAAGAAACTCTATGGCAAGACCTATATGGGCATAGAAAGAG
The DNA here is from genome assembly GCA_014238285.1 of Hellea sp. GTDB lineage: Bacteria > Pseudomonadota > Alphaproteobacteria > Caulobacterales > Maricaulaceae > JACOMS01. The sequence continues at coordinate 9,002 of JABABK010000026.1, forward strand.
CCAGTTTCTTAATTGGACCTGATGGTAAAATCGTTGAAATTTGGCGCAAAGTCCGAGTTAAAAATCACGCTCAAAATGTGTTGGACACACTAAAGTCTCTATAACAGTCATGACAAACATCTATGATCTCGCCCATACGAGCCTAACAGCCTTAAACATTGAAACTAAAATCAAGAGTGTTTTTGAGATGAAACGCCTTTGGGACACGCAAAAGACGATTGGCGCTCCTGTTTCAAACATTCCGGATATAGCAGGACATCCCGAGAACCCGGAGCTTGTGCCGCCCTCTCAGGTCCCCAGACGACGACTAGGTTCAATTGAAGGCCGCGCGGCGCTACTCCATGCCGTTGCTCATATAGAGTTTAACGCCATCAACCTGGCCACTGATATGTTTTTACGATTTGGAAACGGCCCAATATTTGAAACCGAAGCCGAAAGATCTGATTTTATCAATGACTGGGTACAGGTCGCCCATGATGAAACCAGACATTTCATGCTCCTTCGCGACTACCTTGTTGATCTTGGTTATGAGTACGGCTCCTTTCCGGCTCATAATGGTTTATGGGAAGCGGCGCAGAAAACATCTCACGACATTGCCGCGCGCTTGGCAATCGCGCCATTAGTATTAGAGGCGCGAGGGCTTGACGTTACGCCGCCAATGATCAAAAAATTCAAAAATATCGGCGATAAACGCAGCGTCGAAATCCTCAGTCTTATATATGAAGAAGAGGTTTCTCATGTAGCTTGCGGTAAAAAATGGTTTGATTATGTCTCGACTCGAAGACGCAGAGAACCTAAAGCATACTTCCATGAACAAGTGAAAGAACATTTTAGCGGGACCTTAAAGCAACCATTTAACGAAATAGCTCGTTTAAAAGCTGGATTGGAACAGGATTATTACCTCCCGTTGTCCAAATAATTAGGGTTTCATTAAAAAACGCTTATTAACTATAAAATTAACTTGAAAATTGATTCATAATTTCGTGGTATGCAAAAAAATATGAGACTTGGGGAATACATGTTCAGTAATATCTTCGAGGAAAGTAAAAGCGCTGTATTGCGATACTTTCCTGAAAGACAAATTTATCTGCGTTCAGGCGGAGAAGTTAGTTACTTCATCCTGAAAACTAGAACGCAATTAGCGGCATCGATTTTTGCGGGCTTCGTAGCCCTTTGGTGCTTAATCACAATCTTTAACCTAGCGTGGGGCCACAACCCACTTAGAGGGGCGGCTCAGCAAAACAAACTTGTGAAGGCCGAATATGAGAGATTATTGCTGGATGCAGAAGCGCGTTACGACAATGCTCAACTGCAACTCACACAACAGCAAGAAACATTCGAGCGTGCAGCCCACAGTTTTCAAGAAAAACACGCGGCTATTGCTCAGTTCGTCAATCAGCCTGTTATTACAGAAAATGTATCATCGTTTAAAATCGATGATTACGCCAAACCAAAAATTCTACAATACCCCACTATTCGCGATAGCCTCCCGAGACAGTCTCGCATCAGTAACATAAAAACAGCTAGCTTGGACACAGGTACAGGAATTGATCGTTCACTTAACAATCTCGGACACACGCAGAATTCTATTCTAATTTCGGCAGAAATCGAAACGTTGGATAGCATCGAAACGACCCGAGCAATTATCGAATCAACTGATATGGATGTTGAGCAAGTCCTACAGGCCGGAAATGTCGGAACAGGCGGCCCATTAATGTCACTTGAAAATTTCACCTCCGACAATCCAGAAGATAATCGTATCAACAGCATTAAAGCTAGAGCATTTGAAGCCAAACTACTCAACGATGCCCTAAAGGCTATTCCCCTCGGGCACCCTGTTGACGCTGATTTTTACCGCACGAGTTCGTTTGGCGTCCGCAAAGACCCCTTCACGCGCCGCCCTGCAATGCACCAAGCCGTCGACATGGCATCTTATCATTTGGCCCCAATAGTTTCGACTGCGGAAGGAACTGTAATTTACACGGGCACAAAAGGCGGCTATGGTAAGGTCGTAATTGTTGACCACGGTCATGGATTCACCACCAAATACGCCCATTTGGCCAAGACTTATGTAAAAAGAGGTCAAAAAGTTAAAAAAGGCGATAAAATTGGTGGCATGGGTTCCACGGGCCGTAGTACAGCAACGCACTTACATTATGAAATTCACTTCCAGGGCGATGTTTATGACCCCGACAAATTTTTAAAGGCCGGTCTCTATGTTCAGTAAGACAAATTCTCAAAATGCTCAAACTGCATCAGACCCTGTAAAGAAAACGGCGCCGAGACCTGTAGCATCAGCACCGTCAATTCTAGGGCGCGACATAACAATCATCGGTGAAATCCGCACAGATGGCGACATTCAGGTTGATGGCCGTCACGAAGGCAATATTTCAGCTGCAACAGTCACCGTTGGTGAGCAAGGCGCGATCAGCGGCGATATCAAAGCAAAAGCGGCCTATATCCGCGGTAAAGTCACAGGCA